>CAXXSX010000001.1:0-1089542 GCA_963677165.2 Victivallales bacterium | reverse complement strand
CTCACCAAGGCTCTCAAGCACGCGCTTATAGTCGTTTGTTTCGTCGATCCAGCCCTGGAGGTCGATGTAGGCCACCAGGTAGCCTTGGTCTTCCAATTCATGTTTCGCCCAAACTAGGGCGCTGCTCTTGCCAGATTGGCGTGGGCCAGAGAGATAGGGGATACCTCTACGGGTTTTTAGCTCACTGAGGAGCTTTTGTTCCGTTGTTCGTCTTTCGACGAAACAGGGGCCAGAGTAGCTGCCAAAGGGTTGGAAGGGGCAATTCGTCATGTTTTCTGCTCCCAAAAGGGGGTGAGGTGCTCTTAGAAGTCACCAAGCTGGATTGTGGCGATGGGCTTTCTGAGCTGCTTGAACATTGCTGAAAATGTTAGCTTCCTATCTTGGTAGAGTTTCGTGAGTTGCGATAATTCATCCTGGACAGCGGCTGGTAGTCCCTTTGTTTTTTGTCTGAGAAGAGCTATCGCTTTTTCATCATCTTTTGAGCTTGCTGAGAGCATATGTTGAAGCTGTACGGGGGCTAGGTAAGCCAATTGCTCTATTTCGCTAGGGCCAAAATTCTCAAGCTCGAAGCTCTTCCAAAGATTGACATTGTTGTCTGAGTATTGTTGCCGCTTGAGGTACTCACCGAGTACTTCACCACCGGCTTTCTTTCCTGTTGCGACAATGCCGATACTGTTGGTCTTGGCCTTCTCCTGAGCGGCGGCGAGAAAATCGATGACCCTCGCGCCAAATTCAGGTTGCCCTAAGGGGGCATCAAATTCGTCAATGAGGAAGACACCTCCAGTAGAAGCTGCATGGTGTGCACATTCTTCTAAAGTTTTACCCTTCAGACCTTCGGCTTCCAGGAGCTCTTGCAATGCCTCGGCGTGAGTAAGCGCAACATCAATGGCGGAAAAATCTAGATACCAGCTTGATATCCCAAGGTGATGCCTTAGCCAGGCGAGGAGGGAGCTTTTGCCCATCCTGCGATCGCCACGGACATATAGCCTGAAGGCTTTGTTCTCAAAAATGAAGGCTTGAATCTTTTCTTCCACACTTTTTGGGCTCTCTGATTTCTTTTCGTTGGGAGAAATCCGTTTAATATAAAGCAATTGCTGAAGCGGAAAGGAAAGGCTGCCATTATAGTGATAGGGGTTTGCTGAACGTTTGCTTTCAATGGACTTGGGCTTTGGGACTTTCTTAGTGGAAACCTTTTCCAATTCATCGAAGATGAATTCATGGACTGCATCCATTCTAATTTCCAAGGATGGTGGAGGAGCCGTTTTTGTATCGGTCAATGCGGTATCGGTCAATACGCGCTGGAAGGCTTCTTCTGTCGTCAAAGTGTCAAAGCGGTCTTTTACAACTTCATCGGCGAAGATTCTCACCAGTATTTTCGCGGCTTTGATGACGGTGCTTCGATTGACGTCGTATTTTTTCTTGCCGAGAAATTTCTCCAAGGTCGAAGGCGCCAATCCCGAGACTTTGTGGGTTTCGTTTCTATCGCGAATTTGTTGCACGCGGTGTTTGAAGACTGCGCGGTTAGGCGCGCAGGGGTCGCTGCGCTTGGGGTTGCCCCATTCATCGGGCTTGTGTTCGGCGAGCAGCCGTAGGAGTCGGGTGAACCAGGGGGCGATTTCTTCTTCGAGTTCTTTGGCTTTAATGGTCGACATAATGTGCTCATTTGATTCAAAAACAGAGTTCAGGAGCCTTAAAGGGGCGCTCGCCCAAAGCAGTTGCTCCTGAAGTGGAAAAGAGAAGCTTAGAGCGGAGGGTAAACACCACCGAGGCTTTTGTCGAATCTTCTAGACAATTATTTGGTATCTCTTCTGTGGGTCAAGGCCGGCTCATTGAGGCAGTTGGTAGGCCTTGGGGATTTGGGATTTTAGGCTCATGCCTAGCTCTAGGCCATCGCTTACCCGTGCCACGTGACCATCGCTCTCGATGCGGTAGCCCTCTCCTGGCTTTTCGCCGCTGAGCAGTGGGTGCCCGTGTCCGCCTCGCAAGACCACCGCGTTGAGCTCGCCTTTTTCAACAAGCACCATCACCAAGCTGCCGTTGAAGGTGTGGTAGAGCTCGTCGCTTTCGGCGGGCACTGGCTCATAGGGGCCAAAGGCTCTGAGCATGTCTTGGCGCGCTTGGAGATCCCGATAGTAGCCTTCGACAGCGTTTTTTGCTTTGGCAGGTGGGCATTGGAGGCGCCATTCGAGGCGCTGGATGATGTCGCCGATACTTGAAATATCGCAGCCCAGCTTTGCTTCGGCTGTGAGGACCACCCGCTGTTTCAAGGCCATGAGAGACCATGGGCCAGATCGTTCGGCGAGTGGGCAGCCTTTGTTGTCGAGTTCATAGTAGTCGCCTGGGCTTGAACCGTGCCGCTGAGCATAGCGATGGCCTCCCTCTAGCACACGAGCATAAGCGCAGAGGGGCGTGATGCGGTAGACAAAGACCAGGCTGCCGTTGAAGGTGATATAAGGGGTGCCAAGCTCGGGGACGAGGGGGAGGAAGTCGCTCTTGCTGGCCAATGCTTGTTCTTGCCACTCGATAAATGCTTGGGGCTTCATAGCAGGCCTCGCTTGGCTTGGGCGACTTTGAGGAGATGGTGCAGCTGCTGGCTTTCTTCGTCGGTGCAGCGGTCAAGCAGGTCAATGAGGCGACGGCGCTCGCCTGCTGAGAGAACAACAGCTTTAGGGGCGAGCTCGCGAAGGGTTGGTGCTTCAGTTTGGCGTGCTTTTGTTTTGAGCTTAGCGTCTTTTTCGGGAGCAAGAGGGCTCATGCTCCAATGGGGGAGTTGCAGTCGCTCGCCGTCGAAGTCGACCAGGGCGTGGTCTTCGTAGAGTTCGACGACGACGCCCTCAACGCCCGCGAGCGCTTTGAAGCCACTTTTGAGGACGGCTTTTTCCAGTTTAACACGGGCTCCATTTTTCATGTTGACCTCGATATTAGAGTTGTCTAGATCTTATCGGTGTTGAGGATGAGTTCTCGATGGGCTGTTGAACACTAAATTGAGGGTTGGCGGCCAACCCAAGCAGCAGTCCCGTTTCGAGCCCTAAGACCAAGATCGCGAGGAGGATGGCAGGAGGAATCCTGAGCTTTGACTCTGTTGGCGCAGTGGGCTCTAGAGCGCTAATAATGGGTTTTCCGGGGACTCTGCAAAACTCAGGTTCTTTTTCTTTGTGAGGGGTTAGCTGTTGAAAGGTGATCTGCTGCTCAATGTCCTTAGCCATGCTCACTCCTTTGTTGTTTGGGGGTGTGGGGTGGGGTGCTTTTCTGATGCTAAGCAAATGAGCCGGCCGCTGCAAGAATAAAATCTCGAAAAAATATATATCGTAAATGCATGGCTCTGGTGGGTGTGTCGGCGGTGTCGGCGTTTTGCCACCTTGGACGACCTGCGGTCGCCGTCTCCCCAGGGGAGGTCTTGTCGCGTTCGCGACGGTCGCTAACAGCGATTTAATGAACTCACGCCAACCGGCATTGGTCTGCGGTGGTGAGCGAGGATATGCTGTACGACGAGCTTGGCGGCCAGCCTGTAGCGAAAGGACGTGGGTATTGATTGCCGGCTTCGCCCACAGAGCAAGCCGCGTTCGAAAACCAAACCAAAACCTTCACTTGTTCTCTCCCCGCGACCTCTCGCCTCAACCCTCTGCGCTGCAACCCAAATGGCCGCAGCAGGGGCTAGCTGCTGAGGCTCTTGGCGGCCTCGATGATGCACTTGGCGAAGTCATCGTCGGCGATGAAGAGGTCTTCGACCTGGGGGTTGTTCCACCAGTCCAATCGAGGGATGTCGTCGAGGTTATCGGTGGGCATGGGGCGCGAGGCGAGGATTTCGGGCGAAATCTTCGACCAGGTCTTCGAGCTCGGCCTCGGGGACCAGCTCGATCTCTTCGCGATCGAGCAGGGTGCGGAGGATCTGGCGAGCCAGGCGCTCGTAGGGTGAGCCCCTCGTCGATGGGCTCGGGCTCGTCGGGGAGCTGGGCGGGCGGCGGCGGCACCGCTGAGGAGGTCGTCCTAAGCTAAGCTCGGGGTAGGTCGGCTCCTGTTCTTCGGGGGCTTCGGCGCCGAAGAGCCAGGCCACTTGGATATTTTGGCGCTGCTCAGCCCATTGCTCGTGGGGGATTTCGGGTAACCAGGGGACCCTCTTCGCTGGCTTCGCCGGCCTCGACGAAATCGGCGACGACGCGAGAAGAGCTGCTCCAAGGGGATGCAGAAGCTGGCGTCGATGGTGAGGGGTTGGCCGTGGTCGAGGAGGGGTAGGGGGGCGCCTTCTTCGAGGCTAGCGGTGCTGACCCACGCCGGCGAGCCGGGGCCGGTGAGAGGGATGGGGGGCGATGAAGCTGGCGAAGCCGCGCTCGGCCTTGGCGCCAAAGACCAACATCTCGCCGCGATTGTTCATCATGCGCAGCACCCAAGGGCGCCCTTTGGCTCCCAGCTGGGCGTGGGCTTTGAGCAGGCGCACGGCGTCGACCCCCGAGTCGAGCTCGACCTGCTCCGTAGGGGCGGCTGCCCCAGCGAAAGAGACATAAGCCTTCTTCAGCCCACTCACCGTCGCTGAGCAGCTCACTCAGATCTTGGCAGCGGGGGACACCACATATCCGCCAAGCCAAAGCGGTTGCCGCAATCGGGATCGCAGCTCCACAAGGGCAGGGGGGTTCATCTCGCCGGCACAGATGGCGGCGATCTGCGGCTCATCCAAGGTCAGCCACCAGGTGTCTTCGGCCAGCCCATTGGGGGCATAGGTGACGCTGTAGACGCCGATATCGGGCTCCATGGCGCCGGCATGACCGAGCTCGAAAGTGACCGCGTCGTCCGACTCGATTTGCAAGCGGGGATCCCCCCTCCTCAATGAGCTTCTTGAGGCTTTTTAAGATGTCCAACAGCTCTTGGGGTATTTGCTCTGTCACTTGGAGACGCTTCATTCACTCTCTCTCGCTTGTCCACACACCGGCCAGCTTGGGCCATTACTTCTTCTCTGCAGGCTTCTTTAACGCACCAAAGAGTACCTTGTACACCTGCTTGTAATTTTCCACAAAATGGAAGGTCAAGTCGCCCCGCACGTGTTCGGGCACCTCGGTGAGGTCTTTGTCGTTGCTGGCGGGCAAAATGACGGTGCGAGCGGCCCGCGCGCCGGGCCGCGGTAATCTTCTCCTTAATGCCCCCCACAGGGAGGGACATTCCCAATCAAAGTTAGCTCGCCGGTCATCGCCAGGCGGTCGGGCAGAGAGCGTTGGAGCAGCAGCGATAAGAGCGAGCTGACCACGGTGATTCCCGCCGAGGGGCCATCCTTGGGGATCGCCCCTGCTGGGAAGTGGACGTGGAAGCTGCGGCCCTTGAATAGCTCCTCGTCGAGGCCGAAGAGCTCCATATTGGCGCGGACATAGCTAAAGGCGATCTGCACCGATTCGGACATCACATCGCCCAGCTTGCCCGTCAGCTTGAGCTGCTCGCGGCCCACCATGCTGGTGGCCTCGACAAAGAGGATTTCGCCGCCGAATTGGGGTCCAGGCCAGCCCTGCGGCGATGCCCGGGGCCTGTCCTCTTGAGAGCACTTCTTCTAAGTAGCCGGGGCGGCCCCCAGGTACTCTTCGAGATTCTTGATGACGATGCGCTCGCCTTGGGAGATGCCCTTGGCGACGCGAGCGGCGACCTTACGGCAGACCCGGGCGATGGTTCGCTCCGAAGGTTGCGGACGCCGGCTTCGCGGGTGTGCTGACGGATGAGTTCGCGCAGCGCGCCCTCGGTGATCTTGAACTGGCTGGCCTTGAGCCCCGTGGGGCTGCGCGCTGCTTGGGCACCAGATGGCGCTTGGCGATCTGAATCTTCTCTTCTTCGATTGTAGCCGGCGAGCTCGATGACCTCCATGCGGTCGAGCAAGGGGCGGGGGATGGTCGCCGTGGTATTGGCCCGTGGCGATGAACATCACCTCGGAGAGATCAAAGGCGACATCGATGTAGTTGTCCATGAAGCGGTCCGTTCTGCTCGGGATCCAAGACCTCGAGCATGGCGCTAGAAGGATCGCCGCGCCAGTCGGGCTGCTGCCGAGCTTGTCGATTTCATCCGAGGATGAAGACGGGGGTTGCGGGTGCCGACCCGCTTGAGGCCCTGAATGAGCTTGCCTGGCATCGCCCCGATATAGGTGCGGCGGTGGCCCTTGATCTCGGCTTCATCGCCGCATGCCACCTAGGCTAAAGCCATAGAACTCGCGCCCCAGAGCCCTGTTGATTGAGCGCCCCGAGGCTGGTCTTGCCGACACCTGGAGGTCCAACAAAGCAGATGATTTGGCCTTGATGGCCGGGCTTGAGCTTTTTGACCGCCAAGAATTCAACAATGCGCTCTTTGATATCCGAGAGGCCAAAGTGATCGCGATCGAGGATCTTTTGGGCGCGATCCAGGTCAAGATCGTCCTCGCTGAGCTTGGCCCAGGGCAGGTCACAGAGCCAGTCGAGATAGGTGCGGATCATGTTGTATTCGGCGGCATCGGGCGGCAAGAGCTTGAGCCGCCCGAGCTGCTCTATGGCCCGCTTTTTCCGGCCTCGTCACTCATCTTGGCTTCGGCGATGCGGGCTTCATACTCTTCGACATTGAGCGCCTGCTCGTCGCGCTCTTCGCCGAGCTCTTGGCGGATCACCTTGAGCTGCTCGCGCAAAAAGAACTCGCGCTGGCTTTTCTCAATCTCCATGGCGGATTTGTTCGTGAATTTTCTGGCCCAGCTCCAGCAGGTCCATCTCCCGCACCATCCGCACATAGACGCTCTCGAGGCGCTGGTGGACGTCGAGCAGCTCCAAGATTTCTTGTTTTTCATCCAGCGGCAGGGGGAAATGGGCGGCCACCATATCGGCCAAGCGCCCAGGACTCTCCATACCCAGGATGTTGCTCCATCATCTCGTTGGGGATCTGCGGATTGTGCTCCACCAAGGTGCCCAACAGGCGCTGCACGTTGCGCCACAAGGCCTGCAGCTCATCGCTCTCTTCTTGGATATCCTCGAGGTATTCGACCTCGGCGATGATCCGCTCGCTCTTGAGGAAAGAGACGATGCGAAAGCGATGCAGGCTGCGCACCAGCAGGTTGAGCTCACCTTCGGGGGTGGTGGTAATTTTTTCGACCCTTGCGACACTGCCGATCTCTGAGAGCACAGAGGGCTCGCCCTCGGAGAGAGGGGCTCTTTGCGATAGACAAAGCCAATGTAGTCGTTATGGGCTTGGGCTGCGCTCGATGATTTCCTGCAAAGGACCTGGGTTGATGCTCATGGGCACCACCAGGTTGGGGAAGATCACGCTGCGGGTGAGAGGGAAGAGGTAGAGGTTTTGGGGCAGTCCCTCACCGCTGATGTGGAGGGTGCTCATTCGCCGGGTGCTCTCGTCCATAACTCCTCGGGCTCAAAAAGGGGCGAAACGCAACAGCAAGCCGGCGATACTAACTCAGATTTCAAGAGGCGCGAAGGGATAACTTGCTGAACTCGGCGGGCATGGCGGTGCGATGGATGGGACAAAGGTCGCTGCAGAGGGGTGATTTTTTGGCTTCGAACGCGGCGGGGCTTCGAGCCACAGTTCATCGTGACCCCACGCAGAGAAGTATCAATAGAATCTTGGGGCTCGATGCCCGACGAGGCATCCATTGAAGGGGCTCACAGGGGAGGGTTGTAAGTGGCTGACATTACTTGACTGCTAAAAAAACTTAGAAAAAGATCGCCCCAATGCGCGCCATTTCACCTGCCAAGTCCGAGTAGTATTGCGCTGTCGAGGAGGGCTTCGGCAGGCATTGGCTCCTGCGATGGAGGTAAGAGATGGCTGGTGCAGTCCACGAATCGGTCCTAGCGCTCATCCGCGAGCATCCGATCCTATTAAAGATCTTATTGGAAAATAGGGGTGTTGAGCTGCTATTTGAGGAAGAGCAGGCCCCAGCTGAGTCTGAGTTGGGGCAACTGCGCCCGACCCAGCACCGCGCCGACTTGGTCTTTGTACACCCAGGTCGCCAAGCGGTCATTGTCGAGGTGCAGAGCCGTCGCGATGAACAGAAGCGCTGGACTTGGCCACTCTACGCAGCCGCGCTTCATGAGCGTGAAGCTTGCGAGACCCTGCTTGTCGTGATCGCGCTGCAAGCATCGGTTGCGCGTTGGGGCGCGCCGTGAGATTCCTAGCTTTCAACCGCCCCATGGGTTCAAGCCTCATGTGATAGGTCCAGAGTCCGTCCCAAAACTTGAATCAGCACAAGAGGTCGCCCTCTCACCTGCACTTGGGGCACTCTCAGCGATGATTCACGCGCCAAAAGAGAAAGGTATAGACCGACTCAAAACCACTTTGGAGGGCTTCGACAAAGCAAGTCTCGACTCGCCCAAACTCGGGCTCTACATTGATATGATATGCGCTGCGCTGAACAGTGTTCAGCTCGAAGCAATGGAGGAATATATGAGAACTCAGCAAGAGCCCTTCTCCGAGATCTTTCGCAAGCACTATCGCAAAGGCCGCGCAGAGGGAATTGAAGATGGCCGCGTGATGGGTCGAAAAGAAGGTCGAGAAGAAGGTCGTGAAGAAGGTCGTGAAGAAGGTCGCGAAGAAGGTCGCGAAGAAGGTCGCGAGGAAGGCCTGCAGCAGGAGCGCCGTCGCTGGATGGAGAAGCTCAAAGCGCTCGCCTCGCGCCGAGCGCGTCCTGTAGAGCTCGAGCTCATGGCTCAATTGAAGGATCCCGATGCCCTCGAGAGCCTCTATTTGGCCATCTTGGGTAGAGAGGAATAGCTTGCTTTGATTTGCCTCATCAGTCCTAGGCCATGGCTTCTTGGAGCAGGGCGTCTTGGTCGGTGAGGTGGAGATAGAGGCGCGTGAGGTCGCCGTGTTCCTGGAGGGCGCTGCTTAGCGCATCGCCTCTTAGATCGGCGGCGATGCGGCCCTGATGGAGTACGATGATGCGGTCGGCGATGCGCTCGACCATATCGAGGACATGGCTGGAGAGGAGCACAGCGGCGCCGGCCCTCGACTTGGGCTTTGAGGGCGCCGCGCACCCGGTAAATGCTCTCAGGATCGAGGCCGACAAAGGCTTCATCAAGCAGCAGCAAAGCGGGTTCAGCCAGGAGTGCTGCGGCGATGGCCAGCTTGCGGGCCATGCCGCCGGAGTATTCGCGGATGAGGCGCCCTTGGGCCTCGGTGAGGGTGCTCAGCTCAAGGAGATGGGCAATGCGGGACTCTGTCGTGCTTTGGTCAATGCCGCGGATGGAGGCGACGAAGCGCAGAAACTCTTCGCCGGTGAGATAGGGGTAGAGTTCGGTGCCTTGAGCAACATAACCCAGGTGTTGACGGGCCTCGATGGGGTTGCTTTTTGACGTCTACACCGCACAGCTCAATGGCGCCTTCATTGGCTTGGATGAGGCCGGCAATGGCCCGCATGGTGGTGCTCTTACCTGCGCCGTTGGGACCGATAAAGCCGACAAACTCACCGGGCTCGATGGTGAAATCGAGGCCCTTGAGCGCGTGGAGTTTGCCGTACTTTTTGTGCACGCCGCGAAAGGAGAGGACGGGGTCAGACATGGGCTTTTTCCTGAGCCTTGGGGCGGCTGATGGCGCCATAACCGGCGACGCCGATGGCGCGGCCACCAGCCCCTAGGGCGGCGAAGATGTTCAGGGTCGCTATGGCGGCGCACAATAGGCTCGCGGCGACGGCAACGAGGGTCGAGGCTGCGGGGCGCCGCCGCGCCGCTGCGGCCATCCAAGGGGCCTGGGCCCAGGGTGGTGATGAGGGAGAGGGCAGCAACCCAGAGGGCATCAAAGAGCGGCATTGAGCCGCTCGAACCCACGCCCACGGCGACGGCGCCCAGGAGCCCGAGCAGGCCGAGCTCAAGCGTGGCCACGAGGCTACGGGCTTGGTGGAGTCGATGGGGGGCTAAGGGCAAGCTTTCGTTGAAGGCGGTGTTGAGCTCGGGGGTGATAGAGCTGACGCCAGGGATTGGCAAAGACCGCGATGACCAAGGTCGGGAAGACCGCCATATAGTGGGCGGGTAAGCCAGCCTTATTGTAAAGGGCAATGGCCAAGATGATGAAGCTCAGGTAGGCAAAGAGGCGACCGGTGGTGGTGCGGCGGCGCAACTGTAGGCGCTCCTTGCGGGTCAGCGCCAAGAGGTCGGGGGCCAGCCAGCGCTCCCAGCCGCGGGGGGGGATGGCTCCCTCTTTGAAATAGGGCGCGGCCTTGGTCCATGACCAGCAGATCGGCTTCATAAAAGCGGGCAAAGGCGGCGTTGAAAGAGCGCTTGAAGAGGAAAAAGGCGTAGCCCAGCGCCTAGCACAATGAGGCCAGCGGTGATGGCGCTGCCGGATAGGTACGCCGCGAGCAAAACCGGCGATGAGGAAGTCCTGCACCACTTGTTTGAAGACCAGCGAGGCGGTCAAGGCGCCGGCCAGAGCGAATACCTGGAGGCGACGGCGAAGCCCATGGGACCAAATCCACCATAGGACCTCTCCTCGCGCCGCCGCGGCGCCCAGATAGAGGACCACCGCATAAGAGATGGCGATGGCCAAGACCAAGCCCACCGCCCACAGGACCATCGCGGCCAAAAAGACCGAAACCTCCGCTCGCCATAGCAGCGAAGCGAAGAAGCTCAAGGCGCCGCCAAAGACCATGGCCGCTTCGCCCAAGCTGCCCAGCAGGCGAAAGACAAAGAGGGGCTCGGCTCGCACTGGCAAGGGAGCCAGAATGTGGACATCGCCGACCCTGAAGAGGCGCTCCATGGTGCGAAAGACCAGGACAGGCGGTGCTCAAGCCCAGAGTCCAGAAGGCCAGCCTCAAGGGTGCGGCCCCACCGGGAGTTTCGGCGCTAAAGCCGGGTAATGGGGGTGGTCAGCCAGCCCAGCCCTACCAGGCCAGCGACGAGCAGGACTAGGCCGCCGAGGGTGTTCAGGGGGGGCGCGTTGACGGCGGTGTCGGGCGCGCCGCGTGGCGGCTTCAATGAGGAGCGCCAGCTGGCCGCGATGGGCGCCGAAAGATTTGCTCATGGGCTGCTGTTGGGCTGGGTAGGTTCTGTTGGGAGTTCATCGGCCAATGGGCCGCAAATAGATGGGGCGCGGGCCGGTCTTTTTCCCCATCACCGTCTCCAGCTCGCGCTCGATGATCATGATTCGCTGTTGGGCCAGAGGGGCGAGCTGGTGGTCGGGGGGCGATCTTTAGGAAGCGCTGGTATTGCTCGAGGGCTTTGTCGTAGTGACCGGCTTGGTAGGCTTCTTCAGCCTCGTCAAAGACCTCGCGTTGAGGGGCATGTTTGGGTTGGCAAGCCATCATGGTGAGGCTCAAATAGAGCACCGCTAGGCCGCTAAGAAAGCTGCGCAGAGAGTCGCTGGAGCTTGGATTGGCCTTGGCGATTGTTCACAGAAGAAAACTCTCAAGAGATCGACGGCATTGGGGCCCTTCAGCGGCGGCATTCTAGACCTTCGAGAGGAAAATGGCGATGGGTTTATGAGGGGCATCTGGCACCTGGTAAAAAGCTAAGCCTGAGGAGTTTAGCGAGGGCTGAGAAAGAGGGTTTTGCCCCACCTTCTTCGCGATAGAGGTGCTAAGACGTTGTCTTTTGGGGCGAGGAAGTCTAGGTTGCGCGGCGAGGGTCCTTAGGCACGGGTCCTCGAACTTTTGTGTCGGTCATGAGCCGATGCAGTTCAAAGGGCGAAGGATAGATGCACGAGAACGAGATTCAGGAAGAGAGCAGCTTTCGCAGCGGAGTTGTGGCGCTCATCGGTCGGACCAATGCGGGGAAATCGACCCTCATCAACGCCTCTGATCGGCGAGAAGGTGGCGATCACTACACATAAGCCGCAGACCACGCGGACGAGGATCCGCGCGGTGTTGACCTTGGAGCAACGAGGACAGGTGGTCTTTGTCGATACCCCTGGCATTCACATGTTGCAGAAGAAGGCTCTCAATCGCTTGATGGTTCGACTCGGCTTTGCGCGCTTTGGGTGATGCCGATTTGGTGCTCTTCTTGGTCGACGCTACCCAGGCCTTGGATAGCGATTGGCGATATCGCTGAGAGCGAGTCCTTCATCATTGACAAGCTCAAGCAAGTGAAGACACCGGTCATCTTGGCCTTCAATAAGCTGGACGCCTTGGAGACCCAAGAAGAGGTATTGCCGCTGATTGAGCGCTACACACAGGCCCTTTGAGTTCGCGACGACTCTGGGCATTTCGGCGCTGCGCGAAGGCAACCTCGAGCGCTTGGTCGATTGTGTGGTGGATGGATTGCCCGAGGGGCCGATGCTCTATCCGCCCGAAATCTATACCGATCAGGCAGAGCGTGAGATCATCGCCGAGATGGTGCGTGAGCAGTTGATGTTGCGCACCCGCAAAGAAATCCCCTACAGCGTGGCCGTCGAGATCGAGAGCATGGACGAAGACGCCAAGGAAGAGCTGGGTTAAGATTTCGGCGGTCATCTATGTCGAGAAGGCCAGCCAGAAGGGCATCGTCATCGGCAAAGGTGGCTCGAAACTCAAGGATATCGGCAGCCGAGCTCGCAAGGAAATCGAGCGCTTCTTGGGCACTCGGGTCTTCCTGCAGACCCCATGTTCGAGTGCTCAAGGAGTGGACCGAGAACCCCCGCAGCCTCAACCGCCTGGGCTACCGTTTGGACGACTAAAGATCCTGGAGTTCAAAGAGCTTGCGAGAGGCCCGCGGTGCCCAGCTGGGAGGCCACTGCCGCTCCTGATGGGGTTCGTTGGGCTGGGTTTTCTGGATTCGAACGCGGCCTCATGGTGGGGGCGCCTGTGAGCGCTGGCCACGTCCTAAAAATCGCCACAAAACTGCAGTTGAACCTTGCCTTTTGCTGCGAGTGTCAGAGATAGACAGGGCCAGGCTTTCTGGTGTGGATTGGGCAGGCAAGAGGCGCATATGAGGGCAAAAAAAAGGGCAGTGGTGGCGATGAGCGGCGGCGTCGATTCTTCGGTGACGGCGGCCTTGATGCAGCAGCGAGGCTACGATGTGCTGGGGGTGACCATGCAGCTCAATGGTGGCCGTGAGGAGCAGATGATTTTGGATGCTCAAGCGGTATGTGAGCGTCTTGGCATCCCTCATGAGGTATTGGATTTGCGCCAAGTCTTTCGCACAGAGGTCATCGACCCCTTCCTCGCCGCCTACCTACAGGGGGAGACACCCAATCCCTGTGTGATCTGCAATGAGAAGATCAAATTTGGGGCGCTGTGGCGCGGCGCTCGGGCCTTGCAGGCCGAGCGCTTCGCAACCGGACACTATGCGCAGCTAGAAGAGCGTGATGGGCGCGTGGCCTTGGTTCGCGGAGCGGACCCCAATAAGGATCAGAGTTATTTTTTATCGCGCATCGAGCGAGACCTGCTGCCGCGTGTGCGCTTCCCATTGGGGGATACGACCAAGGCCGAGACACGCGCAATCGCCGAGGATTTGGGCCTGGAAGTGGCGGCGAAGAAAGACAGCCAGGACATCTGCTTCATCCGCAACGAGAGCTATGTCGACTTCCTCGAGCGCGAGGTCGAGGGTGGGCTGCAGCCAGGCGCGATACGCCATGTTGATGGCCGTGAATTGGGTCAACATCATGGGATCCACCGCTACACACGTGGGCAGCGGCGAGGCCTTGGGTTGAGCGCGCCTGAGCCTCTCTATGTCACCGATCTGCAGCCAGGTGAAGTGATTGTGGGCCCCAAAGAGGCGCTGATGGCCAAGGGCTTGGTGACCCGGGGAGCGCATTGGCTACGTTGGCCCACGGCCCCCGAGGTATTTACAGCCGAGGTGAAGTACCGCTACCGTTCTCCAGCTGTGGCTGCTGAGGTGAGACTCAAGGACGAGGGTTTCGAGGTCATCTTTGCAGAGCCAGTGCGAGCGATCGCTCCAGGTCAGCTGGCAGTGGTCTATTTAGGGGATGAGGTCGCCGGGAGTGGCTGGATAGAGGGTGTTTTACGATGAGTGAGTTGGCGGATTTACAGCGGCGATTGGGCTATCAATTTGGTGACGAGTGCTTGCTGCAGCGTGCCCTAACGCATCCCTCCTACGTGAATGAGCGAGATGACAAGCGCTTAGACAATCAGCGCTTAGAGTTTTTGGGAGACGCGATCCTCGAGGCGGTGATCAGCGAGACCCTCTTTGCCCGCTTCCCTAAATACCGCGAAGGGGAGCTCTCTCAGTTGCGCTCCTCGCTGGTGTGTGAAGCGGCGCTCTCGGGTTTGGCCAGGGGGTTGGATGTCGGCGCAGAGCTCTACTTGGGCAAGGGAGAGTTGCTGAGTGGTGGTCGGGATAAGGCTAGCCTCTTGGCAGATGCCTACGAGGCGATCATTGCGGCTGTCTATTTGGACAGCAACTATGAGCGAGCCCGAGATTTTATCCTCTCTCACCATGAACAGCTGATATCAAAGGGGGATTTCCAAGACGCGAAGTCGGCGCTGCAAGAGTATGTGCAGGAGAAGGAGGGCGAGACGCCGGCCTATCGAATTATTGATGAGCGAGGTCCTGACCACGCCAAGGAGTTTGTGGCTCAGGTTTATCTCAAGCGGGGAGTTTTGGGGTGAGGGCTCAGGGCGCAGTAAAAAGATCGCGCAGCGTCGCGCCGCCAGGGCGGCGCTAGAGCTGCTGGAGAGAAGCCAAGATTGACAGTCTTGGGTTAGCGAACTACTGTCCAGGAGAGGGTCTTTGGGGTCGCTGGATTGTTTTGGAGATGCGTTTTTGTTGTCTCATGAAGGCGATAAGCTCCACAAAGACCGGTTAGGAGAAGGGCAATGATGGGTATGACAGAGGGCAGCTTGACTTTGGTGGCGTTGATGGGCTTGAGCCCTCATGAGCTGATCATCGTCGGAGTGATTTTGGTGGTCTTGTTTGGCGCCACCCGGATTCCGGAGCTTGGTTCGTCGATTGGCTTGGGGATTCGCAATTTCAAGAAGGGCCTCAAGCAGATTGATGACGATGAGGATCAAAAAGACGCCAAACCCAAAGCCTTGGCCAGTAACGAAGTGAAAGAGTTACCCGTTGAAAAGGCCAACGAGAAATAGATCGCGTTGTCTGTGCGCTTGGATCTTTGGCGAGATTGGCAATCGCCTTTTGTCTGAAGGGCTAAGGGCCCTTAATGAGGAGCAGAAAGCATAACCTTTGTTAGGTGGGCTGGCGCAGAGCAGGGGACGAAGTGAGGGAGAAGAGAAGCAGCGCCCTCTTGATGGCCTATGTGATTGCAGCGAGTGGGCTGATTCACCTGGCCCTCTGGCCTGCCTGGGCCTATTGGCTGGACCGTCGTAGCGCTCATGCGATCTCAGAGCTGGAACTCAGCTGTGATGAAGGGGGGGAGCAGCGGCCAGATCAGCAGCCCTGCGGCGAGGATAAGTGTCCGGCAGGGAAGACTTTTTCGGTGCAAGTGAGCTGGGAGAGGGAGGAGAAACCAGAGCCCCCCCTGCAGAACAATATGTAGTGACACCAAAGCAGGTGGAGGAGAGTGAGGAGGCCCCCGAAGAGGGCTTTGCGGCGACGGTCAATACCAAGGTAGAGAAGCAGACTGTCGCACGGGGGGGCTACGAGAAGCGCCCAGCTACACGTCGTGGCCAGCAAAAATCTCACTCAAAGGTGGCCGGACAGCCGCCTCGGGCGGCCATCGAGCTGCCCAAAAATATGAGGGAGGGGGAAGGGGCTGAGAGCAAGGAGACAAGCGCTGATCTTTTTGAAACAGAGGATTATATTGTCCCCAATTTTGGTGCTGAGCTCTTGGCCGCTGCCAGTGAGGAAGGCAGGACGATGGATTATCTCGTCGATGTTGAGGAGGGGGAGCGCACTCTCATCAACCGGCGCGATCACAACTATGCAGCATTTTACGAGCGTTTTAAGCAAGCGGTGGCCAATCATTGGTCACCCGCCAAGGTCTACCGGCGCCGCGACCCAACTGGCAAGATCTATGGTGTTGATGATCGCTTGACCGTGTTGTCGGTGACACTGTCTGGAGATGGTGAGATCAAAGAGATCTATGTTGATGAGTCATGTGGCCTGAGTTTTTTAGATGATGAAGCGCTGCGAGCCATGAAAGCCGCGGCGCCCTTTCCCAATCCGCCAGAGGGCCTCAAAGGCTTAGATGGCACCATGAAGATCAAGTTCGGCTTCATGCTGACGATATCGACGGGCTCCTTTAAGCTCTTTCGCTATCGCTGAGTGTCTGTTGTTGCCGTCCAGGAAGGGTGAGAAAGAGCCTCACAAAAAAGATTCGCTTTCTGCGGCATGTGAGCACATCCTTCGACTAACTCAGGAGACCCGGATTTCAGCCTTTCGAATCCTTGTAATCGCACATGATGACTACGAATCTGCTCCTTGAACTCGACGCGCTCACCGCGCTGATTGCAGGCAATCGATTGCTGCAAGCCTCTTAAGTCGGCTTTACCTGACAGGGGATGTTGTCTGTCCTCGGTGCAGGGAGTATATTCGCCGAGACTCGGTGGCTCGATGTCGAATCCCTGGGCGTGTTGATGCGATTTAGAATAGGCAAGTTCCAGAATGGTTGATGAGCTCGAGAAAGATCAGACGGTTGTGACGGTCATCGCCAAGATCGCCTCGGCTGAGATGGCGGTGGGGGGAGAGGCCTGTCTGGTTGTGATCAGTGGTGCAGAGTTGGGTAAGAAGTTTGTTTTGGATAAGAGTTCGACCATCATCGGACGCTCTCCCAAGACTGATATCCAGCTGGATGAAGACTCCATCTCTCGCAACCACGCCATGTTCGTGGTCGAGGGGGCGAAGGTCATGGTGCGCGATCTCGGCAGCACCAACGGCACCTATGTCAATGACGTCGCGGTCAAAGAGCGTGAGCTCCGAGACGCCGATCAGATAAAAATTGGTCGCACCATCTTTAAGTTCTTGTCAGGCAATAACGTCGAGAATGCCTATCACGAAGAAATTTATCGGCTGACGACGACCGACGGACTCACTCAGGTCTTCAATAAGCGTTATTTCTTGGAAAGCCTCGAGCGAGAGATGAGCCGCTCGCTGCGCTACGGCCGCAACATGGCATTGGTCATGCTCGACCTCGACCACTTCAAGAATGTCAACGATACCTTCGGGCACCTCGCCGGCGATTTTGTCCTCAAGCAGGTCGCGCAGCATATCAATCGCAACATTCGCCGCGACGACATCATCTGTCGTTATGGCGGCGAAGAGTTCACGCTGATCTGCCCTGAAACCGAAAAATACCAAGCCGCTCAGCTGGCGGAGAAGCTGCGAGCCCAGATCGAAGAAGAAGAGTTCCGCTTTGATGGCGTACAAATTCCAGTGACGATATCGGTAGGCGTGGCGGATCTCACCGAATACCGCCGCCAGACGGGCTGGCGTCCCGAGACTGGAGGCGAAGTCCACATCTACGAATTCGTCAAATTGTCTGACGATCGGCTGTATATTGCCAAGAGCCGCGGCAGGAATCAGGTCATTTACGAGTCCTAGAGATGAGCCCTTCCTCGGCTCTGCCTAGCAAACCTGACTTGCCAGCATGGGCGCCCGATGCTAAGTCTAGACTGTTGAATTCACTCTAGGTGGTCTGCATCGCTGATGCGCCCCCACAGTGTGGCGGATGAAGGAGGCACTATGTCGGCGGGAAGCAAAATCGCCATCTTACTCATGATACTCTCTGGGCTAGCAGTCCTCGGTGGAATTGGGGCGCTGATTGCCGACGGTTTCACCCCCGGTGAGGCTGAACGCGCCGATATCGATATGGAAGCGGTCTCCACGCTCTTTGATGAGAAGGTGAGGACCCGAGCTGATTTGGCGACCTTGGCCAATGAAATCAACGATCAAGATCTCTTTGAGGGAGAGGAACTCATCCAGATTGAGATGAGCTCTGACGGTTCAGTCCTCGCTTGGGTTGATAAGAATGGCGATGGTGTCCCCACTGACCTCTACAATCTGGAGACCTCAGCGGGTATTGAGGAAGATAGCCCACCTGACAGCAATGAGATGGTCTTTCGGGCACGCGCTTGTAAAAAAGACGGCGAGCTGGTGCTCGCCGACCGCTACCATCACTTTTACAAGCATTCGGTCAGCGAAGATTTCAAAAACTCCGAGATCTGGCGCGAGATGGTAGATAGCCAGCAGAGCTACAATGACGGCCACCACTGGCATCCCCCGCGTTATTGGGTCTTTGTCACCCCCGGCTACTATCGCGGTTGGTCAAGTGTACGGGCTTCTAGTGTCGGTGGCCGCTTTGGTTCTGGCGGCCTCGGTGGCGGTAAATAGCAAGAAGTGCTATTTCCCCTTAGACCTGCGCTCAATGAAGCGCCTCGCGGGGAAACAAAGACTTGCGGGGCCTCGTAGGCGCACTGTCTGATTGGGTGGGAGAGCCACCCAGCGCTTTCTTGATTGATACAGAGGCTCAGTGAAGCATCGCCGGGCTTCGCCGGAGTGACGTGTGACTGATGCTGAGCTGGAACCCCAGGCATTGAGCGACGCTGAGACAGCGTCCCAAGAACCACCCAAACAAAGCAAAAATGCAGTTGATCAAGAGGCAACTGGAGAGCTGAGCCGATTTAAGCAGTCGCTCTTGCTCTTCTCGATCTTGCTCTTTGCCCTCTGCGGCATCGCCTATGAGCTGATCGTCGCGACCATCTCCAGCTACTTCTTGGGCAATTCGGTCTTTGAGTTCTCCCTGACCATCGGCCTCTTCATGAGCTCCATGGGCTTGGGGAGCTACCTCTCGCGCTTCTTTCATCGCGAATTGCTCTCCAAATTTGTCATCGTCGAGGTGCTCATCGGGCTGCTCGGTGGGCTCTCTGGGCCGCTGCTCTTCGTGGCCTTTGCCACCACCGACTATTTCCGGCTCCTCCAGGTGGTCCTCAGCATCTCGGTGGGGACTCTGGTAGGGCTGGAGATTCCCCTGCTGACCCGTTATCTGCGGCAATTCTCATCGCTGCGGGTGGCCTTGGCCCACGTGCTCAGCTGGGACTACCTCGGCTCATTGGTGGGCTCGCTGTCTTTTCCGCTGATTTTGTTGCCATTCTTGGGGTTGATCGGGGCTTCATTGGCGGTCGGCGTGATCAACCTGATGGTCGCGGTGGTTGGGGTCTTGGTCTTTCGCGACCAGCTCAAGCGGGCTTGGGCTTTTTTACTCTTCTGCCTGCTGGTCTTTTTCACTCATGTGGGGCTCTTTCTGGGAGCCGGTGGGATTGAATTCTATCTCGACAGCCAGCTCTACCGCGACCAAATCATCTATCGCGAGCAGACGGTCTACCAGAAATTGGTGGTCACCCGCTGGCGCGACGATGTGCGGCTTTTTATCAATGGCAATATTCAGTTCTCCAGCGCCGATGAATACCGCTACCATGAGGCCTTGGTCCATGTGCCCATGGCGGCCGCGCCCCGCCGCGAGCACCTCCTCATCCTCGGGGGGGGCGATGGCATGGCCTTGCGCGAGGCCTTCAAGTGGCCGGAGGTGAAGTCGGTGGTGATGGTGGATCTCGACCCGGCGATGACCGATTTGGGGAGAGAATTCCCGCTCTTTGTCGAGCTCAACAATGGCTCCATGTCCGATGAGCGGCTCGAGGTGGTCAACACCGATGCCATGAACTACCTCGAAGACACCGATCGCAAGTTCGATGTGGTCTTCATCGACTTGCCCGATCCCAGCCATGAGTCGCTCTCCAAGCTCTACAGCGTGGAGTTCTACCGCCTCGTCGCCGGCCACCTCTCACCTGGTGGGGTGGCGGTGTCACAATCGACCTCGCCTTATTACTCGCGGCGCGCTTTTTGGTCGATTCACCGCTCAATGGAAGAGGGCTTTTGCTTGATAGACGCCGTCACTTGCCCGGTTGAAGGCCACGTGCTGGCCTACCATGTGAACGTCCCCAATTTTGGGGATTGGGGATTCAACCTCGCCTCTCGCCAGCCCCTGCCCTTGCCTGAGAGCCTCAACCTCGACCTGCCGGTGCGATTCCTCACCGAGCGCCTGATCCCCGAGCTCTTCGTCTTCCCCAAGGATGAAGCTGAGCTCGAGGTTGAGCCCAACCGCCTGATCGCGCCGGTGCTGCTCGACCTCTATCTCGAAGATTGGGCGCAGTGGAATCTCTAGAAGAGGTAGCCTAAGGAGCCTCACAAAAAGAGATTGGCTTTCTGCGGCTTGTTAGCATGCCGATTTCGGTGTCGCGAATCCTTGTTATAGCCCACTATGACTGCGAATCCCTTCCTTGAACTCGGCGCGCTCATCCTGAGCTTGTCGAAGGGCCGTTTGCAGGCAATCTATTTCAGTAGGCCTTCTAAGGACCTGTGTTGACTCCTGGGCGCCGGTGGCTACTAAAGCTCGGGCGACGGCATGCCCTTCAATATTGTGAGAACGAAGAGGAATACATGGAAAAGGCGTGGTTTGGTGCACTGATGCAGGCAGCAGAGGGGGCCCTCGACTATGAGGCGATCTTCAAGGCGAAGGACCCTGGCTCGCTGGTTCGGCAAATGCCCGAGCTCGACCTCTACCAGATGGTGCAGGAGCGCGGCCTCAACGACTCACTTGAGCTGCTGGCCTTGGCCAGCAGCGACCAAGTGCAGGCGATGCTCGATTTTGAGGTCTGGAGAGGCGAACACATCGCCCATGGCTCGCTGAAGAACTGGCTCAAGGCGCTCATGGAGTTGCCCGATGAGTGCTTCGTGGCCGCCTTTGAAGAGCTCGATCCCGAGCTGCTGCCCCTCTTCCTCAAGCGCCACTTGATCGTCTGGCTCTTCGAAGACCCAGACCAGATCCCCCAAGTCCCCGATGAAGATGAGCGCCCTTTGGTCGAGAGCCCCGATGGGGTCTATCATATTCAGTATCCTGCGGATGAAGAAGACAGCGCCCTCTGCCGGGCGCTCATCGAGCGCGTCTACGAGCTCTTGGGCGTGTCCAAGGGCTGGATGATGCTGGAGTCGGCCCGCTGGGAGCTCGAGTCGGGCATGGAGGAGAGCGCCTACCGCTTCCGCAGCGCGCGCCTCGAAGACTATGGTTTCCCAGAAGCTCAGCAGGCGCTGGAGCTGCTGGCCCCCCTCTCTGTCGGCGAGGCCAAGGCGCTGTTGGAGCAGGATTTTGCCCTGGGAGCGGGCCACACCATGAAGCCACTGCGCGCCGCCCTCAGCCGCCTCGGTGAAGAGCAGGAGAGCCTCTTCGCCCAGGCCATCAAGGAGCTTGACCAGGAGGCTGGGGCTGCTCTTGAAGTTCAGCTAGGCCGCGTGGTCAACAGCCTGGCGCGCCTGGAGAAGCTCGAACCCGTCGAGCTCAAAGAGGCGGTGGAGCCCCTGGCCAAGCTCAGCGCTGGGGTGCTCAATATTGGCCTGGAGCGGCTGTGCGAGGGCCACGATCTCGACCAGGCCACACATATCCTCGAGCGCTTGCCCATCAAGCATCTCTTCAGGGTGGGCATGGGCGCGCTCAACACCCTCAAGGAGCAGGTCAATCGGCTGCAGCAAGATGGGCTCATCAGCATCATTGATGAGCACCCCGACAGCCTGCTGACCAGCGACCAACAAGATCTCTGCGCCGGCTTGACTTTGACCATCCCTAGGCGCTCGGTGGTGAGCCTGAAGGCCTTTCAGACCCAAGAAGAGGTCGAAGAGGCGGCCTCGGCCCTGGCTGAGATTGCCTACGGGGTGCTCATCCTCTATGGGGGTGCTGCGCTTTAGCCGCCAAGACATCGTCGATGTGGCTTATCTCGAAGCGCTGGTGGGTGGGCCCAGCAGCGTCAGCTTGGAGAAGCTCTTGGCGACCTTGGTCTTGCGGCGCCATCTGGGAGAGCCCAGCCTCACTCCCTTTGCGCTGGCAGAGTTGCCGCGGGAGCGGGCCGAATTGGAGGCGGCTTTTTGACCAGTGGACCCTGCCCCCCATGAAGCAGCAGCCCTTGTTGGAGCGAGCAGGGGAGCGGCTCTTCGGGCGAATCCGCGAAGAGGTTTTGGCCGAGCTCGCCCAAGATGGGGACCTAGATGCCCGCTATATTGGCAGCCTCTTGGTCATCCAGTCGGACGTGGGTGGAGAGTAGCGGCGCGAGGAGAAGTGGCGCCGCGTTCGAAACCAAAATCACCAACGCAAGGCACTGACGCCCGCTTTGAGTAAGCCGAGGCCCTGGGCACCGACGACTCCAGGTCCCCTTTGCCAGTCGAAGATGTGGTTCTCGGGGTGTGGCATGAGGCCCAGGATTTGGCCGGTGGGGTCGCAGAGGCCGGCGATGTTGCGGCAAGAGCCGTTGGGGTTGGCGGGGTAGTCGGCGGGGCCTTGGGCGCGGTATCTCAGGGCGACGAGGCCGGCGGCTTCGAACTGGTCGAGGCTGGGCTCGTCGGCCCAGATGCGCCCTTCGGCGTGGGCGACGGGGCAGCAAAAGGGGTCGAGACCTTGGACAAAGAGCGACTTGGATTGGGGCTCGGGCTCGAGCTGGGTCCAGCGGGATTCGAAGCGCCCTGAGTCGTTGCTCAAGAGCGCGACCTTGGCTTGGCCTTGGAGGGTGCCCAGGAGCTCGCAGGCGATGAGGGCTTGGAAACCGTTGCAGATGCCGAGGATGAGGCGGCCCCGCTGGATATGCTGGTCGAGGACAGGGCGCAGAGCTTGGCGCAGCCTCAGGCCGAGGATGCGGCCGGCGCCTAGGGCGTCGCCAAAGGAGAAGCCGCCGGGTAGGGCCAGCAGGGGGGTAGTCGGCCAGGGCTTCGGGGGCGTCTAAGAGGGCGTCGAGGAGCATGATCGAGGGTCGGGCGCCGGCCAATTCGAGGGCCTCAAAGAGGTCGTGATCGCGGTTGGTGCCTTGGCTGTGGACGATGAGGGCGCGGGGTCGGGTGCGTAGGGCGGTCATCGGCGAGCTCGCTTCTCGGCTGTCATCGGGTTGTTGGCTTCGAGGGCTTGGGGGTAGCGGCCAGAGAAGCAGGCGCCGCAGTGTTGGCCTTCGCGGCCGAGCACCTGCCAGAGGCCATCGAGGGAGAGGAAGGCGAGGCTGTCGGCCTCGATGGCTTCGCACAATTCATCGGGAGAGAGGCGCGCCGAGATCAGCTCTTCTTGGGCGTTGATATCGACCCCCATATAGCAGGGGAAGCGCAGGGGTGGCGCGGCGATGCGGACGTGGACTTCGCGGGCGCCGCTGTCGCGCAGCAGCTTGACCAGGGGGCCGACGGTGGTGCCTCGCACGATGGAGTCGTCGACCAGCACCACGCGGCGATCGCGCAGGATGGCCTCGACGGCGTTGTATTTTTGGCGCACGCCTTGTTGGCGCAGGGCCTGGTTGGGCTGGATGAAGGTGCGTCCGGGGTAATTGCCTTTGACCAGGCCTTCGTCGTAGGGGAGCGCGGCCGCTCGAGCCAGCCCCAATGCAGCGGCGACCGCCGATTGGGGGATGGGGACGACCAGGTCGGCGTCGACGGGGGCTTCGCGCCAGAGCTGAGCCCCGAGGCCTTGGCGCATGCGGTGAATGCTGTGGCCCCGCAGCTCGCTGTCGGGTCGGGCGAGGTAGATCCACTCGAAGACGCAGAGGGCTGGGGCCGGGGCGGCCATTTGGGCCAGCGTGGTGAGGCCTTGGGCGTCGATGCGCAGCAGCTCTCCTGGCGCCACCTCACGCAGCACCTTGGCGCCCATGGCTTTCAGGGCACAGCTCTCCGAGGCGAGGGCGTAGCCTGCGTCGAGGGCGCCCAGGCACAGGGGCCGAAAGCCCAGGGGATCGCGTAGGGCGTAGAGTGGCCTCGGCGGTGGCGACGACGAGGGAGAAGGCGCCGCGGGCTTGTTGCATGAAGGCGCGCAGGCGTTGAGGCCAGTCGATCTCGGGGTGCTTTTCAAGGGGGCGGGTGAGGCGGTCCCAGCGCGCCTGGTGCGCCCCTTGGGGGTCGCGCCCGCCATGGCTGAGCAGCTGCAGGATCAAGGCGCTGTCGCTCCTCGGCTGAGCATTGCTCATGGTGGCCGAGCTGCGCCGTATTGGTGAGGTTGCCGTTATGGGCGATGGCCACGGGCGCGGGCTCGAGGGCGAGCAGGGGCTGGGCCTGGCCTAGCTTTGACTGGCCCGAGGTGGAGTAGCGGGTGTGGCCGATGGCGTGGGATCCGAAGAGCCCGTCGAGGGCCCACTCATCAAAGACCTGGGCGACGCGCCCCATGCCGCGAAAGCGATAGAGGAAGTCCTTATCGAAGCTGAGCATGCCCGCGCTCCTCCTCGCCGCGGTGTTGCAAGGCGTGGAGGCCGCGGTAGACGAGGGGGGGCGAGGTCTTGGGTTAGGGGCCCAAACGCCCACCACGCCGCACTCTTCGCGCAGGCCGGTGCGTGCTTGGGTTGGCTCAGGAGGAGCTTTGGGGGCGAGTTTTGGAGAGGGTGGATGCATCTTTGTCGGTCGATAAGGGCAAGCGTCGCGGCCAGTCGCGGACGCGGGGCGAAACTAGCACGCCCTTGGTTCATGTGCACGGCTTGAGATGCTTGTCTTGGCCCCCTCTATCGCCGACCTCGGGCCGGCGTCTCCCTCCGTTTGCCCTGAGCTCGTCGAAGGGTCCAGGGGGAGATCTTGTCGCATTCGCGACTGCACCATGAATCGACGCCTCCCGGCGTTGTTTTTGGTTGTGCTTAGGGACCGCGTGGAAAGAACTCGCTCGTTGTTGTCAGTTGCTGGTGCACCGGTTGGGGCTGGGTTGGGGAGCGGGCCGCAAGCGTTGGCTATGCAAAGCTCTGTGTCTGTTGCGGGGCGTGGGATGGGAGGGTGGGGCCTTGGTTTTTTGATTTCGAACACCGGCGCGCTTTTGTCCTCCGCCGAGAGCTTTTGGGCCGCGCATTGAGGCAT
Organism: Victivallales bacterium; assembly: GCA_963677165.2. Classification (GTDB taxonomy): domain Bacteria; phylum Verrucomicrobiota; class Lentisphaeria; order Victivallales; family SZUA-371; genus JAFGXT01. The sequence continues at coordinate 1,064,877 of CAXXSX010000001.1, read as the reverse complement.
CCTCTCCGCCCTTTGGGCGGGCGTCTTTCCGCTTGGACACGATTCAGACCGAAGGTCGAAGCCGAGTAAGCTGCACCCCCTCCTTGAGTGCGTGTACCAAAGGGCTATGAAGGGCGGCCTTGAGGGCTGTGCGGATGAGCTCGGTGTATTCTCGATACTGGTCCAACTCTGCCCAGAAAAAACTGATGACCGCGGAGTGGCCCTTTTTCGAGCCTATATCGATATAATAGATGTCCGCCTCAAGAGGGACAGAGAAGTACATTTCTTGGCTTGGGCTACCGGTAAAGAACTTTTCATAAACCGCCTTTCTATTCATTGGGTAGATTTTTATATAGGCATCGGAAATCTGTTCTGGCGACTTCCACTTGAAGTAGAGGTGGAGCGTCCCTGATTCTCTGATGAGAAATCCTTGAACAAATAGTTTACATTTTTCCTCGCTAGAAGCAGCGTAGGTGTTGTAGTCAGCCCAGGAGTGACCCAGTATTTCTAATTTTGGTGAGCATTTCACATGAGAGCAGCCTAGCATTGAGTAGCCATTCAAGAACAAGAGCAGAGTAGGCAGAAGTCTTTTCATGGTGGTGTTGCAGGTGGGAGGGGAGCCCCCTAAACCAGAAATCATGTAATCGCTGACAGAAAGCGCCAACAGATCCTCCGCGTTTCGTGACGCAATTCCCTGCTTTCGCAGGGTTCTTGCTCCTCAACGGCTCGGTGGAGGGGAGGCTTCTTTTGTTCGCATTTCTGTGATTCCTGGTTTAGATATGCAGCGGCGGGTTGAACAGGTTGAGCGCTAAAGCGAAGCAACCGCGCCCCTTCTTTGAGTGCGTGTATAGGAGGGCTGTGAAGGGCGGCCTTGAGGGCAGCGCGGATGAGCTCGGTGTATTCTCGATACTGGTCCAACTCTGCCCAGAAAAAACTGATGACCGCGGAGTGGCCCTTTTTCGAGCCTATATCAATATAATAAATGTACGATTCAAGGTGAATGGAAAAGTACATTTCCACACTTGGTGTTCCGGTAAAAAACTTTTCATAAACCGCCTTTCTGTTCATTGGGTAGATTTTTATATAGGCACCGGAAATCTGTTCTGGCGACTTCCACTTGAAGTAGAGGTGGAGCGTCCCTGATTCTTGAACATGAAATCCTTGAACAAATAGTTTACATTTTTCCTCGCTAGAAGCAGCGTAGGTGTTGTAGTCAGCCCAGGAGTGACCCAGTATTTCTAATTTTGGTGAGCATTTCACATGAGAGCAGCCTAGCATTGAGTAGCCATTCAAGAACAAGAGCAGAGTAGGCAGAAGTCTTTTCATGGTGGTGTTGCAGGTTGGAGGGGAGCCCCCTAAACCAGAAATCATGTAATCGCTGACAGAAAGCGCCAACAGATCCTCCGCGTTTCGTGACGCAATTCCCTGCTTTCGCAGGGTTCTTGCTCCTCAACGGCTCGGTGGAGGGGAGGCTTCTTTTGTTCGCATTTCTGTGATTCCTGGTTTAGATATGCAGCGGCGGGTTGAACAGGTTGAGCGCTAAAGCGAAGCAACCGCGCCCCTTCTTTGAGTGCGTGTATAGGAGGGCTGTGAAGGGCGGCCTTGAGGGCAGCGCGGAAAAGGGTCGTGTATATTTTGTATGAATCATACTCAACCCAAAAGTAGCTCTTCGCGTTGGATTGCCCTTTTTCTGAACCAATTATGATATAGTAGCTCCCACGGTCGAGTGGGATGTGGAAAGTCATTAACTTCTTTGGATGTCCTTTAGATGAGTAGCTGTAGACAAGATCAAAATGCAAGTCATATACTTTTAGATAGGTGTTGGTTATGTTTTGGGGCTCATTCCAGATGAATATAAGGTGGAATGTCCCATTCAATCCCGCTCCGTATCCGCGCGCGTAATCTTCACAGAATTCGTCACTTGAAGCAGGCCCGTCAATGACGTACCCAAAGGGGGCAGGGAAAACCACAAGTTTTGCTTTGCAGCTATTGCAGCCGGCTAGGGTGAAGCATAGGAGCAACAAGATGCAGTATTTCATATTCTAGTTGCTCCATAGTCGGAAAAAGGGCGCTCACAATTAGCATCTTTGGGGTCTAGCCTAATGAGGGAGATTTGAGCTGATTATTCGCACTCCTATTGGCTAAATAATAGCGGTTGCTGAAGTGGGCCAAGGGGTAAGCTATTGTTTATGCTTTAGGTGAGCATTATATGAGAGCAGCCTTGCGTTGAGTAGCCATATAAAAGCATGAGTGGAGTTGGCAGAAGTTTCTTCATGGTAGTGACAGGAGGGCTATTCAGGGCGGCCTTGAGGGCAGCGCGGATGAGCTCGGTGTATTCTCGATACTGGTCCAACTCAGCCCAAAAATAGCTGGAAACAATCGATTGCCCTTTTTTAGAGCCGATCTCCACAGAACAGAGACCAGCATCAACTGGGATAGAGAAATACATTTCTTTGGTTGGAGTGCCGGGGAAGAACTGTTCAAAGGTTATTTCGGAATTTATAATGTAAACTCTAATGAAGACGTCTGAGACTTTTTCAGGGTGTTTCCATTTGAAGTAAGCATGAAGAGTGTATCTTCCGTGTGTTATGAACGGGTGAAGAAATCGTTCACATTTCTCTTCTGACGAAGCGGGGTAATGCATAAAATCTACAAGAGTATGTCCCATGTTCACCACTTTGGGCCTACATTTAACTTGGGAGCAGCCTTGCGAAGCGCATCCGATAATTAGGATAGCCAGCAGCAGCATTGGTGTTGAAATATGCATTGTGCCTACTCGTAGAGCTTTGCTTAGAAGCTTGGACGACCGCCAAGTTTGAGTCAAGCTATTCGATGCTCTAGGCCGCCCCTGTGGCCGTATTGTTTTGGTTATGGGCTGTTTATGTGGCGGTGGCTAGCGAGATGGCCATCCTCTCCGCCGCCCTTTGGGCGGGCGCCTCTCCTTTGAACAAAGGAGAGGAAAGGGTCGCTTTGCGACCGTTTTGTTTAGTCATTGCTGTTTATGTGGCGGTGGCGAGTGAGCTGATGATCTCGCCATTGCTAATTTGGAGACGAATGGCAACCCAAGCCGTCGCGTATGCGACACTTTTCTCTCCACGCAAAGTGGAGAGAGCTGAGCCCGCAGGGCGAAGAGAGAGGTGATTCAGGGGCTTCGCGATCGATTCGTTTGGTCTTTCAATGCAAATACACTGTGGCGAGTGGGCCATTGTTGCTTTGGAGGCGAAAGGCAATACAACTTGGACGAAATGGCTGAACCCTGTGACGAACTCTCGTGGAGTATTGGACTAAGGGTCTGCTTGTAAATAAACTGATCTTTCTGCGACTCGTGAGCACGCCGATTTCTGTGTCGCGAATCCTTGTAATAGCCCACTATGACTGCGAATCCGCTCCGTGAACTCGACGCGCTCACTTTGCCGAATTCAGTTACTTTATTTACGCGCAGACCCTAATCAACGAGCTGATCTGAAGAGTACCAATCGATGATTCTTTGGATTTTCTCTTTCGTCAGCTCTTCATTTCTAATTCGCACAACACGAATCCCCATTACATTTAGATAGAGTTGCCGTTCCATATCTTGGGCTTTAGCATCATTTGAGTATGACAGCTGCCATCCAACTCAATGGCCAGGTTCAGTGACGGGCAGTAGAAATCGAGGAAGAATGGGCCAACTTGGTGTTGACGACGAAGTTTAAAACCCATCCGTTTTGCGCGAAGCAGCGCCCAGGCTTGATTTTCAGCAGCTGTAGAATCCCTTCTGAGTTCTTTTGCAATTTCTTGTCCGGGAAATGTTTTTTTGATCGCCATGGGTCTTCGTTCTCACCAAAAGGGTTGTGGTTGAGCGTTGATATTAGGGTGGCACAAAACAGAGGGCGAGTTGCAGAAGCCAAATGTTGCGAAGCTGGAGAATCCTCTCCGCCGCCCTTTGGGCGGGCGCCTCTCCTTTGAACAAAGGAGAGGTAGGGTCGCTTTGCGACCGTTTTGTTTGGTCATGGGCTGTTTATGTGGCGGTGGCGAGCGTATTGATGGTCTCGCCATTGCTAACTTGGAGGCGAATGGCAAGCCAAACCGTCGCGAATGCGACACTTTTCTCTCCACGCAAAGTGGAGAGAGCTGAGCCCGCAGGGCGAAGAGAGAGGTGATTCAGGGGCTTCGCGAGCGTTTAGCTCAGTCACTGCTGCATCTATTGTGGTGTCGTGTGCAATCATGTTCTCGCCATTGCTGACCTAGTGGCGAATGGCAACCCAATCCGTCGCGAATGCGACACTTTTCTCTCCAGGCAAAGTGGAAAGAGCTGAGCCCCTAGGGCGAAGAGGCGTTTGGTCATTTGTCGGACCAGAGCTTCCCTTAACCAAAAGCCCGAATCAGACGCCCCGCCGCGTCATCAACTTGGCGGCGCGGCGCCGCCAAGTTGATGCGCATGAAGCCGCTGCCTTCGGGCCCGAACTCGATGCCCGCGCTCAGCCCCAGCTTGGCTCGGTTGACCATTTGGGTCTTGAGGGCGCTGTCGGAGAGGCCCAAGCGGCGAAAGTCGAGCCACATGAGGTAGCCGCCTTGGGGCTTGTAGAGGCCGATCTGAGGCAACTCGGCGGTGAGCCTTTTGCTAAAGTGCTCGATATTGGCCTTGAGGTATGCCAAGAGCTCGGTGAGCCATGGGCGCCCTTCGCGGTAGACCTGCTCCATGGCCAGCAGCCCGAAGAGGTTGGGGCCGTGGATGAAGTGGGCGGCGAGCTGCTGGCGCAGTTGGCGGCGCTTTTCGGCATTGGGGATGATGGCGAAGGAGGCGCCGAGGCCGGGCATGTTGAAGCTCTTGCCCGGCGAGGAGAGGGTGATGCAATGTTGGCCCAGGGCTGGGCTGAGGGAGGCGATGGGTGTGTGGGAGCCTTCAAAGACCAGATCGGCGTGGATTTCATCGACGATGAGGAGCACCTCATGGCGCAGCGCGAGCTCGCCGAGGGCGCGCAGGGTGTTTTTGGGCCAGACCAAGCCAATGGGGTTGTGGGGGCTGCACAGCAGCATGGCCTTGGGGCCCTTGCGAAAGAGGGCCTCGAGGTGGTCGAGGTCCATCTCGTAGCCGGTGTCGACGCAGCGCAGGGGGTTGCGCCACACCTGGCGCTGGCGCGCCTCGATGATCTGATAGAAGGGATAGTAGACCGGTGGCTGGACCACGACGGCGTCGCCGGGTTGGGTGAAGACGTCGAGGCAGTAGGCCATGGAGGGGACCACCCCTTGAAGCAGCAGGACGGCTTCGGGGTCGATGGACCAGCCATGCTGCTGATGCTGCCAGTGGGCGATGAGCTGGGGCAGCTCAGGCGCGCCCATGGTATAGCCAAAGCAGCCTTTGGCGGCGCGATCGGCGAGGGCGGAGGCCAAAAAGTCGGGCCCGGCGAAGTCCATATCCGCGACCCACATGGGGAGGAGGTCTTCGCTGAGATAGCGGGCGCGACACAAGCCGAGCTTGACGGTGTCGAGGTCGCCGCGATCGATGGGGATGTCGAAGGGCGAGCTCATCGGCGCGGCGGCGATAGGCTTTGGGCGCCGCCGTCGTCCAGCGCGAAGAAACCTTCGACGAGGGCGCGGCCACCTTTGAGGGTGGCGTAGACCTCTTTGTGCTCTTCGGCTTTGAACTCGATGGCCATGCCACAATCCGAGCTCAATACGCGGGGGGTGGGCACCATATCGCACCAGAGGCCCTGGCAGACCAGGAGGTGCTCGGCGGCCATGACATCGTGGATCGACTTGAGGATGACGAAATAGCGTTGACTCATAGGGTCAAACCATCTTCGCTGCGACCTGGGCGATCGCTTCAGCGGCCTTGTCAATTTCTTCTTCGGTGCTGGTGCGGCCGAGGGAGATGCGGACCGTTCCAGTAGGGAAGGTCCCAATTGAGCGGTGGGCCATGGGGGTGCAGTGCAGGCCGGCGCGGACAAGGATATTGTACTGCCGGTCGAGGGCGAAGGCTACGCGACTGGGGCTCTCATCACGGATATTGAAGGAGCAGACGGGGGTGCGCTCTTGGGGGTTGGTGGGGCCGTAGAGTTTGACGCCATCAATGGTGCTCAGGGCGTCTTCGAGGCGCTGCAGCAGCTGGCGTTTATGGGCCAAGAGTCGCTCGACGCCGGTGTCGAGGAGCTCTTCGATGGAGGCCCCCAGTCCGGCGATTCCCGGGGCATTGACGGTGCCCGATTCAAAGCGATCGGGGAGGAGCTCGGGTTGCTGGTGGGACTCGGAGCGCGAGCCCGTGCCCCCACAGATGAAGGTATCCATTTCTTGGTCGCGCCCAGGGCGGATGTAGAGGCCGCCGGTGCCTTGGGGGCCGAGCAGGGCTTTGTGACCCGTAAAGGCGAGGAAGTCGATCTGGTGGCGACGGACATCAATGGGCAGGCTGCCGGCGCTCTGGGCGGCGTCGACCAATAAAGGCAGCTCGCCGATGCAGGCTCTGACCTCGTGGAGGGGGACGATGGAGCCCACCACATTGGAGGAGTGGTTGATGGCGACGAGCTTGGTTTCGTCGGTGACGAGCTCGCGCAGGGCATCGAAATCAAGCAGGCCCTGGCTGTCGGCGGGGATTTCGACGACCTCGAGCCCCAGCTTGGCCTCGATGGCGCGCAAGGGGCGCATCATCGAGTTGTGCTCCATGGAGGAGACCAGCACCCGATCGCCAGGCTTGAGGAAGCTGGAGAGGACGAGGTTGAGCCCCCAGGTGGCGTTGGGCGCGAAGACGATATTGCGGGAGTCTTCGGCGTTGATGAGGGTCGCCACCGCCCGGCGGGCACCATAAATGATGCGCCCAGACTCAGCAGCCAGGCAGTGCCCAGCGCGCCCAGGGTTGGCGCCGACGGTGCGCAGGTAGTGGTTGATGGCGTTGAGCCCGGCCTCGGATTTTGGGAAAGAGGTTGAGGCGTGATCGAGGTAAATCTTTGAGCTCGAGTCCATATCGCCCTCCCTTGGAGGCTAGGGTTTGATGACGCGGCCGGCCTTATTGAGCAGCTCGACGGTATCTCTCATGCAGCCGACCTTCCCTACTCCGAGCTTGGCCTTCAAGTCAAAGAAATCGAGGCAGGTGCCACAGGCCCAGATCTTGACCCCCATGGCCTCGAGGCGCTGCAGGGTGTCTAGGGTCTTGGCGCCTTCAACGGCGAGCTTGACGGCGCCATTGAGCAAGAGGACGACATGAGGGGGATGGTCCAGCTCTTCGACGCTGTTGAGGAATGACTTCATCAACACCCCTCCCAGCTTGTCGTCGCCCGAGCCGATGATGTCGCTGGTTAAATAAAGGACGCTATCTCCGAGTTTATCTGTCATCTCCTTCATCCTTCCACCCTATGGTTTTCATTGCACTAGAAAACCAAGGCCATTAATGCGACGGCACCAATGAGCGCCATGACGACGCCAGTGCCGCGTTTGATCAATCCAACGCGCTGATGCAGATGGCGGCGCAGGGCGCTGCCTCCAGCGGCAATACTCAGAGCCCAAAACAAGGACCCAGCAAAGACCCCAATGACGGCAAAGGTTGCGCTCAAGACCCCGCCTTCGGAGATGCCGACGCCCATGCTGGCGAAGAGCGCCAAGATAACCAAAATGGTCGCCGGGTTGGTCAGGGTGAGCGCATAGGTCGTGAGGCTCGCCCGCAAGGCCGTGCGATAGGTGCGGGGCTTGGGGCAAGTGTGTTTGGCGTGGCGCAGGGACATATAGAGCCCGACGAAGAGCAGAATGATTCCACCCACACCTTGAATGAGCGGCTGATGGCTCGAAATCGAGTCGGATAAGATGGTGAGGCCAAAAGCGGCGATGAAGGCAAAGGTGGTGTCAGCGAGGGCCATGCCCAGGCCACTGCTCAGCCCGGCCCAGCGCCCATCAGCGATGGTCCGCTCCAGACACAATAAGCCCGCAGGACCGAGGGGAATCGCCACGGTCAAGCCGACGATCAAGCCTTGGATGAGCGCTAGCATCCTCTCCTTTGAGGTGTGGAACTCGCCGCTGCCGAAAGCGCAACAGCTGCCTCTCAATACCTGTTCACTTGCGTCTTTGTCCAGTTTTTCACCAGGCGTGCGGCTTTTTGAAAGCGCCGGGCGCGATGCGTGGGGCCGAATATTGGGCGCATTCCACGATTAAATCGCGTTCGAAAGCAAAAAATCACCTTCCCAAAAGCCGTTCGGTATCTTTGTGGCTTTGTCCCTGCGTGCTGCAATGCTCTCTTGCCCTTGGTGCTGCTCAGGCCTTGTGCTGGGGCTTCGACTTTCGGTGCTTGCCTGAAAGCGCTCCTCCCAACTACCCTGGGTTCGGACATTTGAAGAGGGGTTTAAATGAAGAGGATAGGGATCTTGCTCGGCTTTGTGCTCTGGTTTTCGGTGGCTTGCGACGACGCAGGTGGGCCGATTCGAGGGTCAGAGACCTCGTCGACTTTGATGGGCTTGTCGAAGCTCAGGACGACGACTTGGCCGCCGGTGACACCCAAAAACAAGACGAAGCGGAGGAGGACAGCGCGCAGTCCGACCAAGACGCGGCCGATCAAGGGTCGGAGACCGCGGGTGATTTCGACCTGATCGATGAGGATATCGAGCTCATCTTTAGCCAGCCCGGGGCGCTCGAGGAGGAGCAGCCATTCACCATGAGCTTTGGGGTCGAGCCCTCAAGCGCGCGTCTCTACGCGCTCAATTTGCCCCCTGGAGCCAGCTGGGATGTGGCCACGAGGACCCTCAGTTTTACCCCCGATTTTACCCAAGGGGGCCGCGACTACAGCATCGATTTGCAGGCCGTAGGCGAGCAGGGGCGGCGGAGCTTTTCATTGGATATTGCGGTCAACGACAGCATCGCGCCGCCTGCGCCGCGCGTCGTCGACACCCAGTACGGCGATGGCTTCGTGCGCCTGCGGGTCGAGCAGACCACCGACACCTTCCTCGACAGCCCTGGTTATGCGGGGCGCACCTTCTCGGCCTACGTGATGGCGCCGAGTGAGGCCAGCAGCGCCGCGCCCTTGCGGTGCGTTTGGTGCTCCATGGCTTCGGCGGTGAGCCTTGGCAGGAGGGGTGGTCGGGCGAGTTTAGGATCGCCCCACATGATCCTGAGAACACCTATTGGTGGGGCTATGGGGCGAGCCTGCCAGGCAGCGCGCCGAGCACAGGTGAGGCGCCGCCATATACGGCGCGTCGGGTGATGCACCTCTTAGACTGGGTGCTGCGCAACTACTCTGGTGCCGATGCCGAGCGGGTCTATATCGAAGGTGGTTCCATGGGTGGCGCGGGGGCGGCGATGATTGGTTTGCGGCACGCGCGGCACTTCGCCTGGGTCCACGCCACCATTGGCCAGACGGTCGCGCGCAACCACCGACCGAGCCGCATCGCCCAGCTGAGCACGCTGTGGGGCAGCCCCGAGGCGAGCCTCGGCAGCGGCGATGGGCGCACGGTTTGGGATGCCCAAGACCTGACCTTGCTGCTACAGGATGAGGTCGAGGCGCGCCAACAGTTCATCACCACCAAGCACGGCAAGGACGATCCCATCATCCACTTTGGCGCCGTCATCCAGGCCAGCCCCATCACCGACCTCAACTTCTATCAAAGCCTGCAAGAACACCACGTAGGCCACCTCGCGGTGTGGGACGAGGGGGCCCACGGGCCGGCTGATCCCGTGCTCGGTGAGCAGTGGTGGGAGCAGGGCCTCAACCCCATCTTTGATGCCGCGACCTCGCTGCGTCGCGACCAGGCCTTTGTCGCCTTTAGCCAGGCCTCGCACGACAACAATCCCGGTGATGGCGGCGGCAATGGTCAGCAAAGCTGGAGCGATGAGAGCGGCTATGCGGGCGATCTGGCGACCCCGGGCGACACGGGTTGGAATGGCGACCGCGCCGGGGTCCTCAACCGCCTGCTGCGGTGGGATGCCCGGGCTCTGGTCGACACGGTGGACCGCTTCGAGCTGCCGATTCGGGTGATCGACGGCGCGGGGTCGCCGCCGCCAGATTGGGCTTATCCACCTGTGGGCGACGAAATCCCGGGTGAACCGCCGATCACGGCCGATTTGACTTTGCGTCGGGTGCAGGCCTTTCAGCTCAGCCCAGGTGAGGTGGTGCAGTGGCGCTTGGGGAGCCAGAGCGGCACGGCGACGGCCAACGCCAAGGGCGAATTGACCCTCTCTGGCGTCGCCGTGGGGGGGGATTGGCAGACGCTGCAGGTGGAGCGTGTACCCTAGTTTTGGTCTTGGTTTTCGAACGCGTTGAGCTTCGTCGCTGGCGTACAGCCTTGGGCCACGCACGCGCTCCGCGCTCATTGTGGGTGCCCAATGCGGTGGCGCTGTTGAGCTTCGACGCCGCGGGCGCCTATTGGGTCAGCCAGAAGCTCCAGCGCGCGGGATCATTGCCTTCGCAGTGCTCATGAACCTCAGGGTGGTTGACGGCGAGGTTGCGCAAGGCGTGGAAGATGGCTTCGACTTCGTTGCCAGCGCCAATGGCCGAGGCGAGCTCCGCGGCGCGCATCTTGTGGCCAGCGCGGTCTTTGAGGAGCTGCATCACCTGTCCCTGCAGGGCGATCACGGCGGTGGCGGCTTTCTTGCCGGCCTCGACGCCGGGTTGGTGATAGGCGTTGATGTGGATCAGCGAGGCATAGAAGCCGACGGCCCGCTCATAGAGGGCGATGAGGACGCCGACATGGAATGCGTCGACCCGATCGATGGTGAGGGTGAGGGACTCGCGGCCGTTGTCATAGAGGGCCTCGCGGGTGCCGCGCAAGAAGCCCTGGAGGTAGTCGCCGGCGGTGACCCCTGGTTCGACTTCGATGTTGTGGGCCGCCGTGCTCACGGACCTCGATGAAGGTGACGAAGAAGTTGTTGATGCCTTCGCGCAGCTGCTGCACGTAGGCGTGTTGATCGGTGGAGCCTTTGTTGCCGTAGACGGCGATGCCCTGAGCGATGTGGTGGCCGTCGAGATCGCTGCCCTTGCCCAGCGACTCCATGATGAGCTGTTGCAGGTAGCGGCTGAAGAGCAAGAGGCGGTCTTTGTAGGGGAGAATGACCATGTCTTTCTCACCCTTGCCGCCGGTTGCGTAGTACCACATGAGGGCCAGCAGGGCGGCGGGGTTGTGGCGCAGGCTTTCGCGTCGGGTGACCTGGTCGCAGGCGGCCGCGCCGGCGAGGAGGCTGTCGATATCGAGCCCTTGGAGGGCGGCCGGGAGGAGTCCGACGGCGGAGGTGACGCTGGTTCTGCCGCCGACCCAATCCCACATGGCGAAGCGATCGAGCCACTGCTCTTCTTGGGCGAGTTGGTCGAGCTTGGAGCCGGCGCCGGTGATGGCCACGGCATGCTTGGCGAAGTCGAGGCCGGCGGTCTTGAAGGCCGCTTGGGCGGCGAGCATGCCGTTGCGGGTTTCCGGTGTGCCGCCTGATTTGGAGATGACCAAGACCAGGGTTTGGCTGAGGCCTTCGCCGAGGGTGCGCAAGACCCTGTCCATGCCATCTGGGTCGGTGTTGTCGAAGAAGAAGACCTCCATGGGGTCAGTTTTGGGGTCGCCTAGAGCGTCAGCGACGAATTGAGGCCCGAGAGCCGAGCCACCGATGCCGATCACCAGGAGCCGATTGAAGGGTCCGGCGTCGGCTTGAAGGTCGCCTTTGTGGATGGCCTTGGCGAAGGCTTTGATCTTGGTCAAGGTGTCGCGAATGTCTTGGCCAATCTCTAGGCTAGGGGCCAGTTCGGGCTTGCGCAGCCAGTAATGACCGACGCGGCGTCCTTCGTCGATATTGGCGATGGCGCCCTTTTCGAGCTGGGCCATCTCCTGCAGGGCGCGGCGGGACCGCCGGCTCCATCGCAGCAAAATAGTCATAGGCGAAGCGCATTCGGCTGATATCCATGCTCAAGCCGAGCTGGGGAAGGACGCAGAGGTGTTCGCAGTAGCGACTCCAGAGCTTGGGGCTCGTCACAGTGATACTCCTTTGACAATGCTCAGAGGGAAAAGAGGTCTGTCGCTCGGGGGCGTCAAGACAATTGGCTCAGAAGTAGTACCGGAAGCCGAGGGCGGCGTCGAGATCCAGATCGATATCGGGGATGATGAGCATTTGCAGGGCCAGCTCAATGAAGGCTTCGCCACCAAAGCGGGTGAAGAGGAAACTCAGTCCCAAGGGCATGCGGGCCATGAGGTAGAGATCGTCGTCGCGCTCGTAGCACTCCCACTTGGTGCAGTAGCGGTCATCGTCATCGAAGATCAGGGCGCCACCGGGGCCGAGGTAGAGGGGCATGGAGAAATAGCGGGTGTTGACGCCCATATCGAAGTGAAAGAGGTAGTCGACATAGAAGCCCAGCTCGTCGCCGTGATCGTTGCCAATGCCATCCAAGCCAAGGTGGAAGTCGAGGGCTTGGTCGCTGGTGAAGAAGTACTTGCCCGAGAGCCCGGTAGGCTCATAGAGGATGAGGCCGAGGCCAAAGGGGCCGTTCTTTTTGGGGTGGGCTTCGAGCTCAGCGGCGGCGAAGAAGGTGAAGAGGAAGAGAAGAAAGACAATGGGAGCTTTGTAGAGCATGGGTTCTCCTTGGCATTGAGTGCGCAAGTGGACTAGCGATGAGCTTATGCTATGCCCAGTGCATCAGTAGGCGTCAATGGTCCAGCGCTCGAAGAGGGGGGGCTGAGTATCCGTCAATTCTTCGAGGAAGAGGCTGGGGCGTTGGACCCGGTGCCAGCCATCGCGGTCGCGGCGCGAGAGCGGGTAGCTGAGATAGAGCTCGTCCATGGCTCGGGTGGTGGCGACATAGAAGAGGCGGCGCTCTTCTTCGATGCTCTCCTGATCGCGCTGCCCAGCCGCCGAGGGGAAGCCGCCATCCCACAGGGAGGTGACGAAGACATGGGGCCACTCCAGGCCTTTGGCCTGGTGGACCGTGGTCAGGATCAGGTGATCCTCGGGGGCCCCTCCCTCGACCATATCTTCGCCGGTCAGGTTGTTGACCAAGGCCAGCTCGCTGAGGAAGGCCTCGAGGCTTTCAAATTGGGCGGCGTAGCTGGCGAGCTGCTCGAGGTCGGAGAGGCGCAGGTCGGCATTGGCGAAGGTGGCCTCGAGGTAGTCTTTGTAGTCGCCATCGAGGATGGCGCCGATCTGTGAGCCAGGCAATTGTTGCATTGACGACTGGCTGAGTTGCCGCAAGAGGGTCTTGAAACGAGCGAGCGATTTGCTGGCTCGGCCGCCGAGCTTGACGGCGTCTTTGAGCAGCTCTTGAAGGGGGTTTGGGGCCTGCTTGAGCTCGCGCCAGAGCTTCTGGGTGCTCTTGTCACCGACGCCTGGCAGCAGCTTGAGGGCGCGAGAGAAGCTGAGCTCGTCTCTGGGGTTGAAGACAAAGCGCAGGATCGCGAGGACATCTTTGATATGGGCTTGCTCAAAGAAGCGCAGGCCTGAGCGGATGCTGTAGGGGACCCCTGCACGGGTGAGCTCGGCTTGCAATTCGATGGATTGGTAGTGGGCGCGATAGAGGATGGCGATTCTTTTGAGTGGGACGCCGGTTTCATTGAGCTCTAGGACGCGCTCGGTGACGAACTCAGCCTGTTGGTTCATGTCCCGGCAGGGGATGACGACGGGCAGCATGCCCGAGGCGCGCTCGGTCCGGAGGGCTTTCTCAAAGCGCGAGTGGTTGAAGGTGATGGAGAGGTTCGCCAGGGCCAGGACTTCTGGTGTGGAGCGGTAATTTTGTTCGAGCATGAAGCGCTTGGCCTCAGGATAGCGCTCGGGGAAGCGCAGAATATTGGCGAAGTTAGCGCCTCTGAAGCTGTAGATCGACTGGCAATCGTCGCCAACCACCATGAGGTTGCGGTGGTGCTTGACGCAGAGGTCGACGATTTGGCTCTGGATGAAGTTGGTGTCTTGGTATTCGTCGACCAAGACATGCTCAAAGCGCGCGGAGTAGCGCTGGGCGATCTCGGGGTGCTCGTTAAAGAGTCGCTGCCAGTTAATGAGGAGATCATCGAAGTCCATCAGGCCCATGGCCTGCTTGCGCTCTCGGTAGCGCTTGGCGACCGCGGTGAAGGCAGGGAGAAACCGCTTGAAATGAGGGGATTTTTCTTCGACGACTTGCTCCAAAGAGCGGCCAGTATTGATGCTGAATGAGATCAGCCTGGGCAGGTCTTTGATGGGAAAGCGCGAGCGCTTGCGGTCAACGCCGACGTCGGCGGTGCAGACCCCCATGAGGGTGCTGACATCTTCACCATCCATGACCGTGAAGCTCTCTGGGTAGCCCAAGAGCTGCGCGTGGCGCCGCAAGAGTCGGTGGGCGATGTGGTGAAAGGTGCCGCCCCAGAGTTGGGTTGCCGCTGGCCCGATCAAGCCGCTGACCCGCTCGATCATCTCCCGGGCCGCCTTGTTGGTGAAGGTCAAGAGTAAGATGGCTTGGGGTGAGACCCCCATCTCAAGGAGGTGCGCGACGCGGAAGGTGAGGGTGCGGGTTTTGCCGCTCCCAGCCCCTGCGATCACCAAGAGGGGGCCGCTGCCGGCTTGGACCACCGCTCGCTGCTCGGGGTTGAGCTGAGCCAGGAGCTCTTGGGCTCGTGGGTTTTTGCGGCGCCGCTTGAGGGTATAGCGACGGGCAGAGCTGTGAGGGCCAAGTAGGGCCGTTGCCATCGCAACGGCTTCCCGATCGCCGAGGCGGCGCCCTTCTTCGAGGAGTTGTTGGGCGGCTCCCCGGTCCCCCAATTCTGTGAGTCGTTTGAGCTTCAAATAAGCTGCTTCTTCCATTTCGGACCTTCCATGGTGGCCAAGCACATGGCAGAGAAGATAACATTGGCGACTCCCTTTGGGTACCAAGTGCTGGCCTTGAGGGCGAGCGCTTTCTTCTCTGCTCGTCTCGGGACAGCCAGGAGGCGAAGATGTGTCAGAGATATAAGCGCCGATCGGCGCTGCGGTTGTTGTGGCAGGGACCCGAGCTGGTCTGTTGGGTCGACGGCAACTCGACCCCACTCTCACCTCAAGACCTGTTGCTTATTGATGCGCTCGGTGCGCCCCAGAGTCTCGATGCGCTCGCGAATGTGTTGTCAGTAAGCGCAGAAGAGCTCGACGCTAGAGTCCAGCGCTTGCTGCGAGCTGGTGTGGTCCAGCTGGAGGGGCAAGTAGAAGGGAGCTGGCAAGCGGGCTTCGCTGTGCTCGCCAATCAAGCTCGGATGTTGGATGATCGCGAGCGCACTGAGATCTTCCTGGAGGCATTGGCGGCGGTCATCGAGGATGGAGATCATGTCCTCGATATTGGCACTGGCAATGGTGTTTTGAGCCTCGCGGCTGCCAAGCTTGGGGCAAAGAAGGTGAGCTCCATTGAGGTCAGCGACCTCGCTGAGATCGCCAGCGCGCTCTTTGAAGCCAATGGTGTGGCTGAAAAGATCGCGCTTCATCGAGCATGGTCCAGCGCGGTCGAGCTTGAGGAGCAGGCGATCTTTTGGTCACGGAGACCGTGGGGCACGATCCCTTCGCCGAGGGTATTCTTGAGACCGTGCTTGATGCCAAGGCGCGCTTGCTCAAGCCAGGGGCCAGGATTCTACCTGCAGGGTTGCGCCTCTATGCGCTACCAGTGAGCGTGCCCATCGACATCCTCCAGTCTCTGGCCTTTGCCCCACAAGCGACGGCTCGCTGGCAGCAATGGTATGGCTTTGATTTTAATCCCTTGCAGGATCCGCGCTGGCTCGCCGCGCAGTGGGTCTTCGTCGCGCCTTCGGATGTGATCTGGTGGCCGCGCTTGGCCCCTGCTACCCTGCTGCAGGAGGTCGACTTTGCCACGCTACAGAGCGCGCAGCTTTCGGCTCAAGTCCAAACCCAGGTCACAGAAGCAGGCAGCTTCAATGGGGTGCTGCTCTACTTCGAGATAGAGGTAGCTCCTGGCTATCGATATTCGACGCGACCTGGGACGGCGCCCCCAAGTTGCAGCTGGAAGAACCCACTCTGGCTTTTGCCAAGCTCAAGTGAGCTTGTCCCAGGGCAGATACTTCATCTGAACTATACCTTTAGCCCCGCCGCCGGCAGCCGGGTGGCCGCAACCGTGGAGCCCTTATGAGATCCCTTCGTCTGCCTGTCTTGGTTTTAACTTTTGCGGCTGCGTTCGTTTGCCTGAGCGTGGCCTCAGCTTTCGCTGAGGAAGCAAAGCAAAAATGTGAAGATTGGGGGATTGTCGGCACTGAGCGTCTAGAGGCTTGTGCTACAGCCTGCCAAGATGGCGATGTCCAGAGTTGTTATTGGCAGGCCTATTTACTTGACTATGGGCTTGGGGTCGCCTTGGACTTTGTCACCGCTGCTGAACTCTATCAGCAAGCTTGTGATGAGGGTCACTTGCGTGCTTGCACCGGACTTGCTTGGCTCTACAACAATGGCCAAGGCGTCAAGAGAGACGAGCCCCGAGCGGCCACTCTCTTTGAGGAGACATGTCAACAACACGAGCCCTTTGCCTGTCGCCACACTGGCACCTGGCCCAGCGATTTCACCGCCGAGGATGCTACGGCCCTGACTATGGAATGGTGCGAGGCGGGGGATTTGGAGAGCTGCCAGCTGACTTCACGCATGATCCGCAGTGGCTATGGTTCGGCATTGGGTGATATTACCTTGGCCTATGGGCTGTTGGTTGAGAGCTGCGATCATGGCCTGAGCTGGGCTTGTAAAGACCTCGCCTATGACTACGAGCATGGCATCAACCTGACACAAAACACGGAACTTGTTAGAAAATTTCGCCGCAAGGCTTGCGAACTCAAGGAGGACAAATCTTGCGGTCTGCTCCTCAACAGCCGTGAGCAAGTGGCCGATGAAGAACTCGCAATGGCCGCCACGCGCTGTGATGCGGATGATGAATGGGCTTGCTATGACCTCGCTCGAGCGATGGTTTCCAGCGGCAGCGGTGTCATTGAGCATGATGAAGAGCAAGCTGCAGTGCTCTTGGAGAAGAGCTGCCCAGCCGTGCCTCTCTCCTGCCATGAGCTCGGCAATCTCCATTTCAACGGCACGGGTGTCGACAAAGATGTGAGCAAGGCTGTCGACTACTGGCTCAAGGCTTGTGACAGTGGCGTTATCGATAGCTGCTATTTCGCAGCCAATCGCATCGTCAATGGCCGTGGGGTCAATGCTGATCCAGACTTCGCGGTCACCCTCCTCGACCGAGCCTGCTCAAGCAGGCACGGCGAGAGCTGCAACCGGCTCTCCATCCTCTACGAGAGGGGGGAAGACATCGGCGCCAATGCTGATCTGGCGGCTTATTACTACGAGCAGGCCTGTCGCAACAGCAGCAAGCACTGTGGGCGAAAGTAGCCACTCCTCTTGGTCATTGGGGGCCTTGCGCTAGCCAAGCTCGCCTGCGGGCACTATGAAAGATGCCTTGGCTTGCAGTTCAGCGCCCTTTGGCTCCATGACTTGCCAAAACACCAAGTAACCCAACACGAAGTTTTCCCTACAGGAATGCGATGAAAGAACAACATCACTTCGAGACCCGCGCCATCCACTCTGGCCAAGAACCTGAAGAAAAGACCGGCGCGGTCATCGTCCCCATTTACCAAACCTCGACTTTTGCCCAGCCCAGCCCTGGCCAACACCTCGGCCACGAATACACCCGCACCTCCAACCCCACCCGCGACGCCCTCCAAGAAGCCCTCGCCGCTTGTGAGCTCGGCAAGCACGGGCTCTGCTTTGCCTCGGGACTGGCCGCCACCAACGCCGTCATTTCTACCCTTGACGCTGGCGACGAGGTCGTCGCCATGAAGGACATGTACGGTGGCACCTTCAGGCTCTTTGACAAGGTCTGGCGCCGTCATGGCATTCACTTCAAATACGCTGATCTGCGCAAGCCCGATGCCCTCGATGAGGTCGTCAGCGACGAGACCAAGTTGCTCTGGCTTGAAACCCCCACCAACCCCTTGCTGCAGCTGGTTGATATCGTCGCTTTGACTGAGCGTGCCCATGCCAAAGGGATCCTGGTCGCGGTCGACAACACCTTCGCCACTCCCTATTTGCAGCAGCCCCTTGAGCTCGGCGCCGACCTCGTCGTTCACTCCACCACCAAATATATCGGCGGCCACAGCGATGTCGTCGGGGGCGCCGTCATTACCCGCGACAGTCGGCTGGCTGAGCGCATCGCTTTCCAACAAAATGCCGCTGGCGGCACCCCTGGGCCCTTTGACTCTTGGCTCACCCTCAGAGGCCTCAAGACCTTGGCCCTAAGGATGGAGCGCCATTGCGACAACGCCGCCAAGATCGCCACCTTCCTCGAAGCCCACCCCCGGGTGAAGAGCGTCAGTTACCCTGGCCTCGAGTCCCATCCCCAATTTGACTTGGCCCAGCGCCAAATGAAGGCGGGCGGTGGCATGATCACCATCAAGCTCACTGGCGACTTGGAGAACGCTCGACGCTTCCTGTCCACGGTCAAGCTCTTCACTTTGGCCGAGAGCCTCGGTGGCGTCGAGAGCCTCATAGAGCACCCGGCCATCATGACCCACGCCTCCATCCCTGCTGAGCAGCGCGCCGAGCTTGGCATCGATGACCAACTCGTCAGACTGAGCGTCGGCATCGAACATCATGAAGACTTGCAAGCCGACCTCGAGCACGCGCTGGATGTGGCGTTCTCATGATGCAAAAGAGCCTACTGGCCTCGGGGGCTGTTGCCGCCTAGCGGCACAGCCCCCGAGGCCAAAGCCAAGGAAGACACAGCCACCTTGGCCCACCCCCGCCCCCTCGGACCAGGCAAAGAAACCAAGCCTCCCACCCCTTTTGTTCAGATTGCTCGCCTTTTGTTGGGCAATTGTTTAGCTTCCCAAGGTGAACCCCAGGACGGGTAAGTGGCATGCAGCAAGAGCGAATCATTCGACACGGAGGGATCTTACCGGGTGGCATCATCGTCGGCGCGATGATCGGCCGCGGTGGCTTCGCCGAGGTCTATGAAGGGCGCGACGAAAAGGGCAACGCGGTCGCCATCAAAGCACTCAGCAGCGAGGCCGCCCGCTACGATGAGGCGGCAGCGGAGCGCTTCGTGCAAGAGGCCCAGGTGGCCCTTGAGCTTCGCCACCCCAATATCGTCCGAACCTTCACCTGCGGCCACACCCAAGCTGGAGTCCTCTTCATCGTTATGGAGCGGCTCTACGGTGAAACCCTCGCGCGGCGCCTCTATGAGCGTCCGCGCCGGGCCATACAAGCGGCCCTCTTGATGGCGCAAATCCTCGCGGCGCTCACCGAAGCCCACAAGGCTGAGATCGTCCACCGTGACCTCAAGCCCTCCAATGTCTTCCTCTTGCCGACGGAGCCGACGACCACGGTCAAGCTGCTCGATTTTGGCTTCGTCAAAATCCTCGATCCCAGCCGCGCCCGCGCCCTCACCATGACCGGACAGCGCGTCGGCACCCCTGGCTATATGGCGCCCGAGCTGCTTAGCCAAGGCATTGTCTCGCCTCTGGCTGACCTCTACACCGTCGGGGTATTGGGCTACGAGATGATGACCGCGACCCCCGCTTTCCCCGGTGAAGGCATCGAGCGCGCTTTCAAGCAAATGCAGGGCAAGCCTGCCAAGCCCCCCAGAGAAATCGCCAAGTCGCCGCTCTATAAGGTCATCGCCAAGCTCTTGGCGCGCAACCCCAAGAAGCGCTATCAGAGCGCCGAAGAGGCCTTGGCTGCGGTCCACGATGCCGTGGCCAAGACGCGCCAGTAGAAGCGCTCATCCAACCCCACGTTTGGGTGCGGCGATCGTGGGCTTGCGAGGCGATGCGAGCTGGTGATGTCCCGGTTTCGAACGCGACACCAGCTTTGCCCCAACGATGCTCACCCCCCGCGGCCCCTGGCCTCTGGCCAGGGTGACGCAGCTGAAGGGGCGATTTTTTTCCTGAGACTATTGTGTGGGATTAGAGCTCAAAAGCAGCCAGGGTTTGGTTGAGATTCTCGCTCAAGTTGGTCAGCCCTTCCGCGCTCCCCGACATCCGAGAAGAGACCTCCACATTCTGGTGGGAGACAATATTCATCTGGTCGACGGCTTGGGAGATCTCATCGAGCTGATCATGCTGGGCGCGGCTTTGCTGGGCGATGTCCTGGACCAAGGCCAGGGTTTTGTTAATCATCGGCAACATCGCGCTGATTTCTTCACCTGCGCGCCCAGCGACCATCATGCTCTGGCTGGAGATGGACTGAATTTCATTGGCAGCCTCGCCGCTGCGCTCGGCGAGCTTGCGCACCTCACCGGCGACCACCGCGAATCCTCGGCCATGTTCTCCGGCTCGGGCAGCCTCAATGGCAGCATTGAGCGCAAGGAGATTGGTTTGCCGGGCGATCTCCTCAATGACCCCGATCTTCTCGACAACGAGCTTCATCGCCTCGGTTGTTTTCTCAACGGCGTCGCCACCTCGCTGAGCGCGTTCGGTAGTGGACTGGGCAATGCCGCTGGTTTCGACGGCGCTGCTGCTGGTCTGCTCGATGGCTTCGGTGATGTTCTGAATGGCAGCAGAGACCTGCTCCATCGAAGCCGACTCTTCCTCTGCGCTGGCCGAAACCCCGACGGCCACATCTGAGAGTTCGGCGCTCTGCCCTGTGATACGGCTGGCGACCGATTCGACCTCAGTGAGTGAAGTACAGAAGCTGGCGCCAATATTGTTGAGGGCCGAGACCAGCGAGCCAATTTCGTCGTTCTGCTTGTGATCGAGGCGCGACCTGACTTTTCCTTGGGCAAGTTCAGCTGCGAAAACGAGGGTTTTGTCGAGAGGCCTGAGGATAAGGAAGGTAATGAGTATGAGACCCATCATAGAGAGCACCAGAGTCAGTACGATTAGCGTAATGAGCACCGAGGTGTTGACTCCAGCGAGGGGTCGAACTCATCTGAGAGATATCGAGGGAGAGGACCATCACCCCGATGGTTTTTCCCGAGTAATCCTCAATGGGAAAGGCGATTTGAGCGCTCTCGTCGTCGTGCTGAATGACCCGCTTCTCCATGCCTTGGGCGAGGAAATTGCGGTCTAGGTTGGTGGCCAAGGAATCGTTTTCCAGTCCGGCAATGAGGACAAATTGCTCATAGAGGACTGGGTATTTGGCGGCGTCTTGGAGTTTGGGTCGTGATCGGCAAGAGCTTGGCATCCATGAAGAGGAGGGCCTTGAGCTTCTCGTCCTCCTCCAAAGGGCGCATGATTTCAGTAAAGGGGAGCAGCACTTCAACCGAACCCAAGTGCTTTCCTTCATTTGAGATGGGGGCGAGGCCGCGGATGGTGAAGCCACCTCTCCCTGGCTCGATGCCCTTGATCGGCACTTTACTGGTATTGACATCGGCGACGGTATTGCGGAAAGCGCTCAAATCGTCAGAAATATCGACCCACTCACCATTGCGCTTGGCTTGTTTTGGGCGCCACATCCGCGCCAGGCTTCGAACACTGGGCAGGTGAAAGTGGATCTTGAAGTCGCTTCCGACGTTGAGCTTATGGCCCTTCATGGTATCGCCAAGTTTGGCTCTTAGGGCCTCACGTGCTTGTTGCAGATAGGGATCATTTTCGTCAGCGAGATCTCCCTGGTGGGCGATCTCGTAGGCTGCGATGACATCTTCTTCAAGGCTGAAAAGGGCGGCTTGAGAGAGCGCCGAATCACTGGCCTGAGTTATTGAGGTCAGGACCTGGGCAACGCGACCGTCGAGGTTGTCTTGGATGACATCTTCCTCAAGAGACTGCAGCTGGTCGTGGACAAACCAGAGGCAAAGGCCAGAGAGGACAACGGCAATACCAGCTGTGGGGAGACCGACCTTCAAGCGAATCTTCATCTTTCTTCCTTGGTTTTTTGAGCCACTTGCTGAGATGAATCGTTTGAGGGAGGAGTCCTATTTCATCTTTGAAATGCTTTTTGGGGTCCTTCTTTGCAGTGGAGGTTCAAAAATTTATTGTTGACAGACACTTAGGGTGCTTTGTTGTGGTTTTACGTCGGCTTATGTTGACAAAAGTACCCCAAAAGTGTAGTCGATTTTGCGGCCGACCCGATGAATGGGATAGCATCTCTCCACTAAGTAGACAGGGTTTGTATCGTGCAAGTGTTGTCAGCGAGCCAGAATGCGCAGATTCCCAGGGCCTAGAAGATGGTCTGAGCCCAGTTTTTTTTTTCACTCCAACTGTAGCTAAACGAAACACCGTGAAGCTCCTTGCTTCAGGCTTTGCTGGCAACCTGCATCAAGTAGTCGTCAAAGAGCGGGCTGTCTGCGTCAATACCGAAAAGCCGATTGATCTGCTGGTTGAAAGTGTCGGGCAGATAGCGCCCATCCATCGCAAAGGGGATCTGGTTGATGGCTATCTCAGGTGAGACAGCGAAATGGAGGAGATACTCGATAATGTAACGGGCGTTGTGGGCGATGCGTCCTCGATAGGCGAGTTTGCGGCGCTGCTCGAGGATCCGCTCTTCGTGGATACTGCGCCCAAACTCTGACTCAACGAGTTCCTCACAGGAGGTGAGGATGAACTCCGCTCTAAAGGTATCGCGACCACGTTCCAAGTAGGCCGCAAGATCACGTTGGAAATGTTTGGGCTCGAGCCCTCGTCGTGCGACCTGCCTGGGATCTAGCTCCTTTGCGCGCTGGAGGATCTCCTCCTTCGAGGGCAAGTTGATATCAACCAAAATATTGGTGTCATTGTACTGTCCACGATGCAGCTCTCGTTCTACCAAGCTTACATTAGGGGTGTTGAGCAGTACGCGCTCGATGAGCTCGAGCTGTCTATCGCTGCCGACAAACTTGAAGCCAACGATATCATCAATCCTCAGCTCCTCTGGTGAGAAGGTAAGCCCTTCGCTGAAGGCACGTGCCACGCGCCGCTCGGCCTCCTCGAAGTCACTACTCATTTCGTCGATGCTTGAGATAAGGGCTTCCAAGGGCAGATGGGCTTTTTCTGCACGTTGCCGCGCGATCTCGATGGCGGTCTGGTTGATGTGGCCAGCCAAGCGATCTGAGATTCGCCGCGAGACTTTCTCTGCAATTCGCTGGGTGCGTTTGATCCGCGTCATCCCGACAAGGCGCCCATCCGCACTGTAAGCCAGGGTGATGTCGGCTGGGGTTTGGGGGAAGTAGTCTCGAGGGTTGTTTTGGTAGCATTGATAGAGTTCGCGAATTCGCGGCGTGCTTTCTGCAATCGTCTCAACAAGGCGACGGCGAACGGTGTCCTTGTTACGCACCCGCTCAGTGCGGATAGGCCCTTGAGCAACCACTTGGCCGATTTTGTGTGCCAGCATCAGAGCGGTGGGTGCAGAGATCAAGCTCTCGAAAGTGAATGCCTCGGTTGCGAAGCGACCATCACCCGCTTGGAGGTCTCCGGCGAGCCAGCGAGTGGCGAGGTCAAAGAGCTCATCGCGGTTGACAAATGCTGTGATGTACATGGCGCTCCTTTTAGAATTGGCTGGAGGTTGCCTTCAACTTAGATGACCTCGGCAGAAGTCCCAAGCCGGTGTGACTTGTCCCTGACGTCGATTTCTTCGTCGCTCGTCGGTGCGGTGGCGCTGCCACAGCTGTCTCCTCGCTTCTCGAACTCGACGCCAGCTCCTTCGTCCTCCGGCTCGTTACTTCTGCCTCAGTCATCTAGGTGCTACGCGCCAGTCGTACTCAGTCAACACCAGCCCTCCTCAAGTGCCATCGATATCAGTCAAAGAATCTCCATTTTTCGGTGAACGCTTTGGCGAGCTGTCTCGTAACCAACAGCGAATATGGACATAGAGTCCTGATCTTTCTGACTGACGATTTTCTTTTTTTAGGCTCGCCGCTAGCGTGCCAAGAGGAGTGCGAAATGGCTCAAATTCTACTGAAAGGCAACCCCATCAACACCAATGGTGAGCTCCCCAAGGTGGGGTCGAAGGCGCCAGATTTCGAATTGGTTAAGACCGACCTTTCGGCGCTGAGCTCCAGTGATTTGCGGGGCAAGCAAGTTGTCCTCAACATCTTCCCGAGCCTGGATACCCCAGTCTGCGCTGCCAGCGTGCGCCGCTTCAATGTGGAAGCAGGCAAGCTCGAGGGAGTCGAAGTCGTCTGTGCTTCGATGGATCTTCCCTTCGCTCATGGGCGCTTTTGCTCAAGTGAGGGGATCGAGAATGTGGTCAACGCTTCAGATTTCCGCACTGGTAAGTTTGCCCAAAGCTATGGCGTAGAGATCGTCGACGGTCCCATGGCGGGCTTGATGGCGAGGGCGATCGTCATCCTCGATGCTGAGGGCACCGTGACCTATACAGAGCTGGTACCCGAAATTGTTGAGGAACCCAATTACGAGGCGGCGCTCAAGGCCATTGGCTAGAGCCTGGGCTGCTCAGCGCCCTTTGAAGGCATCCATGGAGACGTTGATGCCGAGGATATTGGCGATCCGGTCAAAGAGGCGCGGTGGTAGCATCCGCAACAAGGGGACCAGATAGACGAGGGGGGGCATGTAAAGACGCGCTCGATCCCCCTCGATCGCTTTGATGATCTTGGTCGCGACCTGCTCCTCATCAAGAATCGGCAAGAGCGCTGAGAAGCGGGTCTTGACCCCTTTGAACATGCCAGTATCAATGTAGTAGGGGCAGACAATGGTGGTCTTGATTGAGGAGGCTTGCTGACGGAGTTCAACGCGCAATGACTCGTCAAAGCCGAAGGCCGCGAACTTCGACGCGCTATAATCTGTCAGCTTCGAGACGCCAATGGTCCCCGCTGCAGAGGCAATGGTGACGATGTGGCCACGTTTCCTTGCTATCATCGAGGGCAAGAAAGCCCGCGTGGTCCAGAAGAGAGAGAGGGTGTTGACGCCAAAAGTCTTCTCTATCTCCTCATCGCTTAGCTCAAGCAAGGCCTTGCCGCTGACAACCCCTGCATTGTTGATGATGATGTCAACCGGGCCAGCGGCCAAGGCCGCCGCGGCTGCGGCCTCGACTTGCCCTCGGTCAGAGATATCGACCGCGGCTGTAGAGAACTCTGTTGCCCCGAGCTCATTGAGCTCACAGACCAGCCTCCCCAAAGATGCGCCGTCGATATCCCAGAGGATGGGCAACCCGCCGCGCTGGGCGATCTCAAGCGCCATCAGCCGGCCAATGCCGCTACCCGCTCCGGTGATGAGCACGCGGCTCCCAAGCAGCTGTGTCATCCCATTCGCTCCTTGATTTTTTCTTTAAAGCTTTCGAAGCGAGCGGTCTCAGTCAGCTTCTCAATGGCCTCATCTAGGACCTCAATCGCCTCTTCAAAGCGTTCATTCTCGTTGAGAACAACCGCCATATCCCAATAAGGGTCGGCCCAGGTTGGTTTGCAGGTGATCGCCTCGCGCACCAACTTTAGCCCCTCTTCGAGCCGTTGAGTGCGAGCCAAGCAGAGGCCCAGGCCTTTGAGCGCGTAGGCATGTCCAGGGAGGCGCGCGAGGACCTCGCGATTGTAGCCCTCAGCGACATAGTAGCGCTTCTGGAAGTATCGCACGAAACCATAGAGGTCGAGCGCTCGAATGTGATTGGGATCGCGCTCCAGGATTTGGTCGAGCAGCAGCGACGCGTCATTCATTCGCTTCTCAAGCGCAGCAGTGCGAGCAGCGGTCATCAACTCTTCAACGGAGAAGTTTTCAATCGTGTCCATCGTACTCCCAGCGTGTTCAAGGTGTATGGGCCCTAAGGAGGCTCACAAAAATAGATTGCGCTCTCTGCGGCTTGTGAGCGCTCCGATTTCTGTCGCGAATCCTTGTAATAGCCCACGATGACTACGAATCCGCTCCTTGAACTCGGCGCGCTCACCGCGCCGGTTGCAGGCAATCTATTTCTGCAAGCCCCCTAAGCGACCACACTCTACCCGGCAATGCCAGCAGACTGCAATAGCGACTGAGGTGCAGATTGGGAGACGAATTCCTAGCCAAAGTCGGCTTTGGGGCCGCTCGAAACCAAACTGCTCTTTGTGCGGCGCTTGAGCACGCCGATTTTGGTGTCGCGAATCCTTGTAGTAGCCCACTATGACCGCGAATCCGCTCCGTGAACTCGACGAACTCATCCTGACCCTGAGCTAAACCAGGAATCATGGAATCGCTACACAAAACGCCAACAGTTCCTCCGCGTTTTGTGACGCAATCGCCTGCTATTGCAGGGTTCTTGCTCCTCAACGGCTCGGTGGTGGGAGGCTCTCGTTGTTCGCATTTGTGTGATTCCTGGTTTAGTCGAAGGGGCTAGGGGTCGAATTCAGTTACTCGATTTACACGCAGACCCTTAGGGGCTGTCCAAAAAAAACTGCTGCTTCTGCGGCTTGTCCTCTTGCCGATTTCAGCGTCGAGAAAAGCTCGCCATAGCTCACTATGACTCACTTTCCCCTCCTTGAACTCAGGAAGACTACTTCGCCGAATGCGCGCACTTTTTCTGGACAGACCCTTAGTCATCGAGCTCCAGCGCCTGCTGCAGCTGAAACTGATCGACGACCTGTGAGACCGCGATGGCCAAGCTCTCTGCTCCACTGCCACCACCGCTCAAGGAGAAGAAGGAGACCGTCTGTTCAATGGCCTCGCTCAGCTCTTCAAGATCAACAGCCGTCTCGCGGATATTGTGAGCGACGTCGGTAAAGGATTCGGCGACCGTTGAGGTTTGTTGCAATGCCACGCTGATGCTCTCGACGCGCTCTTGTTGCAGAGCGCTCAGCTGACTGATGCTGCGCACCAGCTCAGCGCTTTGCTGAATGCGGGGCAAGAGGGCGCCAATGCTGTCGCCAGCGGTGTTCGCGACCTGGATGCTGGTTGCCGACAGATCCCGAATCTCTGCGGCGGCGCTGCCGCTGCGCTCGGCGAGCTTGCGGACCTCGCCGGCGACCACCGCGAAGCCGCGACCGTGCTCTCCTGCCCGGGCTGCTTCAATCGCGGCGTTGAGCGCGAGGAGGTTGGTCTGGCGAGCAATCTCTTCAATCACTTGGATACGGCTGACGATATTCTTCATTTCATCGACGGTCTGAAGTACAGATTCGCCGGCTGTCTTGGCATTGCTGTTGGTGTCCTGAGCGAGGACTTCAGTCTCTTTGGCTTCGGCTGAAATTTGGTTGGTGCTGGCGCGAATATCGGCCATCGACAGGTTGACCTCTTCAACCGATGAGGTTTGCTCTGTGGCACCGGCCGAGAGCGCCCCCGAACGGTCATCCAAAGTGCCCGAGTTCTGGTTGAGCTGCATCACCGCCAATTGGATGGATTCGATGACCTTGGAGATACCCTCGGCCATGTAGTTGAGCGCCTTCTGGAGGCGATTGATCTCATCGCGGTTGTCAACAGGGAGGCGGGTATCGAGCTGGCCTTGGGCCAGCTTTTGGGCAAAAGAGCGCGCCCGCTTGACTGGCTTGATGACCAATTGATTGATAGCCCAGAAGCCATAGAGGACCAATAAGAGCACCGCCACGCCAATAGCCAAGATGAGGAAGAGCAGCACCCCAGAGACCAGGGTCGACGATTCGCTGGTGTCGAGCTCTAGCACCATCACCGCCAGCTGCTTGCCAGCGTAGTCATGGATGGGGAAGGCTGCGTAGGTGTGGTGGCCATCACAGCGAAAGACCGCCTCGTGCTTGCCCTGCTCGAGGAAGCTCTCGCCGAGTTCGTTTAAGATCTGCGCGTTGTCCTGCCCATCTATCAACACGAAATTTCCCAAGAGTGGATACTGTGTCGGGTCCTGTAAGCTCTTGGTGACTTCGAGCATCTCTTCGTTGAGCAAGAGGCTCATCTTGAGCCCCTCTTCCTCAGCTAGGCTCTTGGAGATCACCGAAAATGAGCTGTAGACCTCTAGCGAACCGAGGTGACGCTCGCCGTCGTTGACGGGGACCACTCCGCGGATGACCAAGCCGCCGCGGCCCGCCTCAATGCCTCGCTCGCTCTGCTTGGTGCTGTTGACATCCAAGACCATTTGCCGAAAGGAGGAGAGATCGTCGGAGAGATCCACCCAATCGCCATTTTTCTTGGCTTGCAGTGGGCGCCAGGTGCGCAAGAAGGAGCGCGCGGGTGGCAGGTGAAGATGCAAGCGGTAGCTCTTGGCTCCGGTGGTCTTAATCCCTTCTTGGTAGTCCATGAATTGTTCACGCAGCGCCACGCGGGCCGCCTGCACTCGCGGATCCTCTGGGTCATCGATATTGCCCTGGTTGGCCGCCAGATAGGCGCTGATGATGCGGCGGTCTTTGCTAAAGATCGCGGCTTGTTTGAGCACTGAGTTTTCTTCCTGGCGGATGGCCGCCTGCACTGCGTCAATTTTGGCTTGCATCAAGCGCTTTGAGGCGTCGCGTTGTATCTCGTCGAGGTTGTTGGAGAAGAGCCAGGCAGCCACGAGTGTGAGCATGGTAGCCAAGAGCACCATGGGGCCAAATATCTTGCTGGTCAGCGAAAGGTCTAATAAAGCCCGCCAAATCTTCATGGTTTCTCCGTCGATGCGTGCGCCTCATTGGCTGTTTTTTCCGACAGTCAGGAGACAAGCATGGGCCATTGGGAATTCCACAATAGGGGGCTTTTTGAACTTTTTTGGAACACCATTCTTTTATCGGTTTTGGGCTTCTCTTTGATTGCTGGCAGCTTGTGTGTGTGGACGATGGCCCAATACTATGCGCTTTCGATCTGAACTTATACCGCTTTTACTGGAGACCTGTTAATGAGTCATCACCCGAGCAGGGCGAGGGGCCGCGGGGGGCAAGTAGGGCGAGCGTCGAGGTGGTGCCGCGTTCGAGTCCAAAGAAGCGATGCACAGGGAGTTGTTTTGATTTCGAACGCGACCTAGGTCAGCCTCTTGCGCGAGGGGGCTGTGCACGCATTGGGCTGGGGTCAATCATCGAGCTCGTTGGTCGCGCCTTGGGCCCAGAGCAAGGCTTCGAGATAGACTTGGGCGACCTGTCGCCGTTCATCGGTGTCGACGCCTTCGAGATTCTCCCATTGGGCTCGCTCCATCGCCTCGCAGCATTCGAGGGCAGGGAGGTAGGGGGCTTGAGGTAGGCGCAGCAGGGTGTGGTTGACCTCGAGGGGCAGGGGCAGATCGGTGAGCAAGGAGGCCATGTCTTGGCCAATGAGGGTGTCGATGAGGGAGAAGAGCCCGACTAGGAAGAGGTCTTGGTTGCGGCCAGGGGCGAAGATGGGGGCCAGCAACTCGAGAAAACGGCTGCGAAAGAGCGCTTGGTAGAGGAGCTCGGTGGGGTGGCCTTTGGCCAGGCTGGCCATGAGGACGAGCTTGAGCCAGCGCTTGAGCTCGCGTTGGCCCAGGAGGGTCAGGGCGTGGCGCACCGATTGGACCTCTGCTTTGAAGCCAAAGAAGGCCGAGTTGATATAGCGCAAGAGCTTAAAAGAGAGGCCGAGGTCGCGTTTGAGGATGCACTCGAGCTTGTCGAGATCGAGCTCGGGCTTTTGCAGCTCTTTGAGGGCGTTGAAATGGGCGAGCTTTGAGGTCGCGAGTTTCTTGCGATGCAGGATTTCGGGTTTGGCGAAGAAGTAGCCCTGGAAGTAGTCGTAGCCGAGATCGCGCGCCTCTTCGAACTCTTCGCGGCTTTCGACCTTCTCCGCCAAGAGCTTGATGCCACGAGGGAGATAGACCTCGGCCATGCGGCGGCGCTCGGCGGGGGGGCTGACCATCCAGTCGACCTTGATGATGTCGGTGAGATCGACCAAGGGGGCGAAGCGGGGGGCATCGACGAAGTCGTCGAGGGCGACGGTGAAGCCCGCTTCTTTGACCGCCTTCACCGCGGCGATGAGCTCTTCGTCGGGCTCGATGGTTTCGAGAATTTCGGCCACCACCCGGTTGGCTGGGAGGATCAAGAGATCGCGGCAGCGCAAGACATCGGTGCTGAGGTTGATGAAGGCCAGCTTGCCACCGACGAGGGTGTCGAGTTCGAAAACCATGCTGCTGTTGACGATCACCTCCCGCGTCGACTGGTCGGGATCGGTGCCGCTGTAGGCGTTGGTCCAGCCGCTGCGAAAGAGCAGCTCGTAGGCAAAGAGATCGATTTCGCTATCGAAGATGGGCTGGCGCGCGATGAAGGCGTCCATGAGCGAGCTCCTGACTGGCTTGAGGGGAGGGCTGGCGCTTGCTATGGGACAATTTGAAGGGGCGGGTCATTCCCAGCCTCTTTTGGGAGCTTTAGGGCTGGCGCATAAAAGGACTGGGTTAAGTGCATAAAAAGCATGGATTTACTGGGTGTTCAGGGTAGGGATGTGGACCCACGCCCTAAACAAGGTCTTGGAAATGGCTTGAGAGGGTGGTAATAGGAGAGGTCTTAGGGAGGTGTGATGAGCAAAAACTACGTCAAACTGACCCGCACGGTCGCGGGGAGTGGGTGAGCGAGTAAGTTGGGGCCAGGGGACCTGGCTCAAGCGCTCTGTGGGCTCGATTTGGGCTCGGATCCTCGGCTGATTGTCGGTTTGCAAACCGCCGATGATGCCGGTGTGGTGAAGCTGCGCGATGATCTGGCGCTGATCCAGACGGTCGATTTCTTCACGCCCATTGTCGATGATCCCTATCTCTTCGGTCAGATTGCTGCGACCAATGCCTTGAGCGATGTCTACGCGATGGGTGGTGTGCCGCTGTGCGCGATGAATATCGCGGGTTTTCCAGTCAAGACCATGGACATCTCCATCTTGAACAAGGTCTTGAAGGGGGGCTTGGACAAGATGCGAGAGGCAGAGGTCATCTTGGTGGGGGGGCACACTGTTGAGGACAAGGAGCTCAAGTATGGGCTCTCCGTGACCGGGACCATTCATCCTGACGCAGTCCTCACCAACCACGGCGCCGCCCTGGGCGACAAGCTCGTGCTCACCAAGCCCATTGGTACAGGCGTGATCAATACCGCGATTAAGCGTGATAAGGCTTCACAACGCGCCATTGACCAAATTGTCGCCGCCATGACCTCTCTCAACCGGGCAGCTGCCCAGTGTTTGGAGGGGTTTGAGGTGCACGCTTGTACGGATGTGACGGGCTTTGGTCTGCTCGGTCACGCCGCTGAGATGCTCGAGGGCGGCGGCTTGGGGATGCGGCTCTTTGCTTCTCAAGTTCCCCTCTTTGATGAGGCCTTGGATTATGCCGCTCAAGGCCTCAAGCCTGGAGGTCTGGGACGCAATCGCCGCCACCGCCAAGATCTCATCGAGGCCTCAGAAGATCTCGACCCGATGGTCGAGATCTTCTTCGATCCCCAGACCAGTGGTGGTCTCTTGGTTGCGCTGCCTGCAGAGGTCGCCGATTCGTTGGTGGCGCGCCTGCATCAAGTGGGCGTTGGCGATGCGGCGGTCATTGGCGAGATCATCGATGGCCCTGAGCGCATTGAGCTGCGCGCTTGAGGTTAGGGTCTGCTTGTAAATAAACTGATCTTTCTGCGGCTCGTGAGCACGCCGATTTCTGTGTCGCGAATCCTTGTAATAGCCCACTATGACTGCGAATCCGCTCCGTGAACTCGACGCGCTCACTTTGCCGAATTCAGTCACTTTATTTACGCGCAGACCCTTAGGGTCTGCTTGTAAATAAACTGATCTTTCTGCGGCGCGTGAGCACGCCGATTTCTGTGTCGCGAATCCTTGTAATAGCCCACTATGACTGCGAATCCGCTCCGTGAACTCGACGCGCTCACTTTGCCGAATTCAGTCACTTTATTTACGCGCAGACCCTTAGCGAAGCTGGGTATGATTGGTGAGCTCAGTGAGCTTGAGCTCAACAATGCAAAGAAAATCGGCTGTCGAACGCGGATCTGTTGGCCATGCAGTGCAGCTATTGCAGGGTTAGATTTGCATGATGGCGCATAGGTGGAATTTAGGAAGCGCATAGAGGTTTCATCAATACTTCTGCCGTCGAGGGGGCGCTGCAGACTTTGATGAGGCCATCTTTTGCGAAACATTGCCGTTAAGTTAACTGTTTTCGTCGTCGCGGTCGCGCTGCTCTTTGCGGGGGTGGTGGCAGGTGTTGCGATCGCCGAGATAGAGGAGCTCAGTTCAGCTCGAATCGATAGCGTAGAGTCTGAGCTGCGGCGTTCTTTCGACTTGCAGGTTAAGCTGCAGGTAGAGACGGCGCTGAGCGTTATCAGCCAAGTGCATGAGCGCGAGCTCGCAGGAGAGCTCAGCCCAGAGGAAGCGCGCCGGATCGCCGCCGATTCGGTGCGCTATCTGCGATATGGAGAGGGTGGCTACTTCTTTGTCGACACCTATGAAGGCGTCAATGTTTGCAACCTAGGCAAGGCCAGTGAGGGCAAGTCGCGCATCGATCTCAAAGACTCCAACGGCAAGCTCCTAATCAAAGAGATCATCGACAATGGTCGCCGACCCGATGGGGGCTTTACCGACTACCTTTTCCCACGGCCTGGCGAGTCCAAGCCGCTGCCCAAGCGCAGCTACTCCAAGAGCTTTGCGCCCTATGAGTGGGTGGTTGGTACCGGCAACTATATTGACGATATTGACGAGATCGTGGCCCAGGAGCGCCTCAAGGCAGACGAGAATCTAGAGCAGGCAGAGTTGACGCTCTTGGTGATTTTTGGTGTGGCGGTGCTCTTCATCTTACTTTCTGTTTCGCTGTTGGCCAGGCGCAGTGTCCGCCCAGTGCTGCAGGCGGTTGAGGTCTCCCATGCGATTGCCCAGGGAGATCTCAGCAAGGAGATGCCAGCCAATGCGATGGACCAGCGCGATGAGGTAGGCTTGTTGGCACGCAATATCGACCAGATGCGCCAGAGCTTGCGTGGCATCGTCAAAGAAATTCGTGGATCGGCTCAGGCGGTGGTGGAAAACGCACAAGAAGTCGCGCAAACCTCCAGCGCGCTCACCGATGCTTCGGTTTCCCAGGCGGCCTCGGCAGAAGAGGTCACTGCCACCACTGAGGCTCTCGATGCCACCATCTCAGACAATACGCACAACGCCCACAAGACGGCAGAAATCGCTATTGAGGCTGCTGGCAGCGCAAAAGACAGTGATCTTCAGGTGAGCCAGGCGCTCAACTCGGTCGAGGAGATCTCCAGGCGCATCGAAGTGATCAATGCCATTGCTCGGCAAACAAATCTCTTGGCTTTGAATGCAGCCATTGAGGCCGCTCGAGCAGGAGACCATGGCAAGGGCTTTGCCGTGGTCGCCAGCGAGGTGCGTTCCCTGGCTGAACAGAGCCAGAGTGCAGCCAAAGAGATCACCGGTTTGGCTCAAAAGACACGCGCTCAAGCTTCGCAGTCACGGACCATGATCAGTGAGCTGCGAGCGAAGATAGAGAGCACCTCGACCTTGATGCAAGAGATCTCGGCTGCATCAAGCGATCAACAGGGCGCTTCTCAACAGATCGAAGCAGCAATTGCAACCTTAGATAGGACCATACAGGCGAACGCGGATGAGTCTCAGCGGCTCACCAATCGAGCTCAAGATCTGCAAGCCCAGGCCAGGGAAATGCTAAAACATATTAGTATTTTTACATGTTGATAGGGTTAAGATGAGTCAAGCCTCGGAGTCAACTCAACGCCACACAAACACTCGACAAAATCCAACACTTCAACGCTGCTTGAATTAACCGCAACAATGGCTGGCGAGTCAGGGCTCCTCAAAATCGAAGGTCTCAAAGAGCTCAATGGTGAGCCCTGTCTCGCCAAAGCTGCGCCAAGCCTGCTGGGGGAGGCCGGCCTTCTGACAGGTCATTGATAGAAACTCGTCACGATCCCAGCCATACTCCACGGGACCTTCGCCAGCAGCACGCCTCGCTGACGACCAAGGCCGACAATGAGGCCATGGCGTCCCACTACGATCTCCTCCAGGCTCACCACCGGGCGTGGGGGGCCCAAGACTGAAATCGCGAAGTGAAGTTGCGCCAGCTCCTCTTTGCGCACTGGGTGAAAACGAGGGTCGCGGGTGGAGGCCGCGATGGCCATCTCGTGAACCACATCGACGAGCGCCCGGTTCGCGTCGAAAGTGCCGATGCAGCCCCGCAGTGCTTTGCCAATTTTAAGAGTCACGAAGGCCCCTGCGCGGGCAGGAATCTGCGCGCGCAAGGCCCTTGATGGACTTGGGGCATGAGCACTAAGGCATTGGTTCTGCACGGTATCCCTGGCGAAATGGAGCAGCGCCTGCTGGGATTCCGCCTTCAAGGTGATTGCACTGTCCATGAACTCCTCTTGATTTTCATTGCGATTCGCGAAACCCTGCAGCTTCGCCTCCAGATAGGCCCAGTGTGGGGAGGCGATGAGTCAGCTGATAGAGCCCTGGCATCATGCCGGCTCTCTTATCGAAGTGCAAAGGAGGAGACGCGCTTGAGATGGTTTGCACCAGTGCTATTCCTGGCCCTCATGAACTCTGGCACGGCATGGGCGCAATCTGAATTTGAGAATGACCTGGGGCAATGGCGTCTGACCCGAGCCGATGGTGTCATGAGGCTCGAGAGCCCACAAGGTGAAGGTCGATTGCTTGAGCTCCCCAGTCATTGGGATGACGAGGATTGGCAGCTGGTCGCGTATTCCACTGAGCAGGGAAAGCTCACGCTGCTTTCTCGTGCTGAGGGGCCAACCGAGTCTTTGCTTGTCGCTTTCTTTGGCAGTGGCGATCTCAGCAGCGATGACATCATCTGGTCTGGCTTCTCATCGCCGATGAGCGGCAGCGCTCACCTCTATTGGGATGCAGCCGCAGCGCAGCTCTGGTTGCGGGCTCCATCGGCGCTATTGCGAGCTTGTGGTGAAATCACCCAGCAGCTGAACAGTCGCTATTTCGATCCCTCTGCGATGAAATTTGTGGCGCCGCCCAGCGCCACTCATACAGGCGCTCTCTCAGGGCAGCCTGCGACTGGCGCGGGTGCGGTCTGGACGCGTCCCCTCCACTCAATTCTTGGCTTCACGCCTGAATCTGGTGAGCCAATGGCCGCGATAGGGCACCTTAACGATGGTGATCTCACGACTTCTCTTGTTTTTGAGCAGAGAGCGCTCATCCTCGTCTATCCACAGCTGGGGCTGAAGGCCGATACCCTGGTCCTCGCCGGCGCGGCGGGGACTCAGGGTTTACTCATCAACGAGCAAGGGCAAGGCTTTCAATTTGAGATCGATAGCACCGGCCAGAGCCTCTGGCAGCTTGAGGAGCTGGGGTCAGGGGCTTGCTTCGCCTTGGAGATGCAAGCGGGGACTGAGCTGGCCGAGCTGAGCCTCCAAGGACCCTTTGCCAAGCCCCAAGGTATCAAAGCGCTGACCAAGGCTGCACTAGATGAGGGGGCGCCCTACGACCGGGCATTGGCGGCAGCGTTGCGAATTGCTATCCCTGAGGCGAAAGCCGCCTTGCTAGAGGAACTCGAAGCCGCAACTCTGACCAGTGATAGGGCGCGCCGAGCCCTGTGGTTGAGCCACAAGGCAGAGCCCGCGCTCAAGGCTGAGGTGGCCTACCTCTTGGCGCGGCAAATGCCCTCAGGAGAGCTCTTGGATCAAGCGCTAGAGATCCTCAAGCCTTTTCCTGAGGCCGCCGCAGCCGCATTGCGTGAGCAGCTGAAATCTCTGGATACTGAGGCCGAGGGATATCCTGAATTGGCCATGCATCTGGCCACCATCCCCGTGTCGGGGAGCCTCAACCCCTTGTTGCGCTTGCTCGATCGCCGCGCCCAACAAGCTCAAGGCCTAGAGCCTGTGTTGGTCGCCCTTGCCGCCACACAGGCGCGACTCTGCGAGCCTGCGGCGACTCACCTCACGGCAGAGGAGATGCGACAAGAAACGCGCGTCGCCCTGATGGACGCTCTCTTACTTGCGCAGCAGCAAGGGCCTCTACCCGAAGGCTGCATAGGTGATCCAAATGAACTCGCCTCGCTCGTCACCGCAGAGGATTTGGCGGTGCGTTTGCGCGCCTTGGCCCTGGTCGAGATCTTTGGGGGAGGGGAGGCCATTGAGGCGGCTCGAGGGCGTCTGGAGAGCGCCCAAGTTGACATCGAGATGGTGTACGCACTTCGAGCAATCTGGCGCCAAGGCGGAGAGCGGGAATGGGTGATCGAGGCGCTCTCCAGCAGCTGGCCAACCTTGCGTTTGCAGGCCGCTCGAATGCTCAGCGAAGCGGCGGACATTCAGGTCGGGGAGGCAGCGCTTGCGCACCTCGAGGGGGAGACCTGGCCCGAAATAAGAGCTGAACTCCTGAGCCTGGCCGTAGCTGGTGAGGCTCCCAATGCACGCGAGGCAGTGCTCACCATCCTCGAGGATCGCGATCGAGCGCTCTTAGAGAGGCGCGTCGCGGCTGAGCTCCTAGCCCAGTCCTTGGAGCTCCCTTCATGGCAAGCGCTGACCGTATACTTCGCCGATGAGAGCCTGCCTCGAAGCGCCAAGACCAGCCTCTTTGGCGCCTTCTTGCGGCGTGGCCAGGTCGATTGGGACTTGGTCACTGACTATGTCGTTGCTGGATTGGAGCCCGCGACCAAGGTCGACCCCTGGCTGCGTGCCCGCACCCAAAGCGCAATCGAGGCCGCGGTTAGGGCCGAAGCACCTGAGGCCGAAGCGCTTATCCTGGCAGTCTTTGATTTGATCGAAAGCGATGCACCACTGTATAAATTCGCCCTCACGGCGGCAGGCTATGTCGACACCCCCAGGCTGCGGTCCAAGCTCGAAGCGCTCGCGGCGCGTCAGGGGGAGGTAGCTGCAGCAGCAGCGCGAGCGCTGCGTCGTCTCGACGGCGATCCTGAGCCTTTTGAGATTCCCCAGGACGTCAGCCAAGGAGTGAGCTTTTGAGCAAGCCTGCAAAGAAGATAGAATACAAAGTCATTGAGTTGGCGCCGGTCACCGAAGAAGAAATCGAGCGCTGCCTCAACACTTGGACGGGACAAGGCTGGGGCTTTGATGACATTCGCTTTGTGATGCGCGACGGGGTGAGGCGCCCGGGTTTGGCTTATGTCTTTTTTACCCGAGTTGTTTCCTAATTCTAGGTCAGAGCTTCTGGAACAGCGAAACGAGGGCTGCGTGGCGGAGATCGTGGGCCTTGTGGGGTATAAGAGCCTGGTTTTCTGGTTTCGAACGCGGCGTGGCTGCTGTCACAGGCTAAGGTTGAATCCCCACGGCCGGTTGGGAGCGTCCAAGTCAGGGGGGGGCTAGGGCCAATAGGCCGTGGGTGAGGGCAAGAGGTCGTGCCCCATGAAGGCGCGTTCGAATCAAGAAAAAAACGCCTTGAAGATAGAGTTCAGAACTTCGGCCTCGCCAGTCACCGGTCAATGAATCAGAGAGGACAATTGAGCCAAAGCTGTCTTGGTTGACAGGAGAGGGTAAGCGACGCTAGCATCGGCCACGCTGAGGCTTAGTTTTGCTGGGTTTGGTCAATCAGCTAGCTTTCAAGGGATTTTGAAATCGTGAACAATTCTCCAAGCTTAGAGAATTGCGAGTCCGGGCGCTCTGCTGCGCTAAGGGAGAGTCGAATGCGAGTACCATCTTACCTTCGTGCCTTCTGCGCGTTGGCTGTCGTGTTGCTGTTCTTGGGGCCGACGCATGTCTGGGCCGATGACTTTGACTTCGACGAGGGCACAGACGAGGGCGATGACGGCGAGTTCAACTTCGATGAGGGCGGTGAAGGCGGAGATCAAGGCGGCGATGATGGCAGCTTTGATTTCACCGATGGTGGTGATGCGCAGCCCGATGAACCTCAATATGTCGCGGATCCCAACTCAGCGACTTACAAGACCCTTGAGGAAGCGGACGGCTACAGTAAGCAGAACAAACACGCGCAAGCGAGTTTGCTCTATCACCAAGTCCTCAAGGCTGAGGACGATACGGCGATGGCGCTGCGTGGCCGGGCCAGCTATGAGCTAGGTCGTACGCTCTACCAGATGGGGCTCTACCAGTCTTCTTTGGCTCAATTTGACAAGGTTCTCAATATTGGTCCGACCAGCGAGTATTTTCTGCCGACCTTACAATGGTTGGTGCTGATTTCGCGTGAGCTTCCTGGTGAGCCCCAGCGGGCTCAGCGTATTTATGATAACTATCTCAATTACTTCCCGGAGCAAGTCGATCCTGCGATTCTCTCTGAAGTGGGCTTGTTAATGGGTCAGGCAGCCTACTCGAGCGGTATGCTGAGTGATGCCATCTTCTTTTTCGAGAATGTCGAGGAGGCGAGCCCTTACTATCCCCGCGCCAATTTTATTAAGGGCGTTACTTTCGTGCGTCAGTACGAAGGGATGAACGCAGTGGATTCATTCAAGAATGTTTTGCGTTGGATCCAGGAACAAGAGGACATGACGGAT
This sequence comes from Victivallales bacterium, assembly GCA_963677165.2. Taxonomy (GTDB): domain Bacteria; phylum Verrucomicrobiota; class Lentisphaeria; order Victivallales; family SZUA-371; genus JAFGXT01. Next base: position 1,026,879 of record CAXXSX010000001.1, on the reverse strand, counting down.
GACATGGAGCGCATGCAGGAGCTGGCTATCATGTCTCTCGGTCGGGTGTTCTATCAGGTGGGGCATATCTTGTGGACTGGGGGAGAGCGTCCCAAGGCCGTGAAGAGTTGGAATACGGCGATCAAGTACTACTCAAGCTTTGGTCAATCGAGCCCGATGTGGCTAGATTCACTCTTTGAGGCGAGCTGGACTTATTATCGCGTTGACAATTTCAACAAGGCTTTGGGGCTCTTGTTGACCTTGAACAGCCCGTTTTTTAACGACGAATACTACCCTGAGGCGATGCTTCTGCAGGCCCAGATTTATTACACCAACTGTCACTACGATCGGGTCATGTACATCCTTGAGGAGTTCAAAGAGGTTTATCCGCCGCTGCAGAAGCGCTTGGATGCCCAGTTGACAAATCTCATTCAGCCTGAGGATGTCTACAAGTTCCTTGAGGAGATCCTAAAGAGTGACGCTGAGTTTGATCCCACGACCCAGCAGGTGCTGAATGCTGCATTGCAGGATCGCGAGTTGAGCCGTCTCTTGAACTATGTCACTGCTGTTGACGATGAGATCGCCAAGATTCAGGGTTTTGAGAAAGGTTGGGCCAAGCACGAGTTGGCTCAGGCCTTGATTCAGGATCTCCAGTTCACCAAGAATTTTGCGTCGGTAGAGGTGGGTCGTATGGCCAAGGCGCGCCTGGAGCGCGTCGCCGATGAGCTCAAGGATCTCAAAAACCGCGCGCTCGACATTGAGATCGAGACCACTGAGAAATTCGCTGATATGGCGGAGCAAAAGGGACTTGACCCAACCGCGATGCAGGCTTTCGAGGCAGAAATCGATGCCCTCATGAAGGCTGACGACGAGCATCTCTTCTGGACCTTTGACGGGGAATACTGGAAGGATGAGTTGGGCTACTACTGGTATTACATCACGTCCCGATGCGGGCGCTAATGAGAAGCCACCTGGGTCCCATAGACCCAGGTGAAGCTCAATTGGAGAGGAACGGATAGTCATGCAAATGAGGACAAACGGGGTCACTCTTCGTGGGCGTCCAAGGGGGCGTTTTTTCTTGTTTTCTTTGTGCTTGGTTGGGTTGCTATCGGGCAGCGCGCTGGCACAGGACAATCCCTTTGGAGAGAGTGAGTCCAAGGGTGAGACCAAGCTCGACGATTTTGAACGCAAGACCTTTGAGCGCAAAGGCGTAGACGAAGAAGAGAAGGGGCCTGGTTTCAAGCGAGGCGATGCGAGCATCGCGACATGGCAGAGTGAAGCTGCGGAGTACCAAGAGAAGGCGATCAAGCTTTTGAAACGTCGTATTGAGGGCGCGGATATTGATGATCCGGACCTTCCCGTACTCTACGAGCGGCTGGCCGAGATGCTTTGGCAGAAGGCCAAGAAGCACGAGCTGATGGCTTTCGACTACTTGGAGCAGTCCCGTGACTACGCGGATCAGGGGCAGGACTCCAAAGCCCAAGAGTCATTACGTCTGCAGGAAGAGGCCTTGAAGGTCGTAGAGGAAGCTCGAGCGGAGACCATTGAAGTGTACTCCAAGATTCAAGATGAGTTTCCCCTCTATGAGAATATGGACAAGGTGCTCTTCTTTTTGGCTTTCAACCTCCAAGAGATTGGCTACGCCGCCCAGGCTCATGAGAAGTATCAGCAGCTCGTTCGCGACTATCCAGAGACTGAGTATCTCGGCGATGCTTACTTGGGGATGGCAGAGTATACCTACAATATCGAAGAAGACATGGACGCTGCTCTGGATCAGTATAGCTTGGCTATCGCAGCTGCTCCTGGCACCGCTACCGCTGGCTATGCGATGTACAAGACGGGTTGGTGTTATTTCAACCTTGGTGAGCCAGAGACCGCATTGCAACAATTTGTCGACGTCATTGAGTTGGCGGAGAAAGACCCAAGCCGCAATGGGTTGAAGAAAGAGGCGACGAAAGATCTTGTGCGCGCCTACAGCATGTGGACCGAGGCTTCGGCTAAGAAGGCCAAGCGTTTCTTTAAGAAGCATGCCTCCGATGATGAGCATCTAAACTCCATGCTAGAGCGCTTGGCTTTGCTCTACGCAGAGGATGGCCAAGTTGATAAAGCGATCATCATCTACAACCAGCTGATTTCTGATAACGTGAACCATTTCAGGCACGTAGGCTATCAGATTGAGATTATGCTCAATATTGAGACGAAGAATGATCCCGACCTCACTGCTGAGGCCATCATTCTGACGGTCAAATTATTCAGAAAGGCTCTAGATAACGACAAGTTAGAGGGCAAGACGCCAGAGCTAGAGAAAGAGTACTATGCGCTCTTGGAGGAGTACACTCGAGAGACTGCCAAGTGGTATCACCTCACCGCTCAGACGACTAAGAATGCGACCTATTACGCTTTGGCCTATGAGATCTACAAGGTCTATATTGAGAACTTCCCAGAGGCTGAAGATAACTATGAGATGATGTATTACTACGCTGAGCTGCTTTACTGGAAGAAGAACTGGGCAGAGGCAGCGCGGCGATATGATCAGACACTCGACATTGATGAGAAGGGTAAGTACTCGAACGACGCCGCCTATGGTGCTGTTCTAGCCTACAATAAGCTAGCAGAAACCCCGTCGGATGAATGTCCGCCCATTCCCGTTCCACCGGAGACGGCCGAAGGGGAGGAGCCTGTTTTTCCTCGTTTTGAGATCGCTCAGTGCAGGCAGCGTCTCATCGCCGCTTGTGAACGCTATTCAAGAATCGTCGAAGATGCCGAGCATCTTGTCGATATCCGTTACACTTCGGCGAGAATCTATTACGATCACAACCATATGGAAGAAGCAATTGATGGCTTCAAAGAGGTAGCCGTCAATCATCCAGACCATCGACTGGGGATGATATCTGCGAACCTGATGCTCGATTCACTCTATATCGGTAAGCGTTTTGAAGAGATGTGGGAGTGGGTTATCAAATTCAAAGAGATGCCGGCGCTCTACAAGCCTCCCTTTGATGTAAAATTGGACGAGTTAGAGGTAGGTCTTGCTTTCAAGTTCTGCGTCGACAAAGAAGAGGCCAAGGAGTGGGAGGAGGCTGCCACTTGCTTTGAGGACTACGCGACCAAGTATGAGTATTCAGCATACGCGCCCAAGGCTTTATGGAACGCGAGTGTCGATTGGGAGAATGCTTCGGAGATTGGTAAGGCGATCGAGACCCGTATTCGCCTACTGCGGGAACATGGCGGCGATGAAGAGCTCGCCCCCAAGGCCCTCTTTGCCATTGGTCAGAACTATCACGGAATCGCGGTTTATAGTGAAGCTGCTCGGTTCTATGAACTTTTTGTAGACAAATACCCCAGCAATGATACCGCCTGTGTGGAGTCAGGTTTGGTCAGCGACGTGCCTTGTTCACAGATCGCTCTACAAAACGCGGCTGCTTTCCGGGGTGGATTGGGGCAATACGAGCAGGCGGTAAAGGACTATGATCGCTACATCGAAATGTTCCCCAAAGACAAACAGCAGATCTCCGACCTCAAGTTTAACACAGGTCGTATCTACTTCGATCAGGGGCTCTATGACAGCGCGATTGAGCGTTACAATGAGTATCTGAAGAAGTACGCTAAGCTTGGGCCTCAGAGCAAGACCATTGCAGCTCACACGGCGATTGGGCGTAGCTATTGGAAGAAAGAACAGCAGCGTTCGGCGTTGAAGTCTTTTGAGCGAGCAGAAGAGATCTACGAGAGCAAAAAAACTCAAAAGTGGATGGCCGATGAGACCACAGAGGAGAAGTATCGCAAGGAAGCCTATGAGGCTGCTGCAGAAGCTCGGTTTATGCGTGGTGAGTATATTTTTGGGCAGGCCCTTGCGGTCCAACTTAGCGATGAATCTGTGGCCGAACGCAAAATGGAAGCGCATCTGCAGCGTCAGCTCAAGAAGAAGGCCGAGCTCATGCAAGAGGCAGAGCCCATCTACGTTGAAGTCATCACGCGTTTCCCCACACCGAAATGGGGTTTGGCTTCGATGTGTCGTCTTGGCATGATGTATCACGATGTGGCTTCACAGATTCAGAATGCACCAGTACCGAAGCGTCTCAACGAAGAGCAATCCCTGATCTACGAAGACCTCTTGCTCGAGTTTGCCGATAAGTTTGAGCAAAAGGCAATTGGCTATTATGTCACTGCAGTCGAGAAGGCAGCGGAATTGGGTTGGTTCTCAGACTATACGACTCTTGCTCAGAGACGCCTCTTTGATTTGCGACCGGAGGAGTACCGCTCGGCATCTGAGATCAAGGCGCAACCTGATCGCGCTTCTGTCACCTGGCATCGTGCAGGTCATTATGACGACATTGAGATGATTATGGGCCGCAAGACGAAGAAGGCCCGTGGTCCCATCGATTTGGAAGAAGGTGAGATGGATGCTGTGGATGAAACCACTCCAGAAGCGAGCCCAGAGGCAGCGGCCAATTCTGAGGCGGGAGGAGAGCAATGAGGATGAGTAAGCAGCATTTGGGGTGTGTATTTGTGCTCTTCGCCCTGGTGGCCTTGGTTGGCTGTGGTCCTAAGCCGACACCAGAAGATCCCAATGGAAATACTGGGACAAAAGCGGAGAAACCTATCGTCAAGAAGGAAGCATTGGAGGAGTTCAAGAAGGGCATTGCTCTTGTTGAGAGCAATCCAGCCCAAGCGCTCAAGCATTTTGAAGATGCGGTTGACGAAGATGAGCAATTTGGCGAAGCATGGTACAACTTAGGGCTTGTCTACGAAGAACAGGGAAAGAAAGACAAAGCCAAAGAGGCTTATGAAGCGGCCATCAAGACACGGCCTGCTTTCGCAGACTCCTATGTGAATCTTGGCGTATTGTTGTTAGAACAAGGGCAAAGGGACAAGGCTAAAGAGTTGTTTATCAAGGTGGTAAACGATGAAAACGGAGTCGACAATTTTCATGTTCAAGGGAATCTCAATCTAGGGATGATTTACCGTTTGGAGGGTGAGGAGCTGCTTCACGCTGCCAACGAGGGTGCTGAACTCAAGATGAGCAAAGGCCAGGTGGTCGAGCGTGATTACCAGGTTCCGGAGGAGGCCAAGATCCTCTTTGCTGAAGCGGTTCGGCACGTCCGCAAAGCTTTGGCCGGAGATTCGAACAACATCATCAGCTACGAAAATTTGGCGGCTGTATACTACAATCTCAACAACCTCGAAGTGGCGACCTTGGTATGCGAGCAAGCAATTCAGAAGCAGAAGGAGCGCAATGAGGAGCTAAAGAAGTCACTGGAAGAAGGAAAGATCACTCAGCAGGAGTATGATTCGAAGGTCATCAACGACGAAATGATGGCGCCAGTGTACAACACCTATGGGTTGGTGTGGTTGGCGCGAGGTGAGGTTGCGCTGGCCTATGTCAATTTCAAGCAAGCGATGGCACTGCGCTCGAATTTTACTGAGGCGATGCTCAATGTGGCAGGGGTTGCAGTGAATGTGCAGGACTATCAGACAGCGTATGAGATTTATACGAATATTCTGAAGAATGAGCCAGAGAATCGAGAAGCAGAATTGAGCCTGGCAGTGGCTGCTCGTGGTCTTGGTCAGCTGGATGTTGCAGAGAAGACCTATAATGATTTGTTGCAGAAGGATCCCGAGTATTCGCCTGCAAAATACAACCTTGCGGTGTTGTATCAGGAGTACCACCGTGATCTAGATAAAGCGAAGAAGCTGTTTGAAGAGTTTCTCGCGATGCCGACCGCGAAGGCGCAGGTCCCTGTTCGTGTCGAGGAGGCTCAGGCAAGGGTGGCTCAGATTGAGGAGATCTGGGCGGCTCAAAAGGCAGCGGAGGCTGAGCAGCTCAAGATCCAGAAAGAGATGGAAGAATTACAGCGGCTTCAAGATGAGCAGAACAAGGCACAAGAGGCACCAGAGGATGGGGCAGCTGGGGCAACGCCGGAAGGCGACCCAGCTGAAGGGTCGACTCCACCTGAGGGTCAGTGATAGCTTCTCAGTGCAGCCCCTTCTTTGCTATAAAGGGGGCAGGTAGGAGGAAGAGATGCGAAGAGAGCTTCTAGTTAGTTTAATGGTGGTCTTTGGAGTACTTTTGGGGTCCACTGCTTTGGCGCAAGATGCCCCCAAGGTCAAGGAGATCAATTTTGAGGAAGACACCATCGAAGGTGAGCTTCAGATGCCAAATCAGACGAGCATTCGGGCACAAGATCTGGACGATCTAAGCAGCTTGATTAAGGCGCGCGAAGACTTCGTCGATGAGATGTTAAAATCGGTTGAGGATCTATAGTCTTTTTTTCAAGGCACGGAACTTTGCAGGGGAGGACCTGTCGAAGGGGCTGTGTGAGGCTTTTTCGTGATATGACTAAGGGCGGGTGGTTCTTAGTCTCAACCAACAGGTCGCTGGAGCAATAAAGATGGCAAGCACAACCCCCATTCGCTTCGAAATATTCCAGGGTGGGCAGTCGATACGAACGGTGACTTTGGAACAGACACCGATCAAGATAGGCAAGCTCCCTAGCTCTCATCTCAGGATTGAAGATGATAAGGTCTCGAGGATCCACGCGGTGATCGAGCCAGCGAGGGATGAGGGGTTCCACATTATCGACTTGGGAAGTTCAAGTGGTACAGTGGTCAACGGTGAACGGGTCAACAAGACTCTGCTCAAAGACGGAGACCAGATTGTTCTTGGTAATACCAAGATCGTAGTTCACTTTGAGGTGGCAGAAGAGGAGGACTCGACGATGGTCTCCAGCATGGAGGCATTGTCGAAAGCAGCCACGGAGCCCAAGCAAGCCGAGCCAGGCGAAGTCTTCGCCGGCGGTGGATTGTCTGCCAATAACATGGGGTTTGGCGCGCCGAATCCACAACCTGGATTTCCGAGGCCGGGGATGTCAGGGACTGGTGCTTCGCCGGCAGCCTTTGGCGGTGGGTTTGGCGGTGGTGGTCAAGTCTCGTCCTCTCCCTTTGGCTTACCACAGCCTGGACAGGCTCCTGCGCCGAAGAAGAAGAGAAAGAAGAAAAAGAAACGCCGACCTAGAGACAATTTTGAGAGACGTTTTCTCTCGGAGAGGTATCGAGGAGGCGCAGGGGCGCTTGAAGTGGCGTTGATGTGGCGTGGAAATCTCTTTCACATTGACCAATACAAAAAGGCCACAGACATTTCGATTGGTGCCAGCAAAGATGCGACTTACGCTGTAGAGTCCCATGCTGTGGGGCCGAAGCGGACTTTTTGCCGCAAAGAGGGCAATCAATGGGTGCTGTATCTAGCAGATGAGATGAGTGGGTTTGTCGTTGTGGACCCTAACCAGCACAATGGCAAAGAGAAATTCACCATCGAGGAAGCTGTTTCTGCTGGCATCGCGCGTCGTGGCGGAGACGGTATTGCGGTTCCGATAGATGGTAAGAATCGCGTAAAAGTTGAGGTTGGCGACGTTGTCTTTCTTGTTCACTATGTTTCGCTTCCTGCCGCCTCAATTCCCTTCATTGCGCTGACTGGCGCTGCAGGGATTAGTTTTCTGATACTTATGTTAGCGCTCGGTGTTTCTTTCATGTTGCACAGCGGCTTCCTGGTGCTGGTGTCTTTCACTACAAACCGTGTTGAAGACCTTGCCATTGACCAGCTGATGATGGATTCAGCTTTTGCTGAAGCACTCATCACACCGGAGGAGATTGAAGAAGAAGAGGAAGAAGAGGAAGAAGAGGAAGAAGAGGAAGAAGAGGAGAGTGGGCCCGAAGAGGAAGAAGGGGCTGCGGCAGCAGAGGAAGAGGGAGACGTTGGTCGACCAGACGAAATGGCACTGGATGGCAAGTTTGCTATCGAGGGAAGCTCCGATCATATGGCCCTTCAGAAAGCACATGATACCAGTGTTGCTATGGGTTCAGGTCTTCTCGCTTCCAGCCAGGAGATGTCCTCTCTGCTCGGGACAGGGATGGAAAGTGCTGGCTATGATGCGGTAGATGCATGGGGAGAATTTGATTCAAATGCAGCTGCTGGTGCAACCCATGGAAACTACGGCCTAGGCATGAGTGGTGCTGGTCGTGGTGGTGGTGGAACCAACAGAGGTGGTTTTGGCGTCGGCAGGTTTGGTACCGCTGGTCGTGGTGGCGGTAAGGGTGGAGGACGTTCCTACGGCAAAGGTGAGGCCAGCTTGGGTGATAAGAAGGTTGGTAAACCGAAGCTTAAACCTGGACGTCCCGATGTTTCCGGTTCACTAGATAAGCGAATTATTCGTAAGGTTGTTAATCAACACAAGCGTGAGATTAAGGCCTGTTATGAGAAGGAATTGGCCAAGAAGAAAGGGCTCCACGGTAAGATAGTCGTGAAGTGGACCATTGATCAGACAGGAAATGTCGCCACTGCTGTTGTGACGAGTTCTTCAATGAACAACTCGAGCGTAGAAAGCTGTCTGAGCAAGGCGATTTCTCACTGGCGCTTCCCTGCTCCTAAGGGGGGCGGCCTGGTTATGGTCTCCTATCCCTTTGTCTTTGAGGTTGGCGGCTAGAGGCCATGAAGAACCACAAAAAAAAGCCCACCCTAGCGGGTGGGCTTTTTTTTGTGGCTTTTGTCAGCGAGGCAACGATGTGGTAGTAGATTTGGGTCGTAGTAGGAGGAGTTGAAGATGAAAGAGAGCCTAGTTTACGTGTTGCTGCTGGTTGGGACCTTGTTGACCTTAGGTTGCGATACCTCGCGGGTAGATTCCAACAACCTCACTGCGGAGGGGATGAACCACTACAAAGCAGGAAAGATCGTAAAGGCGTTAGATTCATTCAAGAAAGCAGTTGAGATAAACCCGGAGAATCACAACGCTTACTATCGAATGGGTGTCATATACAATGGTCGGACGGGTGATTACCGAGGGGCTATTGAGGCCTTTGAGAAAGCAACGGAGATTCAGCCGGAAAACGGAACCTATTGGTACTATTTGGGCTATTCACAACAGAATTTAGCGAATGAGTTCAATGAACAGCACAATGTTGAAGAGGCGATTGTCTACTACAACGAAGCCAAGCGATCGCTTACAAAAGCTGTTGAGGTTGATGAGCATTATGCAGAAGCCTACTACAGGCTAGGGAGAATACACGAGGAGCTAGGTGAGATTTCAGAGGCCATAGATGCCTACTCCAATTCCATTCACTCTGATCCGACTTTGCGGTCAAGCGATAAGGCTCAGACAGCCGTCGCTTATCTACAGCTTGGTCTCTTGTATGCGGAGTACTCATTTCTTGATGAAGCACAGCAGGTTTTTCTCAATGGAATCGATAATAATCCCGATGATTTGAAATTGCATGCAGCATTGGGCGGTGTTTACCAAGAAATGGAGCGATACACCCAGGCCTTAGACTATTATTTTCAGGCAATAACCATCCACGGCAAAGACGACACACGGGTCGAGGGGGTTTTGAATGCGAAATACGGTATGGGTTTTTGCTATTCGGCTCTAGGCGATGAGGCCTTGGATGCTTCGAATAGCATGGAGGCGAAAAAGAATTTTGAATTAGCCAAGCAATGGCTTGATGAGTTCGTCAAAGAAGCAGCTGGGTCTAAATATGAGCCCCAGCGACTTGCTGCTCAGGGCCGGGCATCTGAGTTGGGTGAGATCATAGATGGACTCAATCGTGGTGAGATGCCACAGTACATACTCGACCGAGAACGCAAGAATAGGGGCGAGTAGCAGCCTGGTTGAGCTGCAACAAGAATTGCCAGTAGCGACCATTTTTGTCGTTAGTAAGCATGCTCTGTAGGGATTGAGTTGGCTTTGCTGGTGTGTAACGTGTTCTTGGCCTTAGCTGGATTCAGCTGAGGAAGCTGAGATGCTGGTTCGGTTGTAGGCTCTGGGCGCAGCGTGATATAAGCATGGCGGTTCAAATTATGGCCGAACAACTCGCAGAGGAGTGGTTCAGGGCCTTATTGTTCAACATGACTAGGCTTTAAGTGGAATCCGAACGCCAAAGCGGCGTGGACACCGGGGGCAATCAGAATGAGCGACTCGCAAGGAACCGGACCAGAAGTCACCAATGAGACGGAACTTCAAGAAGAGGAACGAGAGGGAGTGACGGAGGAGCAAGAGGTGGCCGGCGAGGAAGCCATGGAAGCTGCTCAGAGTGTTGAGGGTGATGGCGTTTCGGTTGATGAGGGGCCTGAGACTCCGGCCGAGCCACGTGCTTTGACCTGGGAAGAACGCGTCGAAGCCCTGGCAGATATCGACGAAGAGACGGCGGCTGAGGATGGTTTGGAACGCATTGTTAATGCGATCAAGATAGTAGACCTGAAGGAGCCGGGGAGCCCGCAAATCTCTGAGCTTTGGGGCAGTGCGCTGCGTTTGTACCCAGAGAGCGCAAAGCAACTCTGGCTTGCTCTTGGTAGCAGCATTGGGTTTGAGGTTGAGACGTGGATAGACCTTGCAGCTCAGCACCAAGATGTTTTGGGCATGCTGGAGGGGGAGGAAGCCGAGTCGGTACGCGAAGTCTTGGGCTGGGTGTTGCTTTTTAGGTGCGATCAAGTTGAACAGGGGCTTGAGATAGTCCAGTCCTTTGCGGAAAAGAGTGAAGCAAGCGCAGGTATAGTAGAGTCACTCGACGTAGCGTCCAAAGGCAATTGGCGCAAAGTAGAGATGAAGGTTGAGGAACTCAAGAAGGCAGAGGGGCTTGAGGGGGCAGAACTAAAAGCAGCGGTTGCTCTGCAGATGGCCGATTTGGCGCAAAGTCAGGGAGCCAAGGATCGGGCAGTCGAGGTTCTGAGGCGAGCCCAGAGGAGTGATTCTTCGAATCCTAGGTTGCGTGACGCTCTAGCTGCTCGTTATCGCGATGCACAAAAATGGAACGCTTACGTAGATCTCCTCAAGGGCATCGTAGGAGATGCGCAAAGCGATGAAGATAAGCTCGACTATTGCTACGAAATGGTTCGAGTCTACCGCGATGAGATGCGGCTAGATGCTATGGTGGTCAAGACTTACGAGGCGATTCTCGAAGTGGATCCCACGAATGAAGATGCTGTTGAGTCTCTGGTTGAGTCCTATGAGAAGTCGAGGCGTTGGCCTGATTTAGTAGGGCTTCTCGTGCGTCAAGCAGAGGCCGAGACAGGACATGCCAAGTCGGCTGTCTACAAGCGAATTGCTTTGGTATACCTTGAGAAGCTTTCGAGACAAGTTGATGCGATTAAGTATTTTGAGTTGGTGCTTGAGAGCAATGACAGTGATGAGGAGACCCTTGAGCACTTGAAGGGGCTTTATGACCGGCGTCGCGAGTGGGCAAAGCTCATCGAGATTCATCAGAAAGAGATTGCTTTACTTGGGGACCCAAGCGAGCAGGTCGAGCGTCTGAAGGCGGTTGCAGAAATTGCGGTCAAGAAGCTTCGAAAACCGGAAGTTGCGACTGAGATTTGGCAGAGTGTTTTAGATGTTGACCCAGAGAATGTTGAAGCATTGGACTCTTTGGAGCAGCTCTATGAGCGTTCTAAAGATTGGGCTAATTTAGCAGAGGTCTTTGAGCGGCGTGCTGCCCTCTCAGACGACCCTGAAGACGAAATACAGCTCTGGCAGAAAATGGGGGGCATTTATTCGGATCGACTCAAGGACGCTGAGCAAGCTACGCGAGCCTGGCGGAAGGTGTTAGAGCTCGATCCGGAGAACGCCAAAGGAAAAGACTGCGTAAGAAAGCTGTTGATAGAGCAAAAAGCCTGGGATGAACTGGAAGCGTTTTTCGTTGAACAGGAAGCTTCTGAAGATTTGGTTCGGGTGTTGGAGACGCTCTCCAAGAGCGCAGAAGGAGTCGACGAGCAGACCGAGCTTCTTTTCAGGGCAGCAAGGGTTTGGGAGGGACTAGAGGAGCCCCAAAGAGCTGTACATGATCTTGAGAAGGTTCTGGAGCTGGATGCTGATAATGCCAGAGCTGCAGAATGGCTTCTTGGCTATTATCAAGAGGCGAGTGCTTATGATAAGCAAGTCTCGATGCTGGAGATTCGCTTCAAGGCAGAGGAATCGACACTCAATCAGGTTCAATTGGCGGTTGCCCTGTCTGATTTGTTGGAGAAACGGCTAGACAACCCCGAAGGGGCCTATCAATGGCGTTTCAAAGTTCTTGAGCTGTCGCATTCTGCCTTACATGTTTGCGATTCACTTGAACGAGTCGCTTCAGTTGTTGGCAAGCAAGAGGAAGTGGTTGCTGCTTACGCAAAGATTGAGTCGGAGCTGGAAGATCCAGAGCAAGTTCGAGAGGTATTGTTCCGCAGAGGACGACTCCTCGCAGAGGAAGTGGATAGGGCAGACGAGGCGCTCCGGATATTTGAAGGGATACTTGAAAATAATCCTGAAGATTTCAAGGCCTTAGGAGCTCTTGAAATGATCTTTGAGAAGACGGGGCGTTTCGACGAGCTCGTTGAAGTGAACGAAAGGCGTATGCGACTGGCGTCGACGCCCGAGGAAGAGGCAGAGATACTCCTGACAGGAGCTCGAATCCATGAGTTCCAACGTGGGGATAAAGCAACAGCTATTCAAAGCTATGAGCGAGTAAGGGAGCTTGCTCCCAACGAAATTCGAGCTTTGCAAGAATTGCATCGGCTCTATGCCGAGGAGCAGGAGTTCGAGGCGCTAGCGAATGTGCTGCGAGCCGAGATCCGTGTCCTGACTGAGCAGGGAGTTCCTGAGCTAGATAAGAGAGAGCTGCGTTTCGAACTTGGTCAATTGGCGCAGAAGGAACTCTTTGATTATGAAGAGGCACTTGAGTGCTATCGTTTAGTCCTTGATATTGACTTGGGTCACTCTGGGGCTAGGGAAGCCTTAGAGGGACTACTTGAGGCTGAGATAGAGAAAGGACAGGTGGCTGCTCTCCTAGAGCCCGTCTACGAAGTCTTATGTGAAGATGAGAATCTCGTTTCCGTTCTGAAGGTAAGGCTTGATGTGGAGCGGGAGACCGCCGGAAGGATCGGTTTTTTGGAGCGAATCGCTGCGCTTCAATTAGAGAATCTCGATCTCGATAGAGAGGCTTTCGATTCGCTCTTTGAAGCCTTGGAGTTGGGACCTGAGAAAATTGAAAATCGGGCAAAGCTCGCTGAGATCGCAGAGTCTTTGGATGCACTTGAACTGCTAAAAGAGCGGATAGTCAAAATTTCAGCAGCCATTGATGAGCGTGCGCTTCGTACAGATTATTGTCTGTATTTAGCGGAGTTGGGTGAGGGGACACTGGAAGATCGCGATTTCGCGTGCGCTTCGGGACGTGAGGCATTGCAGTTTGGTGGAGACCAAATGGAGGTTCTCGATAAACTGGAAGCACTCTTCGGTCGTTTAGAATCTTGGAGTGATCTCATCGACGTTCTGGGGCAGAAAAGTGCTCTTGTTGATGATGACAAGGAAGCTCAGCTCGCTCTTAGGTTAAAGACCGCTGGAGTGATGGAGGAGAAACTAGGAGAAAGAGAAGGGGCGATTGAGGTCTACCTAGGGATTCTGGATGAAGAACCCAGTAACTTTGTGGCCTTGGATGCATTGGATCGCCTCTATCGTGAGTTAGAACAATGGGACGACGCTGCGAGCAATTTGGGGCGACGTCTGGATCTCCTTGAAGAAGACGCAGAGCGCGAGGTGGTACTGTGTCAGCTAGCTAGAGTGCTCTATGAGCATTTGGAAGAGAGTGAACGTTCGGTCGAAATATACCGTGGAGTGATGGAGCGAAACCCTGCAAGCGAAGAGGCACTTGCTGACCTGGAAAGGATGCTTGAAAGCGGGGACGCGCTGACTTGTGAACTGATTTCGGAGATCTTGTACCCATTTTACGAGGAGAGGGACGACTGGGAAAAACATGTCTGGATCAATGAGATGCTTATTCGAGTCGTTGAAGATCCCGAACGAAAGGTCAAGCTGCTGCATGATACGGCGCAAAATAGGGAAGCCCGCGGACAAGACTTTGAAGGGGCTTTTGTCGCCTACTCCCGAGCCGTGCGTGTCCAGCCCGATGATGAGGAAACACTGACTCAGCTCTATCGCTTTGCTGAAGCGCTGATGGTCTGGAGTGAGCTTGTTGATGTCCTGAAAGATGCTGCGAGTGAGTGTGAGGATGGTGTCGTTGCCAAGGAAACCTTGGTGAGGGTTGCCGTTATTTATCGGGAGCAGTTGGAAGATCTTGAGGGGGCGACGCAAGCCTACGAGCAGGCAGCGGAATTTGATCCAGAAGATCGCAGTATTCTTGACTCGCTTGAAGAAATCTATAGGGATGCTCAGTCATGGGAGAGTTTGGCCGCTGTTCTGGTTAAAAAGGCGGCTCAGGAAGATGAACTACAGAGTAAGAAGGAACTGCTTTTCCAGGCAGCAATCATCTTTGAAGAGATGCTGCAAGACATCGAGCAGGCAATAGAGCTCAATCAAGAGGCGCTTTTACTTGATCCAGAGGCGACAACCGCCGTGGACAGCCTCGAAAGGTTGTATCTTGCGACTGAGCGTTGGGCCGATTTAATGAGTATCTTCAATCACAAGATTGAGAGAGCTGCAAATGCCGATGAACAGCGAGAACTATACTACGTTGTTGGGGCACTCCAGGAACGGGAACTTCAGGATGATTTTGGAGCCATAGAGACCTACCGCAAGGTTTTGGATATTGAGCCAGAAGATCTTCAAGCTCTCGGTTCTTTGGATAAACTCTATGTGAAACTTGAAGACTGGACCAACCTATTGGACATCCTGGAGCGTGAAGAAGAGATTGCTTCAGAGCAGGCTGAGAAGCTAGCTTTCAGGTATAGGCAGGGTGAGACTTGGCACCGTAAACTCAATGATCTCATTCGTGCTGTTGAAGTGTATCGAACTGTCCTTGAAGAAGAGAATACCTACCAAGAGGCTTTGGATGCCTTAGAGGAGATCATCGAAGGCGGGGAGTTTGCACTTGATGCAGCTGAAGTTCTCGAACCCATATACAAAGAGACGGCGCAGTGGGAGAAGTTGATAGCTGTCTATGAAGTAATGATTCGCGAACAAAGCGATAGGGAACGTAGAATTGAGCTATTGAGCACCATCGGTATGATCCGAGAGGATATGCAAGGCGATGCTGACTCAGCCTTCGCGACTTGGATCAGGGTGCTCAAAGAAGACCCCGTGAGACCTGAGTCATGGGAGACCCTGGAGCGTATTTCCGAGACTTATGGGCTTTGGGAATTGGCTGTTGAGAAGGGCAAGGAGGTCTTGGCTGAAACTGAGGACATCCAAGATAAGATTTTTGTCGCGAGTCAGATAGCCGTCATCCAGGAGGAGCGCCTCGAGGCCGATTTAGACGCGATTGGCATGTGGCGCGGTGTTCTGGAGTTGGAGCCTGCAGAGCAGAGGGCGATTCTGGCTTTGGATAGGCTTTATGAACGCCAGCAGATGTGGTCAGAGCTCGCTGAAGTACTTCTTCAAGAAATCGAATTGACCTATGAGGAAGAGGATATTCTGCGCCTCAGATACCGCTTGGGAACGATCTATGAGAGCTTCTTAGGGGAAGTGGAAGAAGCCATCGCATCGTTCTCTGAAATGCTGATGATTCAGCCTGGCAATCCTGAGGCCATTGAGGCCTTAGAACGCATGTTTGAGGAAGGCCAGGGTCAGCAAGAAATTGGTCGAATCTTAGAGCCTTTCTACCGAGACACTGAGAACTGGGAGAAGGTGGTTGCAGTCGGTTTGACCCTACTTGAACAACTTGAGAGTTCTGATGAGCGTTATCAAAAGCTCCTTGATATAGCCGATCTCTACACTGGCCCGATACAGGACAACGCGAATGCCCTCTTTGTCTACGGACGCGCTCTGGTAGAGCGCCCTGGAGATGAATTGGCAGTTGTTCGCCTCTCTGAGCTCGCCAATGAGACGGAGGGTTGGGCTGAAGCAGTAGACTTTATGCGCTTAGCGCTTGAGCAAAGTGATGATGAGATAACTAGGCTTGAACTATTCTGGCGCCTAGCTGTTGCTCTCGACCAAGAGTTGGCTGATGTCGAAGGGGCAGAGGAAGCTTATCTCTCCGTTCTGGAACTCAATGAAGAGAAATTAGAAGCCTATCAAGCTCTTGATCGACTCTATACAGCCACCGGTCGTTGGGCTGATTTGACTGAGGTCTTGCGTAAAGAGATTCTTTACTCCTATGCCGATGATGAGCGAATCGCGCTCTATCTGCGACTGGGAGAGGTCCTCTTTGAGGTCTTGGAGCAAGGTGAGGCTGCGATAGAAGCCTATAGAGAGGCTGTCGCGATAGACCCTGCACAGCCAGAGGCTCTTGCCGCTCTTGAGAGGATTCATACCCACCGTCAGGAGTGGGAAGAGCTGTATCAGGTCTACGCTCGTCAAGCAGAGACTGCCTTTGAGGATACTGTCCGAGCCGATATCTGGGGGAGGATGGCTAATCTAGCAGCGGACTTGCTGGGGCGACCCCAAGATGCCATTGAGCTCTGGTACCAAGTTCTGGACGCTCTGGGAGACAACGCGTTGGCTCTCCAGAGCCTTGAGATGCTTTTCCACCAAGACGGACGTTGGGCCGATATGGCAGACACCGTCGAGCGCCAAATTGCAATAGCGGAAAGTGGAGAGGAGCAACTCGAGCTTTATCGGAAGCTTGGACGACTCTGGCAGGGGCCTCTGGAGAACGATGAAAGAGCTCTAGAGTATTGGAGAAGCGCACTCAATACCCATCCCGAAGACTACGAGTCCCTCAATGCGATCAAAGAAATCGATGAGGGTTTGGGCGACTATGAGGATCTTGTCGAGATCTTACGCCGAATTGTGGCGCTCGGTACCTTAGAATACGAAGCTCAACTTGCTCACTACATTCAAATCGGAGAACTTCTGACTCAAATCCTCATTCGTCCGGATGAGGCGATTGAGGCCTGGCTACAGGTGCTTCAACTTGACCCTGCACATCTACAGGCATTGAATGCCTTGGAGCAGTTGTTCACTGATGAGATGAGGTGGGAAGAGACCGTAGATATCCTCGACCGCAAAGCGGAGGTGATTGGGGAGACCAGTGAGAAGATCACTATCCGCATGCAAATTGCAGAAATTTGGGAGCAGCAAGTCGGTAACGACGCATTGGCGGCGGGCGCCTACGATGTAGTGCTTGATCTTGATCCCGCACATGATGAAGCCTTCCAGCGCCTTGAGGTTTTGCACAATCGAACCGAGGGTTGGCAAGATTTGTTGGGGCTCTATGTCACCAGGGCAGAGGTTGTTGAAGGTGAAGATCGGCTGAATATATTGCGCCAGGCTGCGGAAATAGCAGAACAGCGATTAGAGCAGCCAGAAATGGCCTTTGTTGTGTTGCAGACAGCGTTGGCCGAGCATTGGCGAGATCGGGCTCTGGCCTCTGAGTTGGAGCGTTTGGCTGATAAGACTCGCAATTGGAGTGAACTCGTTGAGCTGTACGAGGGAATCATCCAAAGCCTCAACGATCCCAAAGAAGCGCTTGTTCTTCACAATGTCGTGGCACGCTGGTATTTCCACAAACTCAATGACAGCGATCGCTCGTGGCAGCACTTCCAGTTCGTCTTGAATCTCGATCCTGAGAATCTAGGTGCGCTTGAAGAACTCTCAGAAATCTACCGGCGACTTGAGAACTGGCAGGAGCTTGTCAATATAGAGATTAAGCTCGCTGAACTCTCTGTGGAGGCCGAAGAAAAGATCGCGCACTACACCACTGTTGCCCAGGTATGGGAGGAGCGGCTAGCCAATCAAGAACAAGCCATTGTCGCTTTCCGACAAGTGCTGGCTCTTGAAGAGAATGAACTCAACGCACTGCAGCAACTTGAGAGAATCTTCCTCGCTCGTCAGCAATGGACAGAATTGGTAGAGGTACTTGAGAAGCAGACCTTGGTTCTTTACGAGCCTGATGTTGTCGTGGGTATTCGCTATCGCATTGGTGAGATTTGGGAGAACTTCCTCGCGGATGAAGAGAAAGCCATCGCCTCTTACCGCCAGGTGCTCAATGTCGAGGAAACCCACAAAGAGAGCCTCGATGCTTTAGAGCGACTCCTGACAAACCTCAATCGTTGGGAAGAGTTACTTCGTGCATTGGAGATGAAGCTTCAATGTGCAGACAGTATGCAGGAGCAGATTGAGCTCTATGCCAAGATGGCGACAGTCTATGAAGAAGAGTTCTCTGAGGTAGACAATGCTGTGACGTGTATGCAGCACATCACCATGATTGACCCTGCGAACATCATGGCGATAGAAACCCTTGAGAGGCTCTATCGAGAGAACTCACGCTGGCCTGACCTTGTTGATACTCTATCAACCCATATCAGCTTGACCGAGGTGGCAAGTGAGCAAATCGAACTCTATCGGTCTCTAGGTGAGGTCTTTAGAGATCACCTTGGGGACTTCTACCGAGCGATTGAGTCCTACCAGAACTTGCTCGATCTCGACCCACAAGATGCCGACGCGCTGTCTGCCATTGCAGACCTCTACTACGAGTCGGCCGACTGGATGTCCTGCATTGAGATGCTTGACCGATTGGTCGCTGTGGTTGTCGACCCGGCCCGCGGAGTCGAGATTCAGCACCGCATCGGTAAGATCTTTGAGGCCAATCTATCCCAGCCCGAGCAAGCTGAAGAGCGATATCAAATCTCGCTCGATATCGATGCTTCATTCATGCCCGCGATTGAGTCGCTTCAAGCGCTCTATGAGACGCGAGAAGACTACAATGGCGTCATCAGGATGCTTAAGCAAAAGGCTGAATACACACGAGATCTTACAGAGAAAGCAGATATACTCTGCATCATCGGCCAGATCTACGATGCCCAGCTTGGCGACAGCATCAATGCTGTCGACTACTATGAGCAAACACTCGCCTTGAGTCCTGAGAACATCTACGCAACACGGCCGCTCGCCGAGAAATATGTCAGGGAGCAGAAGTGGGCAAGGGCTGAGTCTTTGCTCGCCATCACCCTGCAGAAACTCGGACACAGCCGTGAAGTTGAGGATCTCTATCTGCTCAACTTCTGGATGGGCTTGTGCTGCGAAGAGCTTGGTCAAGAGGAGCAAGCGCTCTTCTACTACCGTCAATCCTATGAGTACAACCAGAACTATCTTCCCACGCTCAGGGCGACGGGACGGATGCTCTATCGAGCTGAAGACTATGAGCGCGCCTACAAAATGTTCCAGACCGTGCTCGTTGGGTATGCTGACCAGCTCGATGGCCCAAGCCTAGTAGAGCTCTACTTCGATTCGGCCAAGATTCGCCTCCACTTCGGTGATAAGGTTCAGGGACAGCAACTCTTCGAACGCGTACTCGAAGTCGATCCAACCCACCGACCAACCCTCGACGCCATTATTGAGCTGCAAGAGGAAGAGGAGAGATGGGAGGTGGTCGCCGACTTCCGTACGCGTCGAATGGAGGGCATCTCCGACCCCACCGATCGTTTCGCCGAGTTTGTCGCGCTGGCTGATATTTACAAGACGAAGCTGGGACAGGTTGAGCAAGCTATTGCCGCTTACCGCGAGGCACTCGAGGTCGATCCCAAGTCAAAGTTCGTACTCCTAAAATTGCTGGACATCTATCGCCAGAATGGCTTCCTCGAGGACACCATTGAGGTCCTCGATCGCCTCTGCGATATGGAGGACAACCAAGACCGCTTGGCCAAGTACTACTACACCATGGGGATTATCTGTCGCGATGAGCTGCAGCAGGAACTCAAGGCGGTCGAGTACTTCAACAAAGCACTCGATGCCAACGTCAATGAGCTCGTCGCCTTTGAAGCTGTCGATCGTATCCTCACTTCGATGCGCGATTGGCGCGCTCTCGAGCGAAGCTATCGCAAGATGATTAAGCGCGTCTTCGACAACGATGAGGGGCAATTCACCGATACCAAGTACCTCCTCTGGTACGGCCTCGGTGAAATCTATCGCACCCGGCTCATGGAGTGGGACAATGCGATCCAGGCCTTCCTCCAGGCCAGCGCAGCCAAGCCTGGTGACTCCAAGATGCACCGCATACTCGCCGAT
The DNA here is from genome assembly GCA_963677165.2 of Victivallales bacterium. Classification (GTDB taxonomy): domain Bacteria; phylum Verrucomicrobiota; class Lentisphaeria; order Victivallales; family SZUA-371; genus JAFGXT01. Next base: position 1,006,987 of record CAXXSX010000001.1, on the reverse strand, counting down.
CTCTATATCCGGATCGGTGGTCAAGACCATATGGCCATCAATGAGTTTAAGACCCTCATTGATATGCCACTCAACCCCGCAGACCCCTACGCCTCTAGCAATAGCGTGCATGAGCGCAACGCTGAGTTCTACCACTCGCTCTTCAAGCTCTACCTCAAGACCAAGAGCTTTGACAAAGCTTGGGGCGTCTGCAATGTCATGACCTACTTGCGCGTCGCCTCGGAGGATGAGCTCCAGTTCAATGAGCGCTACCTTGGCAACTCGCTTGTTCAAGCCAACGGCCGTTTGACACCAGAGCGTTGGAAGAAGCTCTATCATCCCGATGAGAACCTGCGCATTGGCAATGTCTTCCACATCATCCAGAGCTACTGCCGAGATCTCTTTGCCTACGATCTCAAACGAACCTGGCAGTTGAAGAAGCGCGATGAACTCGACATCAATGCCGATTTCCTCTTCTGCAAAATGTATCGATACCTAGCCCAGGTCATCGGGGTCGTGCCTGCGCCCAAGATCTACTTCAAGAAAGATCAGGCGCTTGGGATGCTTAACGGCAACCTCGACCCTGCAGGCTTCATCGTCGGTGCTGATATGATGCAGGGGCGTGGGCAGCGGGAGCTGGCCTTCGTCATCGCACGTCAGCTTGGTCTCGCAACTTCGGTCCACTATATGGCAGGGCTGCGGCTACCAAGTGATACCTTGAGAACGCTACTGCTTGGCGCCATTCGGGCTGCCACCTTCCGCCAAGGTGAAAACCTCGAGCCAGCCTTGGAGCCCATTGTCAAAGCTGTCCTCAAGATGCCACCGCCCGTGAAGATCGACCTCGAAAAGATCATGAGGCCCATCGTCGAGGGTCGAGTGGAGGTCAACACTTCCAAGTGGCTCAAAGCTGTGGATCACACGGCCAATCGGCTGGGATTGCTCCTCTGTGGTGACGTCAAGACTGCGATGACAGCCATTAAGAACGACGCCGCGCCCATTTCAAAGCTGACCATCCCCGAAAAGGAAGCAGAGCTACTTCGCTATGCAATCAGTGAGGAGTATTTCGAGCTTCGTGCCGCGCTTGAGGTCGCGATTGGGTGAGCCTCCAACCCGAAGAAAAGTGGCGGGTACTCAGTGGAGCGCTCTACGTCATCGCGACACCTCTCGGCAACCTCGGTGACCTCTCGGAGAGGGCGATCAGCGTCCTCTCCGAGGTCGAGCTCATCGCTTGTGAAGACACAAGGAGAACGGGCTCCCTGCTCAAGCACCTGGGGATAAAAAGTCGGCTCAAGAGCCTCAATAAGTTCAATGAAGAGAGCCGCATTGATGAATTGCTGCAGCGAATCGCCGCGGGAGACAAGATCGCTCTGGTCTCTGACGCTGGCACACCCTGCCTCTCCGATCCTGGAGAGCGGCTGGTCAAAAGAGTCGCGAACGAAGGCCTGACACTGGTGCCATTGCCCGGTCCCTCTGCGCCAATCACGCTCCTCTCGGTCGCGGGGTTCGGTGGCTCCGATTTTCGCTTCATTGGCTTCGCGCCGAGGGAAAATTCTAAGCGGCAACAGCTCTTTGAGGCGCAGCGATACAGCGAGTCTGCTTTGGTCTTCTTTGAATCCCCAAAGCGTATCTTAAAGGTGCTCGAGAGCGCCTGCGAAGTCCTTGCTCTCGATACTCCCTTGTGTATTGGGCGAGAGCTGACAAAGCTCCACGAAGAGATCCTCCACGGTACCTTGGGTGAGCTCTTTGAAGAGTTGACCCAGCGGGACAAGCTCTATGGAGAGTTTACCGTGGCGATAGAGGCAGGAAGGGAGGAGCGTACAGCAGCAGAAGACGCGGAGAAGTGGGCCAGGGCACTCTTGGCCAAGGGGTTAAGCCGTCGTGACACAAGGGATTTACTCGTCGAGATGCAAGGTCTGGGGAGTAGAGATGCCTATAAACTGGTTCTAGAATTCAGCGAGTCTGGTGACTAGGAGAGTGCGCCTAAGCTGGAGGCTGATGTAGGGCCAAGCCGAAGAGGCACTGCAACGAGATTGTGGGGGAGAGATGTACTGTACAAGTTGTGGAGCATTCAATGGGCCAGAGCAAAGCCGCTGTACTCACTGTGGGATGGCCCTGAGTGCCCAGAACCAAGCACCTACGCCCCAGGCACAAGGCAAGTCCAACCCACACTATGGGCAAGGAGCGCAAGGTCCCTCCAGTGCTCATGCTCACTATGGTCAGAGCCCCCAGGCCGCTCCCCAGTATGGACAAAGCCCCCAGGCCGCTCCCCAATACGGACAAAGCCCCCAGGCCGCTCCCCAATACGGACAAAGCCCCCAGGCCGCTCCCCAATACGGACAAAGTCCCCAGGCCGCTCCCCAATATGGACAAAGCCCACAGGCTGTTCCCAACCCTCAGGGGCAACAGTTCTCTCAGACCACCCTCTTTTGTTCTCATTGCGGCACCAGCAATGACAGAAATAACTTCAGATGTATCCAATGTGGTGCAGTAATGCAGACGGGGCGAGCCTATGGCGCACAAGGGGGCTACAACCCGGAGAAGTCAAAGCGGCAAAGCAAGGCATTGGTTTATATCATTGTCTCTGTTTTCTTTATCCTATTGTGTACCATACCTGGTATCGGCGCCATGATCATGAGCGTCATGGCCTACAACAGCCACGATGAAGAACAAGCCCAAAAGCTCCTCAAATACACGACTTGGGTCTTCATCGGGTCTTTGGTTTTCGGCTTGTTTGTGGGCGTCCTCGCGGCGGTGGCAGGCTAGTCGCGGCTCTATGTGGGGGAGCGTCAGGGTCAATGGCTCATCGCTAGGACCTAGGATTCGGTGAGTGGATGGCCCAATCAATGGTTTTGGGCCAAGGCGGGGTTTTGTCTTTTTTTTCGAACGCGGCGCGAGCCCAAGACAGATGCTCTCATGCGCGCCCCACGGCCTATTGCTGGTAGCCAATACAAGTGGAGTTCCCAGCCTGGGACGGTTATCTCCTAGGGGCGGCGACCAGCAGGCAAAGCCTTTGTCGGTCAGATGATGCTTCTAAGAGGAAGAATTGAGCTGGAAGTCAGGTCGACGATGATGGGCGAGCAATCTTGGACACGCTTCAGGCGAACTTGTTTTTGTGGGCTTCCCTGGATTGCTGAGAGCTAGAAGACTCTGCTACAAACAAGGTTCGCCGAAAGGGGGGCTGTTGGCGCACTGCGAGGGCAGTTCTTAGTCGAAAGCGCTGAAAAGGGTGGCGATTCTGAACCCGTTTGCAAAGGATAGATGCTGTGTATTGTTCGAATTGTGGAACCTTTAACGACGACAATAATTTTCGCTGCATCCAATGTGGCACGGTCATCCAGCAGGTGGGGCCAGGTCCGCAACAGCCCTACGCTGGTGTTCATGACGAAGTGCCCAACCACTTGGTAATGTCCATCTTGGTGACCCTTTTCTGCTGTCAGATTCTTGGGATTGTGGCCTTGGTCTACAGCTCTCAAGTCGGGAGCAAGTTGGCTGCTGGCGACTATGAAGGCGCGGTGCAGGCTTCTAGCAATGCCAAGACTTGGGCGACCATTGGTGCTGTGAGTGGCTTTATTGTGCTTGCGATCTACATGATCTTTATGTTCGCTGTCGGAATCCAGGGGCTCTAGCGCAGATCGCTGCCTTGGTCTCCAGGACAAGCGACCAGCACCTCTTATGTGTTGGAAGGGAGATTGGAGATCCTCGTGCCCACAGGCTTTCTTTGGGCATAGCAAGTTGAAGAGGTCTTTTTGAGCAAAGTGTTGCGGGCTCGCATTCTGTATTTGATGATCTCCGCCTTCGTGCTTGCTGGGGCGCTCTTTCTCTTCTTCCACGATCCCAACCAGCCAGGCCAGTACCCCCCCTGCATCTTCTACTGGTCAACAGGGCTCTATTGCCCAGGCTGTGGCACCACCCGGGGGCTCTTTGCGCTCAGCCACGGCGACCTCCTCCGCGCCTTTGACCACAACCCCCTGATGGTCATGAGCCTGCCCTATTTGATCTGGATGTGGTGGCGCTTGAGTCGCAAGATCTGGTTTGGAGAGGTCAAGTCAAAGCCGCCCAAGCCTCGGCCCCAATGGTATATTTGGGCGCTCCCAGTCATCGTGATGGTCTATTGGGTGCTGCGCAACATTCCCATTTGGCCGCTGACCTTTCTAGCGCCCTGAGCCCGGCCTTCAAGGCTGAAGCTCAACCTCAACAATGCAAAAAAAATCGGCTGTCGCATGTGGATCTCTGCACCAATACTGCGTCGGGTGGGAGAAGCGCGCAGTTCTTAGGCGGGAAGTAAAATATTTATTTGCTGGTCTTTTCACTCAGGAAGATTGCCTCGCAGAATTCTGTTCTGGTAGAAATTTGTATTCGGGCTTTACTCCTGCATATGAAGGACAAACGTGTATTGCTCACAATGTGGTACTTTCAACGACGACAATAATTTTCGGTGCATCCAGTGTGGTTCGGTCATCCAGCAGATGGGTGGGCCAGGGCAATTCCCAGATCAAATGCACACCGCAGATGTCCCCAACCATCTCGCCATGTCTATTGTCGTGACCCTTCTGTGTTGTTTGCCATTTGGTGTGGTTGCTATTGTCTACAGCTCAAAGGTCAAACCAGCGCTTGCTGCTGGTGACTACGATGGTGCTGTCGACTATTCACAGAAAGCAAAGACTTGGGCCACAGTGAGCATCCTCTTTGGCCTAGTTGCCTTCATCTTCTCCCTGGTCTCCAATCTGACATGAGAAGCCTTGTCGTATGAAAAGATGCGTGGGCTAAGGATGGGCTGAAGCTGCCAAAGCTTGCCGCGTTCGAAACCCAAGAAGAGAGCCCTCGAAACTTCAAAAAGTTCCAAAAAGGACGACAACTTACGGACCACGATCCTTAGTCGCTTGGTAGCCCTGCGATGCAGTCTGAGACGAAGCTCGCGAACGCGATGGCGAAGGGGCGAAAAGCCGGTTTCCATGGGCAGGGGCCCGCGCCGGCGAGCAGGGCCGGCTCGACGAGGACGCCGCTCAGCCCTGCTTCGATGTCATCGGGAATGGGACGAGGGTCTGCGGCGCCCTGAATCACCAGGGTTGGGCTGGCCACCATGGTCGCTGCGTTGAAGAGGTCTGCGCCGTAGCCCTCTGCGACTTGTAAATCGGAAGGGGCTTTGGGCTCTGGGCAGGTGCTGGGTGTCTTGGGCTTGTGGCTAGACCAGCTGACTCGCGCCGCGGGGCTCAGAGGGGCGGGGGAGACCAGGGTTAGGCTTGAGACCTGCTCAGGGAAGCTTGCGGCATAGTCGATGGCCACCAGGCCCCCCCAACCATAGGCGAGCAGGTGCATCTGCGGGGCTCGCTGGTGCTGGCGCAAGGCTTCGATATCGCGGGCAAAGTCGGCGATGCTTTGGGGCGCCTGCGAACCCGTGGACTGGCCTGTTCCCCGCGGATCGAAGAGCAGCACCCGCAGCTCGCTGGAGGCCAGCTGAGAGAGGTCTTGGAGGTGCTGGTGATCCAGCCCAGGTCCATCACCCACCACCACGAGCAGCTCAGCGCTCTGAGGCGGCCCATAACGCCACGCGGCGAGTTCAACCCCTTCGTCGCTTGGGATGCGCACGCTCTGCTCCCATGCGACAGGTTCATTTTGCCCCTCGTTGATCACAGGGGCTGAGCTGCAAGCCCACAGCAGGCCGCTCACCAGGAGTAGAGCCAGGCTGCGCCCCCCACCACGATGGGGCTTGAGGCCGTCGCGAGGGTTCAAACAGGGGTTATCGCGAGCAGCTTGGCGTGGATTCAGAGGGCGATGCATGGTGAGCCCCATGGGTGGAGTTGGCGAAGCAGGGTTTCGATAAGGCAGGCAGGCCGCGCTCGAGCTAGAGCGTGACCACATAGCGATCACCTTGCATGAGGAGTTGACTCCCTTGAGCGCTGAGTAGGTGGAGTGAGACGAGCTTGACTTGGGGCTGGAGGGAGTCGAGATAAGACGCGGTCGATGTGCACCACAGCCTCGGGGCTAGAGAAGTCTTTGGGGCCGACTTGCCCCCCAAAATGGTCACTGCGACCAAAGGCGATGTGAAGGCCGAGCTTCTCATCGAGCAAGACCGTGCCGATGGGGCGGATGCCAAAATCGGAGAGCACGCCGAGCCCGAGTTCAGCCAGGTTTGCGTAGGCGGGCTCATTGTTGATCAGCGCTCGCTCGCGCTCTGATATGGGTCCGTCGCTGGTGACTTCAACCGCTTTGTTGGCGGCGATGCGGTAGACGACGACCTCCCCGTCGAGCTCGACCGGCAGCAGCCCGGCGCTGAGCGAAGCTTCACCCGGCTTTTCTCCTTCGTAGGGGACGATATAGCTCTCTCCTGAGGGGAGGTTGCCTGCGGTGCCGCCATCGGGGAAGAGGCCTCCTGAGGCGTGGGCTTGGCGAAAGCGGAGGTCAAGTTTCAGCTCGTAGGTGGTGCCCTTGACATCAAAGACGAGCTCGGCAGTGTGGGCATCGTCGAGCATTTTCTTGGTAGGATTGAGCAATACAATATGTTCACGACCAATCACGGGCTCCTGTCCCCAGGAAATACCTTCAATCATTGTGGAATACTTTGCCTGTTCTACCGTATTATGGTCAGTTATATACACATAATCAAGCCCGCAGGCCATGGCTACATCATAATTCTCGGTCACACTTCCACGACCATCGCTGAAGGTCGAATGGGTATGCGGATCAACAAGCCAGACATCTTCATTTAAAAGCCTCTTATTCTCCAGAACCCTGTCGCCAGACTCTTCCTTAAACCGACTCAGGCAGTCTTTCATATATTCAAAACGGTTCAGATCCTGTTCCGTCTGAGAATTAATAGTCATTAAGTTAACTCCAAATATCAAAACTTTCTCCGAATTATACTATAGCTTCTCAAATTTATATATTCAAAATTGTAAGTAAAATTTTTAAATTACTTCTATTGACATTACCGAAAAATCATGTTATAATGATTCTAGTCGAAACGTTTCGACTAAAAATCCACAACAATAAATCAATTGCAAAATAATGAAAGTAACAATAAATGACATCGCGGAACGCGCTAAAGTATCAAAAAGCACAGTTTCATATGCTCTAAGCGGAAGCCGTCCTGTCAGTGAAAGCGTAAAAGAACGCATAAAAGCTGTAATGAAGGAACTAAACTATGCCCCTTCACAAGCAGCCAGAACCATGCGTAGCGGCAAAACAATGAGTATTGGAGTCGCGATTGATCAGTGCTCCAACCCGTCATCAGGGTTATTTCTTGAAGAAATCAGCAGACAGGCCAGACTACATGGTTATCACATCCTGCTGGGAATTTCTGGAGGTATTCCAGAAGAAAGCCGACGCATTCTAGAGCATTTCACTACCGGAGTTGTTGACGGCGTAATTAACTGTCTTCCCGAAATAAGCGTACAAGAAGCCAAGAAACTAACTAAAACTCTTCCAGTCATCACGTCCTCTCGGCATGATCCCGAATCGCCGGCTGAACCTGATTATGAAAAAGGAATAATTGAAACCCTGGATTATCTGACCAGTTTGGGACATAAAAAAATCGGATTCATTTCGATAAAACAACGCGGCGTTCAATTCGGCGATCCATGCCTGCTTGGCTTCAAAAAATATTGTTCAAAACGCCATATGGAATATGATGAGTCTTTAATTGAATATGGTAACGGTAGTTTTGACTCAGGCATCGAACTGGGAGAAAAACTATATAAAAATGGAGCTACCGCTATTTTTTCAGGAAATGACCGGACCGGAGCTGGAATTTTAGCCTGGGCCCACGAGGAAGGAATTTCTATTCCAGAACAGTTATCCGTTATCGGCTGGGATGATTCGCCACTGGCCTCGGCATGTTCCCCCCCGCTGACATCGGTAAAAATGCCTTATATCGAAATCGCCGGACATACTCTTGAAGCATTATTGTGTAAACTAAAAGGACATAAATTCCCCGGAAAAATCTTGGTTGAAACCAAGCTAGTCATTAGAAGATCGACTGGAATCGCCAAAAACATATAACAAATTCAATATAAAAAAGTTGTATAATAAGTCTATAAATCAAATGGGAGAAAATAATGAAAAACAAACGAACTAATTTGAAGGCACAAGATTTCACACTCATTGAACTTCTGGTCGTAATAGCAATAATTGCTATCCTGGCAAGCCTATTACTTCCAACTTTGGGAAAAGCAAGAGATAAAGCCAAACTAATTTCCTGCACGTCAAATTTAAAACAAATATCAACGGCAATATATTCATATGCCGGTGACAGCAATGGCTTTCTTCCATCAGGGCCCACCGGTTATACCGCCACTCCCCCCAACAGCCGTTACACTTTCTTAAGCGCTGGATTTTACACAAACTTGGGACTTTTGGTTGATGGACATTACTCAAACGAAAAAGTTCTATACTGCCCGGCGCAAACCGTGTTACGTTATGATGTATACAAAGATCTAAATTCATCGTCAAACAGATTGGCCGGTTATGACAGCCTGCCGATCTGGAGTTCCGGCTGGCAGTGGCGTCCACGTCTTTCTTTCATGCAGAAAAACAAACAAGCCATGGTTTACGATGTGGTATCAGAATCAAATTTGCGGGCCAATATCCCTCATAATAAAAAATGGAATGTAGCATTTTCCGATGGTCATGTCTCAACCTATAAAAATGGTGAAAGTTCATATATGTCATCCCTGGGAACAAACTACGATATGATTATGAATGGAAAGACAAGCTCTTTTCCAAACGCAAGATACATTCATATACGTTTCTCAAGCTTCGATAATTAATTACAACCTTACCAACATCATAAAACTTATATAGAATGATACTTCCGAAAGATTTTTACCGGAAGCATCACAGGCTATCTATAACTTCAGGAACTTGTATAATCATGACTGTTAATACTCTTTTAAAAATATTTTTTCTTAATTTTATTATTGCTATTAGTCTTACCTCGCAATTATGGGGACAAAATTTTTTTGATATAAAAAGCAGCTATCCGAAAAAATCTAGTTTGATCAAAGGCAGCAAAGTATATCCTGAATTTGTACTGGATATGAGCGACATCAGTGGCTGGAAATGGTATGGAAGCACCAAAGGCCATCTGTTAAAAGCAACCGCTGTAGACCTTCCAGACCGTCCCGGCAAACGAGGAGTATGCCTCTACAGTCGACTGGATAAAAAAAGTCCAAAGTCTCCAACCTGGGTATGCTGGCAATATAATCTTTCACCAAAACTAAGTATCGTCGGAGCCAAAACAGTAGAAATAGATATCTATCCGCTCCAGAAGATAGAGTTTCCTATCAGCTCCAGATTTGGAAGTTCCCATGGATTTGGCATTTTGCCTTGTACTTGGAGCGATATTATTCAAGAAGCCCCTGCACGCAAATGGACCACTGTCAAGATTCCCATACATCATACCAGGAAATCCATCGACAATCTCAAATTCGATATAAATTCAAAGCGTCCTAGTGTTCCTCATTTACAGGAAAGATCGGTGATTATCGGTGACATAAGATTTGTCCCGGCTCCAACCCCGGCAACATCGTTGTTCAGCTGTAAGATGAATGTCAAAAAGCCTGTGATTGCTGGCTATTTTCAAAATACAGGAAAACACGAATTCATTGAAAACGGTAAACTCTCCATGCTTGTGGAATTATCAACATCTCAGCAATTGAACAATGCGGAACTTTGCATTGAGACAAATTCAACTGTCTTGAATAAAAAAGTGACTCTGAAAGCCCCCTTTTCCAGATTTGAGCTAGAAATAACTGATCCCCTAAAAGTTTTCGGAATCGGTAAAAATGAACTCACCATTACAATAAAAGACCCAAAAGGTTCATTGGTAGCAAAAACATCTAAACCGCTGACAATATACTGCTTTTCGAAAAAACACGTAACGTCTGAACTCCAAAAACTTAGTAACCAGCACTCCGAACAGCAAAGCAGATGGGAAACATGCGTAGCCTCCGGCAAGCAAGCGGAATTACCGCGAATCACCCTAAATGTAGCCAAACTTTTTATTAAAAATTTCATTCCGGATGATTTCAATCGCCAAAAACAATATAAAATCGCGATGGATGAACTGACTATGGTAAAATCGATGCTTGATAATCTTGACTATGAACTAAAACAATATGGAGCGGGAAAAATAGAAGAAGCACCAGTTCCTACATATAATCCGGATATTCCAATACTATTGAAACACGGAACAATAACTCAGGACAATAAACCAGCTCTTTTCATTGGCCCCATGACCAGTATCTTTACATACGACTGGGCAAATTATGCATCAAAAACCGGCTTCAACTCTCTGGTGGCGGAAACAAGTATGCACCATTGGCTATACTTCAATCAATTCAAAAGTAATCAATTCAAAGCAACAACCGGTCTTCTGAAAAATAGAACCAGCCAAAATGGAATAACTAACGCTCTAAACAAATATTTTGAAGCATGCCGAAAAAACAAACTCGCCTCGAACCTGCTTCTCTCGTCTCACTACTGTAAAAAAATTCCAGATAAATATAAAAACGCACAAAGCTCCACTTGCGGAAACGGTAATTTTAACTGGAATGTACTTGCTCCAACCGCAAAAGAGATTTTTCTCAGAATGTATGGCGAAATCATCCCATATCTAAAAAAGCGTCCCGAACTAATCAGCCTGGGAACGGCAAATGAACCCGGTTATTCTGTTAGTTCTGATTCCACTGATTTTCAAAAAGCATTTCATGTCTGGCTACATAAGAAACACAAAAACATCAAGATCATAAATTATGCATGGAACAGCAAATATCCGTCTATAGAGTCAATCGATTTAAAATCATTCTTTGTGCTTAGAAAAACATCTTCCGGAGCTATGGTTGACTGGGCTGAGTTTCAGAGTAGCGGCGTCAGCCGTTTCTACGGCTTTCTGAAAGACACCCTATTGGAAGCAGTCCCCAACAAAATAGTCTGGGTCAAACTGATGGGGGTCTTCGGCTATGGAATGCTTGATGAGGAAGACAATATTGCGTTAGGTCAAAACTCTTGTGGAACGGATGACGGCCATCCGTTATGGCTCGATCATCTTACCAGTATGTACCCAGAGAGACCAATAACCAACCAAGAATGGCATTTTATCAGGGCGCAATATGTCAACAATGCAGCCTTTCTAGCCAAGCAAATGTATCAGGGAGTTTTGCGAGGAATCCAATCGGCAAATATCTGGCGTGGACAGCGAGCAGACTGGAATAGTAAAGGTCATGGTCATGTAGAATCATTTTCCCGTTACCCACTGGGCTTTAATGCCATCGGCCGTACGTCCCTCAAACTGCGAATGCTTTATCCAGTTATCGTTAACTTCCAAAAGCTCAAAGGCGGAACCACAAGGCTATGTTATGACAAAAAAGCAAATCTAATCGAAGGTAAGAAATACACAGAAAAGCTGGAACACCTCTATAACATAATTCGCAGCAATCCGGAAGGAGTCCGACTGGTATATCCTCCTCATCTGAAAAAAGAACAGCTAAATAACGTCAAACTCCTAGCGGCTCCTTCTTTTAAGTATATGCGGCAAAAATCAGCATGGCTCATACAGAAATGGGTAAAACGCGGAGGAACTCTTTGGATTGCAGAACCAGTAAATAATCCTGTAAATTATTATGGCAAAAAATTGAGACTGGATAAAACCTTCGTCAACATGCTCAAAAATATAGGAATCAGGCAATACGGTTCAGGAAAAGTCATTATCGCTAACAACTGGAGCGGATATTCTCAATTATTTAATGGGATTACAGCGTGGAGCAATAGTAAAATCAATAACGATGTAGAGTGCCGTATCCTGAATGATCAAAATGGAAAGATTAAATATCTCAGTATAGTGAATCTGAAGGATAAAATTCAATATATAAAACTGCAAGAAAAACAACACCCTGTATCAGTTTCTGGAAACGATATTTGGAACAACCAAAGGATTGAAAATATAAGTAAAATGACTCTCGAACAATTTGAAGTAAAACTCATTAAAGTTTCACTGCTAAATTAATTTTCATAGAGAAAGTAATTGATAATACTTAAAGCTTCAGGATTGAAATATATCTTGGAGCTTTTTTGTATAGAAAAAATGGATTAATTATATTTTTTTATAGATTACCGGGAACTTTTTTTTTCGATCGGTGTCTGTTATCAATGTGCACAGTAAAACACTCTATTTAATATCAAAAGGAGGCATTACAATGACAAAGAAACTTAATCAAGACACCTTCTGGAAAATCGTTGTAGTTGTATTACTCGCAATCGTAGGAGTACAGCTATGGCTGACCCGGACTCCAACTTCAGCCACTCAGCCCCTTACATCTGTAACTCCTCAACCGACGACAGTTCAGATGCCGGTACCAGTAGTAAATAACAGTTCTCAACCGGCACTAAAACCGATTGTTTCGATGAGACAGCAAAACAACACACCAATGATCCAGGTTCCTCAAATCAATTCGCATGGTACAGCTGTCACTGCTCCGTCAGCACGAACTGCTCCAGGCGGAGTAAATCCGTATGACCAGCCGCAACTCTCATCCGGTAGAGATATGTTCAGACGGATGCAGGCCATGGCAGCCAGAATGATGCAGCAAATGGACATGGATATGGACATGGATATGCCCACACACCTACTCGGAAGATCCGGCGGTATGCGTATGACTTCTCCCGTTGTAAAATCGGAAAAAGACAACTATGTAGTCCAGCTTAATATGCCGGGACTTGACAAATCGAATGTAAAAGCAAAAGTCAATGGAAACATGCTGACCATCTCAGGAGTTCAGACCAGAGAAAACCGTAAATCAAACCAGGGCGGCAACTATTACAGTAGCAGCTCAAGCCATTTCCAGACTTCTCTGGCACTCCCGGGTCCGGTCAAAACAGACCGCATGAAAGTCGATTATAATAATAATGTTTTAAAGGTAATTCTCCCGAAAGCCTGAAAACGGGAATAATTAATAAGTTCTCCTCCATTCAACGGGTACCGGTTCTACTCTACCGGTGCCCGACCTTTTTAAAAAACAATCAATGATGCCGAATAAAAACAAGTATTTTGCATTGCTCACCTTGAGTTATTCATTTTATCATTTAATATATATTTTAGAGGGTGTGATTATTTCCTAAATAATACTCATGGGAGGAGATGCTGGCATTATGAGGACAGGTATCTGCAGCGAGTTAATCAGATTTGTTGCGCCAGAATTTGTTTTCGGTATTGGTGCGCGCAAACAAACCGGAACATGCGTCAAAAATCTCGGAATAAATCAAGTATTATTGGTCACAGACCCGGGAATTATTGAAAAAGGCTGGACAGGAGAAATTCAGCAGTCTTTAAGCAACTCCGGAATAAATTCAATCTTATTTTCAAATGTTTCAGCCAATCCACGTGATTCTGAAGTCATGGCTGGAGTAGAACAATATTTATCAGGCAACTGCAACGGCATTGTTGCTGTCGGAGGCGGAAGTCCTATTGATTGTGCCAAAGGTATTGCTATTGTAGTTGCAAATTCAGGTAATATTCTGGACTACGAAGGAGTCGATATGATAGCGGAGCCGGGTCCTCCATTAGTTTGTGTTCCAACCACCTCCGGAAGCGCGGCTGACGTATCTCAATTTGCAATAATTCTTGATACAAAGAAAAAAACCAAGATAGCAATTATTTCAAAAGCAATCATTCCGAATATTTCTTTGATTGACCCGGAAGTAACAATAACCAAGGATCCGTTTCTAACGGCCTGTACCGGATTGGATGTTCTCAGCCATGCAGTAGAAGCGGCGTGTTCCAACGCCAGCTCTCCTGTTACCGACCTTCATGCTCTGGCTGCAGCCAAATTGGTCAGCGAAAATCTTGTTACAGCTGTAAAACACCCGGATAACCTCATGGCAAGGTATAACATGTCCCTGGCCAGCCTGGAAGCGGGACTGGCATTTTCCAATACCAGCCTGGGAGCCGTCCACGCAATGTCGCATAGTCTGGGAGGGTTACTTGATCTGCCCCATGGCGAATGCAATGCGATTTTACTTCCTTATGTAGTAAAATATAATTTTCCTGAAGCTATTGACCGCTTTAAGAATATTGCCAAAGCTATGGGTATTCAAGTTGAAGAACTAACCGATAAAGAAGTGTTGGATAAATTGGTATGTAAAATTACCCAAATAAAAGAAGAAGCGGGAATAACCATTTCATTGAAAGATGCCGGAGTCAAACCGGAAGATTTGATGAATCTGGCAGAAAAAGCTGTTGATGACCCCTGCTTGTTAACAAATCCTAGAAAAGCGGATACCAAAGCTCTAGAGAAAATATACAGGGAGGCTGTTTGATTTAATGGGCGTTTCCAAACAAAATATGCGAAAAAAAATTCTGGGTATGGGCCAGAATTCATTGAGCAAATCTTATTATCGACCATTCAGGGAAAGCGTTGACAACTTGAAACGTTATAAGTCTCTGCTGGATCAGGCAAATGATGCTATATGCCTCCTCTCCCTTCCAAAACTTGATTTCATTGATACAAATCAGAGCGCTAAAGATCTTTTCGGCCTTACTGATTTTGTACCTGGCGCCCAAAATCTTTTTGATAAAGTCGGCAACTCCTGCCATGACAAAATTGATGAATGGCTTAACACTTATAATGAAGATGGCTCCTATCAAGCTTTTAAGATAAGTTTTGAATATTTTTCTCCTAAACTCGGAGCCAGAGTCGTTGAACTGAACTTATCGGAAGTAACGTTTGCAGAAAATAAGTATGCGGTATGCGTGATTCACGATATTACAGATTATCGAAAAACCCTTGCAGCCCTCTCGCAAAGCGAAGAAAATCTTAGAATAACGCTGAATTCTATCGGCGACGCGGTAATTGCCACTGACCGTAACGGCATAATAACCCGTATGAATACCATTGCGGCCAATTTGACTGGCTGGAATGTAGAAGAAGCTGTCGGCAACACACTTGATGATGTATTTAAAATTATCAACTCTGAAACAGATCAACAACAGGAAAATCCGGTTAATAGAGTGCTGGATTCTGGAAAAATTGTCGGTCTGGCCAATCATTCCCTGTTGATCTCACGTAATGGAGAAGCCCACCATATTGCAGACAGCGGGGCTCCGATCCGTGATGATAACGACGAAATTGTTGGTGTGGTTTTGGTTTTTCGCGATGTCACACTTGAACATGAACTGGAAGAAAAATTGTTTCAAGCTCAGAAAATGGAATCTGTGGGACAACTTGCCGGAGGAATTGCCCATGACTTCAATAATATGTTAACTGGCATATTGGCATCGGCAGACCTGCTGAAAAAACGCTTACAGGAAACAGATTCTTCCGATAGATTGCTTAATGTCATCATTGATTCGGCCAATCGAGCTGCCAACCTGACCCAGAAACTTCTGGCTTTCGCCAGAAAAGGCAAGCTGATTTCAAAACCAACTTGTATTCATAAATCAATCCGTAATGCGGTTTCCCTACTGGAACGCAGTATTGACAAAAGAATTGAAATCGTTCTGGATCTTTCGGCTGAATTCACTCAGGTTTCAGGTGATCCCAACCAATTGATTAATATTTTTCTCAATCTGGGCGTTAACTCCAGAGATGCAATGCCAGAAGGCGGTCAAATCTTTATTAGAACCACAAACGTTTTTATTTCGGAAAACCATTTAATCTCCCATCTGGACCTTAAGCCTGGCAACTATCTTGAAATCCAGTTCAGCGATACCGGCGGAGGTATTCCAGATGAAATCAAAAATAAAATTTTCGATCCTTTTTTCACCACAAAAAAAGTCGGCGACGGTACCGGCATGGGGCTTGCTGCCGTATATGGTACCGTAAAAGATCATGGTGGGGCTATTGAATTAGACAGTATTCCAGACACTGGTACAACATTTAATATCTATCTGCCGCTGGAGACAGATGAATGTAAACCAAAGAAACAGGATATGAGCTCAACAGGAGAATTCCGCGAACTTGCAGGATGTATATTGATCATTGACGACGAGGAAATTATCCGCGAAACGGCCTCGGAAATCCTTGAGGAACTTGGTTATCAGGTTCTATGCGCCAGAGATGGACAGGAAGGGCTCGATATCTATCGCGAAAACCAGGAATTGATCAATGTCATTATTCTCGATATGATCATGCCCAAAATGAATGGACGTGAATGTTTCGCCCAACTTAGAAAAATTAATCCGGAAATAAAGGTACTGATTTCCAGCGGTTTCACCAGTGAAGAAGCCATGCGCAATATCAATATCGACGATGCCGCCGGATTTCTAAAAAAGCCGTTCACTGTTACCGAACTTTACGAAGCTCTCTGCCGGGTAATCGAAGACTAACCAATACCGATCAATCGGTAAACTGGCTGTACATAAATGTTTTCTTCGTTCTTATCGGCTTGAAATCCTTCCATTCTGAGCTTAAATTACTAATGTTTCTGGTTTTAGGCTCAACTCAAACGGGATTAGGATTATATTATGAGAAAACTTGCCTTTCTGCTTGCCGCCCTTTGTCTTGCCGGGATCATGACCGGCTGTACCTCATATCGTGAAACAGTTCTGGCTCAAGCCGTATCCGGCAATGCCTGGTATGAAGGACTGCTTGCGGAATATTATCTAAACGGCTATATGTTCGAAGTAGATTATAAACTCGCGGAAAAATACGCGGTGGAATCCGCTAAAGCTGGAGATCCAGCAGGGAAATATGTTCTCGGAATCATCTGTAAATACGGACTCGGACAGGCTCAAGTCAACAAAGCAAAAGCGAAAAGACTGTACAAAGAAGCTTTTGACGGTATTCAGGAGTTGGCTCTCCGAAGTACGAAAGAAGCACAATATTTATTGGGATCAATGTACTTGTATGGACGCGGCGTGAAAGCCGATCCCGTACGGGCGGCATTACTACTAAAGATGTCATCGGACAAAAATTTTGTTCCGGCACAGGCCATCTATGGGCAAATGTTGGTACAGGGAAAAGGAGTAAAAAAAGATGTCAGCCGCGGACGAGAAATGCTGTATAAGGCCTCTCATGCCGGAAGCAATTTTGCAAGAACTTCTCTGGCTGATACTTATTATTCTCAAAAGAAATACACCGCGGCTTACAACTGGTATAAAATTGCCGGAAAGTGGAATTCTCCTGAAGCTTTAACTCGGCGAGCTCAAATGTGTCGCGACGGAGTCGGCAGAGATGTTGATGAATCTCTCGCCCGGGAGTTATTTACCCTTGCTGCCGCCATGAATTATCCCCCTGCCTTAACTGAACTATCCGAATTAAAAATAACTCAAAAGCTTTCCGAAAAAGAAGGTCAGGAGACAGAAAAAATGTTGCGCACCGCTCTGCGCAAAGGTTATGTTCCAGCCTGCAAAACCCTGGGTGACTACTACCGTACCAGAACCCAACATCGTCCGGAATACAATCTTCGGGCGATGGAACTGTATCAATTGGCAATGAATAACGGAATCAGTTCTGTTCAAAAAGATTTCGATGAACTGGATAAAAACACTGGGCTGTATATCTTTATTCACTATGCCTGGAAAGGAGTTACAGAACCTGCGGCATTCCTTACTCGTGAATCCTCAATTTACCGGGTTATTAACGGTTTCCGCGCCGGAATGATTGAAGGTAGTCGCCAGGTATTCTACGAGGAAATGAAAAACAGTCCCCAGAAGCTCTATCGCGGCAATGACTGGTATCTGATTTTTGCTTATAAAATGCAACCGGAGTGGGCCGCTGAAATTTTCAAGGTAATGGCAAGATCAACAAAACCCAGACCACTGTACTGGCTAAGTTACGGCACTTCTTGCAACCTTGCCGGACGTCCGGAACTGGCAATGACAGCAGTAAAACGAATTAATCTGCTGGGCTTTTCCCCACTCAACCTAACTCGTTCTGAAAGACAATTTCTAAAAGATATAGCGATAGTTCTAAGAACCAGTGCATTGGTTCAGCGTGGTCTGGCGCAAAATGCGTACAACCAACTATTCTCGGAAGGCAAACTTACTTCCGACCAAGCCCAAATGGCAAATTTCATCAATCACTTCGCTCTTCCTGTCCTGAAAGATAAAAAGAAGTTTTCCGTAGCTTCCGGCATCTCATTAAAACTGCTTGGAAAATTCAAAAAATTACCGGCCCCCGCTCCGTTCTATGATTATCAGGAAAAAGTTATAACGCCTCCAACTCCAGAAGTGCCGGAACCAAACATCATCCGGTAAATTGTGCGATAAGTGTCATCCATTGCTACTTCAAACTTTGCACTTGGTACGATAAAAACAAAAAGATAAAAATTTTTAATTTTGTTGGTTTCATATGTAACCGATCAACATCATTTTACAACTGAAAAGGTATAAAGATAAGTGGTAAAAATATTTTTCAGTTGTTGAATATAACGCATCAGCTTATGCTGACAGGAGAATATTGGTCTGCCGATACGCCGTTCATGTTTCATATGAACGGCGTACCGGCTTGACTAACCATATTCATCAATATCAACTGAAAAACGAACAGGACCGTAAGGTCGTAATGAACAATGAACTGAGAACCGTTCGGGAAATACTGGACGGAAATGTTGAAAAATATGCGGAACTGATGAAAGCCAGCCTCGACAATGTGTCGGCTATTGTCAGCCGAAGAATACCGGAATCGGATGTGGAAAACATGGTTCAAGAATGTTTTATACGAGCCTATGACTCCTTAGCATCATTCTCCGGGCATAGTCCTTTTGGCAACTGGCTGGCCAGAATATCAGTAAGAACATGTTGCGATTACTGGCGGAAACAAGGACGTCGCCGACAAGTTATAATTTCGGAACCTCAGGAATCGCAACAGGAATGGCTTGAGACTATTTCAAAAAGTAATTCCCTGGCAGAATTCGAAAAATTGTCACATCGCGCCGAATGCCGGGAACTGCTTGAGGTCGCCCTTAAAACATTAGGACCGGAAGACCGGGCATTAATTGAAATGATTTATTTTGACGGCTGGCCTCTGGGTGAAGCGGCTAAAACCCTGGACTGGGGGTTGGCAAAAACAAAAGTCAGAGCTATGCGGGCAAGAAAAAAAATGCGGAAATATATTGAATCCCTTGGAGAAAAATACCATGGATAAAACTACTAAAAAAATAGAACAGGCATTCAAATCGTCATATCTGGAAAAGAAGCCAGTAAAATGTAGCGATGCCGTAATTGAAAAGGTTATGATGCATATTCATAGCAGAGGATCACTGCGTCAGGCTCTTTCCGAAGTAAATGACTCTCTGGTCTGGAAGCTGGTCTGGACTGTCAGCGCTGTTGCCGTAATTGTGATGATTATGTACCTTGCAGGTGCAACGGATGCTGTTAGTAACTCGACTGATGAAATGTTATACGAGAATTACAGTAACGCTGGTAATATCATAGCGGGAATATAGACAGGAGAACTCTGAAGTGAAAAAACGGAAATTTTATCTGGCTTTTGCCGTTGTATTCCTCTCTGGAATCATCATAGGCTTTTTTGCAGGAAATTTGTCATCGCATTCTTTCCGTCGAAAACCTCGTTTTAAGCCCAACCCCAAAACCGATATGAAATCATTTATAAAGTGGAAACTGTTCTGCAGGTTAAAGTTGACAGATGAGCAAAAGAAAAAAGTAACTCCCATTGTGGAAAAATGGTGTCCCAAAATGCTGGAAGGCTGGAAATTAAGCGCTCCAACGGTAAAAGACGCGTTCTTCGGCATGTACGATGAAATCGAACCGCTTCTCACAAAGGAACAATGCAAGGAACTGGAAAAATCACGTCAGAATACGCTAAGACGCATTACGATGAACAACAGCTTTAAACTCGAAGAAAAGAAGACAAAAGGTGTAACCGAAAAGAAACCAGACACGACCAAATAGTAAGTAATCCTATTGGCAGATGGATTCAGAGACAATTTTCAGGAGAGGCTAGTATAATGAAAAGGGATTTCACCCTGATAGAACTTCTTGTGGTTATATCAATCATAGCAATTCTTGCGGGTTTATTGCTTCCCGCGTTGGGCAACGCAAGAAGACGAGCCAAAAGTATAAGCTGTGTCAGCAATCTCAGTAATATCGGAAAACTATTCATGATGTACGTACAGGACAACCATGAACGTTTTCCATATGCGGCACAAAAAAAATACCTCAACGATGGCTCTCAAATAACGGATGATCCTAGAATTGTCGATGTATTGGAAAACTACGCAACACCAACCAGTAAAGTGTATCTGTGCCCCGAGGACCGTGCGGAAAAATTTTTCAAACTCGAAGGCTCCAGCTATGAATATAACAGCCATCTTGCCGGTCGTTCCCTTGCCAAACCTTCACGCCATATGAAAGCATCGCAGATCCCTGTTATGTTTGACTACGAACCGTTCCACCGAAATTATTCTTTCTCAACCATAATAAATGATGAAGATTTTGAACCGGATGATGGGACATTTGGCGGAAAAAACTATCTATTTCTAGATGGACATACAGACAAACTTCAATAAAAGGCAGATTAAAATGGACACCAACAAAAATTCATCAAAATGGTCTAAAAAAACAAAAAGAATCATTGCAGGAATTGTATTATTAATTATTGCCTGCACCGGTATTGGAATCTACGCGGCATCCGGTTCGTCGGCTCCAGACCCCAAAAAAATGAATAATACGGATGCCGTAAAATACGCAGCATCAAAAAATTTCGCTTCGCTTTCCCGGGATGAAAAAGTTAAATACGCCAAGGAAATGCGCGAAAAAATGCAGTCATCCGGCAGTAATCCCTGGCGGATGATGCGCAACAGCAATCTTTCCGATACAGAGAAAAAACAACTTCGTGAAAATATGCGCTCACTAATGCCGGTTATGATGCGTGAACGCGCAAAAAAATTGATGGCAATGAGCAAAGAGGAACGCGACAAAGAATATGACCGCATTGCCGACGCAATAAAGAAGCGGATAGCAGCAAATGGCGGCAGACGCTGGGGAAATAATAATACTAACAGTAACAACGGCAATCAAAACCACCAACGAAACGAAAACCGTCGTACAGAATTTATGAAACGTCATCTTGAGGGAACCGATTCGGATACCCGAGCCATAATGGCGGAAATGCACAAAGAAATCCGTAAACGTCTAAGTCAAAAATAATTTACAGCTTAGGAATGGCTCTGGTGTCGGTTCCGGACAACAAAACTTTCTGGCGTTGTCTAAGGGCGGCAATATTCGAAAATTGCCCATATTCAGGACGAAGATTATTGTCACGCCCACACCCAAGTTCCAACCCTTCTCCCGGCTGGTTGTGATCATCGGAACCGTTTGTAAAAAGCAACGGTAAACGAAACGGGTGTTCATCGTTATAGCGTTGTCTTAAACTTTCGAACACATCAGTCTGAGAAAGTCCGGTTTCAGGACAGATGCCATTACGCCATCCATCAACTTCTATCCCTTGAAGACCGCAGTCTGCCAGTTGACAGATAACATCGTAAAGTTCCTCGTTGCCGAGACCTTCCTTCTTTCGCAATTCGGTTGGATGAGCCAGTACCGGCAGACCGCCCCAACCGCTGATCCTGCGGACAAAAGCACATGGGGAAAGATCTATATTGATTTCCAGCGGAAGGTTCAACATATCATCGCGAGTCGTGTATTTAGCATGGAAATCCTTGACATCGTCAGCAAGTCGTTCCGCCTTTAATGACGCTCCGTATTTTTGCCACATAATAACACTTATATCGCCTTTTGTAGAAACACCGTTACGGACAAAGGAATCAATATCGTCCGGGGTAATTTCAGCCTCGAAACCAAGTTTTGAAAAACACCCGGGCACCCGGGCGATCATACCTTTAAGCTGCTGCCATTTAGCGGATCTTATCGGCTCACAAACACCGTCAAACGCCTGCTGTGCAAGTAATTCAATAAAATGTTCCGTATTCGGAAAGAAACCAAGAATCTCTATCCCCGGTCTGTCCGTATAAAATTCCACAGCCGGAATAATCTCGACATTAAAAATGGAACCGGCCTCAAGCGCTTCTATCTGACCATCAACCACATCATGATCAGAAACAGCGAGAGCCCTCATATGCCGACGATATGCCTCGTAAACTCTGCCGGCCGGAGAATTATACCCGTCGGAATAAAAAGAATGGCAATGCAAGTCAATCTCACAAACAGAATGCAGCAACTCCTCGCTACGAACCAGCGTAAGCTGTCTGGCGGCATGGAGTCGATCCGACATCGAAACTTTAAAATCATTAATTATATCTGAAAATTCAGCTGTTCTCATAAGTAAAAAAAATATATATGTGTCATAAGTAAACGGTTAATTTAATACATGGATAATATTTTTCAACAACTGTTTTACTGCAATATCGAAGTTCATGGAAATTTTAACGCAATTCTCACTTGAAAAAAGGTCCGGCACGCATAAAAATATTATAATAAAGCAAATTAATCATAATACAGGGGATTTTATATAATGACTATTTCACAGCTTGACCCGGAAATGCTATGGCACCACTTTACGGAAATATGTTCTATTCCACATCCTTCCGGCCATGAAGAAGGCATTAGACGATACTTAAAAACCTTTGCCGGAGAACAAAGACTTGAAGTCAGTACTGATCCCGTCGGCAATATTTTAATCGAACGTCCGGCATCTCCCGGATATGAAAATACCCCAAAAATCATCCTTCAGGGGCATATGGATATGGTTCCTCAGAAAAATGCCGGAACTGATTTCAACTTTGAGACCGACAGTATACAGCCGTATATCGAAGGCAACTGGGTAAAGGCAAAAGGAACCACACTCGGAGCCGACAATGGAATTGGCATGTCTGCCGCACTGGCTATTCTCGAAGATACGTCCACGCCCACTGGACCGATCTCAGCGTTATTCACCTGTGAAGAAGAAACCGGTCTGACCGGCGCGATGAATATCAGCGATCGTTTTCTGGAGGCTAATCTGCTCCTGAATCTGGACTCAGAGGAAGACGGCAGGGCCTGTATCGGCTGTGCCGGAGGCGCAAGAACCGACTTTTTGTTAAATTTCGACCGGGAACCGCTCCCGGAGGATGGATTCGTGGCATTGCGCATAGAACTTTCCGGACTGCGCGGCGGTCATTCCGGTATGGATATCAATCTCGGTCGCGCCAATGCCAACAAACTTATGGCAGCCATGCTGCGTAAAGCCACCCAAAAATTCAGAATACGGCTCATGACGCTCAATGGCGGGAACTTGGATAATGCCATCCCCCGTGAAGCCAATGCCGAAATAATTGTCCATAACGACGATGAAATGGAATTCGCACAATGGGTTGAAAGCTTCCGCGAAGAATCTCTGGTGGAACTGGGGGATCGGGACCCCGGCCTAAAAATCCTGTTGCATAAAGATGTCGAACCCAATAACATACTTTCAGCTTCGGAACAGGATTCTATATTGTCGTTACTGGATGAATGTCCAAACGGCGTAATTACCATGAGCGGTGATGTAGAAGGACTGGTGGAAACCTCCACCAACCTGGCGGCCGTCAAAACTGAAGGCGATATCCTGAAAGTAACGTCCTCACAACGCAGCCTGATTGATTCAGAACGCGACCGACTGGTCGATTCCCTTGCGAAACTGTTCGAATCACGCGGTGCCGAAACAAACCGCCGCAGCTCCTATCCCGGCTGGGCTCCAAACCCGGAATCCAGTCTGGTAAAGATACTCGGAAACACTTATTATGAATTATTCGGTAAAGAATTGGTTATCGAAGTAATTCACGCAGGACTCGAATGTGGATGCTTCAAAGGAGTTAATCCGGATATTGAAATGATCTCGTTCGGCCCGGATATCATCAGTCCGCATTCACCGGATGAAAAAGTCAGTATCAGCTCTGTTCAACGCTTCATGCATTTATTGAAACAGGTTATCGAAAAGATTCAGTGCAATTAAGCTGCAATTCTTTGAACTCATCGGTCTTTTTGAAAGGCTTAAGAACATCGTTTACGGAAGAATCGGTGCCGGGGAATGTCCAATCTCCGGCGATATCCGCCAGCGGAACCAATACAAATAATCGGTTTGAAGCTTCTTTATGAGGGATGGTCAGGTCTGCGGTATTTATTTTTTCGCTGCCAAAGAACACGATATCAACATCAAGCGTACGCGACGCATATGCCTCGTGGTCACGCGGCCTGCCATTTTTCACTTCCAGAGAACGGCACAGCTCATGGAGCTCCTCCACGCTGCCCGTCCAGTTTCCAGTCAAGGCAGCGTTGATAAAATCCGGAGTGCCGGGAACGCATCCGACTGGAGCCGTACGATAAAACGACGATAACTTAATATCCGTCACTCCTGCCTGCGCCAAATCCGCAGCAGCGCTTTTAAATGTAGCTGAAACATCGCCAAGATTACCACCAAGAGAAAGAGCAATTGCTGTCATATAAAGAATCTTACCTTATCATTTTTTCACAAATCCAAAATTGAGTCATTATAAATAAAATTTTTGTTTTGTTCACTCCATCTCCGCAGCAAGTAGCGGAAAATAAAACCCAGTCGTTTATTTTCAGCTTCGGCAAGGAGCATTAGTAACTAAAGTTTGAAGCAGTAATAACGCCATCCGTCTTACGCATTAACTTATCATTACCATTTCAGATAGCAAATGTTGTTTTCCAAACACATTAAAACAATAAATAAGACAGCAAGCTACTCTAACCATCGATCATGGAATTCTTACAAAAATATTAATAAAATTAAAATAAATATTGATTTTATTTAGTTTTACATTAATTTTATTAAAGAAACACAAAAAAACAAACAGGATATCAAGATGGCTTACGATAACTTTTCAGACAAGTGCCGTAATTGCGGCAGTGAAATGCATATTGTTTCCATGCAGTGTCCAGAATGTGAACTCAAGCTGGAAGGAGCACTTTCGCTGCCTAGACTAGCTCGATTATCTCCTGACGACCGCCAGTTCATCGAACTCTTTGTCTTATCCGGTGGTTCGCTGAAGGAAGTTGGAAAAATTCTGGGGATATCATATCCAACGGTTCGAAACCGCCTTGACTGCGTAATAAAGAATTTAAAGGGACTGGATAAAAACGTTGAAGAACAACGCATGGCAATACTGGAACAGCTGAAGAACAAAGAAATAACTTCCGACAAAGCACTTAGCCTACTGAAAAAACTTTAATCAAAGGGGATGATTATGAATATTTTATGTACAACTGACATATTTTCTCAGTTAGACTTTATAATAAAAATCTGTTTTTTTATGAGTAACCGTTTTCCCTATATTGCCTTAGTTGTGCTTGTTGCACTTGCTGTTATGATCGCACTGAAGGAACGCCGCAGAAAACTTCTCCTGTCTGCATCAAAAGAATCAGAGGCTATCGACCAAATGCAGAATAACGGCGAAATAACCAAAGAGCAGGCGAATGATTTAAAGCGCGCCGCAAATCCTCTGCCTGAAGTAACCGAAGAATATCCCCTTCCCGATCTCCATTTACGCTTAGCATCTTCCCTGACAATGGCATTTAACGTTTTAAAAATCCTTCTGGTATTGAGTAATATTTTTATTTTTTCAATGATCTTTCATAACATCAAACAATTTTCAGACAAACCCGGTATCCAGACCACTTATCATGCAGATAAGCCATGGGTACTGGTTATTATGCTTTCCACAATTGTAATATTATCAATCATACAAATCATTGCCGCATTTAAAATTACTCGTGGAAGCCTTAAAAGCCGGTATGTTATAACCTTCTTGTGGTTCATTGACCTGGTATTCCTTGGCGCAATCCTGTCGGGAACGGACAATATAACTGCGTTGGCCGTATCAGTCGGTGCCTGTAGTTACACTGTCTGGGTTTTCTTTCTACGCAAGCAAGCAGGTAAATTTATCAGCACTTCCGCAAAAGATGAAAGCAATTCTATAAAATACAGTATTGTCGGATTGATTATAGCGGCACTCTTCATCGGACAATATTTCATAAAATCCGAGATAAAATACAAGTTCATTACAACTGGAAGCCAAACAGTATGCACCTCCACCCTAAGTTCAGGTTCCAGAAACAACTGCTCTTCTCTTAATCGAGTAGCGATAATAACTTATGACAATGACAGCGGTGTAATACAATTTGCGAATGAGCTATATAAAAAACTGAAAAAGCAGTTTCCCCTGCTAAAATTCGCTAAACTGAAAACGGGAAAGTCGTTCCCCGACGGCACGATCAAATTTGATCAGTATATAATAGTCAGCAAAGCAAAGGTTATACTCCCAAAAGAGTCTGAGTTACCAGATGATTTGCCCGACTTTATCAAAAATCAAATTCTGAAAGATATTGAAGGAATAAAATCCAATTCTCTAGACATTTCCCGTTTTATCAAAAAAGGCAATATGACAGGTTTCAATATTGACATAATCAGCGAAAGTCAGAGCCATAGTTACGAAAACTATAATAGTACCGTACGACTGTATAACGGCGACTACATTGATGGACGAATCTTTGTATCTTGTAATTCATCCAACGAAAATCCCCCCTTTGTAATTAAGCAATGCCTTGATAAAGCCTTACCATTTATCACGAAAGCCTATAAATCATCTCTGAATAATCATCCTAGAATGCTCTATCCGGATTTTCTGATGCCCAAACTAACTCCGACAGCCCCAACATTGCTGCCGCGATTATCCGGAGCTTGGATGATCGGTCGCTTTAGAAGCAAATCATTCAGTAATTTCACCTTACAATTACTAATATTGGAGAATGACCGTAACAATCAACTGGAACGCATCAAAAAACAACTGGTAACATGCGGTTGGAAACAGGTCTCAACGGATCGACGTCCCGGAGAATATTTCTTTACCCGAACCGGCAAAGAATATGACACCCCGATGATCACATTATATTTACCCAAAAATAATAATGACAGCACACTATTCGGAACAACACCTAAAATTGAAGAAAAATTCGGACATTTGATCTACACGGCATCGAATACCAGAAAATATAACAAAACAGATGCGGACAAATTGAAAAAATTCGATATGACAACCTATATCCATTGTGTCAACTTATCGGAATTAATTGAAAACAAAGAAATCTATCAGTATGCCATTAATGAAAAAAATATAAAATATGGTACACTCAAATGGATATATTCTAATCTAAAGAAAAAATTATCAAATGTTCAAAAGGACGCAATTTTAACCAAGATGTACACTGTACTGGTTCAGCATGAATCACGCGACGATTTTCCCAACAAATTGCAGGACTTTATAAATATCCTATTGAAAGATACCCGTTATCCAATCGAACACCATCCGGCCTTGGGGAAACTAAAACAACACCTGAAAAGAATAACACTCTTAAAGCAACCCGATACAGTTCCGACAAAATATAATTTTCAGCAAAAACTACAAGCTCCCAACCAGGCCAATATTCTGATAATTAAATCACCGGCAATTCCTCAAACGTTTGGAATCTATATTGTCAGAGTAAAAAAATTGATCGACGGAAGTAATGAATTGTCCACTGCGATCAGTGCCGTTGTTTTAGATAAAACGAAGCAATTCCGTAACGGCGGAGTTTCACAATGTGGGACAAGACAATATACAGGAGATATTCGTGGTTATAGTGAACAGGTAAATATTTCCGGTCAAGGAATTATCTCAACAAGTTCCGGCAAATGGATCAAACCACGCAAAGGCTGTATCACCATAAAAAATGATTATACTGCCAAAGATGGCATACTTAACCTGACAATCAGTTATGTTGATCAGAAATAATTACTCAGGCGTTTTTGTTGAGATAGCCAAATTCACAGGCCAGAACGAAAGATTCGAGCAGAAGCTTAAGCTCCTCCCATTCCTTACGGATGCGGTCGGCTTCATCGCGAGTAACCTTGTTGTCCTGTAAAGCGATACTGATCTCTTTAATCACATCGCTGAATTCGCGCAGAGTATCGGATACACACTGGTTTGCGTTTTGAAAACGATCCACCGTAACTTCAGGATTGCGAATAAACATACCGTTGAGCTGTTCGCATGCCCACACCATCGGCGAGTCGTCACCGCAGGCATTGACGAAATCCACAAATTTAGCCAGAATATCCTTACGATGTTCATCGTTGATCTGGTTGTATATTGCCGTCTGGGAAAGACCCAGTGATTCGGCAACGGTTTTGATGCCCACGTTTTCGCAGGCTCGACGCATGGCTTCCTTGCTGTCCATAAAAAATCTCCCGTAGCTTTTCTCTGGCTTTATTATACCACGGGAGCCAATGAATAACAAAGTGTAAACAGCAGGAATGATTACACAAATTAAACAGAATTATATCATTGTTTAACTTTTTTTTAATTTACTATTGACACTAAAGTGTACCTCTTCGTATACTTTAAGCAATTAATCAAAATAATTCAGGAATGTCACTGATGACAACAACCAGAGCAAGGTCAGCTCCCAAGCGACAACGTGTAATAAATGAATTGAAATGCTATTTGGGAAGCAATGAATGTCCAGCTAACGGACGTCTGCCAAGTGAAATGGAAATGGCAAAAAAGTTTGGAGTAACCCGGCGCACTTTACGTCTGGCCCTGAATGAGCTGGAAAACTCAAATATGATCGAACGAATACACGGTAAAGGAACCTTTAAAATCGGCGGCGGTAATAATCTGCGTCTTATCTATTTCCTGCTTCCCTGTGCTGACTGGAGTATTATCGGACTCGGTAATGTTGCCAGCACCGGCAAGCTGCTTCAAGGGCTGATGGAAGCCTGCGCCAGAATGGACTGCCGGCTTGTCACCCTGCCGTTTTCTCCAACCAATGATCCCGAAGACATAGACTGGGACGTGATGAAAATGATCGAGCCGGGCTCAATGGTATTTGTATCAGACATCTGGTATCGCAAATGTTTTTTATACCTGGCAGAACGCCAATGCCGGGTTGCATTTCTCCATACTCAAAATTTTGACATTCCATTTCCTCTTGATGATGTGGAAAAACCGATTTTCACAAAATGGCTGCAACTTCGAAAAGATACCGAATTCGAAACCGGTACGGCTACCGAGGCACTCTTGAATTGCGGCTGCCGCAAACCGGCATTAGCAGCAACATATCTAACCGATGTCACAAACATGCGTCTTCCCGGTTATCAGAAAGCACTAGAAAAGGCCGGAATAGCAGAACAAAATACAGTATGGCACATTCCTGCAGATTTCCCCTCCGAAGATTTCATTAAAAAATTGAGACAATTTTATAATCGCACCGCTTTTGACAGTCTGATTATCGATATTGTTACCGGCTTTGAACCAGACTATCGCTACAGCTTGAATAAAAGCATGAATTTGCCAGAACACATCAAAATCATTACGCTTCATGAATATGAATTCAACTCCAGATTATATCCAATAGTACCGGCTATGAATTACGACTTTCGAAAAATTGGTAGCGATGCGGTAAATATGCTTCTGGCAGAAACCAGTAAACCAGTAATAAAGCATTATCAGCCACGGATCGTAAATACGGAAGTATTGACAAGTCAAGTTCTTATAAGCAGTTAAAATAAAGCAAACAATAAACGGAGGAAAAACAATGAAACAAAAATCCATTTTCACCCTCATAGAACTCCTGGTCGTGATAGCCATTATCGCAATTCTGGCATCCATGCTGCTGCCGGCACTAAACCGGGCACGGGAAACAGCCAAAGCCATTAAATGCACATCCAATCAGAAAAACATCGGAATGATTCTGCAGTCCTGGATTAACGATCACGATGGATATATGATCTGCGGTTCAATTCCCGATGGTTACAAAGCACCCTGGTGTTCTAAAACGTACAATAACGCCGGATACAGTTGGCATATGACATTCATCAGGGAAAAGTACGTGGATTATCAAACGGCTCCGACTCCGCATGGAACTATTTTCGGCTGTCCTTCATATATTAAAGGTTCAAGAACATTAAGTAATGCTTCAGACTGGCGCTACTGGGACTCTCACTTTGGCTGGAATTTCTATTTCCTTGGATCTGTCGACGGTACAGGATATACTTTCACCTTCCATAAAATAACTGAAGTTGACCGGGCATCTGACACTGTGGCATTTTGTGACAGTCACGGCGGCTATTTGATGGCTCCCGCCTGGTCCTCATCATTGAGTCCGGAATGGCGGCATGGAAAACAGAATACGATTAACGCAACCTGGCTGGACGGTCATGTTTCCACCTTGAAGTATGGAGAATCGGGTTGTACAACCAGTACAACTATTGCCGTTTCAGACCAGCGGCTCTATTACTGGTGGCTCAATAAGAAAAACAAACGCTGATTAATTTTTATCTTCTCAAAGAAAGGATCTCAATATGCTACTCTTCAACGTAATCTGCATTGCGGCAGCTAATTTGGTCTGCAACAGTAATTTCAAAGAATTGTCACCGGACGGTCTGCCTTCAAAATTTTCTATTACCGGCAATGTAGCAGTTGTATATGACAATAACATAAACTGCTTAAAACTGGCCCCGCCGCCAACAGGTAAATCAACTATGGCGGTACAAGGAAACTTGAAGCTTGAAACAGGCAAACATTATCGTCTCACCTGGTTCGTAAAAGGAAAAGGTTCCTATAAAATATATATAGAAAACAGTAAGAACTGGACAAACTACGGCGGCAGTACAACGCGCCCCACAACGACCAAATGGAATCAGGGCCAACTGGACTTCACTTATAGATGTACCAGCCCCCGTCCGTCCTATCTGGTTATACGCAATTTAGGACCAGACACGATATATATAAAAAACCTTAAATTAATCGAAGCTGTTCCCGAAAAGGAACAAAATCCCGTTTTAAAAATCAAACTGTCCAAGATTCCAAATCTTTCAAAGAATCAGAACAAAGTTAATTATAACCAGAAAGACAATTGTCTGCAAATAAATAACAAGCCGTTCTTTCCAAACTTAATCTGGGGAATCCCCGGCGGCGACAATCTGGAAGCCGCAATGGCAGAAGCCTCAAACAACGGACTGAACAGTTTCATGGCATTTTTAAACCATGATGCGCCACGAGTTCTTGATCTTGCGCAGAAATATAACCTTAAGGTAATCCTGAGAATTGAAGGATTGCTAAAAAAAAGAACCAATTCATTCCATAATTTCTATGAGAACATGACATCGGCTGTAATAAATCACCCTGCGCTTCTGGGATATTTTCTCATTGACGAACCAGCATGGTGCGGACATCCTTTTTCTCCGGTTCTTCACGCTTATCGTATTGTAAAAACGATCGATCCCTGCCATCCGGTATGGATCAATGAGGCTCCACGTAACTCCAGCGGAGTTGGGACTGAATTCTCCAAGGCGTGCGATATCTTTGGAGTTGATATATATCCGGTAGGTTCCTCTACGCATTCCGACCTGCCCGAAAAAGGTTTACCATCCGTGGGACAATATACCCGGATCATGCGTAATGCGGTTAAAGATCAGAAGCCAATCATCATGGCATTACAAACCTTTGCCTGGAATGACTTGAAAAAAAGTAAGAAAGAACCGATATACCCCAACCGCCATCAGCTGAGGTTTATGGCCTATGACTCTATAATAAATGGTGCCAGCGGTATCTCGTGGTGGGGGCAGGAGTTTGTAAAAAGGCCCGGATTTTATGATAACTTCTTCGCAGTAACCAGAGAACTTTACCAGATGACCGGAATATTAAGCGCTCCAGCATCAGCAAAGTCGATTGCCTGTTCCTCAAAGAAAATTGAATATTTATTGAAACAGACTCAATCAGGTCCTGTTTTGATCGCCGCAAATTCCGGCAAAGATAATATAAAAGTAACGTTCACCGTCCCCTGGAAGGAATCAGTAAACGTGTTATTTGAAAACCGCCAGTTAGCAGGTCGAGAATTCAGTGACACCTTTAAACCGTACGACGTACACATCTATGCAATTCCAGCAGTAAAACTTTGTCGAATATCCCAATCGGATTATGCAATAACTCAACCGGGACCGTTTCGGAAAAAAGCCAGACAAACGCGCAAACAATCATACGAAGGACGGGCCGCATGGATATGGTATCCCGGCAAATCATACACCTCAGGATTCCAATGTCGCTTCACTCGCAAAATAGAATTGAAAACAATCCCTCGAACCGCTGTTATGACTTTTTACGCCGATGATTACGGAAAAGTAAATATCAACGGCCAAAATGTAACATCCAAAAACCTGATCGCCGAAGTGCAGAAATATTTACGGAAAGGACCCAACGATATAGAAATCATAGCCAGAGACGGCGGCCAACCTCCCGGAGCTCTTCTCTTCGATCTGGACATGACTTTTCAGGATGGTAGAAAGAAAAATATTCTCAGCAATAACCAGTGGGAGTGCTGCGACATCCTGACAGGAAAGCGGAAACCAGCAGAAATCCTGTATCCATATGGATCGGGGCCATGGAAAAAAATAAGTATCGAAGTCCAATAAATACTGATTGAATTCAAGCCTGGATACGAGTAATTCTGTCCAGGCTTACGGTTCGCCCATAAGGAAATTATTGTAGATTTCCCGTTCGGAAAACTCGCGACAAAAAATCATGACCTCGTCAATAATGCCGTTGAACGCGGCTCCCGAAGCAGAGGTCTTTTTATTGGTTTTAGAAGTATCCACATACATACCGCCGATTGAAGTCGTTCCCAAATACATGTAAATTGCCTCGTCTAGTTCTTTTTCTTCCATCATTTTTCCGTTGACATAGAAACGTAGACGTTTGTTCTCATAACTGTAGGTCAACGCCACCTGATACCATGCTTCCGGCTTAAACGTATAGTCAAACGAATGAGAGGTTTCTTCGATCTGATCATAACGTTTCAGGTTGTTCACCCTGCCCCAGCCATGTCCCCGGCCCTGAATCCAGCCTTTTGGCACACCATGTTTTACTTCCAGATAAGATAGAGCAAATTGCCCGTCGCCGAATTTAAATAACATAGTCATCTCATCATCGGCTGAAGTAAGAATGGCACAAACACTATCGACCGTATGAGCATAGAACCAGAAAAGAAAAGTAAATTCAGTACCAAGATATCCAATCGTTTCTTTCGGGTCAAAACTGATATTACTGTCTGAACCGTTGAACAGCAACGAACCTTTACCGGGCCAGCGGCCGCGTCCCCATTGGGCATCGGTAAGAGCGCCATTGAGGAGCTGGGGTTTATATCCGCGCCATTCAATTCCATATGCTTTATTATCAATCTTCTGTCCAGCGCCATCCTGAAAGTCATAAAGCAGCAGCAAAGCGGTATCATTACGCATGGAGGTCTTGTATCCAAGCCATCTTCCGAAACGTCCGCGTTCACGGGCATTATGCAGGGATGGCAGCAGCATACCGGCAAGAATAGATATAATAGATATGACAGTAAGAATTTCAACTAATGTATAATGTAAACGTCGTTTCATTTTTTACTCCTTCTGGCTCCGGCGGCAGTCTTAACCTGAAAAGACTTACAATACGGACAACGCGCCGTGCCGATTACTTTTTGTTTAAATTCTTTCATTTTGGCTTTCCTGGAAATATTAAATTCGGGAGGACGCGCAAAAATTCCTTTGCACAATTCACAGGTAGTGGCATATCCCAGCGGACCTCCGCAATTCGGACATTTTTCTTTTCTGATATCCTGCGTAACGATGCTGGTTTGGGCACCACATTTTAGACACATCGCGCTAATTTTCGGAATCTGGCTTTTTTTCTCAGGGGTATCCGAGAAAAACATATATGAATAATAGCCGGCCAGATTAAATACGATGGCAAAAATGACCATGGTCAGCGCAGCCCTGGTCCATGGCATCGACAACTTAAATTTTGACTTAAAGTCACTCTGCATAAGTTTATAACCGACATTACCGATATTATCAAGCAGAGATAGTTTTTCTTCACGGGTATCACGAATTGATCGCAACTCATCAAACTTCAGTTTCTGGGTTTCTTCCAGAATCTGTTTTGTTTCTTCCGGTTCAGGAATGGTGTTCTGCTTGGGATAAGTAAGTTTGCATTCTCCCAAACTCAATACCGATCCATAGATGTATTCAAAACATTTTTTCAATTCGTACAATGTCGGACGTGCTTCTTTGTTTTTGGAAAGCATCATTTGAACCATACCGGAAAACTCGTAGGATATCCCCTTCACCAATGTAGCCAGTTCCGGCGGGCTATAATTAAACTGACGGAACATGGCTACCGGCGTCTTATCGGAAATAAACGGATTATCTCCCGTGACAGCTTCAAAGAGAGTTACTCCAAGGCTATAGACATCAGAACGAATATCCAACTGATCAACATCTTCAAAACTTTCCGGGCTTGAGTAGGCTATCGTACTCCATATTTCCGCCTGCAAAGGCATCGTAGCAGTGGATCGCGGAGCGGTCATACCGAAATCGGTGAGCTTATATATCCCATTTTGGAACATAATATTTTCAGGTTTGATATCAAGGTGGCAGGTATCGTGTTCATCAAGCGCAATCATCCCCTCTACGATATCCAGGGCCAGCTTGGCAGCTTCATGTTCGTTCATCCTCGAACAAGACATCATCCGCCTCAAACACCCATCACCGCAACATTCAAGAATTAGATAAATCTGCGATTCCATCTGACCATAGTCATAAATCTTTACAATGTGTTGATTGTCCAGTTTGTAAAAATCCGCGATTCGCCGGGAAAATATATCGATCAAATTGTTATCGGTAATGCTCTTATTTAAAAGCTTGACAGCAACTTCACGATCTTCCTTGCTGTCATAGGCAAGAAAAACGACAGAGTGAACTCCATACCCGAGAATTTTTTCGATCCGGTAACGGTCCAGGAAGAGAACATGATCACTAACCATTTCAAGTTCGCTTCGATGAAGAGAGGAAATTTTGAGGAATACCCGAAGCTTGGCTACCAATACAGCGGTATTGACCGGCTTGGTCATATAATCAGCCGCTCCTGCGTTGAACCCATCCACGATACTGTCTTCCGTAATCTCGGAAGAGACCATTATAACCGGAATACCGATTCCGACATATGATTTTTTGATCTCGCGACACAACTCTATGCCGCTGATATCGGGCAAATCCATGTCTATAATAAGCAAGTCGGCAGGTGCGGAATTCAACGCTTCCATGAACTCTTTGCCATCCTTGCACATCACAGCATCGTAACCGAGCTTTTCGAGCATCGTCGCGTAAACGTGTCGTTGCTCAATATCATTGTCTACTGCAATAATACGAGCCATAATCCATCCAGCCCCGTTTTATCATCATGTCCTTGTTAATTAGAATAAAGGCTCCGGGACTGAAAATCAACAGATTTTCGGGGTGGGATTCAACAATCAGTGAAAGTTGTATAAAATCAGGCCCCTTTTAGCGTCAACACCGCTGAGCATGGCAGGATATCACATATTTATAACGTCAACAATCAGAGGCTGTTTAAAACGCTCCTCAGATCATATTCACGGCATACCATCACGGAAGCGTTCGATATACAATTCGGCCATAATAAAGTCTTTTTCGGTATCAATATCAAAGGATGATTCTTCCGGCATAACCATAGCTAATGATTCATCCGTCACCAACCGGCGTTCCGCCTTCAACCAGTTAATATCAGCCACATATATGGCCCCGTTCAAATAGTACAGAGAAGGCAGGTTCTGACTCCGGGCAATTAAATCTCCATCCATAAACTTACTAAGACAGTCCGTGTCATCCACCTTATACATCCAGTTCGGATTGCAAGTGACCGGAGAAACCGACACACATGATACAGCATCCCGGTTGATACATTTTTCCAGAGCGGAATCAATATCCTGAGCCGTTCGCATCGGAGTCGTACACTGCAGCACAATCACATAATCATATCCCGGCACATTCTCTACCGCATGGATGATCGGGTCTACTCCCGATACGTTGTCGGCAGACAACTCTTCCGGTCTGACAAATGGGACATCACAACCATATTCTTTGGCTACATCAATAATTTCCGGATCCTCTGAACTCAAAATCACCCGGTCAATATAAGCTGATTTCTGCGCGGCCTGAATCGTCCAGGCAATAAGCGGGAGACCGCAAAAACTTCTTATATTCTTTCCTATGACCCGTTTACTACCGCCACGGGCCGGAATCACCGCCAGGATTTTCTTATTCTTCAGCATAAATACACCAACTCTCAAATATTAAAGTCAATATCATAAAACTTCTTGCTGACACTCTCAATGTCGCAGGTTTCCAGTATTTCAAGAATCCGGTCTGCCGCACCGCCGGTTCCATAAGGATTAACCGTATTGTCCAGCACCCGATGAAATTCATCAGCTAAAACCCGATGTAACGCTCCGGAAATACTTCCGGTTTCAGGTTCACAATCAGCCACACTGTCAGCCTTTACTCTGCCTGTCTGGCGGGACCCGATATTAACGGTCGGCACTTTGAACGAAGGAGCCTCAAGTAATCCACTGGATGAATTACCGACAACAGCAGCAGCATACTTCATAGCCGAAAGATACCGCAGATATCCCAGGGATTCAAAAGAAACAACCCGCTCAGAATGTAATTCCACATATTCACGGATTTTCCGGTTAATCACCTTACCATCAGTATCGGCATTGGCTCCGGTAAAAATTACCTTTATTTCAGGAAATTCATCCAAAGCTCCGAGAAGTTGTTCAAACTGCACCTCAGATGAGACCTTATCAAGAGTTGCCGGATGAAAAGTTACCAATAAAAAAGGTTTATCAAGCTTAAAATCAATAGACTGTTCCAACTCCGCTTTTGTCATGGGTTTCAACCGGCTGATCACATCCACACCGAGACCGCCAACATTGAATACCCGTTCGGGAGATTCGCCAAGCTGAATAACCCGCCTGCG
The DNA here is from genome assembly GCA_963677165.2 of Victivallales bacterium. Taxonomy (GTDB): domain Bacteria; phylum Verrucomicrobiota; class Lentisphaeria; order Victivallales; family SZUA-371; genus JAFGXT01. Next base: position 970,198 of record CAXXSX010000001.1, on the reverse strand, counting down.
ATATGTTTCAGCAGCGGTAAAATGCAGATAGGACATTTTGCTGATAGAATGACGAAAAGCTTCATCAATGGCCCCTTCGGTCGTTTCTCCGCCATGAATATGCGCAATAGGAATTCCCGCGACAGCGGCAGCGGCAGCAGTAGCAAATATTTCATACCTGTCACCAAGAAGTACCAGCATATCGGGGAGCAGTTCAGCAAACGCTCCTGCCATTCCCGTCAACGCCTTACTCATTGAAATGCTCACCCCTTCCGGTGTATCTGAATTCAATTCAATATTTACACGCTTCGCAATTGTAAATCCATCTGCTTCAATCTGGTTGGCGGTCATACCGAATTCCGGCTCAAGATGAGTCCCGGTGGCAATTAACTGCAGCTCCAGTTTGTCCGATTGCTCAATAGCATGCAACAGAGGATTCAGCAAACCATATTCGGCCCTGGTTCCCGTCACTACGCATATTTTTTTTCTGTACTTCATATTTTCCTTGTTCCGGAATTACGCTCAATGGACAAACCGAGCCGGAACTCCGACCGCAGTTGTATCAGGCGGCACATCGTTAACCACTACCGCGCCGGCGCCGATTACCGCTCCGGCTCCAATTGTAACATGATCCTTAATTCTGGCGCCGAGACCGACAAATGCACCAGGTCCAATCCGGCAGCCGCCCCCCATCACAACACCGGGAGTAATATGGACATAATCCCCGATAATACAGTCATGTTCAACGATAGCCCCGGTATTTATTATAGAGTGACAACCAATCACCGCCCGGCATTGAATAATAGCCCCGGCAGCAAGCAATGTGCCCTCTTCTATCACGGCGGACTCAGCGACCGTTGCGGATTGATGAATAATCACTGCGTATTTTTCAGGAACCAGTTCATAACGTTCAGCAAGTTTTTTCCTGACGACATTTGAACCTATACCGAAAAATAATTTGGCTTCCGGATAACGAGAAACATATATACCGATATCTTCATCCGTTCCAAGCCACTTATAATTCAAACCGGTCCGAACATCGTCAACAATCCCAACAATCTCCCATTCATGCGCAGCAGTTTCAGCAATAACCCCGCCCTGTTCACCGCCGCCAATCAAAATCAACTGCCGTTTCTCTGTCATTTTCTGTCCCCGTATGGTTAATTATTATAATAATTTTGAACTGTAAAACTGGTTCAGAAGTTCAAGACTGACAAGCCGAAAAAATACCACTAACGGCAAAAAGATTACTACCTTAAGCAACGGAGTAGAAAACACAATGTTTAATTCTCCGCTGGATAATATAAATGATACAAGCAACAAAATACCGAAAATTATTCCCAACAGAATTGCCGCCGCAATAATCAGAACAATATACACAATGAGGTATTTAATAAAAGTCCAGGCATGACCCCGGAATATTTTCCAGAATGTCACAGTCGCCGCAAATGACGTCTCCTGTCTTACATACATAACCGGAACAATAAACTGGTTAAAGTAGAATATCACACAACGCAGAATCAATCCGACAAAAACACCTGTAACAATAGACAGAACTATCCCGACAACAGCGATAACACTCGGACGAACAATCTCATGTTCATTGATACATGACTGAATCCAGCCGATTGAAAAGGCCAGAGGAATCATCATTAACAGCATTGTAAGCATCCCGGAAGCAATAGAATAACCAATTCGCCAGAAAAATGCCGAGGTTCCCAAACGACAGTAACGCGCTACCAGTTGAAAGAATCCGCTCGTGCGGTGAACCAGCTTTTCCAGATAAACAAACTCCGCAACAGACCTGATCCATAAAAACAATATTCCCGCGATAACCGCAATTCCCATCCAGGCAAAAAGAGCCGCAATACTCAGGTTTTCCGCAATCTTCCGACATGCGGTCTCAAGGGCCTCACTGTCACCAGCAGCGGATTGTTGTGCCGCTTTCCCAAATTCTTCAAGAGGCTGTTCCATATATCCCTGAGTGAAAAAATGACTGACAAACTGAAAGGTATTATCCGATGGAGTTCCGAGCGCGGCCAAATAGGCACACACCGCCAGGATCAGCCAGAAAGACAAACTGAAAGGTTTAAATAGTACTGAAATCATTCGCAGCCAGGCACGTTCCACAGCCACCATGCAACTTATCCTCATATCATCCATAACTCGACACTTCCCCTATGATGTTTCAAACTTATTATTGCCCCGTCATATAGCAAATTCAACTGTAATAAAGTATTTTATAAAAAAAACCGGCGTTACGTTTTGAAAAAACTCTTTTACTGAACTATTGTTACTCATAAGAATGTATGGTTTAAACAAACTCTAACTGGGGTAATTCGGAGATAACATGAGTAATATCCAAAACATCAATATTCCGCCTGAAAATCATGTAAAAGTTCTTGACGGTCAGGGCTGGGTCGGACTGATCGATATGCTCGGTTCGGAAATCACAATCGCAAATGCCGCCCGGGTTTCCTTCGGCAAAATGAAGAAGGAAATGGAAGAAAAGGATATTGTTCTGCTAAATTATCTGATCGAAAACCGTCACACCAGCCCGCTGGAACATGTAGTTTTCACTTTCAGTGTGCATTGTCCCCTGTTTATTCGTGGACAGTGGCACCGTCATCGTACTTGGTCCTACAACGAAATTTCCCGTCGCTACACTGAAATTGACATGGAATTTTATACACCTCCGAAACTACGAATTCAAGCAGAATCAAATCGTCAGGCTTCTGTTGTTGATGAAGAGTTTGACGATGCAGAACTCCGCGAAGTGATCAACCGCCATAATCAGGACAGTTTGAAACTTTATGAAAACCTGCTGGAACAGGGTGTTTGCCGCGAACAGGCCCGTGGTGTTCTGCCGCAGAATATGATGGTAACTTTCTGGGGAACAGTTGATCTGAACAATCTGCTGCATTTCCTGGAGTTGAGAGACAGCGATCACGCCCAGTGGGAAATTCGCGAATATGCTCTTGCAATCAAAAAACTTATTAAGCCCTACATTCCTCATGTAGCCAAATACTTTGAGTCCAAAGGCCAAGTCTGGTAATTTTACGGAATAAATCAATCATCAGGAGGGGAACCGATGATGAATAACCGTCCTGTAATCGCGTTAACAATGGGTGATCCGGCCGGCATCGGACCGGAATTGGCAGTAAAAGCGGCAGCATATCAGGAATTTATTGATGCTGCTGATATAGTCATATACGGATGCCCGGATATTATTCAAGCCGCCGCCGAAAAGTTTACGCCCGGGTTCATGCCGGAAATTCATCCGGTCGGAGAACTGACATTCAACGATATTCAACCCGGAAATATCAGTGCGGCATGCGGCATGGCTGCCTGGAACGCAGTTGTAAACGCCACAGAAGATACGATCTCAGGCAAGACCAACGCGATTGTAACCGCTCCAATGAACAAAGCTTCGGTTAATTTATCCGGTATGAAGTTTACCGGACACACTGAACTCATCGCTGAACTCTGCGGAACCAAAGACTTCGCAATGATGCAGTCGGCAGATAATCTTCGCGTAGCATTTGTTACAACCCACATTCCCCTCTGCCGGGTATGCGAATGCGCTACCCTGGAACGAATTGTTAGAGTCGGTGAACTGCTGAATGACGCAATAAAAGCCGAAGGCATTGCACAGCCTCGTTTGGCCGCCGCCGCAATCAATCCACATGCCGGGGAAAACGGCTTTATGGGATGCGATGATGAAGAGGTGGTAAAACCAGCCCTTAAGGAGCTTCATTCCAGGGGTATTACAGTTGACGGCCCCTACCCTCCGGATACTCTTTTCATAGAAAAAATCCGCACCCAATACGATGGTCTTCTTTCGATGTATCACGATCAGGGGCACATCCCCTTTAAGATGCTCGCGTTTGACCGGGGAGTCAACTCTACCATAGGGTTGCCGATTATCCGGACCAGTCCGGATCACGGAACCGCTTTTGAAATCGCCTGGCAGGGACGTGCCGATACCGGCAGTCTGTTCGCCGCGATGCGCCTGGCAATCACACGCGCGAAAAACCGGTAATCATTTATCTTTTTACCGGATTAACAACACGCACATCAATTTTGCCGGAAGGGTACGGTTCCGGATGGTATATATTCAGATCAATCTTTCCCGGTTTTGGCTTAGGAGGAAGGGGCTGATAATATTTACGCAACTGCAGTAACGTGTTCAATGCATGAGGGAAACGACGAACATTTGCAACGTCAGAAGTGATTGACACCTGCTGAATCTGGTCTGTTACGCTTCCAATCTTTTCCGCCACCGCCATCTGGTTGGACAACGTCGCACCGTAAAATATACTACGGTTTCCTTCATTATTATTAATAAAAACAACCAGATTTATAAGAAAAATCATCTCAATGGCAATAAAAGTCACGCCGATATATTTTAAATACTTATTATAACTGAGAAGCTCAAAACCAATCCAGACGATAAAAAACACCGCAATCATTGTCACATGGCTGTAATGAGGGAAAGGATATAACACCAGCACCAAAGACATCATCAAGTGCAGCAGCAGAACGATAACAGAAAGAACAAAAATTTTATCTCGAGCATTAAGTTCTTTATGCTGTTTTATTTTGGAAACACAGTTATTCATCAAATAAAACAATCCACAGAAAGCGACAATCAGAATTACAATGAATGCAATCCAGGTCATTAGCAGTAAAATACCGGATAACAAATAAGAATATTTATTGAGTTCAGGAATGAAATAACCGGCAAACCCCATAGAAGTCAGATTCTTAAAGCCTCCCAGATTTCCGCTGAGAGCGGTTATAAAATCCGTCTGCAACTTGTTCTTGCTGGAAAGTCCTGAGGAGGATATTAGCTGAACCGCAAGCGGAAGTAACGGCAAAACAGATATTGCCCCAGCAACAGCAAATCTAAATTTTGAAGCCGTAAAATGACGAAATTCCGTCAGCCAGACCGTAATCAGCAATGCCCCTAGCAGCGTCACAGACATCGGATGGGTATATATACAACAATAACAGAAAAATACTGATATTATGAAATCACGAAATTTCCCGGAGCAGAAAAAATTCGCCACAAACGCAATCGACAACATCCCAAACAAAATCAGCAAAACGTTATCCCAAAGAACACGCGAATATATATAGAAATAAGGAGATGATATGAATATCAATAATCCCCATTTCCACTTTAATTGGGTTCGACGCGCAATCATTACAATCGCACTTCCTGTTCCGGCAAGCATTATCGCCACTTTAATGAATACCATAGCCACCGGATTATGTGTAAATAACAACAATATCTGATAAAACCATAAAGGACAAGGACCATATGAAATCCCAACAGAACCAGCAAGCGACTGCCATCCCCATTCTCCATTCTTACTGTACTTTACGGCATTCGCAATTAATTGTGCCTCGTCATTAATCCAGCTGGTATTTCCGGGCCAGAGAAAATATAAGAAAATGAATCCAATCAGCGTCAGGCACGCAATACGATGCTCTTTCCAGATCTGGCATGTATGGTCACGAAATAACGGAATGATTCCACTGAGGAATTGCTGTAAATGATAAATCCATATTTTTCTAAGGGGCATTACAATAATACCTCCCACAATTAATAATGGAATCAAACTAAACAGACCGTCCAGTCCACAAATACTGCCAAGGTTGAAATTGCTCAGACGGACAATTTGCGGCCAGTCCTTGTGTAAGAAATGTAGTTTTAAAGGACATGCACCAGTCAAAAAACTTCCCCGGAAAAACTTCGGATACCATTCATTCCATAGCGGATTACAAGGATCCAGCGGAACTTCAGTAGTTAATGCCGAAGCCACCAGCATATTGAAACATGAATAAACGGCAAGCATCATCGCAACAGGAAATCGCCAGCCCTTATAATTAACCGAATTCATCAGAATCAACCAGAATGGCAACGTAATTATAATATAACGCGGACTGATCGACCAGCCGGAATGCCAACCGTTAAAACTGGAATTCAGCACTAATAATACTAGAATTATCCCCAGCGACAATCTAATAATATCCCCTCTCTGACCTTTTTCAAAGATAACTGATTTCCTTAGCGCGCCAAAGGCAAAGATCAATACCGGCGAACACCAGAGCAGTCCCCGTTTGGAACCGAAAACCAGCAGGAGCATCCGGTAGGTGGAAATTCCGGACAAAACCCCTCCAACTTTATCTTCCTCCAGATAAATCGGATTATTGTACATGGTTGCGATGCAGAACGGATTGTCGAAACATAACCAGTGGTATCCCATAAAAAACACCAGCGGAATAACTCCACCTAGTATAATAAACCAGCAGTCACGACGCAATCGCCAGCAAGCATACAAAGTTAAAATAATCACCGGAACCACCGCCAGATAGTCGCACAAAACAGCAATGCCCCAAAAAAGTCCGGCAAGATACAGAAATCCCCGCCTTTTCTCAAGCATATAGTAAACTCCTATAATAAGAAAACCGGTCGCGGTAGTATGAGCGTACAGAGAGGTCGCGTATGGCAGTAACGGCGTACATAACCCCAACAGCAAGCTAAAACCAAGGGCTTTATGATCAGAAGAACCCAGTTTTTTCAGTATTTTATAAAAAAACACGGCTCCCAGCGCTAAAATAAAAACAGAAGCGAACAAATTGATTACATATGCGTTGAAAATATCCAGCCGGGGAGGAAACGGCGCATGTATAAATAACCGCTCCAGATAATACAATGGGAAATATACCAGGATCCCCATAAAGATGCAGCCGGGAGCTTTATTTGAGTAATAGTGACCATTATATTTTGCCCAATCTCCTGTATTGAGAGCTCGTTCCGGATTAATAATAAAATGGTCTATCCGAAAGCTTAAAAAATCAGGTGTACCATGTTCCACAAAAGAAAAAATAGCGTCATAACGGGAACACTGATTCCAGCCACCGTTTGTATAAAAGTATGCGCCACACCACAAAATCAACAAAAAAATTATTACTTTAATAATTTTTGATTGGCGAGTTTCCTGATTTGGAGAAAAAGTTGATTTATCAAACATAATTTCCGTGTATTATTACATTTAAAAGTAGAAATATATCTTACTATCTATAAAAATCAATTTTGAGCAAGAAAATAATCATTCTCCTCAATTGCTCTTTTATTTATCGTAAACGAATACCACAGAAACGAAAAAAAACACTGCCAAGCTCAAAATCTCAAACTTTTAATATAAACCTAACATTGAAAAAATAAGTTTTCCCCGCTATAATGATAGCTTGGATTATGTGATTTTGAAGTTATTTCACAGAACTTCAACAACCTGGCAATTTCAAACACAAAGGCATTACATGTGGTTTGACAACGTTATTATTATCGCTTACTTACTCGTTATCACAGGCATTGGCATCCAGGCGGCTGGAAAAGTAAAAAGCCTTAAAGACTTTTCCATTTCGGACCATAAATACAGTATCTTCGCATTGCTTGCCACCCTCAGCGCATCATTTATCGGTGGCGGATTTTCTACGGGCAACGCGGCAAAAGTAGCTCAGAACGGCATCGTTAATATTGTGGCGATCTGCGGTTTTTCACTGAGTATTATTCTGGTGGGAAAATTTATTGTACCTAAAATTGTAAATTTCGCCAATGCCGGCTCCACCGGCGAAATCATGAAACAAGTGTATGGCAAACCAGCTCAGATTATCACGGGAATTTTTTCTCTGCTGGTCTGCGCCGGTATACTGGGAGCTCAGGTGGGAGCCATTGGTTACATGTTCAACGTATTTCTTGGGATCGGCAACATCTACGGTATTCTGATCGGTTGTGCGATTGTGATTATCTATTCCACTTTCGGCGGGATGCGTGCCGTGGTAACAACCGATATAATTCAGTTCGTCCTTATCTTTATCGGTGTTCCAATACTGCTGTATTATTCTGTGAATGCTTCAGGAGGACTCTCTCAAGTCATCGACAAAGCCCCTTCCTCTACCTGGAACATATTCGACAAGTATAGTTTTCTTGAGGTAATTTCACTGTTTCTCACTCTGGCCCTGGGAGAAGCGCTGGTGCCGCCTTATGTCCAACGGTTGCTAATGGGGAAAGATGTTAAGACAACCGCAAAAGCAACAATATTCAGCGGAATTCTTTCCGTTCCGTTCTTTATCGTCACCGGTTTTATCGGCATAGCCGGAGCCGTATATTTCGCAGGTCAATCGACCGACATGAACGCCGTTATGCCGTCAATGATCAAGGAAGTAATTCCGATCGGCTGGCGTGGACTTATTATTGCAGCAATGCTTTCAATCGTAATGTCCAGCGCCGACTCGTTCCTCAACAGCGCCTCGGTAGCAGTTGTTACCGATATCGTACAACCCCTCTCGAAACATTATCATACCGACAAAGCCATGCTGCGACTGGCACGGCTGGTCAACCTGCTGACCGGTACCATTTCAGTAGTCGTTGCCGTCATGATCCCGAATATCCTCGACATCCTGATGTTTGCCTATACCTTCTGGAGTCCGGTAATCCTGGTTCCGCTGGCCGCAGCCATGTTGGGAATAAAATCTCGTCCGATGGCATTTTACGCTGCCATGGCAGCCGGAGCAATAATTACCATCATCTGGACCTATGTGCTGAAGAATCCCGGCATCGACGGCACCATCGCCGGTGTAGCCGCCAACCTGATCACTTTCACAATTACTTGTAAAGTTTTCACAAAACAACCAGAGATTGAAGCTGAGCAAAATCTGGCTATCGATGTCTAAACCTTCTATTTCAAGTAGAAAACAACATAGAACGCACCACGTTGTCCGTTCTTTTCCTTATACAATGGAGAGTTATAAAGTGTATCACCATTTGTATCAACAATTACAGAAGGATACATTTTTTTCCGATCAAGAGTATCTGTAATATCTTTTCGAGCGCCAAAAATACCAACACGTTCCACTTTGGCAATTTTAGACCTCAAACGCAAATCTTGTAACTTAATCTTTAATTGACCATCACATTTTTTTACTTTATCCTTTACCGACTGTTTCAAGTATACAGTAAGAATAATGCGTTTTCCGGCTTGAAGCGCGGAAATTTCCAAGTCACGCCACTGCTGTTTGATCTTTCCCAGATCCTTACTGAAACGCCCTTGAGGGGTTAAACGTGGATATGTGGAATAAGCTTTGAACACAGATAATTCTCCATTTCCATAAAGATCGCCAAGAGTCTTCAAAGAAAGCCCATGGGGTGAAAGTATTTTTCCGGAATATAAACATTTACCATATCCGTATGCTTTGTGATCGTTTGGACTCCATTGGGCAAAATAAAACATCTTAAACTTATCGGTATAATTCCAGCCTTCGGTTAGAGCCCAATTTAAAACAACCGGGTAATTTGTAGAAATATCATGATAACGTCGACTGAATCCCCACTCAGTCTGCCACGCTCCGATATTTCTTCTACCACGCTTCTCCGCCTGATAATAGAACCAGAAATAATCGCATACCCAAAAGTAATGACAATCCACAACATCAATGGTTTTCCATATCTTATATTTATCAAAAAGCTTAACCATTCCAAGACTACCACAATCGGGCCAGCCTCCATAAACAACCCGACCTCCAAGGCGACGGATCACTTTAGCCGCGGGTTTATGAATCCGTTCAAAATATAGCTTCATATCGCCATCCCAGAAACCACTGTTCGGATGCGCCTCATTCCAAATCTGAAAATACTTGATATTATATGGTGGTTTCATTAACGCTGAAACTACTTTTTCTACATATTTTTCCCAGTCTTTCACCTTATCTGCCGCAATAGGAATACGTGGAGAACGAACAATTTTCTCCGATGATTTCTGCCATTTCCCATCTTTTTTCTCGGAAACAATCAGATCAAATCCTTTACCATCATTACGACAAGTATACTCATAGCGTTTCCCTTTTTTTATATGAGTATACTTTTTCATGACGGCCCATCCCGGCACATAACACAATGTGGGAAGATAATGATAACCTTTTTCTGTATATGATCCAATCGATTTCAAATATGAATCGAAAGCCTTACTGTTCCACTTTCCTTCTACAGGTTCCAGACGTCCCCATGATATATCGCGACGATCCCAACCTAAAGCGCCATCTTTCCATAGACTTTTGCTCGAATTCCCCTGGCAAACTCCGGAAAAATCCTGAAATGTTGCAGCAAACACATTGCTGCAACTGATCACAGCAGTAATTAATACAATGGTTTTCTTGAATGACATATAAAAATCCTTATTTATTTTCTTTCAGATATATTACTGTATAAAAGACCTTGGGTAAAATATTTTCAGGCATATCAACATATTTATCCTTTTCAACTCGACGATCACGAATATAAACTGGAAACTCGATTCCATCCTCTGTTGTTTTGAGATTTCCCGAGATGTCCTCCACTTCACCGATCATACTTATTCTTTCAACTTTCTCAACCTGACTGGATGAAATGTCTTTGAATTTTAAAGTAACACTGGGCATCCCATGATTTAAGTGCAGAGTATCTCCGGCACCATTGCGGTCAATGAAAATTGCGGCATTATTATTACTCAGCATATGAACAGCACAAATAACTTTATTACCGGCTTTAAATGCCTCAATACTATTCTGCATTTCACTGAGCTGAAAGTCTAGATATGGCTCAGAAGTTACTTTTCTGAAGGCTGATATCGGTTTATCTCCGAATATCTTCCCTAGAGTAATAAGGCTTTGTCCTTTGATGCTTATATTTTTTCCCGATAAGAGCGTACGTCCAAACCCATATGCCTTTTTGTCGTGTGGAGACCAGTGAGCGAAATAGAACAATTTATATTTATCAGCATAATCCCAATTTGAATCCAACGCCCACCGCAAAGCTCTTGGATAAAGATTACCAATCAGGCTTGGTTCTGTTCCAAATCCTATTTCAGTCTGCCAAATTCCCTTATCAAGCTTTCTCTTTTGGAGCTGGCGATAAACCATATCCATTGCTTCCAGCGGGAAATAATGGATATCAATTGCATCAAATGTCTTCCATGCGTCATGCCTATCCATCAATTTTTCAAACGTACTGATTTTTGCGCAACATGGCCATCCACCAAATACAACTTTTTTTCCAAGCTTGTGAATAATTTTCGAGGCTGGAATATGAATTCGTTCCATGTATGTATCCATATCACCTTCCCAGAAACTACTGGTAGGCCATGCCTCATTCCATATCTGAAAGTATTTCAAATTATAAGGAGGAGCACTTAAAAACTTTACTGTTTTCTCTACATAATTATTCCAATCCTGCTGATACTCTTTGGACAGCCAGCGTCCGGCAACTCGTCTTGCACTAAGTTTTGAATCAACTTTTTCCATTACGCCTTTACCAGCAACTGTTTTCATTTGATATCGGCGTCGGATATAACTTCCATCTTTCTGCCTGATATACTCATACTTTTCGCCTTCAAGTTCAAATGTTTGATTCGGTTTATTAACACCGGCCCAACCTGCGGTGTAATCAAGAATAGGAAGTACAGTAATACCGGCTTGCTTAAATTTAAGTATTTTTTCACCATATTTTTGTAAAGCTTTAATATTCCATTTACCGCGTTTCGGTTCAATTCTACCCCAACTAACATCCATCCTTTCCCAGCCGACAGCATCATTACCAAAAATTTTTGTCGCCTCTGGATTACTGTGACAAATTCCTGAAAAATCTTTAAACGTGCCACGGGATGTTACATTTTTAGTCTGAGGTACAATAGAACTACAAGCCGTACAAACAAGCAAAGAAGAGCATAAACCAATTGATTTTAACATGATTTCCCTTTTTCTAAAGTAATTTCATTTTATAAATAAATTTTAACGATTGTGAGCAGAAATATATAAACGTTCATTATACGGAAATCCTGCAATAGATCTTTTATAATGTACATCTTTTTGAACTTGGTTCTCAGCGTGTCCATCATTATAAAGGACGTTTACAGATCTGGAATGTTCCATAGTAACCGCACTAGGATTATTAACATTATAGTAGAATAGACTGCTGTCACAGCATACTATATGTCCCGGCTTCATCTTGCGGAATAGTAATCCGGAAGTAGAACCACTCAAATTCGGTGTGACCTGAACATCTTTCCAACCATAAGCATAAGGTCGTGGCAATGCATAATCAGAATTAATAGCACCGGACACAGTCAAATCCTTCCAATATTTACTATAGCTATTCCAAGCTGCACTTCTGGGATTGGAACAATAAAGAATCCGTGGATTCGCTACATAGCCATATTGATATAGATTGCCTAACCCCATCCAGTTATCAGTTCCACCATTTCGAACTTTTTTTTCTCCATTATATATCAGCGCTGCATTGCGGCTGTCTGCTTGGTATGAGGCACATGCAATACCGATCTGTTTCTGGTTATTGAGGCATGTTGTCTTGTAAGCTGCATCACGAGCTTTTCCTAAAGCAGGCAGTAATAATGAAGCGAGAATAGCGATGATAGCTATTACAACCAAGAGTTCGATAAGTGTGAAATTTTGATGTTGCTGTGTTCTCATTGTTTTCTTTCTCCTTTTTTTGAATTATCTATACAATAGAAAACTATCCCCAACTAAGACAACTGGCGCCAAAATTTATAAACGGCTTTACAAACTCTTTTCGAACAACGCCGTAGTCTTTTTCTTTTATAAGCCCCTCTATAACAGCAAGAGCTCTTCGAGCATAATTGTTAACATCAACTTTTATTGAGGTCAACTGCGGAAAAACATAATCACTAAAATCAGATTCCCCCTCATAACAAATCAAGCTTAATTGACGAGGAATACTGATATTCAACTCGTTACAAGCACGCATCACCCCTAGAGCCCCTTCAAATGACGTCGCAAATATTGCGGAATGGCATAATCCGTGTTCATTGAAATAACTTCTTATTTTATGATAAACCATCTCACGTGACAACTGATAATTTTGAAGATGAATATCATAAAATTTCACATTGTTTTCCCCGGCTCTTTTTATATATTCAAACGCACCACGAACTCGTTCATCAGATGAAGGACAATGTGGCTGGTCCATCAAAACCATAATATCCCGATGCCCGATTTTCATCAGGTACTCCATCGCCATATTCCCTACTGCATAGTTATCAACACCAATGAAATTAATATCTATGTCGGACCAGTACTCATTCATATAAACTACTGGCTTATCCAGTCGCTTCAGTTTTGAAACAAGAGCTCTTTCAGGATGTTCCGCCGTAGGAACCAAAAAGCCTCCGCTGCAACCTTTCAATAACTCTTCAAATCCAACAGTTCGAAAGGAGTGAAAAATCCTGTGTTCAATATTCCAGCCACTAGTTTCCAACATACGCATTATTTGTCCCTCAAGGAAACTGTATGTAGGAAAATCAGAGCGAATAAATGCCAATGATCCTTTGTAACCTTTCAAAGAGTTTGAAATCACATAGCGCTTTCGCCCTTTCGGCTTATAAATAACGGCCTCTGCATTTAAACAGGACAAAGCTTTTATAACCGTTCCATGAGAATTTCCGGTTAACGCAGTAAGTTCATCAACCGGAGGTATAACCTCACCAGGAGAAAACTCTTTAAAATATTTTCTCAGTTTTCTGGCAGTTTCATAATATTTCGTGTTTTTTAATCGTACCGGCATTCTATATTCCCATAAAATCTTTTGCTAATACAAGATTTAACACAAAAGCAAATTAAAGTCAATAGGTAGCTGATTAAAAGATATTTTTTATGCATTTCAGTCAGAATAAGAGAATATTTCAGTCATAAACACTCAAGTGCATAAAAAAGCCGGAGGTTTTAAGTCCGGCTGAAATAGTAATAAATAGATGGAAATTTTAGTCTTCCATTCCGTCCTCATCATCCTTGAGCAGTTCACACTCAATTTCAGCAAGTTCATAACGCTGTCTGAGGTCAGCTTTATCAATTGATTTTACATATGCTTCTTCTGGTGTTACGATGTCTTCTTCAAGAATACGCATCAAGTCGGCATTGAGTACCTGCATACCGAGGTTCTGTCCGGTCTGCATAATCGACGGAATCTGGTGAATCTTGTTCTCACGGATCAGGTTGGACACAGCGGAGTTAACCACCAGGATTTCAAGCGCAGCAATACGTCCACGACCTTTCCGTTTCAGCAGGGTCTGGGATACTACCCCCTTAAGAGATTCGGAAAGCATAATACGGATCTGAGCCTGACGGTCAGCCGGGAACTGGTCGATAACACGACTCACTGTACTTGGTGCTGTAGTCGTATGAAGGGTACCAAACACCAAGTGCCCGGTTTCAGCGGTTTCAATCGCGATTTCCACCGTTTCCAAGTCACGCATTTCCCCTACCAGTACGATATCAGGGTCTTCACGAAGTGCGGCACGCAGGGCTGGCTTAAATCCCATCGTATGACGTGATATTTCACGGTGGTTCACTAGGCAATTTTGGTTCTTATGCACAAATTCTATCGGGTCTTCAATCGTGATAATGTGCTCGTGACGCATCTTGTTAATATAGTCAACCATAGCCGCCAGTGAGGTAGATTTACCACTACCGGTAGGCCCGGTCACAAGCACAAGACCTTTTGACAAATGACAAAATTCTTTGATAACAGAAGGCAATCCGAGCTGTTCGAAAGTAAGAATATCCGCTGGAATCTGACGTATGACGGTCCCCACCCCATACAAATCCATGAATACGTTTACCCTGAAACGGGCTTTCCCCGGAATTTCATGTGCAAAGTCGGTATCAAACGTCGCTTCAAAATCAGCACGCTTATTTTCAGGCATGATCTCATTGACCAGGGCATGAATTTCTTCACTGGTCAAAGGTTCACTCTCTGTTCGGATCATTACACCGTCAATACGGTAATACGCCGGATTATCACTGCTCAAGTGCAAGTCAGATGCTCCATGCTCAAGCATAAATTCCAGATACATGTCAATTGCAGGCATTATTAGGGACCCTCTCTGATAAATTGTTAAAATTAGCACTGAATTTACTGAAACACGGTGCCTTCACAACTGGACAGAGGTCTCAGCAAAAGACCGAAATCTGCTTGTCGTCCGCATGTGTAAATTCAAAACACCAGGTCGTTACAACATCGACCCGATATTGTAATTTAGCAGTAAACACTTGTTTTTCAAGGCGTATATCTGTTACTGTTTAATGAAATTTTATCGTAAATCTCCCAGTCTCTTTTTAAATAAAATTGACATTGTTATTAATTAAAGGTATAATATTGGGACCGGTCCCAATCGCAAACAAATCAAGAGCAGAAATGGCACCAAAAGAAAAACTGACATTGTACCAGATCGCAGAACTGGCAGGAACGTCAAAAAGTACAGTCAGCCGTGTACTGAACGGCGGACAAAAAGTATCACCCAAAGTCTATGAACGGGTAAAAGCAATTATTCGACAACATAACTTTGTTCCAAGTATTGCGGCGAGAAGCCTCAGTCACGGCCGCAAAAATATGATCGCGGTAATATCCGGCGGCATCAGCGACGGATATTTTGCCGGAGTCATACGTGGTATTGATATTGAGGCCGAAGACAGAAATAATCACTTGCTATGCAGTTTCGGTCGAAATGAAGCGGCTTTTACCAAGCTCTGGGATGGAGTTCTCAATCAACAACTAGTGGATGGCATAATACTCATCGCGCCTCCCGACTCACTGTCCCGGACCCGACTGGACAGCAAACTACCGGTAGTAATATGCTCTTCCCGCCCTGCCCCAACAAACGGCTGGGAAAAAGCTTCTTCAATAACAGTTGACAACGCAGACGGTTTCAAACAAATACTGGATCGGATGTACAACAAGGGGCTCCGGCATTATGTACACATAGCCGGTCCATCAAATGATTTTGATGCCGGGGAACGCAGAAAAGCTTTTGACAACTTTCTGAAAAACAACCCGGAATGCCACGGCTCCTGCATTAATGCGGGAAAATCCAGAACAGAAAGCCATAAAGCCGTTTCTGAATTTCTGAATAATAATTCAGTTCCGGATGCTTTTGTCTGCTATAATGACTCGACCGCTTCAGGAGCAATTGCCGCCCTTGAACTCTCCGGCTACACGGATGCGGTAACAGTCAGCGGCTGCGACGGAGAAGCGGCTTCTGAACTACTGAAAATTCCAACTCTAAATATGCCTTTTGAAGAAATCGGTCGGCAGGCGGCAGATATTCTATTCTCAATGATAGACAATCCAGACTCCGGCCCTGTACATAAAATTATTCCATTGACCCTAACCACAACGGAGATATTATGACTCAAGATATCCTTTACAAAGACCCGGCAAAACCAGTAGAAGAACGCGTTGACGATCTGCTCTCAAGAATGACGCTTGAAGAAAAAGTCGGACAGCTTACCCAACTTGACGGTCGCGTTGAAATTGAGAAAAACTTTAAAGAGAAACATCCCGGCTCATTTCTTCAAATACTTGGAGATGATGCCGCGAAAGCCGTAGAACTTGCCCGTAACAGCCGACTTGGAATTCCGCTGCTGCTGGGAGTCGATGCCATCCACGGACATTCCTTCTGGAGCGGAGCAACAATATTCCCCACTCAGTTGACTATTTCATGCTCATGGAATGAAGACCTTATGGCAGAAATGGCTTCGGTAACCGCCCGGGAAATGAGAAACACCGGTGTCGCATGGACATTTTCACCGGTACTGTGCATTACTCGTGATCTGCGCTGGGGAAGAGTGGGAGAAACCTTCGGCGAAGATCCAATCCTTATTGGCCGATTCGCTTCGGCCATGATCAAAGGATATCAGGGCGATGACATGTCCAATCCCGACAAAGTTCTCGCTTGTGCCAAACACTATGCCGGTTATTCTGAAACCCAGGGCGGACGCGATGCATCTGAAGCAGATACATCGTTCCGTAAACTGAAATCATACTTTCTACCGCCGTTCAAAAAAGCGGTTGAAGCCGGCGTCGGCTCATTTATGACCGGATACCAGTCTATGGAAGGTCTGCCGTCAACCGCCAACCGTCGTCTGTTGCGCGAGATTCTGAAGGAAGAATGGGGGTTTGACGGCTTTCTGGTAACCGACTGGAACAATGTCGGTTCAATGGTTGAGAACCAGAAGATATGTCCAGACTACAAGACAGCTGCAGCTCTGGCAGTATCCTGCGGTAATGATTTGATGATGTCCACTCCGAATTTTTATCAGGGATGTATTGATGCTGTAAAAGAAGGACTGCTTGACGAAAAATTGGTTGATGAATCAGTAAAACGCATTCTGAGTATTAAATTTAAACTTGGTTTGTTTGAGGATGACCGTTATCCGGACAGCTCAAATACTCCAACAGTCGGCTGTGCCGCTCATCGCGAAGCCGCCCTTGAAGCGGCCAGACAATCAGCCGTACTTCTCAAAAATGACGGACTCCTGCCACTGGATGAAAAAACCGTAAAGAAAATTGCGGTCATCGGCCCGAATGCGGACCATCTTATCGCTCAGCTTGGCGACTGGAGCCTCGGTACCGGTCAGGCTAACCGAGGCAAGCTACATCCGAGGGAAACAATAATTACAGCCTTGGACGGAATCAAAACACGTTTCAACGGAGAAGTGATCTACGAACGCGGCTGTATTGCCGAAAACGAAGATGATCCAGCAGATATGGAAGCGGCAATCACTGCGGCAAAAGATGCTGATATCGCTGTTGTTGTGGTCGGTGACCGGCAATGCTACTGGGGAGAATTCAAAAGTACAGCAACCCTTGAGCTCCAGGGCGACCAGATCGAACTGATTCAGAAGATAAAAGCAACAGGCACTCCAATGATCCTGGTAATGGTCAACAGTAAACCACATATTCTGCCCAAAGCCGGACAGGAAGCGGATGCGATCATTCAGCAATTTAGTCCTGGAATGCTGGGGGGGCAGGCACTGGCTGAAATACTGTTCGGAGACGTCAATCCCTGTGGACGACTAACCGTTTCAATGCCGTATCACGTGGGACAACAGCCTATTTATTATGCCCAGGTACGCGGTCAGCACGGCGACAAATATGCCGATATGACACAGGATCCGATGTTCGCGTTTGGAGAAGGGTTATCATACACTACTTTTGAATACAAAAACGCCTCGATTGACAGTAAAGAATATACCGCAGACGATAAAATAAAAGTGAAGTTTGAGGTTACCAATACCGGCAGCAAAGACGGAGTTGAAATCGCCCAGATTTATATCCGTGACCTGGTAACTTCAGCAACATGGGTCGACAAAGAACTCAAGGAATTCATACGCCTTGAAATTCCAGCGGGAAAAACCGTAAATGCGGAAGTGGAACTGCCGGTAAGTGAATGCTCCATGGTAAATGCTTTCGACAAACGCGTCGTTGAACCTGGTGACTTCGAACTATTGATCGGAAAATCATCACGCGACATTCAGTTTACTCTGCCGTTTACTGTGAAATAATCTTCTTCGGGAATGGGCTTCGGCCCTTCCCGAGTTAAAAGCGTCGACGTTTGCGAAATACACAAATACTGTTGCAGCGAGGGCAACGGGTTATAGTATTGTTTTCTTTGTTCATAAACGCATAATGGCATTTATCACATCTAAACAGGCGACTCTTGTTCAGATTCCAGTCTAACGCTTTATCGCGCCAAACCTTTCGCGCCCATAAAATCGCTATGGTAATGAGCCAAATCATCAGGTAAACAATAAACGCTTTATCTACTGTTATTGGAATCATTGCTGTTTTCCTCCTGCCGTTACCGGCGCATCGGAATTATTTACAGTAGACGAAGCTTCAGTCCAGCTAATGGACACAGAAGCAAAATTATTTTCCTTCAAAAGAGCCGCAAGAACTTCAGAACCAACCATTTTCCTAACAGCAATATTATCCAGTTGTTTGACACCGCAGCTTTGGACAATCCTGAACCGGGGGAGAAAACCTTTAATTCGACCGGGCTTGAACGCTATCACAGTATTACCGGAGGGAGATGACTTTGCCAATTCCCCGGCAATCTCCTTTCTGTCGACAAAAACATCCGGAATAACCTGTCCATCTGCTGTTATAATGCGGGGATACCGCAAAACAGATGACTGTGTCTCTTTAATCTGAGGTACCAGATAATCAGGGAGAATCTGCTTACTATCCTTCGAACTATTGATGGAGGATAAATCATAATGTTTAGAATTTACAATAAATTCAAGAACCTCTCCAGCAGGTTTAACTGTATCAGAAATTTGAGGAGAACGAAAACCGCGATGACGGGTAATAACCCCATAACCAAAATCTTCGGATGGTTTGGAAATAAGTGACGGATCAGCAAAATCCATCCAGTTGTTAATACTGTTGATAAAATCAGAATCCTTTTTCAGGGAAAGCATGGAAATTCGCTGATACATCTGGTTATGTCCCATGGTCTCTGTCTTCGGCGGAGAAAATAAGAACAGCAGAAGCAAATGCAGGACGACTGCAATAATAAATGCTTCCAGGCAAATAATGATGCTGTATTTTCTATTTCTCGTCAACATAATTTTCAATCTTTTTCTCAGCAGGGGCAACTGTGGCTACAAAAACACTGAGTCCTGCCTCTTCCGCCAAAGCCATAACTTTGGCAACAATTCCAAAAGGAGCACTGGCATCTGACCTTAAAATAATCATGGCATGATCAGTAGCGGAACTGACATCGACCAGATTTTCTTTCAAACCTTTCCAGTCAATAGCATGTCCACGGAAATAAATATTGCAGTGACGATCAATTGAAACAACATAACGTTCAACGCTTTGCGAACGATTCGTTTCAACCTCCGGCAAATCCACCGTGATTCCGGAAATTTTAACAAACGAACTGCTCAGCATTACAAAAATAAGCACCAGAAACATCACATCTATCAGTGGAGTCAAATCAGGACGTCCGTGAAAGATGGTCAGCTTCGGGCGAATATTTACCGAGCTTTTGCGATTCATTGATCGTTATCTCCATTCTCGTCAGTGTTGCGTCCACGATGCTTCAGGTAATAAATCATTTCAGATGACGCTTTTTCCATATCAAGCGCCATTGTTTCAACCCTGGCAACCAAATAGTTATGAGCCACATAACATGGAATGGCAACACAAAGTCCGGCTGCTGTGGTAATCAGAGCCATCCGAATATCACCTGAAATATCGACAGCAGACAACAGAGCCGTCTTCTGAGAGTTAATTGTACCGAACGCACGCATCATACCCAGCACAGTTCCAAGCAATCCCAGCAACGGAGCAATATAACCTATTGTCCCCAGGATGTTAAGCCGCCGCTCAAGTTTAGGGACTTCGGTCAGCGCTGCGTCCTCAATTGCCTGACGCACATCATCTTCGCCATTCTGATATGCTTGAATAGCAGCCATCAGTATTCTTGCGACCGGACCAGGGGTATTATCACAAAGACTGATCGCTTCGATAAAACCGTCCCGCTTTAAAACGTTAATTAGTCCTTTGATGAGTTCCCCGACATTGATCTGTTCTCGATGATAATGGAACCATCTTTCTATAAAAATAAAAGTTGCTATCAGACTGCAAAAAAGGATCACCCACATGACCTCTCCGCCGTCCTTCATAATTTGCCAGAACAACATAATTTATATTCTCCTTAATCCGGGACTATCCAGTTATAGTTTATATTTTTCTTTAATACTTTCGATAATCCGGTCATATTCCAGCCCGGAGTCAAGTTTTAATTCCTGCATCAAACGATAAATACGAATGGCAGACCTGGCAGCCTTCCGGTTACCCTCCGCCATATAAATATCAGCCGCCGACTTAGCGGCTTTATACACCCATACCGGTTTGACATCGGCAGCTCGCATGGCTGAATCAACCTTATAACCGTAAATCAGTTCCTTATACAATTCAAGTGCTTTTTTTATCTCACGTTTCCGCTCATAACATTTTGCCAGTTTGTAAAGAGTCTGATTACGAATAGTAAAAGCTGAGATTTTCCGTTTCAACAATAAACTGTATTCCTGGATTGCCAGATCAAGCATTTTGGGATCCTTCTGCATACTGTAAAGCGAAAAATAACAGTCGGCAAGACGTCCAAGACAAGCATTTTCCAATTCATAATCGGGTTTCGTCTTTAAACTGTTTTTATAGTAATCCACCGCTTCGGTAAATTTTCCCGCATCGGAACTAATATCCCCCAGCAAATAAAACGTGCGGGAAATTCCCGCTGTAGCCGGATATTCCTTGAGCACTTGTTTCAATAACTCCTCTGCGGGTTTATCATGTCCTTGTTGGAAAATAATATAGGCCTGTTCCGTCATGGCTTGCGAAACTGTATCGTTATCATCTTTGAAACGTTTACAAATGTCCTTCAATGTGCCCATGGCTTTATTAATATCGCCCCGGTCACGATAAAAATCTACTAACCAGAAAAACGCGGCAATCGTATAACGACTGCCAGGAAACTTTCCGGCAAGCACATAAACTCCATCCGACGCATCATTACTCCTGCCCGCACAGAAGAGTGTATAAATTCGCTTATAATATACTTCCGGAACTTCTTTCGCTTGGGGAAATCGCTTGATAAAATCAGCATATATTTGAGCAGCATCATCAAAGCGCCGTTCAGTAACTGCAATATTTCCTGCAGAAAGCAAAGCTTCTTCCGCATGGACTCCTTCCGGGAATCGGGTAGAACAGGCAATAAAATTTTCATAGGCACCGGATATATTTCCGGTTTTCGCATACACCAGAGCACGATAATATAAAACCTCCTGTTCCAGCCATTTATTACTGCCAATATCATCAGCCGCTATAAGTTCGATTCTACTCAGAGCGGTTTTGTAATCATTCATGTCATAATAAGTACGCATCATCCAGTACTGAGCATTGGGATTTAGTTTGACGGATATCTCAGCAGCATCTCTAAAGATATCCAGTGCTTTGATATAACTTTTCTGTTTTAAGTATAATTTTCCACGTAAAATCAATCCTTTGGCACGAGTATCCTTGTCAGTTCCTTTCGCGAAAATAAACGCAAAAACCTTATCAGCCTGATCATACTTCTTCATCTCGGCCAAGGTATTACCGGCAGATTCAGCCGCATTGATTCGCTCTTGCAAAGGAATTGCGCCGTTATTCATTACTCCTTCGTAGATCACTACAGCTTCGTCATATTTTTTTATACGAACCAGTAATTCCGCCAGTTTCAATTTCATGAAATAGATATCGATATCGGAAGAATAAAATTTGATATAACGCTTGCAGGTTTCAATCGCCGCGTTTATTTTTCCGATTCTGGAATAAAGCTCAATCAATGAACGTAATATTTTCTGTCCCTCTGCAGAAGTTACGGCATAATTATAGGAATCAGAAAGATATTTGGCGGCAATTTTCTCCTGTCCTGTATCAGTATAATGTTTCACTGCTGCTGTTAGAACTTCAACCATAAACATATTAGGTTTCGACGATATTTTCAGTTTTGTGTAGGCCTTGGAAAATTCCTTGTAATTCTGCTGTTTTATCAGCAACAGCAAATTCAAAACCTGAGCATCATGCTTTCCCGGAGTATTGACAAGACGACTGTTCACTTTAAATAAAGTTGTCGCTTCATTATATCTTTTCGCCTTAATCAAAGAATAAATTCTGAGACAAAATCCTCTGTATTCCCATGACGTTTCAGCCCCGGCGTGCTCAAGCATTCCGTAAATATCAGCAGCATATTCCCATAATTGCTGCTTGGAAAGAATCAGTCCAAGTAAGGCAAGAGTACGGCTGTAATCTTCTCCTTCAGCAATCATACCGTGAATGATCTCTTCAACCGCAGTCTGAGCCTGCTTGTATTTTTTTTCAGCAGTAAGTATTTCACTATCAAGAAGCTTTACTCGAATATCATCTTTCTTGCTGACTTTGGAAATTATCTGTTGGTAAAGTTTACGAGCATCATTAACACGATTATCCATTACATAGGCAGATCCCAGCAGAACAGCAGCATCCAGCCAGGCAGGAGAATCCTGTCCTAATTTTTCAAAATAACGTTTATAACATTTAACAGCCAGAGAATATTCACCATCGCGAAATGCATTGTCTCCAAGAAGTTTATCTCTGATATCCGCATTCGTGGAAATTTTTTGAGCGCTGCAGAATACCACAAGCCCAAACATGCAGCAAGCTGCTATCACAGTTTTTCTGATACAGTTCAAAACCATATCTCCTGTTTTAAAACAGACCGGTACCGCAAATAATGCGATACCGGTCAAAAAATACTAAATCAACCGAGCTTTTCTTTGATTTTTTCGAGCACTCGTTGCTGCAGATCTTTGTTTTCGGCAATAAAAGTCTTAGTCTGCTCTCTGCCCTGCCCTATCTGGTCACCATCAAATGAGAACCATGAACCACGTTTTTCAACAATTCCAAGATCTGTTGCCACATCAAGAATAGAACCGGAACGGGAAATACCTTCAGAATAATTAATGTCGAATTCCGCAATTTTGAAAGGAGGTGCAAGTTTATTTTTTACAACTTTCACGCGAGTACGGTTACCGACAACTTCACCTTTTGAATCTTTGAGGGCTGTAATCTTACGAATTTCCATACGAATTGAAGTATAAAACTTCATCGCCTTACCGCCAGGTGTGGTTTCCGGATTACCAAACATAACGCCGATCTTTTCACGGATCTGGTTAGTGAATATGCAACAAGTACGACTTTTGCTAATCACTCCTGTAAGTTTTCGAAGCGCCTGAGACATCAATCGCGCTTGAAGTCCCATATGCGAATCTCCCATCTGACCATCGATTTCAGCTCGCGGAACCAGTGCAGCCACTGAGTCGATCACCAGTACATCTACAGAATTACTTCTGGCAAGCGTCTCTACAATATTTAACGCGTCTTCACCACAATCCGGCTGGGAGATCAACAAATTCTTAGTGTCAACACCAATCTTTTCAGCATAAATCGGATCAATCGCATGCTCGGCGTCAACAATTGCGCAAATTCCACCAGCTCGCTGAGCATTGGCAATAACATGCAGGCACAAGGTCGTTTTACCAGATGATTCAGGACCGTAGATCTCAATAATTCTGCCTCGAGGAACTCCTTTGATTCCAAGCGCCAGGTCCAGCGACAACGCACCAGTACTAATCGTCGGCACATCAGCAATTGGATTATCGCCCAGACGCATGATCGAACCTTTTCCAATGGATTTTTCAATCTGGCTGATCGCAATCTCCAGATTCTTTTCCTTTGCAGGATCGGTCTTTTTGAATTCCTGGGCTTCTTCAGCAGCCTTTGTTTTTTTGTCTTCTTTGACTTCCGGTGCTTCTTTCGCGGCTTCAGTCATATTGTATATCTCCAGTTTTTATAGTCTTTAAATATCCAGGTCTTTTACGCCCGCAGCATGCTTTTCGATGTACTCACGACGTGGCTCTACCACATCCCCCATCAGCAGCGTAAACATCCGTTCCGCCTCAACGGCATCTTCCATTGATACCTTGATCATCTTACGGAACTCAGGATTCATTGTAGTTTCCCACAACTGTTCAGCATTCATTTCACCAAGACCTTTGTAACGCTGAATGTAAATGCCGGAACGTCCATTGTCGCGAACTGCGCCAAATAATTGGTTCAGAGAATAAATCTTCTGGAATTTATCTCCGGCTATCAGTTCAAAAAGCGATTCTTCGCCTTCTTCAAATATCTGATGAACATTTAGCCCCAGCTCTTTTATCTGCTCAGCCAATTCCTCACAAGTTTTTGACTCAACAATAGAAATAACGTCAATTGCCGATGCCACAAATACATTACCGTCATCGCCATCATCAATCAGTTCCATCTGTTCTTCCGTGAGCTTGGTATCAGAATCGCTTTCAACAGTTGTTTCAGACGCTTCACTTCCCTCAGAAACTTCTGCTTCGGCGCTTTCTTCTTCAACCTCATTGAGTCGGGCTTCTGCTTCGGCAATAATCTTTTCTTCTTCCTCTTCTGAATAGACATATGCCTCGGTAACAGTACCGTCTTTTTCACGGACATTTATTTTGGACATCGGATAATGCCCTTCGTCATTAATCCTGCCGAAGTAATCTTCCGCCATCAGCCCATGACGTCCAAGTCCCTGAGCAACTTTCTGTATTTCAACAAAAAGTTTAATCATCTTCAGAACAGAATCCAGTTCCACCGGCTTTGTGTCTGAAGTCCTGACTTCAATATCATCACATCCCAGTTCAATTAGATATTTATCGAGCTGTTCTTCTGTATCAATATAGGATTCTTTCTTTTTGCGGCGAACCTTAAACAACGGCGGATTCGCAATATAAACATATCCGGCATCGATAAGTGGCTTCATCTGACGATAAAAGAATGTTAGTAGCAAAGTTCGGATATGTGAACCGTCCACATCGGCATCTGTCATGATTACAACGCGATGATAACGCGCCTTGGTAACATCAAATTCATCATCCCCGACGCCGCAGCCAATCGCTGCCACCAGAGACTGAATTTCCTTATTCTGCAGAATCTTATCGATTCTGGCTTTTTCAACATTGAGCAGTTTACCGCGAATCGGCAGAATTGCCTGGAACGAACTGTCGCGTCCCTGCTTGGCAGAACCACCAGCGGAATCCCCTTCCACGATGTACAGTTCAGATCGTTCTGGATTCTTCTCTGAACAATCAGAAAGCTTACCCGGCAGCGAGAAACCTTCCAGGGCACCCTTACGCTGAACCAGTTCACGCGCCTTACGAGCAGCTTCGCGAGCACGGGCCGCGGTGAGAGCCTTGTTAATGACTTCTTTTGCGGTCTGCGGATTCTCTTCCAGATATTCAGCCAAAGCTTCATTTACAATAGATTCAACAATACCGCGAACTTCTCCGTTCCCCAGCTTTGTTTTAGTCTGACCTTCAAACTGCGGATTAGGGATCTTAACGCTGATCACAGCAGTAAGTCCTTCACGAACATCGTTACCGGTCATGCCCTTATCGCTTTTCAGCAAATTATTCGCTTTCGCATATGCATTGATCGTACGTGTAAGAGCAGCCTGATAACCGCTGAGGTGAGTACCGCCTTCAAACGTATTAATATTATTGGCGTAACTAAAAATGTTTTCACTGAAACCATCATTATACTGCATGGCAAGTTCAACATCAATTCCGTCTTTGGCGCGCTCCATGTAGATAACTTCAGGATTGAGCGCCTGCTTATTGGCATTCAAGTGGGAAACAAATTCGCGAATCCCGCCTTCGTAATAGAATTTTTCGTTTCTTGCATCCTGATCTTCTGAAATACGTTCATCGGATAAAGATATTTTTACACCTTTGTTCAGGAAAGCCAGTTCGCGCAAACGGTTGGCGAGAATATCCCAGATAAAAACGGTATCCGGAAATATTTCTCCATCCGGCTTAAAAGTAACCTTGGTTCCACGTCGCTCAGCCGATCCCAGCTCCTTAAGCGGACTAACCGTCTTACCGCGTTCGAAACGAATACTGTAAGCCTTTCCTTCACGATGAACTTCAACCTCCAGCCATTCACTGAGCGCGTTCACACAAGAAACACCAACCCCGTGAAGACCGCCGGAAACCTTATAAGCATCATTATCGAACTTACCACCGGCATGGAGAACAGTCATCACAACTTCCACCGCAGGCTTTTTTTCCGTCTTATGAATATCGACCGGAATACCACGCCCGTTATCGATCACACTCACACTGTTATCCGGATGGATGACCACTTCCACCTTGGAAGCATAACCGGCCATCGCTTCGTCGATACTATTATCAACAGTTTCATACACCAGATGATGCAGACCACGCTGCCCGGTGTCCCCGATATACATACCGGGACGTTTCCGAACCGCCTGCAGTCCTTCGAGCACAGTAATTTTACTAGCACCGTAATCCTGATTCCCACCGGAGAATTGTGTATTGTTTTCGTTTTCCGACATAGGCTACTCCCATAAGTGATATATAAAAAATGATCAATTAAAATCTGACTGAATACCCATCAAATGAAGCATTAATATTCAACCTGATAAATTTATCATGCGAACAAGGTTTTTTCAAAGATTTTTATCGTTATTTTTTACTTAAAAAAGATTAATTTGAGAAAACGCTTTTTTATTATTTTCCATGTTTTTTCACATTCCCACCAGAACAGGGTATTGATTTTTCAGCGCCAACCATTAGGCTCAAGTGAGAGGAAGTTTTCTAAAGCGAAAATAAGGAGTCTATATGAATAACAAAACATTGCTTTATATCGAATGTTCCCCGCGCAAACGGCGTTCTCATTCAAAAGCCGTTGCGGAAAAATTCCTTGAAATATACTTGTTAAGCAACCCGGAAGATACTATTCGCAAATTGGATATATGGGACATGAAACTTCCAGAATACGATGAATTCACCGCCGACGCAAAATTCAAAATAATGTCCGGTTCTGAATTTAGTCTGGAAGAAAAGAAACGCTGGCATACGGTTGAAATGCTGTTTCAGGAATTCAACAAAGCTGACAAGTATCTTTTCAGCATTCCAATGTGGAACTTTTCGATTCCGTACAAGCTGAAGCACTATATTGACATGATTACTCAGCCAGGCCTGGCATTCAAGCCTTCACCCGAAGGGTATGAAGGGTTAATTACCAACCGCCCCGCAGTTGTAATCTATTCCAGCGGCGGAAAATATAATTCTCAACCATTGGCTGATTTTGATTATCAAAAGAAATATTTTGAACTATGGCTACACTTCATTGGCTTCAAATCAATCACAAACATTCATGTCGCTCCGACAACCTGGAGTCCGGCAGAAAAAGATGAGGCCATTGAAAACGCCATGGAACGCGCAGTTTCAATCGCCGCTGGTTACTGATTTCCGGCAGAAAAGAAACAAAAAAGGAGACATGCCAAGTCATGCACAAAAGAACACCAGAATTCAGTCATGTAAAAAGTCATCAGCAGATCATGTCCTCTCAACACAAAGTTGACCCTCACATGAACAGGAAGTTAACTCGAAAGATGGATATCTGCAGAAAAAACATGACACATAATCATTAACCTCAAGCTTGAAATAACAGGCTTGTTCGCATAAAAATTAAAACATCCAAAGGACCTACAGGCAGATGGAAGGGCTGGAAAACTTTATGTTTTCCGGCCCGTTTTTTATATGCTATTGAGCAGATTCGTCGGTATTCTGTTCCGGGTCTTTCTTTGAATACTTGCCAGCCAGCTTCTTTAACGCAAACACCTGCTTAGGACTAAGCTTACGTCCATCATCAGCCTGACGTTGAAGAGACTCGTAAAAGACTTTATCGTCATAAACACGACGACCTTTCTTGGTGGGTTCGGCCCATTTTGTAACCTTTGATAAAGTTTCAAGAAGCTTGAGCACTTCGGGATCCTGCAGGGCTCCTCCCTGTTCACCTTCTTCAATCGTTACCCCCAACCGGGAACTTATATCATCGAAGTTACTGAGCTGATCTTTATATTTGACCGCAAAACGGCCAACCACAGCCATTTGCTTATCGGAAAGTTTTTTACCGGATTCGGCCTGTTTTTTGATTGAATCAAAAAACTTCTTATCATCATAAGTTCTTCCACGCCGGTTTTCCGGCTCGGCCCACTTGACATTGTCAAACGCACTAAAAAGATCTTTATATTGAGCAATATCCTTCTCGGACGCAGTTGATTCCTTCTGCTTTTCAGCCATTTCAATCGCTTTCTGCCCGGCTTCCTGTAATTCCTCCAGAAAGCCTTCCCGGGAAGCAACCGCTTCAAGTTCCGGAATCTGATTTTTATAAGTAACCGCCAGTTGCAGCAGCGCCTGCCATTGCTTTGCGGTCACCGTGTTGTCCTTAAAAAACTTTTCCTGAACCGAGTTAAAGAATTTATGGTCATCATAGGTACGGCGTCCACGTTTTTCCGGTTCAGCCCACTCTTCCACTTTATCGAGAAGTTTAATCAGGCTTTCCGCCTTGTTTTCACTCGGAGCACCAACTTTCTTCGCAGAATCAACCCAGGTCAC
This sequence comes from Victivallales bacterium, assembly GCA_963677165.2. Classification (GTDB taxonomy): domain Bacteria; phylum Verrucomicrobiota; class Lentisphaeria; order Victivallales; family SZUA-371; genus JAFGXT01. Next base: position 941,281 of record CAXXSX010000001.1, on the reverse strand, counting down.
AAAATCTTTGTAGAAATCATTAAGCATTCCGGTATAAGTAAGTTTACCTTCCTCAATCTCATCCAGACGAGTTTCCATTCCGGCGGTAAACCCTACCTGAAACAGGTCAGGCAATGTTTTTACCAGATAGTCGTTAACCTTGAAGCCCAGCTCTGACGGATGGAGTCTGCCGCTATCTTTTAAAACATAACGACGGTTCTGGATCGTATTTACGATTGTTGCATAGGTAGACGGACGCCCGATACCATTTGATTCAAGCTCACGAATCAGTGATGCTTCCGAAAAACGTGGAGGCGGTTCTGTAAATTTCTGCTCATTCATGGCATCACGCAGGAAACACTCATCGCCTTCCTTGAGATTCTTTAAAATTTCCGGCGTTACCAGATCTTCATCTTTTTCAGTTACCCGATAAACTTTCAGGAACCCCTGGAAAGTTGTAACTGTTGCCGTAGTTCTGAAACGATAACAATGGCCATCAGTTCCGGTTGTCTCGATTTCAGCGGTGGTCTGAGCTTGTTGAGCGGGAGCCATTTGACTCGCAACAAATCGACGCCATACCAGTGAATAAAGTTTAAACTGAGCATCATCCAGAAATGGTTTAACCCTTTCCGGAGTCAAGTTCACATCTGTCGGTCTAATAGCTTCATGCGCTTCCTGGGCGCTGGCCTTGCTTTTATAGAAATTCGGTTTTTCAGGAATATAATCTCTGCCCAGCTCCGCGGCTATAAAGCCACGACATGCATCCTGTGCCTCACGGGCAATATTAACCGAGTCCGTTCTCATATAAGTAATAAGACCCACGGTACCGCCGGCCCCGACATCAAGACCTTCATAAAGCTGCTGGGCGATCCGCATGGTACGGTTGGCAGAAAAGCCGAGGTTACTGCTTGCCGCCTGCTGCATCGTACTGGTGATAAACGGCGGCGAAGCATAACGCTTCTTAGGTACAAACTTAAGACCAGACACCTTGTACGCACTTGGCTTAATTGCTTCCAGAATCCGGGCTGCGTCATTACCGTTGTCAACTTTAGCTTTTTCTCCGTCAATACGCACCAGTCGCGATTCAAAAACCCGTTCACCGCCACTGCTGGCATCCGGGCTTAGTTTTATGATAAAGTTCCAGTATTCTTCCGGCTCAAACGCCAAAATTTCGCGTTCACGTTCCACCACAAGACGCAAGGCAACCGACTGTACTCGCCCGGCACTGATTCCTTTTTCAATTTGAGACCACAACAGCGGACTAATCTGATAACCAACCAGACGGTCAAGCACACGACGGGCCTGCTGGGAATCAACCAGATGCATATCAAGTTCCCCGGCATGTTCAAACGCCTTTGCTATAGCAGATTTGGTTATTTCATGAAAAGATACCCGATGAAAGTCTGCTTTGGTCTTATCTTTTAACATCTCATGGAGGTGCCATGCAATCGCCTCTCCTTCACGGTCAGGGTCAGGAGCCAGGTATACGGCATCGGATTTCTTGGCAGCTGAGCGTAATTCTTTAATAACCTTGGCGCGGCTTTTGCTTTCTACGTAGTTAGGCAGAAATCCATTTGCAATATCGACTCCAAGCGAGCGCTCCGGCAAGTCCCGGATATGTCCCATTGATGCAAAGATCTGATAGTCTTTACCCAACATTTTACCAATAGTACGCGCCTTGGCGGGTGATTCCACTATAACCAGTTTCGAGCTCATATATATCCTGTTTTTATTCAATATTATCAATACCGGCATTAAAAAAGACAAACCATTATAAATAACACCGGTCACTAACCTTTGCAGCCACAATCAAAAGCACGCAAAGGTATTTATTGTGTATTGATTTATAGCAACTTTCAAGCCTCCCATGCAATTTTTTTCAAAAAAATCGTTAATATTTCTTCTTTTTCGCCTAAAAAAACAAATCTCCCGACAATCTCCCCAAACAGCACAACCCAATATATTATTTTTCATATTTATTCACAACATATATACAAAACAACACAATCACATATAAAAACATAATAACAAACAATATACAACTCAAAAAATCATGTTAATTCCATGAAAGAATATGAATATTTTAAATTTTAATCCGTGCAATATTGACATATATTTTCATAAATAATATAATCAAAATATGAAGCAACAATAAAGCGCCTGAAAAAAAGAGATGATCATGCGAACAAAAGAAGCAATAACACTAATTGATGTAGCAAAAGCCGCCGGGGTATCACAGGCTACAGTATCACGAGTATTAAACAAACATCCCAGAATCAACCGGAATACCCGGGATAAAGTATATGCTGTAATCAATCAACTGGGCTACGATACATCTTCAATAGAACGCAAGGTAATGAAAAAGGCTATGAGAACCCAGAGCCGTTTGCTAAACATAGGGGTTTTACTTTGTCCCCTGCCGGAACAAACAAATATGCTGAGCTTAAATTTCTTTAGCGAAATACTTAATGGCATCCAGCTTATCTTCAATCAGAAAAAAGAGATTCATCACACTATCTCAACCTGGCACGCAGAAGAAGAGAAGTTCCTGCAGGAAAATAACAATACATTAAGCCAGATAGCCAGACAGGACGGTATTATCATTATGGGCAACCCTAGTGATAAACTCATTGAACGCATAAATCAAAACGGCATTAAGACTGTCCTAACAACAGAACATCCGAACAGTTCGTTCGACACTGTCGATACCGACAATATTGGCGGAGGACGTTTGGCGGCAAAATACTTAATTGACAATGGAGCCAAAAACATCGGCTTTCTTGACAGCACCTCGAATATTCGTGACTGGAAAGCCAGAAAATCAGGAGTAATGCTTGAAACAATTGAGCGATTAGGTCTCGAACACTTTTTCTGCCAATCATGTCCTTCCACCGAAATGGTTGATGTTATCACAACACTAAGAGAATGGATTGATTCAGGAAGTTTTCCTGAATGCCTGATCCTCCCCTATGCAGATTCTGTTTTCGGAGCGGAGCTGGTTCTCACCGAAAAAGGTCTAAAATGCCCCGACGATGTCAGTATTATTTCCTTCGACCGTCCCGCAATAGATACCTTTTACATAAAACCAACCTGCTGTGAAATATTTCCCATAGATCTGGGAAAAAAAGCGGCACTGAGACTCATTGAACTATTAAATCCACAAAGCCTTGACGACACAAAACACCATATAATGGTTCCAGTAAAACTGGTAGAAGGGAATTCTGTAAAGAAAGCACAAAATTAGTTACTGCAATATAAGCGAATTACCAACGAAAGAGTAAAACACTATGCTAATGAGAAAGAATTCATCGGATCATACCTTGACCCGAACCGAAGGACTCCTGAAACGCTATCAGGGAAATCCAATTATTACGCCCAAAAATATGCCCGGAACGACTGCTATTTTTAACTGCGGTCAGACAACCATGGATGATGAAACAATCCTACTGCTGGCGGTAATTCCACGGGATGGAGTTCCTGCCATGCATGTTGCCAGAAGCAAAGATGGTATTGAATTCGAAATTGAGCAGAAACCATTTATATCTCAGTTGCAAGAAGGACCGTGGGAAGAATTCGATATCTGGTGCATCGATCCGAGAATTACAAAAATTGAAAACACCTATTATATTGTTCGTCCGATGGAACCCCCACTGGGCCCCATTGCCGCACTGGAAAAAACAAATGATTTCGTAACAAGGGAATTTATCGAGTGCATCTCTCTGCCCTGCAACCGGGTTCCGTGTCTTTTCCCTGAAAAAATCGACGGCAAATACTATCGACTTGATCGCCCTTTCGCTCCGGGCGGAACAGAACAAGGAGAAATCTGGTTGTCATCCTCGCCCGATTTGATCCATTGGGGATGTCACCGGAGAGTTCAAGGCAGCACGATGTCAAACATTTGGGCAAAAACCAAGATCGGCCCCACTCCGCCGATAAAAACCGAACAGGGTTGGCTCGAAATAATTCACGGAGTGCACACTAGTTGCGCTGGTAGTCGTTATTCTATCGGAGCGCTGCTGCTTGATCTTGATGATCCATGTAAAATAGTCGGCTCATCAAAAGGCTGGCTGCTTACTCCGGACACACTCTATGAATGTACAGGAAATGTTCCAAACGTAGTATTTCCCTGCGGAGCAATCGCCGACTTCGAAAAGGACCGGCTAAGAGTTTATTACGGTGCGGCTGATACATGCATCGGCCTGGCAACAGGAAGTATTTCAGAAATAATAAATGACTGTCTAAAATAAGGAAATGGGAGAAAGAATGAAGAAACTGTTACCAATAAGTATGGCTATTTTTGCGACTCTCACCTGTCAGGCCGATCCCCTTGAAAATGTTCGGGCTTACAGCACCGAGATCACAGCGCAGGGACCGACCGATGACTATTTTCCAATGGGCCTGCTTCTGCGAAAAGACAAAAGCCTCATCACCCGAGGTGGATTTAATTATAATGAAGAATCGGCTATCGGCGGATGCAAATGGAAAGACGGTAAACCAATAGCCCAAAGAAGAAAAACCGATCCTTATGGAACTCTCATGCATAAACCTCTATGGGCAGTTCACTATTACAACAACAATAGTCCAAAGATTTTTAAGCTGAAAAAAGCAGTAAAAGCAAATGGAAAAACGGGAGGCTTTTCTCTTTTCGATCCAAACTTCATGAAATACCTGAAAGCCTACGAAACCAGTGTTGTCAACCAATTAGGCAAGGCCAGAGGAAAAAGTGAAATCATTTTTTGGTCTATCGACAACGAATGGACTGGATATCTGGACTATTCAGAACCAGTGATCGCATTATATCATAAATGGCTGGAAGAAAGTTACGGACATGTTGAAAAACTGAATAAAACCTGGGGCTCGAATTACAAAACTTTCAGCGAAATCAAACCACTCCTTCCCAAAGCACGAATACGCAAGGATCAGGGAGCATGGCTCGACTGGCACCGTTTCAACACAAATAATTTCACCAATCTGATCGCGACAAGATTTAAAACAATCCATGAAAGCGATCCCCTGAAACGTCCAGTTCTTTTCAAAATGACTCAGTTGGGTATCGAACCCCCCACCAAAGGCAAAGAACAACTGGTTGACTTTGACAGCATGGCAGAAAAAATACGGCCCTACAGCGGTGGTTACTGTGGGATAGACATCTATGGAGCAGACGATAAGATGTCTTACAACATCAACTATATTTTTAACTGCATACGCCCACTGGACAAAGCTCCGGGCTACGGTACCATGTTGTGTGAGTCGAACAATCATTCAGGCCCGGCCTATCAGTGGGCTTCCACATACTGGCGGGCACTAAATAACGGACTAAAAGGCGCAAACTTCTTCTGTGCTGGTTTTCTGGGAGCTAAAGGCGACTTCGACACCTATGCGTTCATGGCGCCCAATCTGAAACTTCGCGACAGATTCTTTTATGCAATTCGCTGGGCGCATATGATCCACCGCACGGAAGCATTCTGGACAAAGTCTGTTCCTGCCTCTGGCATGCCCAAGTTGGCAATGCTCATGCCCAAACGAGATATAATTCTGGCAGACAATCCAGAAAACAGTGTGTGGGAATGGGAACGCAACAATCGCTATAAAGTTTACAAACGACTCCGTGAACAGGGATTCTGGATCGACACAATTCCTTACACAAAACTCAATGCAGATTACCTCAAGAGCTATGACGCGCTCCTTCTCGTCGGAGCCCAACACCTCACTAAAAAAGAATGCACTACAATCAGCAATTATGTTAAAAGCGGCGGCAAACTGGTCAGCGACACACGACCTGGTTTCTTTAATGAACACCATGTTAAAATCCAAGGACTTGCAAAAGTAATCGGTACTAAAATCACTTATTACAATGACGAATGGGTTGACCTATGGGTAAAAACAAAAAACGGAATCATCCGTGGAGACGGACTTGCCAATCTAAAATTAACCACCGGAAAAATTATCGGAAAGACCACTCGTGAACAACCTTTGATTGTAGAAAACAATTACGGCAAGGGCAAGTCGCTTTATATTGCGACTCAGCTAGGTGTTCTGCGTCCGGAAACCGTTGAATCAATGCTTATCGGCAAGTGGATGAAGAAGCTTTTAACTGACATCAACATAAAGCCAGGATATACAGCCAATATTCCGGTTCAACAACAGATGGCCCTCAGAGTTGCGCAGCCCTACATTGACAGCAAGGACAATTGCATATTTGCAATCACCAACATGAGTAGAAAACCTATTACGAATGGACAACTTAAAATGTGGCTGCCAGCCAGAACAGCAATTCATGCACTATGGGCTCCAGCCGAAAATAACGGAATCCACCCGGTAACTATCCGTAGCATATCAGACAATGAACACATCATTGATTTACCTGAAATAAAAACTGCAGGAATGATTTATCTGCTCAAAGATCACAAACCGATATTGGGAATTCCTCAAATCCCAGGTTCAGGAACATCTGTAGACAAATTCGGAGCAACATTCAAACCAGGAGAAACGGTTCATTTTACCGTCCAGCTCTATGCACCTCAGAATTCGTCATCAGGAGAAATCAAAATTCAGGCAATGCAAGGCTGGAAAATAACCCCAGAATCAATTAAAACTGGTCAACTTAAGGCGGGAAAGCTCTATACTTATAAAATTACAGCTCAAATCCCAAATGATCCGAAAAAATTCATTCCGCACCAGATTTATCCTCTAGTTGCAACATGGAGCGACGGCAAAGAAAAATCTGTAATAACCGCTAATATTGAGGTTATTATTCCGGATGCAGTTTTGGATAGACAACCTCATATCCTCAGCGACAACGCTGAATACCCCAAAGGTTATTATCTAAGCATCAATACTGGAGCGGACTACAAGTATGAAGCTCCAGCAGGCGTAAAATCCTGGTGGAAGGACTCAGCAAACAGCAAGTCCGTCTGCGGAAATGACGGAGCCTTGCAAGGCGGTACAAAGCCATGGAGAAACCATATAGCATTTTTTAAGATGCCCGGAATAAACATCGTTTACGACCTGAAAAAAGTTTATAATGTATCTCGAATCAAACTGGTTGCATCCCGATACAAGGTATTAAATCCGGAAAAGATAACCATACTGGTCAGCACTGACGGCAAGAACTACACCCAAATCGCTCAATCAGAAAAAATAAATAATGAAACGGAAATCAATTTCAAGGAAGTCCCGGCCAGATATGTTAAACTGGAAGTAAAGTTCAAGAAAAACCGCGGCGAGATTAATGAAATTGAAATATGGGGGACAAAACATGCTCAGAATTAAATCTTATATAATATCAGTATTTGTACTTTTTTCCATTCTTGCTCATGCAGAAATAAAGATTAATGGAGATGGGTGCGCTATAAAGACAACCAACGGCGGAGTGGATATTCTCGACATTGAAGGATCAGTATTGCTTACCCTAAGCGGAGTTTCTCTATCTTGGGCTCCGCAAAAGACCAAATCAGGAAATACCAGTAAACTGAATGACAACACGATAAAAATTGATTATAATGTAGTAAACGACAAAACCGGAAAAGTAAAAATCAGCGGTATCTTCTCATGCCAGAATCATATCGTAACAGCAAAATATACAGTAACTGCTCCTAAAGGCGTAAACATAGGCGGCACAATGTATATACGTAAAAAAGGCAAAATCGAAGGTTCCCCAAAACTAGTAAAGCTGGGCAAATGGGTACGCCACAAACACGGTGGTGTTCCCTATGAAGTAAAGGATATAACCTTTCGACGCTTCAATGGCAAAAACTCTTCTGTCTTTGAAACAATCAACGGAAATGTAAACTGGGTCAACACTTATGCGCAACACATTTCACTGAAAAAAACCGGAGAAGACACTTATACAGGAGAAACGAAATTCATTATTCTTCCCTCTTACACCACCAATGAAGCTGCCGGAGCAGTCTATTCAAAACGCCCAATATCCCTCGCTCTTGCCACCAACAGGGATTTCAACTTGTGGGACAACAAAGAAAGACCAGAGTTCAATATCAGACTCACGAATACTTCCGGAAAACAACTCGCAGGAGTCAGATTAAAAGTATTCGTAAGAGATTATGATGGGAAACTTATAAAAAACAGCACAAACAACATTAATTTAGACGCGAATGAGGAGAAAAGCATCAATATTAAAATTCCAGCCCGAAATGAACATGAATTCTATTTCGCTGAAGCTTCCGCAAAACTGAACGGCAAAGAAGTGTTTGCTCGCACAATGTTGGCAGTCATGCCTGATTACGAGTATAAATACAAAGATACAAGCATCTTTGGAATTGCCGCGTATTTCGATATTCCATCACAGAAAGCAGTGGATAAACTTCTAAAACGTATGGGCATACGCTGGGTCCGTAACGGTGATACCAGAAAAACCATGCCCGCTTTTGGAGCACTGTCCAACTATCACTCAAATATAAGACCGGAGCAATGGAAGAATACCCCCAAAAAGAGAACTGACTGGGCAAAGAAAGGGCTGGAAAGATGCAGACTTCAACAGAATGTTTGGTGGGAATTCGGTAATGAATGGAACATGGGATCGCTAAACAGTGGGAAAAAAGCTGATATCTATGTAAAAAACTGGTTATCGGAAATCTACAACCAAAAAAAGGCCGGAAATTATAAAGTTAAAATAATGAGTATGGGACTTGCCGGAGCTGACCTTGGATTCCTGAAAGCAATCCATAAAAACGGTGGCTGGAACATGATGGATGGCATAGCTTATCACTCCGGACGCGGCAACCTCACCCCAGATTACGATAACGCAAGGTCCTACTGGTCATTCTATGGTCCGCTGAAAGCAATAAAAAAGACCGTAAAACAACTTGGCAATAAACCCATTTGGATAACCGAAGCATATGCCTGCACTAAACCCAACAACTGGTGGTACGATTCCTATAGAAGAGCGGCAGAAAATATCGTATTGCAATTTGCCCTTGCCAAAGCCGAAGGAATTGCCGGAGTAATGTTCTATCAACTCCAGGATAGTCGTTGGACCGATAAAGGCGGTATAAACTCCAAGGATTCTGAATACAGCTATGGAATACTTTTCCGAGATGGAACTGTAAAACCTTCACTTTCTGCCTTCTGCACTATTTCAGAAGCTCTGGATGGAGCTAAATTTGTGAAGTTTCTAAAGTTTAAAAACAAGTACCTGAAAGGAATTCTCTTTAAGAAACCGGAAGGACAAATGGCAATTATCTGGAACCGCAAAGACGGCTATGTACAGGCCAACAAAGCAGACAACTATGCGGAACCGGAACCGTGGATTGATCATTGGAAAAGTGTTATCCCGGTAGCACTCCCAACCAAAGGTAGTAAAATAACAGTAACTGATTGTGTTGGACGAAAAAGAGTGATTAAGTCTCAAAATAGACGGGTACGCATCACAACAACCGGAGCACCGATAATAATTACAGGAACAAACTTTTAAATAAACAGGGAGAAACAATAATGAAAAGAACCCAGAACCATCCGCAAAACATGTTGGCACACAGGACTTTCACACTCATAGAACTCCTCGTCGTGATCGCCATCATCGCAATCCTGGCAAGCATGCTGCTGCCAACCTTGAACAAAGCTCGCGCAAGAGCCAAGGTCATTAATTGTACAGCTAATCAGAAAAACATTGCAACAGGCATGCTGCTCTACACAAATGATTTTAATGGACAACTACCAACTCATTGGGGACTAGGCCTCAGCAATGGCGGAATTAGATATTCATCCACATACTGGATGTGGGTATTGATCAAAGATTATAAATTCGGCAAGAAAGTATTTGACTGCACCGGCAACCCTCACAATAAAGTCAGTGACAGCACCGCAAACTGGGTTGTGGGAGTAGGTGTTGATGACGCGTGGAAACTAGTCGACAACAGTAGAACAAACTACTGCATGAATGGACAGTTATTAAAATCCAATCCGCCATGGAAACCGGCCGGTAGCGGTATCGGCGGAAAAATTTCACGGTCAAATATTCCATCCCGGGCAATCATGAACCTGGAATACAGTGTTCCGGTCTTTAATGACGGCACAAACTATCTAAATGGTTACACTATTGTTTACAATACCAATATCAATAACCTCCGTGACCATTATGGTATGGGAATCAGCTTCGGTATGATAGACGGACATGTTGAAAACCTGAGATTTGGTCAGAATCCGAATAAGTTATTCATTTTCGGTCGCAAAGAAACAATAAACGAAGCAGATCCCTATTTCAAAACCTTGTGGCATATTCCTTAATCTTTGAAGATTTCTTCACCAACTCAGACCTGTTTTGCAAAAACTTGCAAAGCAGGTCTTTTTTTATGAATCAACTGTAAGATTCACTTTCAAACGCGTGTATTAGTTTATGTTTTTACAAAATTTATATATTTTCGTTGTAACCATTTATAATTTAATTCGATTATATAATTAGAACTTGCTAGTGTTTACAACAAACCGGTTAACAAGGTTACCTGCCGGCACACTCAAAACCTTCGGTTTGTGGGGAACACCAACAATACATATCGAAACAATACATAAAAGAATTTCAAAGGAGCCGGATGATGAATGTGAAAGGTAATATTCTGGTAGTATTTATTCTTTTCTGCGGTCTTTCTCTCTTTGCGAGAAGCGGTCCTCCAAGTGGCGGGCCTGGTGGTCCAGGAGGACAAGGCGGCCCGGAAAGTATGCAAAACAGCGCGATCGCTACCCTGACCATAGAAAAATTGAAGACCGAACTGAAGTTAACCGAAGAACAATGCACCAAGTTGAAGCCGCTTATTGAGGAAATTAAAAAACTCTATGAAAAACTTCAGAAAAAGCTAAAAAAATCCAGTCGTTCCAGCAGTGGACGTCACAGCCACAGCAGAGGCGGTCCGGGTGGAATGGATATGCAGAAAATCCAAAAGCTGATGGAGAAATTTCAAAAGAAAGTGCTAAAAATTATTGCTCCAGCCAAAGAGTTTCTGTCTGAAGAACAATACACGGCGTTGGTTAATAAACTAACAAGTAAGTCACAACAGCAAAGTTCTTCCGGCGGTGGTCAGGGGGGACCGGGCGGTCCAGGAGGTCCAGGAGGTCCAGGCGGCTCACAAACAAGTTATACTCTCAGCGGAGCCTATACGGTTGACGGAAAAACAGCAACTCTATCACACAAGAATTTTATATCGAACAAAACCGATACTTCTGCGGTCTACGTAACAAACGGCGGAAATTTGACACTTAATGAGCCCAAAATTTCCACAACAGGCAATACAACATCAAATGAAAACAGTAGTTTTTACGGTCTAAACGCGGCGGTCCTCGCAACTTCCGGCAGTAAGATCAGTATTGATGGCGGATATATCATAACCACCGGCACCGGAGCCAATGCCGCATTCGCGGTCGGCAATAAAACCGTTGTTGCTCTTTCTAATATGAAATTGAAAGCAACCGGCGGCGGTGGACACGGAGTAATGGCAACTCAAGGCGGAACCGTGACCCTTGATAATGTCGATATTTATACAGTCGATGAACGGGCGGGAGCAATCGCTACCGACCGGGGTAGCGGCACAATCACGGTAAAAGGCGGAAAAGTACATACCAGAGGATACGGTTCACCGGTAATTTACTCAACCGGAGACATCTCGGCAACGGGACTGAACGGTATCGCATCGGGAGCAGAGGCAGCAGTTATTGAAGGCGGTAACAAAATAACCCTGACCGATTGTAACTTGATCGGTAAAAAATTATGGAGCGTCATGATTTATCAAAGTTTTTCTGGTGATGCGGAAGGCCGAATCGGAGCTTTCACCATGACCAACGGTTCTCTTGAAGCGGAAACCGGACCTCTGTTCTTTGTAACGAACGCTAAAGGTATTATTAAATTAAGAAATGTAAAAACCACAACTCAGTCCGGTATAATAATTCACGCGGCATCTTCACGCTGGGGTTATCGCGGTTCCAACGGCGGTCACGCGCAGTTTACCGCTGACAACCAAAAATTGAATGGCGATCTCATTTGTGATGAAAATAGTTCGATTTCGGCTACTCTGACCAATGAATCCGTGCTGAAAGGAAAAATCAACAAGGCGACTCTCGCCATTGACAAAACCAGTAAATGGATCGTTACTGGCAATTCCAGCTTGTCGACACTTACCCTTAACGGAACAACTTTAGAGTCTGCAGTAAGCTGCACAGGGAAGTTCACAGTAACTTATGACTCCCGCCTACAGAAGAATTCATGGCTTGGCAACAAGACTCATGAACTTCCGGGCGGCGGCAAGCTGGTTCCTTATACCCCGAGACCGATACAGCTCACAAGAAAAACTCATCGGTTTCAGGAAATAAATTAACACTCCTCCCTCCCCACGGCGGTAGATTCCTTTGGAATCTACCGCTTTTTTAATCACCGATCCACATCGGTCCCATAATCCCTGCTGCCCGCAGCCAGATAACCACCGCTTTTCCCGTCATGATCATCGGTCAGCCAGAAAGCATAAAGATCACCTCTCTCCACAACAAAACGTATCTTAAAACCTTCGCACGCCGGCAACTCCTGATGATTTTTCCATTCAACACGCTGAAGAGTTGAATCACCACAAAACGGCACTGCATTCTCAAATGAATATTCTGATATAACCTGATTATTCTTATCAAGCAGTTCGACTCGTAAACTTTGTGCATTCGCATTAATAAACAAATAACGCTTGCTATTTTTGAGGTATTTTGTTACGACTTCGCCATTACTGTCCGTACTCAGCGATGCAAAACCGTCACGCCGCATTTCCGCAAATCCGGTTGAGCCTCCGGCATACATGGCATAAGCCACTCGACTTGAAGCGCCCTTTTCTCCAGGCTTTAGCTTGGACTTTCCACTCCACGCCCCGTAATAAAAACGCAGTTTATCCTTAAAAACCAGACAAATGCCTCCGGCTGCATGCAGATATCCCCGATCCCAGTCGCCTTCTGTCCGGGAACAACGTAAAAACGATTTCCGCTCTGACGGACGGGACCAGGAGAATCCATCACGACTGAAACCCAAATGCAAATCAATCCGCTTGGGACATCCAAGAACCTCGCAGTCACCGTTTTCAGGACCATGAAACACGGCAAACACGCCCAACATAAGACTTTCATACGCCACCGCGTTCAGGTCATACAACTGCGGGTCGAATTGAGTCGCTTCTTCAAATGTATCAAGACAATCCACCCGAGCCCACGGAATCGGCGCGTCAGGTATTATCTCATTAAAATTCTCAGCATGATTTTTCCAGGGCTCATCAATGAATTGATCACGAGCAAAATATGTACGAGCACGTCCCACTCCGGGAAACGCCTCTCTCACACTGAAAACCCATTTACCGCGAAACGGATCATACAGAAAGCTGGAGTTATCACCACATGGCCCCGTTTTTTTTCTAAAATCCCAATGAATGCCGTCTTCTGACGTATACAACTCTCCAAACTCCTCGTCCCCATGACGATAAAACAGAAACATTTTCCAGCGCTCCTCCGCATTATCCGAATGCTGATCGAGCCAAATCAGCGAACCATCTCTTTCAAAACCAGAACGCAGAGGAATTATCAGATTCGTATTGCCGACTACTCCCAAATCAGGACGCGTCCAGTTGATTCCATCATCACTGATCGCCAACGCCGTTCCATGAAACCATCCAGCGTGATAGTACATTTTGTAACATTTGTCCTGCGGATCGAACCACACACCGTCGTTGAACGGTACCGTTAGCGGGCACTCACCGTTATCAAGCTCAATCTCTGTCTCCGGAACCAGAACCGGATTATTTTTATACGGCACGGCTTCGTGCCAGATGCGTTTACAGGTATTATGCTCGATCAGATAATCATCAACGAACAGCTGACGTCCTTCATTAATTTCGATTTCCGAACATTCTCCAGACAAATACGGTACTGGAATAATTTCCTTTGAAGAATAAATCTCTTTAGCAAATTCACTTTTCATACTTGAATCTTTCCTCATAAATGAATATTATTATAATAAAATGATAGTATTCTTTGTTAAATATGTCTATTATTAAAAAAACACATTATAGAGAAATTCGACACCATGCATTCAACAAGTCAATATGGAGACCAACGCAGGATATACCTTACATCACGGCTGGATTCCAGAGAAACAGACAGTTTAAAAAATATTTTAGAGAATCCACTACATGTCTTGAGCTGTTCCTATTGGAATAACTTTGCCCCCTGGCATGTAACCGCCAGAACCCTGCCGGACAATTTCTGTCTGTTTGTTTTATCCGGTAAGGTCCAGCTGATATTGGATGACAGCAAGTGCATATTAAGTTCTGGAGAAGGTTTTCTCCTTCCTTATAACGCAAAACATGAATTTGCCCTCGCGCCGGGAGAAAAAAAATGTAGACATATTATATTTCACGCCCTTCCGTTGAATGCAGCATCAGTCAATCCGATTGATCACTTGATCTCCCCCTGTCACAAAATTCCAATTCTAGAAGCAGAAAGAGAATTTTTACTGGATGTGATTGCCCTTGTAGAAAACGGTAATCAGGCAGCTGTTAGTTTTTGCGATAACTTTCTGAATAAAGTACTGATGAATCTGGCAAAACAAGGCAAATTCAAACAATTCCCGGATTATCGTCAATCACCACGCCTGAACCAAATCATCGGCTATATGGAGCAGAATTATCAAGCTAATATCGCCATAGCTGACGCAGCGGCGGCAGCGGAAATCCATGAAGTGCAGTGCCGAAAACTCTTTAAACGGCATCTTGATACGTCGCCTTCCGAATACTTACGAAAGATACGTCTGAATCACGCGGTAAAACTGCTGTTGAACACAAATGATTCAATCAAGGAGATTGCCTGGCTATCTGGCTTTTCCAGCGACCGCTACTTCTGCTATGTATTTAAAAAATATTTTCGTTGTTCTCCTGAGAACTACCGCCAGTCAGTCCATCGAACGACACAATAAACGAAAAAAGCGCGAATTTCCATTGGGTTGTCTGCCGCGCCGCTTCGCGGTGGCGGTTTCATCGAAACCGGCCACTACTGGAATTACGCGACTCAAAGTTGCTTGCGTTGTCTCCTACGCAAATAGCGATTTTTGCTGATATCATGTTGATTTACGGATAACCTCTAAAGTCAGGAATAAATCCCCCCTGCCTCCATTTATTTGAGCTCAAAGTATGAATTTTAAGTTTTTCCTCATCAAAATTACATGCATAACTCCTATATTTAACTCAGAAAAACAAAATTAACTATAAATTAAAAATATAGCCATAAATTGAGGCGTAAAATATTTATACAAAAATCATAATAAATTAATAGCAAGTAAAATACAAATAAAATTATATGCATGGTTCTTATGACATGTTTGAAGGAAAATTCAAATTTTCCTAAGGATTTTTTTATTTTTTACTTGACAGGAACCTTAATGGATGACCCCGTATCCCTCTGACTAAGGTTCTTTTTTCCATTCATCCATCCATGCTTTCGATTTTTCTATAAATTTTTCAACCGTCTTAACCACTAGTTTAGGATCAAATTCATGTAGAATATTAATACATTTTTCTGAGAACGCTGGAACTCCTGACCCAAACCAAAAGATATCTTCCGCATTCCAATTACGCCTCAAAATATCAACATTTGCTTCATTATAATCAAGTTCAGTATCGCCACAATCTTGGCATACGCAATCGACTTTTATACCGGTATTAACAAAGGGAACAACCTCAATTTCCCATAAGTCATTAGATGAAGAATACTTCTCGAAATCATTCTTATAAAAAGCTTGAGATATTGCACCAGAGCCTTCTCTTTTGTATTTTCGTTTATATTTTTTATCTAATAAAGCTGTCTGCTCTATGCGATGAGGTTTATAACCAGTTATTGAATTTCGTTCAAATTCAGTGAGAACATTGCTTGAAACAATAATAGGAAATAAGATATTAGACTGAGGAAGGAGAAAATCCTGCTCTATTTTTTCATATGAAAATAATATTGACTTTCCTATATATCCTCCTGGATGAAAATGATACTTGGCAATTGGAAAAGATGGGTTATCCTCAAATTTTCCAAAGATATTTCTGTATTCATTTGTTGATATAATCTTAGTTTCATTTACCGCTTCACAAAGATTATAATTTGGAAAAGAATCAAAAATTCTTCGACAAAGTCCTCCCCACACATTATTACATGTAGGACACTCAACGCTAGGAAAACGATATGGTGTTATAAGAAAAAAACTGTCTTCATCATAAGCTTTTTCTATTATATAAAACTTTTCTAGCAATTTCATTTATATTTCCTTTCTTTTTTTACATACATGGTACCCTTTTCCATCTTCCACCGCCACCACCTCCATTTAATATAGGATTTATTACAGGAATTAAACGTTGCCCCCTTCCTCCTGGAATAATTACGTTTTGGGGGTCGGATGCGTATAATATTGTTTGTTAAGCTCAGATCTATGCATTTTTTGTCAGAATTACCTCGTTAAAACAATTTTTCAGTACAATTTTTTACCGCTAAGGTATTTTGTGCTCCCCGTATCATAAATACGCATTCTTTTCATACTCCCAA
Organism: Victivallales bacterium; assembly: GCA_963677165.2. Taxonomy (GTDB): domain Bacteria; phylum Verrucomicrobiota; class Lentisphaeria; order Victivallales; family SZUA-371; genus JAFGXT01. Next base: position 924,751 of record CAXXSX010000001.1, on the reverse strand, counting down.
TTAATATTGGGGATTTATTGGGGTTTATTGGGGTCGGATGCGTATAATATTGTTTGTTAAGCTCAGATTTATGCATTTTTTGTCAGAATTACCTCGTTAAAACAATTTTTCAGTGCAATTTTTTACCGCTAAGGTATTTTGTACTCCCCGTATCATAAATACGCATTCTTTTCATGCTCCCAATGTTCTGGCCGAGCCATTCCGCGCTACCGACCGCAAACGCCTTGCTCCAATATGCCTCACGTGCCTGTAAATTACAACTTACTTTTGTCGTCAGTGTCTTTTTATACCAGAACAGAAATTTATCGTATGAAGAGCTACCGAGTATTTTCAGCAGCTTATCCATGTTCACGATTTTGTAGCGTTCACGATTGCCGACAAATTCATGAAAGGCCGTATGTTTCCATTCCGCCGGATGTTTCACCGCTCCGGCACGCATCATGTTCATGTCTATGTAAAACAGACAGCGTCCAAAATGTTCTCCGTCCTGAATCCGTGTGGAATGAAATCGATCGGACCAGAATGCTCCGCTGCGCTTCTTTAGAAAGTTATATTTCTGGGCAAAACCGCCATGCAGATATTTGAACATCAAACTGATCTCGTCACCGTTTTTTGCGGTAACAAGCAAATGCACATGATTACTTGTTATCATGTAATCCAGTACATCGACATGAAATTTCCGCGAAGCTTCGAATAACATCTCCTGATAGATGTCACGGTATTTACTGAACTTCAAAAAGAACTGACGTTCCAGGCACCGGTGCGTTATGTGATAACAAGCTCCACTCAACCATTTTCGCTGTTTTCTTGACATTTGTAGCCCCCCATTTTTAACAAAAACGCTTAAATCTATTTTTAGCCATTAAAAAATAGCTCTAACAGTACAAAAAGTCAAGAAAAATGAACATTTTGAGACTAATATTTTTAATTATACGCATCCGACCCCAAGAAACTTAAAACATGGAATGCTGCGCCGCAGAAGAAACTGCCGGCTCAGGATTAGAAGTAACTCCTAAATCCTGAGCTTGAGTTATGTTCGATAATACAAAAGCAATTACTACTGTTATGATTTTTTTCATATTATTTACAACGACACAAAATGACAAACTTGACTTGATTAAATCTCATTTTTAATAAAATGTAAGATATCTCTTTGTGGAATAAGTGCTACTTGTCCTTGGAATATTTCTTCAGAAGATCAAGAATAAGTTTCTTTTTTTCAAGATATTGTTCCATACGGGAGCAAACTAAATCTTTTGCTGTCTGCCCTTTATTGTTTTTAACTGCGGGATTCACACCTGCTTCCAAAAGAATTTTTGTCTGCTCCAAGTTACCTGTGGCAACAGCTTTCATTAATAATGTGTCACCGTTTTTATCCTTTTTGCTTAAATCAATTATTTTCTGTGACACCAAATCTTTTAGCCCAGAAATGTACTGTTCCTGTTTCTCATGATTTAGCAATTCTAACATCATTTGGGCATACGAATACGCCGATTTGCTTTTCTTATCCGTAATCCCTATTTTTGCTCCTCGGCGAAGCAATAATTTCACGATATCATAGCGACCATTTCTAACCGCGACAATAAGAGGAGTTTCTCCCTTAGTGTTTTGCATATTAATATTGCTTATGTCTCCTCTGACCAAAAGGGCTTTAACTTTTGATAAATCATCAGAAACTATGGCCTTCCAAATAGGAGATACGTCTCCTTGCTTCATTTTATCGGTATATGCTTTTAAGACCAAGTCCTTAATTTGTTGTCTTTTTTTCAGCATCTCTGGTGAATATTTCTGATTGTACTCTTGAAGCCTTTTAGCTATTTCTTCCTCACTTTTCTTTTGTTGGCGCATATGTTGCAGATATGATTCCTTAGAACCTCCAAAGTATTCTGAGTTAGAAACGTAGTCCGAAGCCTTTAAACCGTTTATGGTTTTGAGAGTGGGATCTGCTCCTCTCTCAAGCAACAGCTCGACAACTTCAATATGGGCATAATCGACCGCATACATTAGCAAAGTCATTTCCCACCGGGTATAACGACCATTTACATCAAAATTCGCATTGGTGTCTAATATTTTTTTTACGGTAACTACATCTCCCTCCTTTACCGCATTAAGCATTTCTTGTGATTCTGTTCCCCATAGAGGTATAAGCAACCCGAAAAAAACGGAGAGCAAGATAACTGTACATTTCTTCATATATTTTATATCCTTATCTTATTTATCAAAATGCATAAATGATGTTTATTAACTGCTGCTAGTCCTTGTTATAAAAGCTATTTCTGTGATGCGAGGTGCTAAGAAACCGGGTTACACTTCTCGCTTCCTGATAACCGTGATATGTTCATTGACGATCAACCACTGCTTAACGGCCTTACGCCAACATTCACTAATTACCAACTCTTTATCAGTATAATCTACATTTTGATACATTTCAATAGCAAGAGCTTTAATCTCTTGATACACCTTAGATCTATAACGTTTACTGAAACGTACCCCCATGTGCAACATCCATACACCGCATGAACAATTTCCTTTCAAAGATACCGGTCGCGGATTGTGATTTACGTTGTGAATGGCCTGTTTTACCGCAAATGGAAAAGAATCCGGCAATTCAAACTGCTGCGTTTGGATATCGAGTTCACGTTTAACTTCGCCCTGAGCTCGTTCCATACCACCGTTAAACTGTGGATAATATGCCGGATTATTCAGTGGAATAACACAAAATTCCTGTAAAGCATTTATCTCTGAAAAATGGTTTAGATTGCTGCCATTGTCACGTTTCATAAGCAATGGTGCTCCATGTTTTTTGAATAACTTCCGCAAGTTTTCTGCTACAGCTTCACCTTTAATCGGTCTGGTATCAATTAACGGTTCAAACTTGTACCGGGAGGCCAGATCCTGTATCTGATGTACGTAAAACTTGATTCCTTTGAACACATATTCGAAGTCATCCATGCTCCAGATCATATGCGGACAATCCCAAATGATCTGTTCCGCATGTTCCCGCCGACCGCGTTTGAGCTCATCACGTATTTCATGGATCAGTTCATTAAGCAGTTCCCGTGATATTTGACCATGATATATCTCATGTAATTCACCGGTTCCGGCGGTGCGTTTTTGTCCATGTTTCAGATTACGAATTTCCTCTTGAAGCTGAAATAGATCAATGGTCTGAGCTGTTTTAGGACCCCGTTTTTCAATGGGGTCCTGAGCTGATTCAATCCTTCGTTTATAACGCCATAAGGTCTGATATCTTACGCCCATAATAGCAGCTGCTTAATTCTTCATTCTCAATTCTTAATTTTCTTCGTGGTTCTTCGTGTTCTTCGTGGTAAAAAAAAACGAAGTATACGCTTACAGTTCGCAGCTAAAGGAGAGAACTAACGCATGAAGTGGAAAAAATATTATTTTCCGGCGCATTCGATAAGTTTGCGGGCAAGAAAATCAACATCTTCGTCGGTATGCGAAGCGTTAATGGATACACGGATGCGTGCGGTACCGACTGGAACCGTGGGCGGACGAATCGCTACTGCAAGAAGACCAGCATCGAACAGTTCCTGAGAAATTTTGAGTGCTTTGTCGGCTTCCCCGATAATCACCGGGACAATCTGGGTTGTGCTCGGTCCGGTATCAAGTCCGGCACCATGCATGACATTGCGGAATTTTGCCACATTTGTCAGTAAATGTTTACGCGCCTCGGCCATTTCCGGAGTCTGTATCAGCTTAACCGCTGCAAACAACGAACCGCACACTCCCGGCGGCAGCGCCGTACTGTATACAAACGATCCACAGCGGTTGATCAGATATTCTTTCATATCGGCCGAACATACCGCGCAGGCCCCGTATGAGCCCATGCCTTTACTGAAAGTAGACATCACAATATGAGCACAGCCGCCACAGGCAAAGCCTTCTCCACGCTCGCCGAACACGCCGGTCGCGTGAGCATCGTCAAGATACAGCAGAGCGTCGGCTTCCCTGGCTATTTCAGAAAGTTCCATTGGGTCGGCAACATCACCATCCATGCTGAATACGGTATCGCTGATAATCAGCTTCACCGGAATATCGGCATCACGGGCAATCATTTTGCGAAGGTGATCCATATCGTTATGACGATAGCGGACAAATTTCGCGCCGGACAACTGACATCCGGCATTGAGGCTGGCATGATTCAGCTTGTCTGCAAAGATTACCGCGTGACGGTCCGCCAGCGCGGGAATGAGTCCGGTATTCGCCATATATCCGGAACCGAGAACGATGGCGGCCTCAGAATGCTTCCAGTCGGCAATCGCCTGTTCCAGCTCAAGATAGGCGTCGATCGTGCCGGTTACCAGACGCGACGCGCCGGAACCGGAACCGTATTTTTCAGTCCATTCGATCGCCGCCTCTTTCAAGGCGGGATGAAACGTCAGCCCCATATAATCATTTGAAGAAAAATTCAGGCAGCGCTGTCCGTCGCACAACACTTCACGCGAAGACAGCGGAACCATTTTCCGTAAGGTACGTTTCAAATTAGCGGCGGCGGCATCTTCAAGAAATTTCCTGACGAATGCCGGTGACGCCGGATTCAGTTTTTCCGGCTGCTTAGACATAGTTCGATACCGTTTACTCGGTAATCATATCTTTGTAGGTACCACCCGGCTTAATCATCGGCAAAACGTGTTCTTCATAGCCGGTATGAACGTCCAGAATGAACGGGCCGTCAGCTTCCAGCATTGCCCTTATCGCCGGTTCGAGATCTTCTTTCTTGTAGACTTCAAGCCCGTCAATCAGATATCCCTTGGCAATACCGACAAAGTCCGGATACGGACGACTGGCCTTTTCACTGCCAAGAACAGTATTACCGCGAACACTGCCGTAGAAACGGTCTTCCCACTGGGCAACCATACCAAGATGCTGGTTGTTAAAGATGATCATTTTTACAGGAATATCTTCGGTATGCAAAGTTCCGAGTTCCTGGATATTCATCTGGAAACTTCCGTCTCCATCGATATTAACAACTATTTTTTCAGGTGCAGCCAGCTTGGCGCCCATAGCGGCAGGCAGTCCAAAGCCCATCGCACCAAGTCCGCCGGAAGTAAGCAGCTGACGCGGTTCAGAATATTTATAGAACTGAGCGGCAAACATCTGATGTTGTCCAACTCCCGGAACAATAACAGCTTTCCCCTCTGTCAGTTCACAGAGTTTTTCCATAACGAACTGCGGCTGAATAGTAGTCGACTTTTCCTTATAGGTAAGCGGATGCTCTTCTTTCCACTGCTTGATCATACTATGCCATTCGGCATAATCCTGATGGATCGGAGCTTTGTTCAGCTCGGCAAGAACATCTTTGATATTAGCAACAACACCAATATCGGCAGGCTTGTTCTTATTGATCTCTGAATCATCAATATCAACATGAACGATTGTCGCCTTTGATGCAAATTTATCAGGATCTCCAGTTACACGGTCATCAAACCTTACGCCGAACGATAACAGCAGGTCAGCTTCGTTGGCGGCATAATTAGCGTAGTAGGTACCATGCATTCCAAGCCATTTCAATGACAACGGATGAGTGTCAGGAAACGCCCCAACGCCCATAAGCGTGGTTGTTACCGGTATATTGTAAGATTCAGCAAACTGCAGCAGTTCTTTTTCGGCTTCAGCTGAAATAATACCACCGCCAATATACATACACGGACGTTTTGAACTGGCAATCGCATCTTTGATACGCTGAATGTCTTCTGTTTTCGGTTTAACCTCGATTGCACCGTCATAAGTAGGCAGGTCAATATGTTCGAGTCCGGCAAAATCCGGTTCGATCAGTTCCTGCTGAATATTTTTCGGAATATCGACAACAACCGGCCCCGGACGGCCCGAAGCCGCGAGATGAAAAGCCTCAGCCAGGGTCTGCGGAATATCTTCCGCCTTAAGAATCAGATAGCTGTGCTTAACAATCGGACGGGTTACGCCGATAATATCAGTTTCCTGGAAAACGTTCTTACCAATCATGGAAGTCGGAACCTGTCCGGTAATGAAAACAGTAGGAATTGAGTCCATATACGCATCGGCAATACCGGTGATCAGGTTCGTGGCACCAGGGCCGCTGGTAGCCATACAAACGCCAACCTTACCGCTTACCCGGGCGTAACCGCCTGCGGCAAAAGATCCGCCCTGCTCGTGACGCGGCAGGATAACGCGTATATCAGATTGCTGGAGAGCCTGGTGCAATTCCAGTGAAAAACCGCCGGGATAAGCAAACATCAGGTCAACGCCCAGCTTTTCCAGGCATCTAATGGTGTACAGACTTCCTTTTATTTTCGTATCGCTCATATTATGTATTCCTTATTTATTTTAATATATTATTTTAATTATTTTCAGTAAAAAAAGTATAAAGTTATTGCCGGTTCATAAAAACGGAAAAATTCCCCCTTGATGACAGAGGCGGCAATGTAGAATTCATGCCGCGGACCATCGGCTGTTAACTCAGCACGACCGGCACAAGAACAGTATTCCCGGCTAACCTGGCCGGGCTTAACACAGTAACGGTTGTATTCCTGTTCTTCTTCATATATTGAAACAAATATAATTTATTATTAATAAAACTCTGGTACATTCTATGTTTTCCGCTTCCGTAGCGCAAACGCATAGTTTGAAGCGGTATTGACGCTATTCGTCGTACGGATTAATATATAGGTAAAAGATAAGGAATTCAATAACCTTTCGCAATTTTTAGCAGAATCGTAGTATCAGAAGAAATAACGTACAAACTAAATATGCTTTCTATCAGGTATTTGAAGGAACAATTAATACAACAAAAACTATAATTACAAAATAAAGTGCAAGTACCTTGAAAACACCAACATAACCAAGTATCTTGTAGATATCTTGAACCTTGAATGGATAAATGAGAAAAATGACAGTAAAATTGCTGTTGTAACAGAAAAATCCTTCATTGCAGCTGTCGAATGACAATTCAGGAAGCAACGGCAGCATCGAGATCCGTAAAACGGAAGATAACAAGAAAAAAGAACCCTTTCTCTATTCATCCCGCCGCGGTAACGCGGAAACTCCGTCCGGTATAGCAACATGCTTTCACAGAGACAAAGCTTTGTTTTATACGGACAAATTGTATTTGCGCAACAGCAATACTAATACCACCATAAACCAATTACATCTATCTGGTTCAGCGGAACAGGCTGTGGTCTCAAAGTAATTTTATCCACAAGGAAAAATATGGAAAACATATCCGAACTGCCTGATCTGGTTATCGGTGACCTGACAATCAATCCGCCAATTATACAAGGCGGCATGGGAGTGCTGGTATCCTCATCACGCCTGGCAGCCGCTGTATCCAATGAAGGGGCTTTAGGAGTAGTTGCTGCTGTAGGAGCGGGCGAAGACTACGTACAGCAAGAACTCAATTACAAGGAGCGTTCATTTCTGGGACTCAGGAAAATGCTTAAAAAAGCCAAAGATTTAAGTTCAAACCCGATAGCGGTAAATGTCATGTGTGCGCTGAGCAATTATGCCGACCTGGTCAAGGCGGCAGAAAAAGAAGGCGTCGCCGCCATTATTTCCGGCGCGGGACTCCCCCTGCAACTGCCGGGACTGGTCGAATCCCGTGATATTAAACTCATTCCGGTAGTCTCTTCCGACCGGGCAGCATCTATCATCTGCCGTACCTGGTGGAAGAAATTCAAACGTTTTCCTGACGCAATTATTGTGGAAGGACACTCTGCCGGAGGACATCTGGGATTCTCTCTGAATGAACTGGCAACGATCCCCAGAAGCCTGGAGAATATTGTTTCGGATGTTCTGGCGGTTACTAAAGAAGTCAGATCACAACATAACGTAACAATTCCTGTAATCGCTGCAGGAGGAGTTTTTGACGGCAATGATATCGCCCGTTTTCTGCGTCTTGGAGCTTCCGGAGTCCAGATGGGAACCCGCTTTGTCTGTACCCACGAATGCGACGCCGCTCCACAGTACAAGGAGACCTATATAAACTCCACAGAAGAAGATATTGTAATAATTGAAAGTCCGGTAAAACTACCGTTACGAGTGGTACGCAACGCATTTGTCGACAAAATGCAGACGGGGAAAAAAGAACCTTTCAAATGTGATTATCAGTGTTTGAAAAACTGTAAACCAGCAACCTCGCCGTACTGCATAGCCAAAGCGTTGAAAAACGCTTCGGAAGGCAACATGGACGAAGGTTTTGTCACCTGCGGTTCCAACGCATACCGTATCAACCACCTGAGTTCAGTCAAAGAACTGATCAAAGAGCTGGTGGATGAATGCTTTCAAAGCCTGAGTACTGTACCTCCCCCGGTAATGGCATAAATAGTTAATCTCACAGCGCCCTGATTATACAATCAGCGGCGCTTTTTTTCTCTCCCCTCTTCCTCAAAATTCATAATCCTGCTTGCTTATAAAAATATCTAGTTTATAATAGAGTTATCATAAAAACACAAGCGGGGATTCATGCAGAAAAAAATATCCAAATGGGCCGTCCTTGGCACACTGATCACAGCAATAGTTTTAGCTCTGATCGTTGGAGGAATGTACACATGGTACAAAATCAGCCCGGGCTCCTACATCAAATTCACTAATAGGCCTATACTTAAACTGCAAATGAAAACCCTGAGAGCCAGTCTGGTCGCATGTAACCAAAAATACGGTGCCGATAAATATTTATATTTATTCCCTGTGATTGTCAACCAAAGCGGCACATACATGTACTCGAACTCCAAACGTGGATTTCTTCCGACAATTTATGAAATAGCTTTCAGAGAATTATTATTTCCTTCCAGTTTCAGCTTAAGCCGAAAGGAATTCAATAAAATCAGGTCATGTGTCAGAGACATATCTCCGTTACGCGGAATGAAGTTAGAACAGTTAAATCTGAAAGAGACCGCCGTTCATGACCTGGAACCGCTACGCGGTATGCCTCTGAAACATTTATTTCTGCCAGTAGCCGGATATGACAAAAGTTTGAAAAAAATTATAGACCTCTCTCCCCTGCAAGGAATGAAGTTAATTTCTTTTTCAATCAGTGACTGTCTAATTAATGATATTTCCATATTAAAAGGAATGCCCTTGGAAACAGTCCTTCTGGAAAACCTCCCCGTCTCAGATATTTCGGTATTGAAAGGAATGCCATTGAAAACAGTCCATCTGGAAAACCTCCCCGTCTCAGATATTTCGGTATTAAAAGGAATGCCATTGGAGGGATTGTGTCTTTCCCAAACGCAGGTAACAGACTTATCACCGTTAGAAAATAACACCACGCTGGAAACCCTGAATATTTCACTCACCGGGATTACGGACTTAAATCCGCTGGCAAAAATAAAAACATTGCGGAACATTTATTTACATGGAAGCAAGGTTACCGATTTAACTCCTTTATTTGGTTCCGGAATTACAATTCACACCTACAGAAACGGTCCAAACGCAGGCCCCCTTAAAGGAACTCCGAAAGAAATTCAAGAGTATTTAAATACCTTCAAACTTACAAACAATGGAAACAAAAAGTAAATGCAAAAAGTAATTTCAACATGGGCTGCCATCATAGCGGCAATTACTGTTGCTGCAATCGTCGGAATATACGTATGGTTCCAAGTCAGTCCAAGAACCTACATAAAGTGGGTCAACGAACCTATTTTAAGGTGGCGGATAAATAATCTACGAAATAAACTGATTTTCTGTAATAAAGCATACGACGCGGATAAATATTTACGGACAGGTGGGAAGTCCGGTCCGGGGATATATATAAAATATGAACCGGATTATACATTTATTCCTTCAGCCCGCAGTATAAGTTTTAATTATCTACCTGCTAAAAATGCAAAAGAAACGAATAAAATAACATCATGCATCAGAGATATTTCTCCGCTAAAGGGAATGAATTTACACAGGCTCCATCTAACCAACACCGCCGTTCATGACCTGGAGCCACTTCGCGGCATGCCGCTTGAACATTTATTTCTTCCGGGAGACTACTTTTATCACAGCTTGAAATCAATACACGACCTTTCTCCTCTAAAAGGCATGAAGTTAACCAGTTTCTCTATTCAAAATTGCAAAATGACAGATATCTCCGTATTAAAAGGCATGCCGCTAAACAGTGTCATATTGATTAATACCGATGTGACAGATTTAAGTCCCATAAAAGACTGTCCGGTTAATATGCTGATCTGCGCAGAAAACCCAATTAGTGACTTATCCCCCTTAAAAAAAATGCCATTAAACCACCTGCACTTAAGCGGAAAAAAGATTACTGACTTAACTCCTTTAGCCAACAAATCAATAAAGTATTTATATTTGTTCGCCCCTGGGGTCAAAGACATTTCGCCACTCGAAAACCTACCATTGGAAATCCTTGATCTCCACGGTATGAACATAACTGATCTGTCGCCGCTGGCAAAAAATACAACGCTTCAAAAATTGAGTATTCTTTTCTCCAAAGTGAAAGATTTGAGTCCTGTTGCAAAGATTAAATCACTTCGAAACGTCTTTCTATTAAATACAGAAGTTACAGACTTAACGCCTTTATTTGGATCAAAAATTAAAATTGACATTCGTTTCAGGTACAAAGAAAACATGAAACACATATCTGGTACTCCGGAAAAAGTACAGAAAGAGCTAAACACATTATATCAGAAAAATAACGTAGAGAAGAAGTAAATGCAGAAGACGATATCAAAATGGGCCGTGATTATTGCTGTCATGACAGCAGTTCTTGTTGCTGTTGCTATAGGTACGCTATACGCATGGTATAAAATCAACCCCATAGACTACAAGATATACATCACTAAACCCATCGTTGAATGGCGTATGAAAAATTTGCGAGCCGACCTCATAGCCTGCAACAGAAAATATGGTGCAGATAAATACCTGCTGGAGAACGGAGTATCAAGCAAACAGGGAATATATATCAAATGTGTACCGGGAGATGAATTTCTTCCATCTATTATCACGATCATCTTTAAATACTCGGCCTCCAATAGTATAACTCCAGAAGAAGAAAATAAAATCAGGTCATGTATTCGAGATATATCTCCAATGCGAGGAATAAAGATGGTCTATCTTGACCTAATAAATACCGCTGTTGATGACCTGAAACCAATTCACGGAATACCTCTTAAGTTTTTGTATCTCCCAATCCAGCCAGACAATAACAGCCTGAAAGAAATAAAAGACTTGTCCCCCTTGAAGGGTATGAAATTAACGATTCTAATGATCAATAAGAGCAAGGTCAAAGATATCTCAGCTTTGAGAGGAATGCCTTTAGAAACACTTTATCTGCAAAATTCTCCCGTTTCGGATATTTCCGCGTTGGAAGGAATGCCTGTGAAATGGGTCCGCATAGATGGTATTCCAATAACAAGTATCAAACCGCTAAGCAAATCACCAATAAAAGATTTAGATTGTTCAATGACCCCAATAAAAGACCTGTCTCCCCTGTCAAAAGTTCCACTGCAAAAATTATCTATTGCTTGCACCAAGGTCACGGATTTGACTCCTTTAGCCAATAAAAGCATTACGGTTTTAGCCATACATGACACAAAAATCAAGGATATTTCACCACTCGAAAATCTGCCATTAGAACGACTACTAATGTCAAACACGAAAGTAACTGATCTCTCCCCATTGAAAAACAGTACGACTCTCGAAGACCTGTATATACAACATACTGAAATTACTGATTTAAGCCCACTGGCGGAAATAAAAACATTGAGGAACCTCTCTCTATCTCAAACACCAGCAACCGATGTAACTCCTTTGCTTGACTTAAACGTTACAATCCGTCTATATACGGGAAAAAGATATCTGAGAGGAACTCCCGAGAAAATACAAAAGTTTTTAGATGCCGCAAAGTTGAAAAAAAAGGAAAAGAAGAAGTAAATGCAGAAGACTATATCAAAATGGGCCGTGATTATTGCCGTGGCAACAGCAGTTCTTGTTGCTATCGCCATCGGCGCTTTGTACCTGTGGTATGAAGTCAAACCAGCAAGTTATTGGAAATATGTAAGTAAACCGATAGGTCAGTGGCGGATAAATAATTTAAGAAACAGACTTGTTGCCTGTAATAAAAAATATGGCGCAGACAAGTATCTGCTGCCAAATTCTAAGATCGGCAATCCGGAACTATCTATCCAATGGGAAACGGGACTGGAATTTTTTCCAACGATTTCAATTATAAGCTTCAATCTAATTGATACCGGTTCCGGTATTAGTTTGGAAGAAACAGAGAAAGCCAAATCATGCATCAGGGACATATCCCCCCTGAAAGGAATGAAAATAAATGATCTTATTCTGCAAAGCACGGCTGTTTATGATTTGGAACCGATTCGCGGCATGCCGCTATACTCCTTACACCTTCCCAACAGCAATAATCATAAGAATCCTAAAAAAATAAAGGACCTGTCTCCTTTGAAAGGAATGATGTTAAGAGAGTTTTCAATAGCCCACTGTTCCGTTAAAGATATCTCTGTTTTAAAAGGGATGCCCCTGCAATCAATTTCCATTCAAGACGCACCTGTCTCGGATATTTCAGCCTTAAAGGGAATGCCGTTACAAAGAATCACTCTTGCTAAACTTAAAGTAACAGACCTGGAACCTCTTAGGGGAGCTCCGATTGAAGATTTCATTTGCTACGACACTCCAATAAACAACTTATCACCTCTTATCAAAATGCCGCTAAAAAACGTATATATCCCCGATACAAAAGTTGCAGATTTAACTCCTTTAGCCAATAAAAAAATTGATTATTTGTTTTTACTTCGCGCTCCGGTTAAAGATATTTCCCCGCTTGAAAATCTGCCGCTTAAATATTTAAACCTGGTTGAAACCAACGTAACGGACATCTCCCCTCTGGCAAAAAGTAAAACCCTGAAGGAATTAGATATTTCTTATACTAAAATTTCGGATATTACCCCGCTGGCCAAAATAAAAACATTAGAGCAGCTACATACTCAAGGCACAAGAATCACCGATTATTCGCCTCTGTTCGGTTCCCAAGTGATAATATACACAAAAATTCATGATGAAAATGTCCATGGCAAAGCCGAAGAAATACAGAAAAAACGAAATCAATCCAAGAACGAACGATAATGGAAAAAACGAAAAACATACAAAAAACAATATCCAAATGGGCAATGATTATTGCAGTGGCATTTGCTGTCATCATTATTGGGGTGTATGCATGGCACAAAATCAGTCCGTATACTTATTTTGAATATATAAATATGCCCATTATCGAATGGCGTATCAATAATTTGAGAACGGAGCTCATTGAATGCAATAAAAAATATGGAGCGGATAAATATCTTTTGTCAGACCAGTCCTCAAATAAACCAGGACTCCTCATACGCTGGAGACCTGATAGTAAATTTTTCCTCCCCGAATTTTATCATTTCGGATTTTGGTCAAATGAAGATCCCTTTTCCCCCCGTGATCCCGCCCTTAGCCAGGAAGAGGCAAATAAAATATTGTCATGTATTCGAGATATTTCACCACTCAAAGGGATGAAATTATATGGCCTTTCATTATCGGATACCGCAGTTCATGATTTAGAACCGCTTAGAGGCATGCCTTTGAAAAGTTTAGATATCTCGTTTACAGAGTTTGAAAATAGTCCCCAGAGAGTAAGCGACCTCTCTCCCTTAAAAGGAATGAAGTTAACTTCATTATATTTAGGAAACTGCCCCGTTAAAGATATTTCTCCACTCAAAGGGATGAAACTTGAACGATTCAGAGTAGTAAAAACTAGTATTTCCGATATCTCTGTCCTGAAGGGAATGCCTTTGAAATTCGTTGATTTGATTGATGTTCCGGTAAAAGACCTGAGTCCATTAAAAAATGCACCTTTAGAAATCCTTGCTATAGGCAATACCATAGTTCCCGACCTTACTCCTTTATTTGGCAAAAACCTAAAGGTCTACCTGATTCCCCCAAATGAACCAGAAACAGAATACGCTGTAGGAAGTCCCGAAGAAATACAAAAGTATTTAAATCAATCGAAGAAAAAGCAATAATGGAAAAAACGCAAAATTTACAGAAAACCATATCAAAATGGACTGTGATTAGTACAGTAATCATAACAGCTGTTCTGGCTTTGGTCGTCGGTGGAATGTTTACCTGGTTTAAAATCGATCCGAAAGGTTATTGGAAACACATCAATACGCCTATCGTCGAATGGCGCATGAAAAATCTAAGGGCTAATCTGATCGCCTGCAACAAAGAATATGGTGCAGATAAATATCTGCTGGATAATAATGATGTGAATATTGGTAAAGATAGAATCGTTATAGACTGGGAACCAGGTTCAGACTTTTTGCCCTCTATTGTAAAACTCAACTTCATCATATTTGGCTCAACAAACGCCAATATAATGAAAAATAAACCTACAATTGTCTCATCAATAAGAGATATATCTCCATTGCATGGAATGCGTTTAAAGAATCTGAATTTATCATACACAGCGGTTCATAACCTCAAACCTTTGCGTGGGATGCCATTGGTAAAATTAGCTCTTCCCAATATTTCAAACACTAAAATCCCCAAAGAAGTTTTAGATATTTCACCATTAAAAGGAATGAAACTAATAGACCTTTCAATTGAAAATTGCCAGGTAAAAGGTATCTCTGCATTACAAACAATGCCTCTGGGATATTTATGGCTAAAAAACACACCGATAAGTGATATTTCGCCCCTGTCAAAACTCAAAACATTAAAACTTCTTTCTATCATAGGTACTAAAATAGTCGATCTATCACCTTTATATGGAACCGGAATTACAATACTCCTTTACCGGGGAGAAGCCCCAAAGAAAGGATATATAATTGGACCACCAGAAGAAATGCAAAAGTATTTAAATCAATCCAAGAAAAAGCGCTAATGGAAAAAACGCAGAGTATACAGAAGCAAATATCTAAATGGGTTATAATCGGTACAGGGATCGTGGTAATAGTTCTGGCATTAATCGTTAGTGGACTTTTCACATGGTATAAAATCGATCCGAAAGGTTATTGGAAACACATCAATACGCCTATCGTCGAATGGCGCATGAAAAATCTAAGGGCTAATCTGATCGCCTGCAACAAAGAATATGGCGCAGATAAATATTTACTGGATAAGAAGGTAAATTCAGGTGAAGATAGAATATTCATAAACTGGAAACCCGGTTCCGGATTTCTTCCCACAATTATAAAAATCTTCTTTGGAATCGTAGGTCCAGGTTCTAGGGGACCTAAAGATTACACAAAAACTGTCTCGTGCATCAGAAATATATCGCCATTGTATGGAATGAAACTAGAACATCTGGATTTATCATGTACTGCAGTAAATGATCTAAGTCCATTACGCGGTATGCCATTGACAAAACTCAGTCTACCCCTTCCCGGAAATAATGAAAATAGAAAAAAAATTACCGATATCTCCCCGTTAAAAGGAATGAAATTAAAAGCATTATCAGTAGCAAATTGTAATATAAAAGATATTTCAGTCTTAAAGGGAATGCCACTGGAACGTGTTGTCTTGATTGGAACTCAGGTAACAAGTCTGGAGCCGTTAAAGAAATCTCCTATTCAGTCATTAGATTGCATTGAATGCCCTGTAAAAGATTTATCCCCGTTAGTCAAAATGCCCCTGCAAAGATTAGTACTAAATGACACTAAAGTAGAGGATTTAACCCCATTGTGCAATAAAAAAATTGAACATATAACATTATATCGAGGTTTGGTAAAAAATATCTCACCTCTACAAAATCTACCTTTAATCAGCCTAAGCCTCATAGAAACAGATATTACTGATTTATCTCCATTGCAGCAAAATAAGTCTCTTCAGCGGCTATATCTCAGGAAGACAAAAATCACAGATATTTCCCCTCTCGCTAAAAGCAAAACATTAAAGGGAATTACTCTAGTAGAAACGAATATAACCGATCTGACTCCTTTGTTCGGAACTAAAATAAAAATTAATCTGTACGTTAATGACGGCCACAAAAAATACTATGAAACCGGCACTCCCGAGGAAATACAAAAGTTTTTGGATGCCTCAAAACCGAAGAACATCAAAAAGGATTGAAATATATGCAGAAGACAATATCCAAATGGGCAATGATCGGTACAGGGATCGTGGTAGTAGTTCTGGCGTTAGGCATCGGAGCAATGTACACATGGTATAAAGTAAAACCGATGTCCTATCGGAAATACGTCAGTCTTCCCGTGGGACAATGGCATATAAATAACCTGCGCAATAAGCTGATTTCCTGTAACAGAGAATACGGAGCCGATAAATACCTGCTGAAAAATGAGAAGGCCCGCAAACCGGGAATATACATTGATTGGTCTTTAGGAAAAGGATTTATTCCCAAAGTAACTGTAATATCCTTTCGTTTAAAACAACCCTATTCCTGGCTCAGTACTAATGAAAAAAATAAAATCAAGTCATGTATCAGAGACATATCGCCTCTACATGGAATGGAACTAGAAACTCTTGCGCTGGAAAACACTGCGGTCTATGACCTGGAACCAATTCGAGGCATGCCTTTGAATTGCTTATCCCTGAAAAACAGCAATAATAATAATCTAAAGAAGATACAAGACCTTTCTTCCTTAAAAGGAATGAGGTTAAAAATGTTTTCAATGGCACACTGTTCTGTTAAAGATATTTCTGTGTTAAAAGGAATGAAACTAATTAACTTTTCAGTCGAAAATTGTCCAGTTAAAAATATCTCTGCATTAAAAGGAATGTCTCTGAAATTACTCTGTCTGGAAAACACTCCGGTAAATGACCTTTCTCCATTACGAAGAATGCCTTTAACTTACGTGAGATTGATTCAAACCAATATAACAGATTTAGAACCGCTAAAAAGCTCCCCTGTCAAACGTTTAATTTGTATGAACAATCCAATTCAAAACCTGTCGCCGGTATCAGGTATGCCTTTACAGACTTTAACACTGACAGACACAAAGGTCGTGGATTTAACTCCGTTGACCAATAAAAAAATCCAATATTTAACCTTGTGTCAAAACAAAGTTAAAGATATTTCCCCGATTAAGAATCTGCCATTACAAGACCTGAGACTCTCAGAAAAAGAGGTTACGGACTTAACCCCACTGCAACACAATTCCACTCTTAAACTTATAGAAATCAGAAATACAAAAATTACGGATATTTCTCCTGTCGCAAAAATTAAGACATTAAAAGATATTTGTATCACGGGAACAAGAATAACTGACCTGAGTTCTTTGTATGGAACCGGAATTAAAATTCTCCTGCATATAAATGATGCCCCAGGCTATAAAACCGGCACACCCGAGGAAATACAGAAGTTTTTGGATACCTCAAAACCGAAGAACATTAAAAAGGATTGAAATAAATGCAAAAGACAATATCTAAATGGGTGATGATCGGTACAGGGATCGTGGTAGTAATTCTGGCGTTAGGCATCGGAGCAATGTACACATGGTATAAAGTTAAACCGATGTCCTATCGAAAACAAATTACTAATCCAATTGTCCAGTGGCAGTTTAAACGGTTGAAAGCCAGACTGATTGAGTGCAATAAGAAATACGGCGCGGATAAATATGTACTGGAAAGTCCGGTTTGTCCTCCCCCAAAAGCCGGCATCAATTTTTTATGCCACTCTGATTATAAATTCATTCCGTCGATAGTAAGTCTTATGATTGTTTATGACAAACCCAAAAGTCTAAAAATTACCCAGAAAGAATATCACAAAATAACTTCATGCATAAGAGATATTACCCCCATTAGGGGAATGAAACTTAAAAATCTAAACATTTGGGCTACTGCAGTCTCAGATTTAACTCCAATAAAAGGTATGCCGTTAACAAATATTGGCTTACCGTATTATGCCCCCGGACTGCAGCTAAAAGATTTATCGCCTCTAGCGGGAACGAAGCCCAGAAGGTTAGTAATTGACTATTGCCTGGTCGAAGATATCTCACCCCTCAAAGGTATGAAACTGGAAGAGTTTTCAACAGTAAAAACCCAAATTTCCGACCTCTCTCCCTTAAAGGGCATGCCTCTAAAGTTCGTCATCTTGAGAAATGTTCCTGTGGAAAACCTGAGTCCATTAAAAGGTGCGCCGATTGAACATCTTGACTGCCATAAAAGCAAGGTTAAAGATCTTTCTCCGTTAGCAGGAATGTCATTAAGATACCTGAACCTTTCAGATACCTCAGTAACGGACCTGACCCCGCTGGCAAAAACTAAAATTAAAGAATTGGTATTAAAGAATACTCGCGTCAAAGATTTGAGTCCGCTTCAAAATCAGCTAACCTTAAAACGCCTGGATATCACAGGAACGGAAGTTACCGACCTCTCTCCTTTGAAAAATCTGAAGCTGGAAAACCTGACGATATCCAATACGAAGGTTTCGAACCTGACTGCGCTATCGAAAATGACTACCTTAAAAAATTTGTTCCTGTTGAATACCCCGGTAACCGACTTGTCGCCTTTATTCGACTTGAAAACTCATGTATATGTTAATTGTGATAAAACGAATAAGGAAGGATACACGGGCGGCCTTGCCAGAGTAATTCAAAAACATCTGGACAAGTTAAAAAAATAAAAGAGTCATGCGAAATAGACGAATTTTGGTAGGGCGTGCTCTCCGTAGCGCGCCGTCTCCCGGGATTTTGTGCTCAAGCACAAAACAGCTGACGGTTACGGAGAACCGTCCCTACCCCGGAAAAATACATTTCGCACGAATCTTTCAGCTTTGCGGATTATCAGCTGTCATTGCGTTAATCTGAAGGAAATGAAAGACATGGGAAAGACGTGTCTGCAAGTTTGCGGTATACATGCGTTTTGTACTCGGAGATCACAAGCAACTTTTTTAGGCTGTCATGTTGTTGATTTGAGTCTGAAAATTTATTTTCAGCCAAATCAACACCATTAATAACGCACCGGCACGTTGCTGGTCGCCTGCGCGGCGATGAGCGCTTCCCTGCCCTATTTTTCTACGAGGGTGATACCGTCGTCGTCAATGGTGATAAGACGTTTTTTGTAGAGCATGCCGATATTCTGTTTGAATACTTTCTTGCTCATATTGAATTCACGCTTGATGATTTCGGGATCGGTCTTAGAGCCGTACGGAAGATGTCCGCCGGCGGCTTTGAGTTTTTCAATAACAACTTCTTTCTGCGCTTCCACACCGCTGAATCCGGGTTTACGTAGAACAACGTCAATTTTATGGTCGGTACGGATACGGTTAACGTAAGCTTTGAGTTCGTCACCGGTCTTTACCGGGGTAAAAATTTCATTCTTATAGATCATTCCAAGATATTCGCCGTTGACAATACAAACATACCCGATGTCGGTCTGGTTGCAAACAATGATATCGACTTCTTCGCCAGGCTTCAGCTGGTCGACGCAATGTTTGGTGAATGAAGCATAACGGTTGGACGCGATCACCCGCTTACTAACCCGATCGAACAGAACCTTAACCACATAGGAATGTCCTTTCTGCATCAGCTGTTTCTGTTCGCGAAACGGCACCAGCAAGTCCTTTTCCAGTCCCCAGTCAAGAAATGCCCCGATCGCATTCGTATCAACAACCGTCATCAGCTTAATATCTCCGACGACCGCTTTCGGTTTCAGCGTTGTCGCAATCGGACGGTCCTCGGAATCGGTATAGACAAATACCCGCAGCGTATCCCCAGCCTCAGTAGCCTCCGGCACATATTTGCGTGGCAGAAGAATTTCATCCTCGCCATCAGAAAGGTAGACCCCAAAGTCCACTACACGATAGACATCTAATTCATTGTATTTGCCTGTTTCAATCATTTTTATTCCTTTGGTTTCGCCTTTGGCAAGCGCTCATTGCCGCGCGGCTAGTCGGGCCTCGCCCCGACAAACGTCCGGCGAGTCGCCGGTGACAAGTAATGTCGTTAATTTGGCTGAAAATTCTTTTCAGACTCAAATTAACGCCATGAGGGCCGCAATAAATCGCTACGCAATTTAAAAAGTAGTGCCTGTTTCGATGAAACCGCCACACCGTGCATCAGCACGGCAAGTATTACGTATAAATTCACAGTCATTATACTGTCGCTGGTGCGACGGGCGTTTTCATCGAAAATCGCCCCTACTTTACCTAATTGCTTCTAAAGCGAAATTTGAAGCACAAACCGCCTACAAAGGCTCTCCGCGTCTTAATTCTTAATTAATTTTAATAACATCACGTGTTATTTTTCTTCATAATGGTATATTACCGGATTGAAAAATACATCCGTAACCTGCAAATACAAGACTGACTATGGAAAGGCTTAAACAATTAATTGACCAGTCGGAATATTGTGTAGCGTTTACCGGAGCCGGAATTTCGACCTTGTCGGGCATCAGTGATTTCCGCGGCAAGGACGGTTTCTATAAACGCAACGATATTGACCCAAACAAAATTTTCGAGCTGAACTACTTTATGTCCACCCCGGAATACTACTACACTAAATCCAAGAACTTTATCTACGACGTGGACCAGAAAGAACCCAATATCGTCCACAAAGTTCTCGCGAAGCTCGAACAGGAAGGCAAAGTTAAAACGGTAATCACTCAGAATATCGACATGCTGCACCAGAAAGCCGGGACAAAGAATATTATTGAAATTCACGGTACCCCTGCCCTGCACCACTGCCTGAAATGCGGTGAAGAATATACCTATGACGAAATTGTTGAGATCATCGCGAAAGAACCGGTACCGTATTGCCGTAAATGCGGCGGACTGGTTAAGCCGGACATTATCTTCTTCGGTGAAATGCTCGATGAAACAGCGATCAACCGTGCAGTCGAGGAATCCTCCAAAGCCGATTTGATGCTGATCCTCGGGTCCAGCCTGGTAGTTCAGCCCGCGGCTTCGCTGCCGCTCTATACCAAACGGAACGGCGGAAAGTTCGTGATCGTCAACAATGAACCAACTCCGCTGGACTACATGGCGGAAAAAAGATATGACGACCTGAGGGAAGTCTTCGAAGAATTATCTTGAGCGTAAATTGATATGTTTTTGTTAATTTTCGTTCATTTTTGAAATTTTTTGCGAATTTTTCAAAAAAACGGTAAAAAAACCGGTAGATTCAAGCTATATTATACCGGTATAAATTCAAGGAGTAGAAGACAATGAATTCGCTGTTACTTGCGGCGGGCGCTTTTGTGTTATATCTGGTTGCCTACCATACCTACGGGAAATTCATAACGAAAAAACTTTTTTGCATTAGCAATGACAATAAATGTCCAAGTGAGATGTTGCGCGACGGGGTGGACTATGTTCCGACCTCAAAATCCATACTTTTTGGTCATCATTTCGCTTCAATAGCCGGTCCCGGTCCAATCGTCGGTCCGGCTATCGCCATTATCTGGGGCTGGGTACCAGCTCTCATCTGGGTACTTTTCGGCTCAATTTTAATGGGTACGGTACACGATTTCGGTTCTCTGATCATTTCTATGCGCAAAAAGGGACGTTCCATCGGGGATATTGCCGGAGAACTGATTAATCCCCGCGTAAAACTTCTGTTTCTGCTGATCATTTTCTTTCTGTTGCTGATCATTATCGCTGTTTTCGGGGTAATAATTGCAGCTGTTTTCAATATTTTCCCGGTTTCTGTAATTCCAATCTGGCTGCAGATTCCAATTGCGGTAATCCTTGGACACCTTATTTATAAAAAAAATATAAAAAACAAAATGCTTCCTCTGGTTGCCGTTATTTTGATGTACGCAACAGTTGTCCTGGGAGCCTATGTTCCAATTGCCCTTCCCAAATCCATTCTGCTTGGACCAGCAGGTTTTTGGGTTGTACTGCTACTGACCTACGCATACATTGCGTCGATCCTGCCAGTTCAAACCCTACTGCAGCCGCGTGACTATCTTAATGCCTACCAACTGCTGATAGTAATGGTATTGCTGGCGGTAGGAATTGTAGTGGCCCATCCGGTTATGGCGGCCCCCACCATAAGAACCGATGTTCCGGGAGCCCCTCCTATGCTTCCGCTGCTGTTTATCGTTATCGCCTGCGGTGCAATCTCCGGTTTTCATGCTCTGGTATCATCCGGCACTTCATCCAAACAATGTGATTCCGAACACAATTCGATGTTTATCGGTTACGGCAGTATGCTGACCGAAAGCATGCTGGCTATATTCGTACTTATTGCCTGCGGTGCCGGTCTTGCTATGCATCTTGAAATAAAAGGACAAATTTTTACTGGAATAGATGCCTTCAACGTTCAATACGCCAACTGGCAAGGTATAAACCAGGGAATGGGCACAAAACTGCACTCATTCATTATCGGCTCAACCAACATGATAGCAGCAGCAGGAATTCCGGCTCAAATAGCTTCGACTATTATGGGCGTTTTTATCGCGGCATTCGCAGCAACCACCCTGGACACCGCAACAAGAATCCAACGTTATATCGTGGGGGAACTGGCAACACAGGCAAAAATGCCTGTTCTGGCCAAGAAACATCCGGCTACACTTATTGCAATTATCTCCGCCTTGCTGCTGGCTTTTCACGACGGAGCCGGAACCGGAGCCATGAAACTCTGGCCTCTGATGGGCAGTTTGAACCAGCTGATGGCTGGACTTGCCCTGTTAGTTATCACGATTTATCTGGCAAAAAAGAAGAAACCGCTGGTATATACTGCATTGCCAATGGTATTTATGCTTGCAATGACCAGTTGGGCCATGATCATAAACTTTCAGAATTTCTGGGAACAGAAGCATATCATGCTACTGGTCATCTCGATCCTGATAATGTTTTTTGAACTATGGGTGGTTGTGGAAAGTATCATTGTATTGAAAAAGACTTTTCTGGATAGTACTGATGAACTGAAAACTACTTCCGACACAGAGGTTTTGACCGAAGCACCGGCAGCAAACGAGTTGTATTAGCCGGTATTAATTAAGGAGAAAAAAACATGAATTCACTGTTACTTGCGGCAGGCGCATTTGTATTATATCTGGTTGCCTACCATACTTACGGTAAGTTTATTGCAAAAAAATTGTTCAATATAAATGACACCAACAAGTGTCCAAGCGAAACCCTGAACGATGGAGTAGACTACGTTCCAACCAAAAAACAGGTACTGTTTGGACATCATTTCGCGTCGATTGCGGGAACCGGACCGATTGTGGGACCGGCCATCGCGGTAATCTGGGGCTGGGTACCGGCATTGATCTGGGTACTGCTCGGCTCGATCTTTATGGGTGCTGTACATGACTTCGGAGCACTGATTATCTCTCTGCGTAAAATGGGACGTTCCATCGGAGACATCGCCGGTGAACTTATCAGCCCACGCGTAAAAATTTTGTTTCTACTGATTATTTTCTTTCTGCTGCTGATCGTTATCGCTATTTTCGGCGTAGTGATCGCGGCAGTATTCAGCATTTTTCCGGTGTCGGTAATTCCGATCTGGCTGCAAATTCCTATCGCAGTCACCCTGGGCTGGCTGATCTACAAGAAAGACGTAAGATCAAAAATGCTGCCGCTGTTTGCGGTTGTACTAATGTACGGCACGGTGGTACTTGGCGCTTATGTTCCGATTGCGCTGCCTAAAACTATTTTTCTAGGTCCGGTAGGCTTCTGGGTTGTCATACTCCTGATTTATGCATACGTAGCGTCAATTCTGCCGGTACAAACCCTACTCCAACCACGAGATTATTTGAACGCCTACCAATTGCTGGTGGCAATGGTATTGCTGGCAATTGGTATTGTAGTGGCTCATCCTCAAATCGCAGCTCCGACGATAAGAACTAATGTTCCGGGAGCCCCCCCCATGCTACCGTTGTTATTCGTAATCATCGCCTGCGGAGCGATTTCCGGCTTTCACTCGCTGGTATCCTCGGGAACATCTTCTAAACAATGCGATACCGAACGCAGCTCACTGTTTATCGGTTACGGAAGCATGCTGACTGAAAGTCTGCTTGCGGTATTTGTTATTATCGCCTGTAGTGCCGGACTGGCTATGCATTTGGAAGTCGGCGACAAAGTGTTTACCGGTGTAGCGGCATTCAACCACCACTATGCCAACTGGGCCGGAGTTGCCGGGCACGGTATCGGAGGAAAAATCAGCGCGTTTATCATCGGTTCTACCAATATGATCAAAACGGCCGGGATTCCGGCGGAAATAGCCACCACGGTAATGGGTGTATTCATCGCGGCCTTCGCAGCAACCACCCTTGATACAGCCACCAGGATCCAGCGTTATATCGTTGGTGAATTAGCTATACAGGCCAAGGTGCCGGTACTGGCAAAAAAACATCCGGCAACCTTGATTGCGGTTATAACCGCACTGGGCTTGGCATTCTATGACGGAACAGGAACCGGCGCAATGAAACTCTGGCCGCTGTTCGGCAGTCTCAATCAGCTAATGGCGGGACTGGCGCTGCTGGTCATCACCATTTACCTGGCAAAAAAGAAGAAACCGGTTCTCTATACCGCTATACCAATGATTTTTATGATTGCTATGACCGGCTGGGCTATGGTGATAAACTTGCAGGGATTCTGGGAAAAACGAAATATCCTGTTACTGGCTATTTCGATTCTAATAATGTTTTTCGAACTATGGATGATCGTGGAGAGCGTCATCGTGTTGAAAAAGACTTTCTTTAACGGCGAAGCCGAGGAAGTCGAAGCCAGTGCCGAAGAACCGGCACAATGAGTTTTTTCAATGTTTTTTTAACAGCAGCGGCACTCCGCTGCCAACGAACCCACTTGTAAGGAGTAAGAACAAATGTCACTGAAAACAATTGTTGAGCTTTCGCAAAGCTACGGCTCAGACAGCCGCTTTGTGCTGGCGGGGGGGGGTAACACCTCCTACAAGGACGACAACTTTCTGTATGTAAAACCCAGCGGCGTAAGGCTTGCCAATATCTGCGAGTCCGACTTCGTGAAGATGAACCGCGCCGACATCAGAAAATGTTTTGAATTGAAAGATTTTGCGAATCGGGAAGAACGTGAAGCCATCGTCAAAAAAATGATGGCGTTTGCCGTTTGTCCCGAATCCACCGGCAGACCATCGGTCGAAGCCCCGCTGCATGAAATTCTCCCGACCACGTATGTTGTTCACCTCCATCCCGCTATGGTGAACGGCATGACCTGTGGGAAAGACGGTAAGGCAAAATGCGCAGAACTATTCCCGGAATCTCTCTGGATCGACTATATTGACCCAGGCTTTGTGCTGGCGAAAACCGTATTCGACGCCAACAACCAGTACAAGGAAAAATACGGTAAAGACGCTTCTGTTATCTTCCTGCAGAACCACGGTGTATTCGTCGGCGGCAATACCGAAGAAGAAATCCGCGCGACTTATGACAAGATCATGGGTACGCTTACAGATTATTATGCCTCAAAAGGCGTTTCAACCGAAGTTTCATTCGGCGAACTCGACAACGCAACCGTACAGGAAAATGCCCCGGCACTGCGTACAATGCTGGGCGATGGCACACCGGTAGCCGTTACCTGCCTGCCCCCGTTTGAAGTTGCGAAGGGACCGCTTACTCCCGACCATATCGTTTATGCAAAGTCTTTTGCATTCATTGCGGACGAAATCTGCGGCGACTGCGTAAATGCTTTTAAAGAAACCCGCGGCTACAAGCCAATGGTTGTAGCCGTTCCCGGTAAGGCCGTATTCTGCTCAGGAACCGCTTACTGCGACGCAATCAACGTAGCGGCACTTGCTAAGGACGGCTCACTGGTACAACAGTTAACCGAAGCATTCGGCGGAGTAAACTATATGTCCGACGCGGCTCGCGGCTTCATTGAAAACTGGGAAGTTGAATCCTACCGTAAGAAAGTCGCAGCCGGTTCAGGCGGCGGCAGTCTCAACGGCAAAATCGCCGTTGTTACCGGCGGAGCCCAGGGCTTCGGGTTCGGTATCGCCGAAGAACTGGTGGCTAACGGCGCGACCGTAGCCATCGCCGACCTCAATGAAGACGGCGCCCAGGCAGCGGCAGACAAACTGAATGCCGGTTCAGCCAAGATCAGAAGTATCGCTCTCGCGGTAAATATCGGCAATGAAGAATCAGTTCAGGCAATGATGGAAAAACTCGTCACCATGTGCGGTGGATGCGACCTGTTCGTGGCAAACGCCGGAGTACTTCGTGCCGGTTCCGTAAAATCCCTCGAAAAGAAAGACTGGGATTTCGTAACCGACATCAACTATAGCGGTTACTTCCTCTGTGCCAAACACGCCGCAATCGTCATGGCAAAACAGAATGCAGGCGGCGATAACTGGACTGATATCGTTCAGGTCAACTCCAAAAGCGGTCTGACCGGCAGTAACCGCAACGGCGCTTATGCCGGAAGTAAATTCGGAACCATCGGGCTCACTCAGAGTTTTGCAATGGAACTAGTTGGCGACAAGATCAAAGTCAACAGCGTATGTCCCGGAAACTTCTTCGATGGTCCGCTGTGGAGCGATCCGGACCGCGGCCTGTTCGTACAGTACCTGAACAGCGGCAAAGTTCCTGGAGCCAAGACCGTTGAAGATGTTAAAAAATTCTATGAAGCAAAGATTCCGATGAATCGCGGCTGCTTCCCGAAAGACGTGGCAAAAGCCATTATGTACGCAGTTGGACAGAAATACGAAACCGGACAGGCCATCCCTGTAACCGGCGGACAGGTCATGCTCAACTAGAGCATTAGAAATATAGAATTATTTTCGGTGGGACAGGATTTATTTTCTGTTCCGCCTTTTTTAATATATTCTATCTTCGAGGCAGGATATTGGGGAAGTGTTTTCCGGTTCCGGTGTTGCTTCATCATACTTCACTTCACACAGTAGTAGTTCAAGCAGCGGCAATGCATATCGCAGACCTCCAGCATTGATGACTATTTTCCAAAGTGGTTCAAATTTTTTCCAGCCGCCAGTATAAACAAGATGTTTTAATTTATGCTTCAAAGCCTGATGAGAAAATGACGCTTTGTAAATATTCTTCCATTTGTAAAATTCATCATATGCCCACCAGTACCCTTCCTCCAGTTCGGCAGCAGAGAGTCTGGTTGGCTTAAAAACAGTATGCCTGGTGTCATACAGATCCCAGTCTGTAGAAATAATCCTTCCTGCTTTGTCCATTGCATAAAAAATCCGGGTCCCCGGATACGGAGTAAGAACATGATAGGTAGCTGTGGTTATTCCATTTTTAATTCCCCAGTCCACGGTTCTTTTAAAAACATCTTTTTCATCATGATCGAGTCCAAACACAAAACTGCCGTTTATCATGATACCAAGATCATTCAGTCGTTTAACAGCGTCCTCATAACTCTGTTTTAGATTCTGATTCTTGTTACTCATACGAAGATTTTCCTCTGAGAAAGTCTCAAAACCGACAAAGAGGCTGCGCAAACCAGCCTCCGCCGCCTTTTCGATCAGATCACCATTCAAAACAGACTGTACGGTTGCGGCTCCCTGAAAAACTCGCCCCAAACCACGCATCTCGTGAAATAACTCCCGGGCAAGTTTCGGATTTCCAAGTAAATGATCGTCCAGAAAATACAAATGCTTACCTTTTAGCCGGTTGATCTCTAGAATAATTTCATCGACACGCTGGGTATAAAATGATTTCCCGCCTTTAAAAAAAGCGTCTTTATAGCAAAAATCGCAATGGTGCGGACATCCTCTTGAAATCACCAGTGAATTAGGCACAAGATAACGACTACGCTTTATCAGATCACGTCTAAGCGGCGGCTGATTCTCAATAGTACGCCCGACTGTGGAAACATATCGTTGACGCGGCCTTTTTTCCCGAAAATCCTCTAAAAACCGGGGGAATGTCTGTTCTCCCGGTCCCAGCAAAATAGTATCGGCATGAACCTGCGCCTCGTCGGGAAGAGCGGTAACGTGCAGTCCTCCAAGCGCAACATAAATTCCACGCTTCCGATAATAATCCGCAATGGCATATCCACGTTTTGCATTGGTAATGTAAATTTGAATTATAACAAGATCTGGAGTATCTTCAATATCCAGTTTTTCCACATGCTGATCAACTAGCTCAAGTTCATCAGCCGGAGAAAAATATGCTGCCAGCGTAGCAAGCCCCAAAGGAGGGAAAAGAGAATACTTTATCGGCCGGAAAAATACATTTCCTGCTTCAGTAAGTGATGGCAGTATCAACTTTGCTTTCACTTCAATCCTTTATTTTTCCAGATCATGGTCCGAATTCTGGTTTTCCCAAAAATATTCATCATAAATGAAATCATCACCAGAGAGAAATCAACAGGAATCCTTCTGACTTCAATATATTTACTGTCCCAGAACCATGAAGTCTTTTTGTGCTGTCCGCCGTAAATCTGAGCCAGACCGGTAATCCCCGGCTTTATCGACCAGCGTGAATTGTAATACTCTGAATCCCAGTTCAAACGAAAAATATCATATTCAGTCAGGGCACGTGGTCCTACAATACTCATATCCCCTTTCAAGACATTAAAGAATTGTGGCAACTCATCCAGCCCGGTCTTTCTTAAAATACGTCCTGCTTTAGTAGCTTTATCGTCTACCATTGTCTGAAATTTTAGAATATTGAATTTACGCCTATGAAAACCAATACGTTCCTGTCTGAATATAACCGGATGACGTTCAATGATTTTCAAAACAAATGCAATAACAATCATCGGAATTGCAAAAATAAGAATTGCAATGAATGAGAAAAAAATATCGAAAATACGTTTAGTCATATTACCCCTATATTTATATAGTAACATTAAATCGTATAAATCATATATGCAAAGATTTTGTATAATAAAAAACTATTTTTCCCATAATAAATGCAAAATTCTCCAAAAACATCTTTTGATTTTCCTTGACTAGTAAATAGATATAAATAATATAGCGCCTAAACAAGGATATAGAGGAATGGAAAACATTGTTATTCGTCAGCAAAAGGTCGGGATCGAAATTATTTACCTTATTATACCAACCGTCCCAGAGCCGACAATGACGTAACCGGAAAATCCGAAGCCGTACAAATTATCTTCCAGTAACTCAAACAGGAATGACCTCATTCATATCATCAGGAATCGGGGCGGAAAGTTTCATAGGTTGTCCAGTAAACGGATGCGTGAATTCCAAAGCATGAGCATGGAGTGCCTGACGACGCATTCGAAGCATCGTATAGTCCGATTCGGTCATTTCTCCTCGGGCAAAACGTATGTATGCCGTATCATCTGGACCATAGAGCTTATCCCCAATCATCGGATATCCCAATGAATAAAGGGTGGCACGAATCTGGTGGAGCCGTCCGGTTTGCGGCAAAGCCTCAACCAGGCTGATTTCACCGCCGGTTTTAATCGGACGAAGCAAAGTATACGCGCTTTCGCCGTCATCACCGGAATAGTCGTTTTTCATGACGAACCGCCGCTTCTTTCTTACTTCACTGGCGGTATCGCTAACCAGAAAACCTTCGGCGGTAATTTCCTTATCAAACGCCCCGAATACCAGCGCGTAATAGCGTTTACTGATATCATGGCTGCCGATAAATAAATCACACAGAGCCTTTGTTGCCTCAGGAATTTTGCCGACCAGCAGCAAACCGGAAGTTTCCCGGTCAAGACGATTGACAATACCAATTTTCTCGTAAGTACGGCTCAAGTCATACCACAGGGTATTTTTAAAGAAAGGTCCGGCTGGATGACATGGCAGGTTGCCCTCTTTATTGATCGCCATAAAATACTCATCTTCATAGACAATCGAATATTTCATCTCAACCGACGGCTCGTCCACATCAGGGATAAAATCGACTTTTTCCCCGGCCTGAAGCACCCGTGAACAACGAGTTCGTTTGCCATTGAGGAGAATCTTGCCGGCCTTTATAACATCCTGCCATTTGCGACGGGAATGATAGGTAAAGCGGTTACTCAGATAGAGATCGATACGCTGTCCGGCAGCGGTTTCATCGATTATCGTAGTGATTATGCGTTCTTCATTTTCCATCGGCAATTTATGATCTCACGACTGCTTGTCAATATCATCCCAGACAATGACTGAGTCCGCTTGGATATCGTGCTTGGTTTTCCGCCCGATAATATTGGGAAGTTCAGACGGAATAATACCAGTACCGGGCCGTTTGATCACAATCATTTCCTCGGTTATAACGGTACCGGCCGCAATATCTTCGGCGGCGGCAAGACTGCGGCGTACAACTTTTCTTACTTCAGCTTCGCTGGCTGCCATAACTTTTTTACCGGACCCCAAAGCCGCCTCTACATTGCGGATTGCCTCAACCAGCCGATGCAGTTCAGACGGCTCAAGCGAAGCTTTATGATCCGGCCCTTCAAGAGTACGATCCAGCGTAAAATGTTTTTCTATTATAGTAGCCTCCAAGGCAACAGCGGCAATCGAAGCTTCGATCCCGGGAGTATGATCAGAGAAGCCCACAGGAATATTTTCAAAATAATCACGCATTGTAATCATGGCGCGCAGGTTGACGTCGCTAAACGCGGCCGGATAATTATTAACACAATGGAGCAAAATAAGCGGAGGGTAATCGTCGTCGGGACAATTCTGGTTACGTTGGAACAGGTCAACCGCCACTTCGACTTCCTGCAGGTCACTCATGCCGGTAGACATAATTACAGGTTTATTTTTCCGGGCTATCCGCTTTAGAAAAGGCAGGTTTGTCAATTCACCAGACGGAATCTTATAAATCGATACCAGGGAATCAAGGAAGTCGGCACTTTCATCATCAAACGGTGATGACATGAACATAATCCCAATTTTATCGCAATATTCTTTCAGCTCCACAAAATCGGCAAATGACAACTCCAGTTTTTTGAGCATCTCCAGGCCGGACTCGTTTTCATCTGTATTTTTTGCCTGATATTCAGCCTTTTCGGCCTTTTTCGTCATCAGCTTTTCCGCGATAAAAGTCTGATATTTTACCGCGTCGGCTCCGGCATTGAGCGCAACATCCGCCATTTCTTTGGCCATCTGTAGACTGCCGTTATGGTTGACTCCGGCTTCCGCGATTATGAACACTTTTCCCATTATTTTTTCCTTTACCCGATTATATAAAGTTAAGTATAACATATACAACCGGGCTTTTCCAGTATCAGAATCACAGGAAAAACGCAAAAAAACGGCAAATACCGCAAAAAACCATCGGCATTACGATATTGAGCGAATCTGACATATTGCAAAAAGGGTCAGTTAAACTTATATTCATATCAGGGGCAGAGTGTCAGCTGCCCGAAAACCTCACCGTCAGTAAGGAGCGTGAATATGTTTGCTTTCGGAAAAAACAAAGAACTACTGAAAAAGCTTGAAACATATTTTGGAGTAGTTCGCGAAACCTTAAAAACACTTGAAGAAGCAATCTCTTATTGTCTTGACAATGGTCTTGATCAACATTTTCATACCCTTGCGGTACGAACGCATCAGCATGAATCTCAAGCCGATGATATCCGCCGCAGTATTGAACAGGATCTGTATAAAAAATCGCTGCTGCCGGAATCACGTCAGGACTTATTCGGCATTATTGAAGTAATTGACCGGATTCCAAACTGCGGGGAATCAATTGTAAATATGATAATCTCCCAGCGGATGGTACCCGACAAGTGTATCAAAAAAGAATTACTGGAACTGATAAAGGTCTCAACGGAAACCTCTGAATATGTCCTCGAAGCCGCAATCTACTGTTTTAACAAGGCCAGTAACGATAAGGTGTCCGAGCTGAACCGCAAAGTGGACGACAACGAAACCCTGGGCGACCACCTGGAATTTAAAATGGTCGAAAAAATCTTTGATTCAAAACTGGGAACCGGTCAAAAAATATTGCAGCGTGACCTGATTGTCCTCTGCGGCGACATCTGTGACCTCTGTGAACACGCCATGGATCTTATTACCATAACCAGCATTAAAAGGCAGATATGATTCATGTGGATTTTCGAATATCTGGGCGGCGCATTTCTCGGCTGGAGCCTGGGGGCAAATGATTCCGCCAATGTTTTCGGTACTGCGGTAAGCTCACGCATGGTCAGCTACCGGCTGGCTGTAATTCTCACTGGAATATTTATCATTCTGGGGGCTGTTCTGCAAGGCGAAGCCGGTATCCGAACCTACAGCGAACAACTCCGCAACAAAAAACAAATAGAGCTGAAAGGAACCAGCGTCAGCGATGCGGAAGCAAATCGCATTCGCGCGATGAAAACAGCCATGATCATCTCGTTTTCAGCGGCTCTGACCGTTACGATCATGACCATTCTGAAAGTTCCGGTTTCTACCTCACAGGCAGCAGTAGGCGCGATTATCGGCGTAGGACTGCTACAGCAGGCGGTAAACTTTGGCGGACTCGGTAAGGTTGTGGTCTGCTGGCTGCTTACGCCAATCGGCGGCGCGATCTTTACATATATTCTTTACTGGCTGCTGCGAATGCCAGTCAAAAAACTTCTCCCTAACACATTTCTCTACGACCCGGTCATGAGTTTTCTGCTGATATTATGTGGATGTTATGGCGCGTATGCCCTGGGAGCCAACAATGTGGCAAACGTAACCGGCGTATTTGTCGGACCGGGCATGCTGTCGGTTAAACAGGCAGCATGGGGCGGCGGCATCGCCATTGCCATCGGAGCTGTGACCTACAGCAAACCAGTCATGATGACTGTTGGAAAAGGAATTGTCCGACTCGATTCATATACCGCCTTCATCTGTGTTCTGGCGCATGCCATCACGGTGCATATCTTTGCAATGATCGGCGTTCCTGTGTCGTCTTCGCAGGCCATTGTGGGCGCGGTTCTCGGAATTGGCTTTATCAAGGGAGCTCAGACAATCAACTATCGCATGCTGATGCATGTGACCGGTGGCTGGGTCGCCACACCGTTTATTGCGGCCGTAATGGCAGCGCTCGGATATGTAATCGCCAACCTTCGGCTGGTTCTGTAATAAAAAAAGAAAAAGCCGCAAAGCGGTAATATGTCTCCGGACACTGTCCGGGCCGGATCCAACGCGGAGTCGTTGGTCGACGCAGTTGAAATGTATTTATTTACAACATCTTGACACTCACAAACATTTAACATGTCAGCAATATTTTTCCAGAGCGGGCGAAGCGATGCGAAAGGAAAAATATTGCGGCAATCAGAACAGCACTGGGTTATCTCCGCCTGGTTATGTAATCTTAGTTGTATTTCAGCTTTTCCAGTATAGATTATTTTCAGCATAAAAACGCTGAAAATAAATCTAATAGGAAAAAAATGCATACATCTTATCTTACGCTTAATATTATAATTTTCATTGCCGGACTGGCTGTTCTGATTAAGGGCTGCGACTGGTTTATTGAAGGCGCATCATTTGTCGCACGTAAATTTGAAGTACCGGAAATGATCATCGGACTTACTCTGGTCAGCGTCGGCACCTCGCTGCCGGAACTGGCAACCGATACTTACGCCTCGTTCCACAACGAAGGAAGTATCGCGCTGGGGGATATCATCGGCAGTAATATCACCAATATCCTGCTGGTGCTGGGAGTCGGGATCATCCTGCTGAAAGAAATATCCATCCCAAAGGCATTATTAAGACGTGACGGTTTTATCATGACCGCCGGATTTATCGCATGTACCATCATGTGCGTTATCGGCCATACGCTCGGAAGAATTGATGGCATCATTTTACTGGTTGCCGTAGTCGTATACCTCATTTACCTGTGGAAACACCGCGACTCGCTTGAAGCCGAACTGGAAGAAGAAGAGAAAGAAAAATTCAAAAGCATTCCTCCCGCTTTGATCTTTACGGTTATCGGTCTGGTTATGGTTTTCCTTGGCGCGAAAATGCTAGTGGACAACGTAGTATGGACGGCAAACAAGTTGCAATTAAATCAGGCGATTATCGCCGCGACGATTGTTGCATTCGGAACTTCCGTTCCGGAACTGGCAGTAACCATTGGCAGCGTAATCAAGAAAAAACAGGGAATGGCGCTCGGAAATATCGTGGGCAGCTGCATTTTCAATGTCTGCCTGATTCTGGGAATATGTGCAACAATTAGTCCGATTCCGGTCGACCGGGATATGCTTGTTTTCAACATGCCCATTATGATTGCCACCGGAATATTACTGCTGATCTTCATGCGGACAAAGTGGAAACTGGTACGCTGGGAAGGCGCGGTCCTGCTTACGCTGTACTGCGTTTTTATCGGCTACAACGTTTACAAGATCAAAGGCTGAAATTACCAAGCAACTACTTCGCTCCGAGTCGTACTCGGGCGTGATCCAACGGCGACACTTTGGTCGGCAAAGCCGATTTCCCCAGTAGCTTGCGTTGTCCCCAACGCAAATAGCAAGTCTACTATAAACGCCGTAGACACTAATTTCTCTTTACCACAAACAGCTCGTGCAAAATGCAGTTTCTCGGGTGGGAATGGTTCTCCGTAACCGTCCGCTATTTTGTGCTTGAGCACAAAATCCCTGAAGACGGCGCGCTGCGGAGAGCACGCCCTACCTAAATTCGTGGATTTAGAGGTTATCCCTAAATCCACACGATATCAGCAAAATTGCTCTTTGCGCTGGGACAGCGCAAGCTACCGGCTCTCGCCCCAATCAAACATGTAATATTTTTACATTCGCGTTGCGGATTAGGTTCTGGTGCCATTTATGGCAGATTTCTATGATTCTAGCGGATGACGCTATTTTGATTATTTCCAATTTTGGATTTGTGAGTAATGCGGAGTTATCCATTGCCGCAAGAAAGAATATATGCGAATTCGTCAATGTACTGTCAGTGATCTCTGAAAAGTCAAATGTCTGACGTTCCATCTGCTTAATGAACTCTTCATTATAGTAAATTTGCCCCTGTACCCGTTCCAAATCCTCTGCGGTTAGGATTCCGTCCATTTTTACCGATACTTCCCCTTCGCGAACTACGATTTCTCTGATTGCCATGACAACCCCCTTTGTGAGTTGCCGCCCTAAAAACGAAAAAGGGCGGCGTTGTACTTGCCGTATCAAGAGGTCCACCACGACCCGCATATAACAACAAGCAAACACCGCCCGAGTATACACAGAGGCACTGTTTTCCTGTTCGTGTTATATGCAAAAAGGTGGTGGTTTCTTGATACACGAACGAAAATAAAATTCACGCAATAATCACGTGAAAACTATGATTGTAAAATTCTTAATTTATCTGAATAAAATTCCTCCGAATTTTAGATTCTCAAGTAGCTTGCGATCTCCGAGCGCAAATAGCACGAACAATCACAAACGCGTAGACACGTCTCATCAATACTTGCAGATGACAAGATGTGTATTTCTTTTTTTATACAAAACTCTTTAATTTATCACAAATAATTCGTGCTTTCAGTGGTTACCTGTAAATCTACGTTGCAACAGCAAAATTGCTATTTGCGCTCGGAGATCGCAAGCTACTCTGAAAAAATGAATGCGAAGCATTCAGCACAAGCCTCATTATATTTATTACTATAATCTCTCCGCAAAGCTTTTTCAACGAAGTGAAGAAGAATGTGTTTGCGCAAGTAAAAATGTGACGATGTACAAGTCTGCCCCCCGCCTTACTGACCCCCGCCTTATCCCCGCCTTATTGACAGAAATAGGCAGGAACTTCTACTTCTGGGAATTTGGCTACAGGAAATGCATAATCTACATATTGTACACTATCACCTTCACATAGTTTAACCTTTTCCGGTTCCTTGCCATTTGCTCCAATGCTGCTTATGGGAATTTCATATATAATATTTTTTTCACGGACTACTGCTACAGATTTATTGACATAAAGAATTGATGAATTATTACTTAATTTTAGAGTACATGTCTTTCCTGTTTCCAAATCAACAAAAATATAATTACCTGTTGAAATAAACCCACAATGTAAAAATTTCTCTGGCCTGGATTTCGGATCCATTTTCCCAATGTCAATAACAAACCATCGCCCAAAATAAACCGGATGACATTCAGTACCTGGCAAGTTCAAAATAATCCATTTCTTTTGTGAGTGTAAAAATATGCCGACTCTTGCAGTGAGTCCTTTTTGAGCTTCATAATAATAAGGATTCGTATATAGCATGAATGATTTTTTTAAATCTCCTCTAAAAAACCATTTGCTATTTCTACGGTCAATATATAATTCTTTTGGTGGTTTACATGGTAAAACAGGAAGCTTGAGTTTTTGTCTTAAAACCCAAAGATGTAAATTCAGGCTTTTAGGAGACCATAAAAAATGAGGGCCACCAGAACTCAACATGGATGAAAAACAACCATAAGCAGGGAACATGAACGATTGGGTTAAATCGGCTAACTTCATACTTTTAGAGGATGTGTTATAAAGCATGAACCTTGGTTTTGCATTCTTTTCATTGCCAATTACATGTAATATCAAGGAATTACTGTTTAGATCCCAGCCTCCCCCAATGGAAGACACTGAAACTTTGTATTTTGACCAGATAACTCTTTCCCCTATTCTACAAATATATAAGTTTGAATTTTTATCCCTGTAGTTGTTCACCGAAAAAATAATCTTTCCTGTTATTCTGTTTATTTCAAGCCACCCAGGAAAATATCCCCCAAAAGAGTCATAAAGGTCCCAGGATCCGATCATTTTAAATACAGGCTTTTCTTTATCGCAATAGCCCAAAGAAAAACAAGTATGATTTCTAGAGACATATTTTTCAGGCAAAACAAGAACATATCCCTGGGGAGATAATTTATTCTTTCTCTCTGTCTTGCCCTGCCCCAAGGCAAAATTAATACTAACGCTAGTGATCACAAGAATAAATATTAATTTCCGTTTATATTTTTTCTTATTCATCTGTTCCCTGGATTCTTCTTGTATGAATATTGAGCCACTATCGTCCCATGTATCCTACGATAAGCTAATATTTATATTATTTCAAATAGGCCTTGTTTTTTATTAAAAAATGGGATCATGTACAGGTCTATTTCTACTCACTTTTGCATTTAAAAGACTCGTGCGAAATGCAGTTTATTGGGTAGGGACGGTTCTCCGTAACCGTCCGCTATTTTGTGCCTGAGCACAAAATCCCTGAAGACGGCGCGCTGCGGAGAGCACGCCCTACCTAAATTCGTGACTTCCAAGGTTACACGTAAATCCACCTGATATCAGCAAAATTGCTATTTGCGCTCGGAGATCGCAAGCTACTCTGAAAAAATGAATGCGAAGCATTCAGCACAAGCCTTATTATATTTATTACTATAATCCTTCTCTCAATCATTTTCAACGAGGTCAAGAAGAATGTGTTTGCGCAAGTAAAAATGTGACGATGTACAAGTCTGACCCCGCAATTACAAGTCTGACCCCGCAATTAGACAAGTAAAAATGTGACGATGTACAAGTCTGACCCCGCAATTACTGACCCCGCAATTAGACTGACCCCGCAATTACCTTATTATTTCATTAGTTTAAGCATTTCTTCTAACCATATGTTCCTTTTTTTCTGATCTTGCACCACTGCCATTACTATGGACAGCTTATTGATTTGAGCTTTCTTTGGATTACTAGCAAATTCTTTCATAAATAATTCTTTTTGAGCTCTGGCAATACCTGATATATTTCGGTTAATAAGATATTCTTTCATCTTAGCTTTATAATCTTTCCGAGCGTTATCATACTCCCTTTTTGTATTAGGGTCTTTTAATGACTCAGGATCTACAGGCCTATTGCTTAAGTGATTTAAAAATTTCACTGAAGCAGGATATTTAAATTGTGGACAACTAATGTTTTCTTTGGTCAAAGATTCACATTTTGCTATATAGGATATACGTAATATTAACATAAACCTATATTTTAATTCTAGAGTATTTTTATCATTGCCAACTTCGATTCTCTTAAACCTAGCAACATGAACGAGAGCCTGCATTATATCTTGATTATCAGCTGAATCTATAGCTTCTTTAACTTTTTCAAATTCTGTTGATAATTTTATAACAGCATTATCCTGGCTTTTGCCTTTAACAGGTTCTGCTGCTTCAATTGTGATATTTAACAGTACAATAAACATCAAAATAATTGTTTTAATATTCATTTAATATTTCCCTTTTTATTTATAATTATCAGCATCTAACTTACTTGTAACTGAAATACCACCTTTACTTAAATTTATGGAACCATGATAATCATATCCTCCCATGCATCCTACGATAAGCTAATATTTATATCATGTCAAATACGCCCTGTATTTTTAGCAAAAAACATAGCTACATACAGGTCAGCTTCTCCCTTCTTTTGCTTTAAAAGACTCGTGCGAAATGCAGTTTATTGGGTAGGGATGGATCTCCGTAACCGTCCGCAATTTTGTGCCTGAGCACAAAATTATGGAAAACGGCGCGCTGCGGAGAGCGCGCCCTACCTATTACGTCTCATTTCGCAAGACTCTTTTGCATTTAACAAAATAAAAAACTCCTCCTTGAACTGTCAACGGAATATGGTAATTTAAACAGGAAACAACGCAATACTTTGACAGGGACAGGGGGTTCGTGAAATTTCACCTATATACCGGTAATCAACTGGAAGTTCTGGCGGACAGATTTCTAACAGAAATTACCGACAGACCGCCGGAAGATGTCTTTACAAAGGAAACCGTTGTAGTTCAAAACCTCGGGATGGCAACCTGGCTCAAACAGTATATCGCCTCGAACCGTCCGGTTGCCGCTAATATCGATTTTCCGTTCCTGAACGCCTTGATCTGGGATCTGCTGGATGTTTTTGTCCCGGCTCCGGCAAACAGCAAAAACGAATTCACCCGTGAAATTATGTCCTGGCGAATCTATCAGATGCTTTCCGCCGGACTTACCGGCGAACTCAAGCAGCTGTCGTACTATATCAAAGGCGAAAATATTGAACTGAAACGCTATCAGCTGGCAGGGAAAATCGCTCACACTTTCGACCAGTATCAGATTTACCGTCCGGAACTTTTACGGGACTGGGAACAAGGCAAATTTTCCAGGGATGATGTCTGGCAGGCAGCCATCTGGCGACAACTTGCCGGACAACACCAAAGCCGTGCCAGACGTTTGTTGGAGTTTATTAATTCTCCAACGACTGACAAGCAGAAAGAACTGGCACCGCTGGAACGCATTTCCGTCTTCGGCATTACTACCATGCCCCCGATTTATCTGGACTTTTTTCGTAGTAAACTATCCGAGATCATTCCTGTACACTTTTTCTATATGAATCCCTGTCGCGAATACTGGGAATTCCTGATGACCGACAAAGAACGCGAGCGGCGCAACTGGGAAAAACTTGAAGATGAATTCAGCGAATCCGGCAATGAACTACTGGCCTCGCTGGGACGTCAGGGACGCGAATTTTTCGGTACCGTTATGGAATATGAGGGAATTGACCCCGAGGGAGAATGTTTCCACAATTACAATATGTCATCAGTACTGGGATGTATCCAGCAGGATATTCTGGACATGAACGCGGCAGGAGAACAAAGCGTCCGAAAAATGGCTAAGAACGATTCATCAATTCAGTTTCATAACTGCCATAACCGAATGCGAGAAGTCGAAATTCTTCACGACAATCTGTTGAATATCATTGAAAAACGTGAAGTCGCGCCATACGACATCATCGTGATGGCTCCGGATATTTCAGCTTACGCACCCTATATCCGGGCGGTATTCGAACGGGAACCCTATGGCAGCGCCAAGCATATTCCTTTTTCAATTTCTGACCGCTGCATTCGGGACTCCAGCAAAACCGTTGATGCCTTTCTTGAGCTGCTGAAACTTTCCGGCTCGAAATTCAAGGCAACACAGATTCTGGATATTCTTGAAACTGTTCCGGTTCACACCGCATTCGGCATTGATGACGATCAGCTGGAACTTATACGCAAATGGATTACCGACACCGGTATCCGCTGGGGGATTGATTCCGACCATCGCAACCAGCTCGACGGCGTGGAATTTTCCGAATACTCCTGGCGACACGGCCTGAAACGCATGCTGATGGGATTTGCCGTTCCCGATGACGGCAATGCTGACTCCAGCCTGATCTGCGATATTCTGCCTTACGACCAAATAGAAGGCGGCAATGCCGAACTGCTCGGACACTTCTGTGAGTTTGCAGAGGCCCTGTTTGAATTGGAAAACGATTTAAAACATCCACGTTCACTGGATAGTTGGGGAAAAACGCTGAACCAGATGCTTTCACGTTTTTTCCTTAGCGACAACGATTCATTCCGCGAAATCGCCTTGATCCGGTCAACGCTGAATAAATTGATTGAAAACGCGGTTCAATCCGGTTTCAACGATCCAATATCAATTGAGGTCATTCGCTGTTGTGTTACAGAACTTATGGAATCGGAAACGGATTCGGAAGGCTTTCTTCGCGGAAAGGTAACGTTCTGCTCCATGCAGCCGATGCGCAGCATTCCCACCCGGGTAATCTGCCTGCTGGGAATGAACGACGGCGAGTTTCCGCGCAGTGACACCCATCTGGGGTTCGACGTGATCGCCTCCAACCTCCGCGCCTGCGACCGTTCGAAACGTTTCGAGGACCGCTATCTGTTTCTGGAAGCGCTGCTCTCCGCCCGCGACTGCCTGTATATCAGTTATCAGGGTATGGATGAGAAAGACAACTCCGCGAAACCGCCCGCGGTACCGGTCTGTGAGCTCAGGGATTTCCTGAACAGCGGCTTTAAATCCACTCTGAATACAGACGCTTTCAGCCAGCTTGAAACCATACACAAACTTCAGGCTTTCGATCATGAATATTTTTCCGGCGGCCAACTCTTTTCTTATTCCGAACAGAATTACTCAGCCGCCAACGCATTGCTTCAGCCGCAAAGCAAAAAAGAATTTTTCCCACAGGACCTGGAATTACGTCCTCGGGAAAATCAGGATGAGATTAAACACATTACCCTTAGCGACCTTGTCAGATTCCTGCGTAATCCAGCGGCATTTCTGATCAATCGTCGCCTTGAAACGATAATCGTACCGGGTACGGAAGATGAAATACAGGACACCGAACCATTCGGACTCGACGGCCTGGGCAACTATCAGTTGAATCAGATAATCATCGACAATATTCTTGATAACAAAAATCTCAGCCAGTTGTACCAAAGCGTAAAGCATCGCGACCTGCTGCCTCCCGGTATGACAGGAGAGAAGTTATTCGCTGAAAAACAGCGCGAACTAGAAAAGTTTGTGAATACATTTAATCTCAAGGAACGCGTCGGTCGAGGTGCTCAGGTAAATGCGGAAATAACAGTTGGCTCCTATAAACTTACAGGTAAATTATCGGATATCGCCAACGATGAAATGACTTGCTTCCGGTTTGCCAGTTTCAAAGGCAAAGACGCCCTTGAAACCTGGATTCGTCATTTATTATTCACACTGCACAGCAATAGAGAAGTGAAGACCACAGCGATAATCGGCACCTCCATCGCCGACCCGATTCGCATCTTTCATCCGCTGCCCCGGGAGGTCGCGGCGGAACAACTGGAAAATATTATAAAACTTTACAGCAAGGGACAAATCGCTCCCCTGCCCTTCTTTCCTCAAGCGTCGTTTGCCTATGCTACCGGTACACTCGGAAGAAACAAGAAGGAACCGCTCATTGAAAGAAAAACCGCACAGTCAAAAACAGCATTCGCCGGAACTACGAATTTCTCTACCGGCGAATATTCCCCCGGCGAAGCGGACGATCCGGCAATACGAAAATGTTTTACCGAAGAAATACTGTCAACAGACGTATTTGCGGAGATGGCCCGTACCGTTTATGAACCATTCTACTGCGATGAAAGTGGTCGGATTCAAGACTGGCTCGAGGAGGTAATTATCAGTGATTAATCAACTCGACTCAATCCACTGCAAACTTTCCGGCATCAATATCATTGAAGCCGGGGCTGGTACCGGTAAAACGTACAATATCCAGAATTTATTCGCTCGCATGGTCATGGAAAAAGCGATCCCTGTCAGCGAAATCCTGGTGGTAACATTTACCGAAGCCGCCACAAAAGAACTGAAGGACCGGATTCGAAATATCCTGCATGAGCTCGATATACATCTTACATCCGGCGATTCAGCTCCAACTGATGACGAAAGGATCACGGCTCTGATCAAGCATCTTTTTGAACTCAATCCTAATGGACTGGATCAATACCGCCACTTGATTAAAACCGCCATTCGCGATTTTGACGAAGCATCGATTTTCACGATTCACGGTTTCTGTCGCCGAATGCTCAGCGATAACGCCTTCGAGAGCGGCATTCTGTTCAATATCGAACTGGAACAGAATCCTTCGGGCATTATTCAGGAGATCATTGAAGAATTCTGGCGCAGCCGTTTTTATGGTCCGCGCGCCAGTCGTATTGAATTATGCGCGACTGAATATAATGGCCTGGATATCGGCTCGCTGTTCAGTTTTGTGTCTTCACTGCAAAACCGCCACGGAATCAAATGCCTGTCCGGCGAAGAGGATATTTCCACTGACCTCCAAAACCGTTTTAAGAAGGTAAAGGAACTCTGGAACCGGGATGCGGTATTCTCCCAGCTGATCGGAGCAACCCTTTCAGGAGCACGTGCAAACCACAATTCTGATGTAATCAAGGCGATATGTGATGCAGCCGACAATATGACCGTTGACAACCTCGACAATAATACCTTGAAACACCTTTACTGGTTTTCACAAGAACGCATCGAAAAATCATCAAATACAAAAAGTAATTTATCAGTATTGACCCATCCGTTTTTCCAGGCTGTGAATGATCTATTCGCCAGCCTGAAACGTTTTGCAATACAGTTGAAACTGGATTGCCGGAAATATTTTGAGCAACGTTATTCCGCCCGTAAGCAGTCGCAGAATTTTCAGACGTTCAATGACCTGCTGATCAATCTTGACCGCCGGATCAGTATTGATGGCGACGACGCGCTGCTCAACGCCATTCAAGCGAAATACCAGGCCGCCATGATCGATGAGTTCCAGGATACCGATCCGGTCCAGTATCGAATCTTCAAAAGAATATTTATTGATTCCAACCGGCCAATCTTTATGGTCGGCGATCCCAAGCAGGCCATCTACGGATTCCGAGGCGGCGACATCTATACTTATATCGGCGCAAAACAGGAGGCGGCCCGTAAATATGGGAACGAGTATACCTTGCTCAAAAACTGGCGGTCAACACCTGGAATGGTTGAAGCGGTCAATAATCTTTTCGGCAGCCTGGAAAAACCGTTTCTGAATAAGAAAATTGAATTCAATCCGGCGGAAAGTTCCGATAAAGGATTTTCACATCTGGAACAACTGGCGGTTCGCAGCAAACCGGACTCCGCTCCGATGAAAGTCATCATGGCGGAAGGAAATCCAAACTCTTCCAATCTGACGAAATTCTGTTGTGAAACTACCGCAATGAAGATTTTCGAACTGCTTAATGACCGTTCCATAACAATTCCGGACGGCTCGGGCAAAGTTCGTAACCTGTTGCCCAAAGATTTTGCCATACTGGTATCAAAACATCAACAGGCGACGGACCTGCTTCCATACTTCCTGGAACTGAGAATTCCCTGCGTACTTCAGAATACCGGCAGCATATTTGATTCATCCGAATCCGAAGAACTTGAACTGCTGCTGGCGGCAGTAGCGGATTGTAAAAACTCACGGTTGCTCCGAGGAGCGCTGACCACAAACATGATCGGCATGAACGCAACTGACCTGACCGAATTGTCACTGG
This sequence comes from Victivallales bacterium, assembly GCA_963677165.2. Lineage (GTDB taxonomy): Bacteria > Verrucomicrobiota > Lentisphaeria > Victivallales > SZUA-371 > JAFGXT01. The sequence goes on along the minus strand of CAXXSX010000001.1, from coordinate 881,134 downwards.
AAGGTGACACGAACAACACTGGCGAACTTGAAAAATGGCAGGAATTTTTCAAAACTCTTAACCGTATGTGGATCAATAATTCCTTCATTGAGATGTTTAATCATTTCATGACCGAAAAAGATGTTAGAAGTTTGCTATTGTCACATCCGGGCGGAGAACGTGCCCTTACCAACCTCCTGCACCTGTCTGAAATTCTGCACCAGCATGAGATCGATAAACAACCCGGAGTCAACGGCCTGGTTAACTGGCTCTCCAAACAACGTAATCCCGCAACTCGTGACGACAGCGATGAATATGAAATCCGCCTGGAATCCGATAAGTCGGCAGTTACAATCATGACCGTTCACAAGAGCAAGGGTCTTGAGTTCCCTATCGTCTTCTGTCCGTTCCTGTGGGACCGGACCGCTGTGCCTTTCAGAAACAACGGCGGCGCGGCGTTCTATCACGACAGTGATGACAACATGGTGATGAACATGGTGCCGGAAGCGGAAGACTGGCAGAAAACCTATGAAGAGAACATGCAGGAGCTGATGCGACTGGCCTACGTGGCGGTGACCCGTTCACGCTACCGCTGTTACCTGACCGGCGCCGCAATCAAAAGCAAGCCCACATCGGCTTTCTACTACTTGTTCGCAAATGATATATGCATGATGGCTCTCAATGGAGAAAAAGTCAAAGAGATCAAAGTCCCCATTCCGGAAACACTGCTTGACACAGTACCGGAATATTCATCGGCAATTCCTTATTCTTTCACCGAAGAACTGCCGCTGCTTGAACTCAAACATTTTACCGGCTCCATCAATCAAAACTGGCGGATTACCAGTTTTTCCGGTTTGGCTCCCCATGCATCGCATGCGGCATCGAGTTCAACAGCCCCATTCCAGGACTATGATGAAAGCGACAACAACAGCACACTTCTGCCTGTACCGGCAGCCGGTCGGGACGGCGAACTGACTATTTTCAACTTCCCCGCAGGAGCGAAAACCGGAACCTGCTGGCATGAGATATTTGAGGAGCTGAATTTTACTTCCGACAAAACAACCATCAACTCCACCGCGACTGATATTCTTAATAAATACGGTCTGGCAACCGGTCCGGAACAGCTTGCCGCACGTAAATACACGGTGGTTTCCAATATGGTGTCGGATGTCCTGAACACTCCGCTTGACGGCTTTAAACTGGCTGAAATTGAAGAGAAAGACCGACTTGCCGAACTGGAGTTTAATTTCAAACTTAATGAACGGGTGGATACCACTCAAATTGCCGCAAAGCTGGCTGATTTCGCGAAAGAAAAGTTCGGCCTTAACGACTTCGGCGACTGGGACACGGTTATTTCCGGCGGCTTTATGATCGGATTTATCGACCTGCTGTTCCGGCACAATCACAAGTATTATATTCTCGATTGGAAATCGAACCGGCTAAACGGTCAGCCCGATGGTTTTGACGCCCCCGTACTACGCGATGAAATGGCACGTAATTTCTATTTTCTACAGTACCTTTTTTATACGGTGGCTCTACATCGCTATCTGAAATCGCGACTGGGTGCGAATTACGACTTTGATTCCTGCTTCGGCGGAATCTACTATATGTTCCTGCGCGGAGTAAATCCTGCGGTTCCAGGTCGCGGTGTATTTTACGACCGCCCCGATTTCGCTTTGATTACTGAACTGGACAAACTGCTCGGAGCCAATTATGACCATTAATATAAATGATATTAAAACGGTAAAAAACAGTGTGGGCTTTCAGGATATTGACCTGCATTTTGCCGGTTTTGTGTCTGAGCTGTCCAAGACGAGCTGTCCTGAATTGTTTCTTGCTGCCGCTCTGGCGTCGTACTCGGTCAGGAACTCGCATGTCTGCACCCCGCTGGAACAATTCGCCGGACAAAACTTCCCGGAATATCCCGCGGAAAACTGCGATATTCCCGACTACGAACAATTCACGGTAGCAATTCCCGAAATCATCGACTTAACCAGGATACTACGCGATCCGCAATATGCCTCGGTAATCAGTGCCCCGGAAGACCAACGACGCACCCCGCTGATTCTGGACCGGGCCAACCGGTTGTATCTCTACCGTTACTGGGAATACGAACAGGAACTGGCCGAATTAATTTATAAACGCTGTTGCTCGTCCGAATTTCTCCCGACTCAGCTTGAACCCGGCGAAATAACCAGCTGCTCAAAACTATTCTCGACTTTCTCCGCCAATTCATCAGGAGCGGTCGACTGGCAGCAAGTGGCGGTTTATACCGCGCTGACCAATCCATTCAGCGTAATCACCGGCGGTCCCGGCACCGGAAAAACTACGGTGGTAGCGGCAATTATCGCGTTGTTACTGGAACACAATCCTGACTGCCGGATAAAACTTTGCGCGCCAACCGGTAAGGCTCAAGCCAGGCTCCGGGAAGCCGTAATGTCCGAACTGGACAACCTGAATTGCAGTGAACCGGTCAGACAGCGAATCACCGGGCTAGAGGCATTTACGCTTCATGCCATGCTCGGAACCATTCATAATTCGCCCGATTTCAGGCACGGTCCGGACAATCCGCTGGACGCTCAACTGGTAATCGTCGATGAGGCATCAATGGTCTCGCTCCCGATAATGACCAAACTGTTCCTGGCCCTGGCTCCGGAAACCCGTATTATTCTGCTTGGAGATAAGGATCAGCTGGCCTCGGTGGAATCCGGTGCGGTTCTCGCCGATATCTGCGAAGCGTCCGAACTCAATCGATTCTCTCCGGTTTTTACCGAAGGTTTTGCCCGGATCTCCGGCAGTACAATGCCGCAACTTCCGTCGACCACGAATCCGTCATGGCTGACCGATTGCGCGGTTGAGCTTAAGGTAAGTCATCGTTTTGACGACAATGCCGGGATCGGGCTGGTCAGGAACGCGGTAAATAAGGTTAATTCGGAACCCGCGGCGCAAAATGCGCTTAATATTACCGCCAATGAGAACTCGGGCCAGTTCAAACTTCTGCCGCTGCCGGAATATGCCACACTTGAATCGCGGCTGGATGAAATTCTTTCCCGTCAGGATATTGTCCTGAAAGATGGTCAGCCTGTACCATTTAGAGCGTATCCGGACATTCTTAATTCCAATGTCCCGGATGCCTTGGACCGGACTTTTGAAATTCTCAATAATTTCAAAATTCTTTGCGCTGCCCGACACGGATTTTTCGGGGTATTGAACCTTAATGCAATCGTCCGCCGCCTGCTGAAACTGGAAAATGATTATGCCTCCGGCCTGCCGCTGTTGATTACTGAAAACGATTATTCGTTGAATCTGTTCAATGGCGATATCGGCATCTGCCGCGGCACAATAAATTCAAAAGGACTCCAGGAAACCAGAGTATTTTTCCCAAACTCACGATATGACGGCACAAATCCCGATATTCCGCGCTATGTGTCTTTTGCCCCGACCCAGCTTCCGGCGCACGAATCGGTATTTGCCATGACAATCCACAAATCACAGGGCTCAGGCTTCCGAAACGTCCTGATGATTCTTCCTTCTCGTGACTCATCCCTGCTGACCCGGGAACTGATCTATACCGGAATCACTCGTGCGGGTAAGTACGCCGAACTTTGGGCCAACAACGATATATTCATCAAAGCCATCACCCGCAAAACCCTGCGTGACACCGGACTCAGCGAATCTCTTGCCCGGTTTCAATCCTGAAAAAGGAAACGGAACGTCGTTTTTCGTATGGCCGAATCGGAACCGGCAAATTCATGGTTGCGGCCCGGCAATTTATCTAACAATCACAAGTAATGTATTAGTCATCCTACATTAACTGATTTCGCACTTGTATTTTAATAAATAATTAATAATTTATCTAATTAAGTTAGTTTCTTGAATCCTGAAACTAATGATTGATGAAAATGTGAAGTCAGGACATCCCCAAATTGTATTAGATGGTTATTGTAAATTATCTTGATAATAATGATAATATTTATCAAGAATAATCATATCATAATGAATTCCTGTTTGAGCGTGTAGAAAGAAAGAGGTATTAAGAAGTATGTTATTCTTTCAGGATGAAATGTCGAATTTCATCGGCCTGATCTGTGGATTAATAATGTTACTCACCGCTGCCAAAGCATATGTCATGGCTCGCGACGACAACATTGTATATTGGAAATTCGCAGCACAATTCTGGCTGCTGTGCGGAGCTGTATCCTGGTTAGGACTCTTTAAACACCCCTACCCTTCTCCTCTCAACATCTATCTTGACCGCGCAGAAGTATTATTTCATACAATCGCTTATGGGGCAATTTTATATTTTGCGATCGGAACTCTTCTGCAAAAACACCTTTCGCCTTTCAAACGAACAATAATAATAGCGTTAATCTCCGTCTGCATGTTTCATCTCCATTATGCAGCCGGACCAAATGTCGTTCGTCTAATCGGAGGCATTACCCTGATCTCAACCGGAGGAATTTTAATCTATTTCTTTTATAAAATGAATTATCCCCAAAAGAAATATCTGTGTTTGGGGGTCAGCTCTATCGCTCTGTGCGGACTGCTGACCATAGTAAAAGCAACAACTTCATTTCCTTATATTTCAAATCAAAATATACTTACGGCAACTGCGCTTGTTCAATTAATAACAATAAACTTATACCATCATAAACTGGGTTATCTGCTTGATAAGACTGGAAGGAAGGAATACTCGCAGACAAAACTCATCGTATTTCTGATTATTACCGTTTCTCTATGCGGCCTTCTTATGAAATATAAAATTGACGAGAAAAAGAACACATTTTCGGATCGTCCAAAACGAATTACCACTAAACTAAGCAGAACCAACTGTGTTATATCTCATTTGCAGAATGCCCTGTCGTGTAAAAATTGTTCAACTAAACTGCAACTGGAAACCTGCCAGCTACTTAATGGACTTGACCCTCACTGGAAATATTATTTTTACGCAAAATTAAACAACAATAAAATACAACAGTTGATTTTAACTAACAACAGTACTCCCAAACTGGCTTCCATCAAAGATAGCATTCCTGCAATTCTAAATAGAAATCATTGGAGAAACTCAACCCATTTTAAGTTTTATCCCAAGATGAAGCATTGTCACCAAATGAGCACCATCGCAATTTCGCGAATACACAATTACCGCAAAGACGGCAATCACTACTGGGTAGTGCTATCTGCACCTTATAAATACTACAAGCTGACCATCACCTCTGCCAACAAACCAATCCTGATCGGAACTGCCCTCTTTACAGGACTGGCGCTGATTTTCTGGATTATCTTTGATAAATATTTTATTTTAGCTCATAAATTCCAAAGCACTGCTGCCAGATACTCAGAATTGATAGAAATGCAGAGTGACATAATAATTCGTTTTTCTCCTGATTTCAGACTAACCTATTTTAATAATGTTTTCTGCAGACAATGCGGTAAGACCCGGGAAGCACTTTCCGGTATGCCGTTTGATGACATTTTCGACTTGAAACGCCTGAAACAGTGGCTCCTGTCCGGCGGTCAACCAGTCGGGATGGAGAAATTTATCCTGGAACACCACTGGGCAAATGACAGCATTTGCTACGAATGGCAAATTACACCGATCTATGATAAAAGAAACCGTATAATAGAATATCAGGGAGTTGGCCGGAATATATCGGAGTTGAGGTCTGTTATAAAGGCTCATCGCGAAAGCGAAAGAAAATACCGCCGGCTGGTCGATATGGCGCAAGAAGGAATTGTAACACTTGATTCTAATGCTATAATCACTTTCGCGAACCAGCAGACGGGAAAAATACTGGGAGTAGAACCGGAATTACTGAAAGGGGAACCAATCCTGGATTATGTTATCGATTCAAATCAGAAATCCGCCTGGAAAAAACTAATCCATCCAACAGATGGAATTGAAGAATACACCGAACTGGTTTTCCGACGCAAAAACGGAAGAAAAGTCTACACCAATATTGCGGTTACCCCGTTATCGTTGAATACAGGACAATACGCTGGACTCATGGCTGTTATTGTGGACGTCAGTCATTTCAAACAGCTGGAACATGACTTAAAAAAAGTGAACGGGGAACTGAAAAACGCGTTAAATTTAAGCAATATGATCCTCAACACCGATCCCAATATGATATATGTAAAGAAACGCAACGGTCAAATAATTATGTTCAATCAGGCCGTTTCCAAATTTATAGGACTTGATTATTCCGACTGCAAGGCAAAAGATATCAATAAATTGATCAGTAACTACTGCTCAAACAATTCGTTCACGGAAACGGATAAATATGTTCTGGAAACAATGAAACCTTATGAGTTTGACGAACAGGTCTCCACCTATCTCGGTTCCAGCTACTGGCTGCATACGGTGAAAACTCCCTTTACTTTACCAGACGGGAATATGGGAATTCTGGGAATAACGACCGATATCACATCCCGTAAACACGCAGAACAGGTGCTTGAAGATTCGAATAAACTATTGGAAACCAAAGTGATCAGGCGCACAAACTCCCTAAATAAAACCGTTCGCAAACTATCCAGGGAAATTCGTGAAAAGCAAGAATTACAGCAACTGCTTCAAAAAGAAAGTGACCGTATTCAGGAACGTCTCGGACAGGATCTTCATGATGTCCTGGGACAAACTCTTACCGCGATCTCAATCAAGGCCAGCATACTAAGCAATATGCTGGATACGCCCGAACAGAAATTAGAGACGGAACACATCATGGAGTACACCGGTAAGGCCATTGCCCAGATGCGCAATATATCCAAGACCCTGTCGTATGTAAATGTAAAAAACATGGGGTTTGAACTTGGGATGAACGATTTTATTAACTTTATGTCAAGTGTTAATCAAGTTAATATAAAACTTGATATCGACAGCAATATTATCGCCAGTCTGGGGGAAGAATCCCAAAAGAACCTGTTTCGAATCGCCCAGGAATCTATCATAAATGCAGTAAAACACGGAAAAGCCAGAAATATTGAATTAGTAATAGCTGAAAATAACATAAATCATGGTACATTATCGGTAACAAGCGACGGTCAGGGCTCTACCCAGACCTCAGATCAGTCTTCAAAAGGTATCGGCTTACTGATTATGCAAACCCGGGCCGCTGTTATGGGAGCATCTCTAAAACTGGTAAAGAATCGTAACGGATGTCTTAATATTTTTTGTTTTTTTCCATTGTCTGGATATATACCAAGCAGGAGAGTATGATGAAAACTAGAATTCTTATTGTGGATGACCATCCAGTAATCACAGAAGGTTTATCTCAACTGCTTACTCAATACGATGAATTTGAAGTATCCGGTATTGCGGATAGCTATGATTCAGCATTACGTGCCATAGAATTGGATGAACCTGATATCGTCATTGTAGACATTGGGCTCTCCGGCAGGAGCGGTATTGATTTGTTAAGCGAAATCAAGCACTGCTTTCCCAAACTCCTGTCAGTCGTTTTTTCTATGTACGACGAGCTTAATTTTGCGCCCCGTGCACTACGTGCCGGAGCCAAAGGTTATGTCATGAAATCAGAATCTCCTCTTCACCTGGTAGAGGCGATCAGGAAAATACGACAAGGTAAAATCGCGGTAAATGATTCCATAAAGGATCTAATATTCACCCATTTTGTTGAAGAAGGCAAAAACCCGGAACAACTCTTCAAAGGATCCCAGCTTACCCCGCAGGAGGTAAATATTTTTCGGCTCATCGGAAACGGTCGAAATTCGGCCCAGATCGCAGCCCGATTGTCAATCAGTCCCAAAACGGTTCAAACTCATAAAGACAACATTCGCCGTAAATTGAATATTACCACCTCTACAGAATTATACCGGCACGCAATTCTTTTTGTCGAAAACGGTTATAACTGCATTTCCTAAGCCGGAACAGGAAGAAGGATATAAGAAAAACTGCCACTTTTACCTCATCCAAGCTTACACAACAAAACAACACCAACAGAATACTAACACAATTTTTACTAAAATGATCCAAAGGTCATAACTTCAATCTAGGCAAAACACCTAGAGCGTTTTTAGGTGATTTCCTGATAGCTTACGTTATTGACTCTGCTCAACAAATGCTTTATCATTGAAAGGCATAAGCAGAGTAATATTAGTATTTATTTCAATAGTAGTATTTACCAGTCTTGAAGTTCTCATACATATTGACACCATCGTTTATTCGCTTCAATGTATTGATAATTATATATAAACAAAAATAATTGGAGGCCCTATACCTGAAATATTAGTATTCGTTTTTTGCAGTCAAATGTTCTAAAAGTAATTTTTAACTTAGGGGACAACAAATGGGAGTAAATGCAGTAATCGCGGAAGAAAGTAATAATTCCGGTGTAGATGTAAAAAATCTGGGCGGAAAATATTTAACTTTCAATCTGGGAAAGGAAGTATTCGGGGTACAGATCACTAAGGTTCAAGAGATTATCCGGATGCAAAACGTGACCAAAGTACCACGCGTAAAAGATTTTGTTCGCGGAGTAATCAATCTGCGAGGGAAAATTATTCCGGTGATCGAATTAAGACTAAAGTTCGGCATGGAGGCTCAGAAGGATACTGAGAAGACTTGCATCATTGTAATTCAGGTCAAGTCACTGAACGGAGGTTTCACCATTGGCATTATCATCGACGAAGTTCGCGAAGTTCTGGATATCTCATCAGAAGACATCGAACCACCATGTATGGTTGATTATTCAGAAGAGCAGGACTTTATTCTCGGCATAGGAAAAGTTGCCGATGAAGTAAAAATTCTCCTTGATATCGACCGAATTCTGACCATCTCAGAACTATCAATGGTTTCCAACATAAAGTCATAAACCTTATCATAATTAAGCAAATGGAGATGCATTATGAAACTTAGTACAAAAATTGCAAACGGATACGGACTGGTAATTGTTATTGCCTTGATCCTTGGCGGCATGGCCGTCTACAACATGAATCGCGTCAAGAGTGATTCAAGAGATCTTGCCAACTTATTTGTTCCCGGCGTTTCAATGGAATACGAACTGGAAAGCAGTTTCCGCGAGTTGTTATTCACCGTACGGGGCTACAGCTATACAGGAAATGATTCATTTTATATCCAGGCGGAACAGCAATACAAAAAAATTGAGGAAATAATAGAAAAAGCCGAAAAGCATGCAGGAACCGATGAAAAACTTTCAGCCATGAAAGACGGCATGCATAAAATCAAGGAAAATATTACAAAATACAATGGCTTCATAAAAGCCTCCAATGAAATATTCGGTAAAGTCTCAGATGCCCGCAAAGCTCTAGACCTGAATGCAGCCGCATTTATGAAAGTCTCTGGAGAATATCTTGAACACCAAGATAAAGCAATGAAAGAAGAATTCGCACAGAATGGAAAATGTGCAGAACAGGCATTAAAAATACTTGTTACCGGCTCTAATGTAAGAATACTGAACTTCAAGTACCAGTCTCTGAAAGATGAAAAAACATCACGCCAGTTGATCAATGCACTTGAAACCTGCAAAGAAGAAATAGAAAAATACCGAAAAACGGCCCGAAACGAAGCAGCCGTAACCAGAGCGGAAAATCTCCGTAAAGCGATAAATGCCTATCATGAAAGTGATATCGCCTTAATTGCAGAAATGAGCAAAGGTGCTGCTGCAAACACGTCAAGCATCGAAAAAATCAGAAAAAAGATGGATGAAATTGGAGTCAATTTCGTAAAACTTATTAATGGAACTTATGATGCGGAAAGCCTGGCGATGACCCAAGGTGTTTCTTCCCGCACTTGGAAAATTAAACTGGCCAATGATGTCATTGATGTATGTAACGGAATAAGAGTTAAAGCTTTTAAGAGTCAAGCTCTCAGAAATGACAAATTTATGGGAAGCGGCATAAATGATTTTGAAAAAATCAACACCATGCTGGCAGACCTGAAAGCCGCCTCAAAATTAGAAATAAATATCAAACAGCTTGATGCAATTAAGGAAAGCGGCATAAAATACAAAAATGCCATGCTGGCTTACTTGTCTTCCGACAAGGAAATGAACACGATGTCTTCCAAACGTCTGGAAGTCGCTCTTGCAACGCTTTCTGCAGTCAACAACCTTTCGAACGGTGGTTTCAAGCGTACCCAGAAAATATCAGGGGATGCGGCAAGTTTGCTAAATTCAAGTTCTCTCACAATGATCTTTGGTCTGATTGTTGCAGTTATCGTAAGCATTCTGCTGGCGATTTTTATTACCATCGGTATAACCAAATCAATCAATTTTGTCATCGATGGCCTGCGTCGCGGCTCTGAACAGGTTACATCTGCCTCAGAGCAGGTATCCTCCTCCAGTCAGTCCCTCTCTCAAGGAGCCAGCGAGCAGGCCTCGAGTCTGGAAGAAATTTCCAGCAGCCTGGAAGAAATGGCATCAATGACACGCCAGAATGCAGACAATGCAAAACAGGCCAATAGTATGTCATCTGCCGCTTCTGAAGCTGCCCGCAAGGGAGCTGAGGCCATGAGCAAGATGGCAGGCGCAATCGAGAAGATCAAAGGTTCTTCCGATGAAACAGCCAAAATCATCAAAACAATCGATGAGATTGCTTTCCAGACCAATCTGCTAGCCTTGAATGCCGCAGTAGAAGCCGCCCGTGCCGGCGAAGCCGGTAAAGGTTTTGCTGTGGTTGCGGAAGAAGTAAGGAACTTAGCGCAACGCAGTGCAGAAGCTGCTAAAAACACATCGTATCTGATCGAAGAATCCCAGAACAACGCAGAGCACGGAGTCAGTGTTTCCAGAGAGGTTGATGAAATACTCTCCAAGATCGTTGAATCTTCAGTGAAAGTAGCGGAACTGATTAACGAAGTGACCGCCGCAAGTTCCGAGCAGTCACAAGGCGTTGATCAGATCACCAAAGCGGTACAGCAGCTTGATAAAGTAACCCAGTCCAATGCAGCGAATGCGGAAGAATCCGCATCCGCCAGTGAAGAGCTCTCTGCTCAGGCCATTGAACTTACTGATATGGTTAATCAACTGGTAAAACTTGTTGACGGCGAAAATGCAACCACCGCAATTGTTCATGCAGCCCAAAGTAACGGAAGCAAGTCTCTGGCATCAAGCAAGCCCCGGAAAAGTCTGCAAACAGGCGTCTCCAGTCGAAAAACGGATTTCGAAAAAGTAATTCCACTGGATGACGAGGACTTTGCTGAATTCTAAAGCACGCACCCCCGGAAAGAAAGTAGTATACAGTCCGTACGATGTAACTGCTTTCTTTCCGGTCTTTTATCGAAGTGAAAGGCAATCCCAATATCATAAGGCTGGAGAGATGGTTAAACAGATATTACTAAGAAGAATGAACAAGGGAATTTCTGAATTGGATTCATTCAAACAACAAGGAAGAAATCCATTAAGAAAAGCGCAGGATGAATTCACCTTTCTAAGCGTAATATTTGAAAACAATAATAATAATGATATGTCAGGAGCTCTAAAACGTATAGTTCAAAGACTTGATATTCTGGATCAGACTACCAATATAAACCAGGATGAAGCCATCAATGAACTAAAGGCATATTCGCTCCTGCTTCTGGGACTGATAGAATCCGGGCTGATACCAAATATAACGGTATCTGAACCATTGAAGGCAGAATATGTAACTCCGGTAATAGACTAACCGGCAACAAGATTCCATTGGGGGGAAACATAAGTTTTCTGGGATCGCATATTAAACTTATACCGTTTTGCATTTGAATTATTAAACTTTATGTTTACCAGCAAAACTACCGATATACTTGCTTACTGCAAGTATATCAAATAAACCCGCAGAGGTTGAAATGAAACAGAAAATACTTGACGGATTAAACCGGATTTCAGAAACTCTGGTATTGTGCGATTTTATTGATTTGAGCCCATTGGGGCAAGCCTGTACTGAATTTTCTGAACTGGGAAAATTGGCCAGAGAGCACGAAAACGAAAGTCTGGGTACGACTTTCGATGATATGGCACAAAAAATTGAATCTATTATATTTGAAGAAGATAAAGACCGGGATTCCTCTGTCAAGGAACTTAACGGTTTCATTGCCGCGCTCAGCGGCAAACTGGAAGGCATGGAGGATTTGTCGGCAGACTGGACTTCGGATATTGAACCGGAAAACATACCGGATTCTTCTAAAAGTAACCAGACCATTGATGAATACGATGACGAAGACATCAGTGCAGAATTTATCGAGTCCATAGAAAAAGACCCGGATGTCTCTCAGGATTTCGTATTGGAAGCCACAGATCATCTGGACAGTTGCACACCGGCATTACTTGAATTGGAAAAACAGCCAGACGATCCCGATAATATAAATCTGGTTTTCAGATGTTTTCACAGTATCAAAGGGGTTGCCGGTTTTCTAAACTTGAAATCAATCCAGAATATTTCTCATTATTCTGAAGACATTCTGGACCGGGTAAGATCAGGCAAGCTGGCTTTCGATAAATCCATTTCAAACCTGATTTTTGAAGCTTCTGATGCCTTGAGAGTCATGGTTGAATATCTGGGTGCCATGATTGCCGGAGAAGATCCGGAACCACCAGACCTGAATATCAACGATCTGGCTTCGAGACTGAAAAGCGTACTGCCCGGAGATTCCAGCAATTCGCAGGCACCGGAACAAAGTGTCGCTATGGCAAATGAAAAAGCCTTGGGTAATACTTTTACAGTGGAACCGGTTGACTCCTCTCCAGAAGTACAAAACTCACCGGAACCACCATTCCAGCCGCCCCAAACAGCCAAACGCAACACATCATCGGGCCCAAGAACTGCCGTTGCCCGAAAAGAAGTGATCAAAGTTGACGCTGATCGGCTCAACAGGTTAATCGACATTATCGGTGAACTGGTAATCGCAGAGACCATTGTACTGGAATCAGAGGAAACCAGAAGCCACTACAATCCAACTTACCTGAGAAAAATCAGTCAACTGGATAAAATTACCCGGGAACTTCAGACGATGGGAATGTCTATGCGAATGGTCGCGGTAAAATCCACTTTTATGAACATGGCACGAATTGTCCGGGACCTGGCTGATAAACAAAATAAAAATATTGACTTTGTCATGAATGGGGAAGAAACCGAAATAGATAAAAATATTGTCGATAAGATCGGAGATCCCCTAGTCCATATGATAAGAAACGCTGTTGACCATGGCATAGAAAAAAGTCAGGAAGACAGAATCTCCGCAGGAAAAGATCCAATCGCCAAAATCGAGATTCGGGCCTTTCACCGCGGTGGTAATATTTGTATTGAAATCGAAGATGACGGCCGCGGAATTAATCCGGAAGTAATTTTTAAGAAAGCAGTCGATAAAGGGCTGGTATCTCCAGACGCAAGTTTATCGAAAAGTGAAATCATCAATCTATTATTCGCACCGGGATTCTCTACAGCCGAAAAAATCACTGATGTATCCGGTCGAGGAGTAGGGATGGATGTTGTCCGCAAAAATATTACAGAGTTAAACGGCACGGTTGAAATTAATTCTGAACCCGGCAAAGGCTCGGTCGTTACGGTCAAACTGCCGCTGACCCTGGCGATTATCGATGGCATGGTTGTCAGAGTGGCGAATGAACGTTACATCGTCCCGACTCTCTCAATTACCAGGGCGGTAAATATCACAACTTCACAGATTCATGACATAAACGGACGCGAATTCGTATATCACCAGAACAGCAATATACCGGTATACCGCCTAAACCGCTTTCTTGATATTTCCGATACGAATGATAATGACAACATTCTGATGCTGATCCTTGATAATGAAGACAGCACTTCCGGTATCATTGTAGATGAATTGGTAGGAAAACAGCAAATTGTAATAAAGAGCCTGGGGGAGGCTTTTCGCCATATTGACGGTTATTCAGGTTGTGCAATACTTTCAGACGGCAGTGTCGGACTGATCATAGACGTGAACAACGTCATAAAAAACTATCATAATGCCTGAGGGTGTCGATGAAAACAAGAACATTCAACGCGATTCGCCAGTTGGTATACAACAATAGTGGAATTGCCCTGTCTGAAAACAAAATATCCTTAGTATCTTCGAGACTTCAAAAGCGGCTTCGAAAACTGCAGCTGGAGACTTATGAAGAGTATCTTGACCTGCTGAAAAGCGATGGAAAAGATGAATTAGTGGAATTCTTGAATGTAATATCCACCAATACAACACATTTCTTCAGGGAATCAATTCATTTTGAATATTATGCAGAAATACTCAACAATATAGTCCAACGCGGTCAAAAGCGCATCCGGGTCTGGTGCGCAGCATCATCTACAGGAGAAGAACCCTACACCCTGGCAATGTGCTTTCGGGAACATATCCGGGATCAGGCGAGTTTAGATTTTAAACTGCTGGCAACGGACATATCAACAAATGTATTGCGGACTGCTGTAAGCGGAACATATGAAAAAGCTAAGTTGAATGATATTCCAGGAAACATCAGGTTCAAGTATTTCGAACGAAATACAAGACCGGGCGAAAATTCATATACTGTTATTAGCAACTTAAAATCATTAGTAACATTCAAACGGCTTAATTTAATTGAAACCCCCTATCCTATGAGCGGGCCTCTGGATATCATTTTCTGTCGCAATGTAATGATATATTTTGATGAACCGGTGAAACGCAAATTTGTCGAAGAAGCACGCAGATTATTGCGCCCCGGCGGGTATTTGTTTGTCGGGCATTCCGAAAGCATATCGGGATTTTCCGAAGGATTCAATCCCGTCAAACCAGCATTATACGTAAAAAAATAAATTATACATCAGTAGTATTTTATTCATTTTAAACGAAAAGTACTTTTACTCATATAATATTTATTACAAAAAATAAAAAAATACTGATTTTCTTCCACAACATACAGGTAGGAGGTGATTATGTGGGCTATAATATCAACCATGAATTGGCAAACCGGATATCGGCAGCTTTTGCAGCTCTGGAGTTAGAGCCTTGAAAACGAAATTCACGGCATATTTTGCAGCTGATCAATTGATCATCGGTGCAGCCAGTGAGCCAATCATAAAGAAACGGGATTTTCTGATCCTGGTAGTCGATGACGATGAGGAAGTCAGAAAAGTAATCAGGGCAATGCTGGAATGGCAGGGATACAGTGTAATGACTGCTGCTGATCCGGATGAGGCTCAAAGTATATTCAGCCGTTATCGGGATGAAATAGGATTAATAATCATTGATATTATTCTTCCTGAGATGAACGGCTGGGAATTGGCTTTTGAATTGAAACGAACAAAACCCGGTATTCCGGTACTGTTTTGCAGCGGCTATAATTGTGATATCGTCAGAATGGATTGTTTTGACCGGTATATAGCAAAACCATTTGAAATGGCGGAACTTACCGGTATTATAAATTCGATGATTAGTGAGATGTTATGTATACTCTGAACGTTAAGAAACTTATGGGGACTTCTGATCTTTCAAGCGTTTTAAGAGTATAATCCCGGAATGCCCGGTAATTTATTAAATTTGTGTTGGTAATTATTTATGGAGTACAACAGAGTAGTTGTAGGAGTTGCGGATTTATTCATATCTGACAATCTCCACGACCGAATCATCACGTTTTCGCTGGGATCATGCCTGGGAGTGACTATTTTTGACCCAGTCCTGAAAATCGGTGGAATTATTCACTGCATGCTGCCAAATTCAAAGTTAAATCCGGAAAAAGCCAAAGAACGTCCGGAAATGTTTGTAAATACAGGGCTGACCTTAATGCTCCAGGAGTTTTTTAACGCTGGTTCTACCCGTCGAAATCTCATTATAAAGCTGGCTGGAGCAGCCGCTGTCTTAAATGATAATAAGTTTTTCAAGGTAGGAGAACGCAATTACCAGTGCGCACTCAAATTTTTCGAAAAAAATAAGCTTGATATTGCGGCGGAAGATGTTTTGGGAACTGAGTCAAGAACGCTTTCGTTGTATATGGCTACCGGCACAACTACAATCAGAAGTTACGGCAGGGAAACAGTATTATGACAGTAAATCAGGAATTAATCAGTAAAATCAAGAATTTCGATTCAGTCCCCGTAATTTCGCTGCAGGCTTTAAGATTGCTGCGAGACGAGAATGCATCTGTCCCACAGGTAACTCAATGCTTTGAGTATTGTCCAGGCATAACAGCCAACATCATTAAGCTGGCTAATTCATCATTATATTCCGGTAATTTTACGGTAAAAACTCTTCAGGAAGCAATTGTCAGAATCGGTTTCAAAAGAACTCTTGAGTTTCTTATATCCATGACACTGGCCCCGACTCTGAACAAACCGGTGAAAGGTTATGACATGGCTCCGGGCCAGATGTGGCAATCATCGGTTTCAGGAGCAATCTTTGCTGAAATAATCAACCGGGAAACCGGATATCAAAAATCCGATATGCTTTTTACCTGTTGTATGCTCCGTGACATCGGAAAGCTGCTGCTTGAGAATCTTCTGGAAGAAAGCGCAAAAAAGATTATCGCAGAAGCAGTCGACAACGCCATGCCGTTCAACCTGGCTGAAAAAAAGTTCCTTGGACTTGACCATGGCGAAGCCGGCGCAATTTTAATGGAACACTGGAATATGCCCGAGGAACTCATCATGACGGCAAAGTACCATCATTGTCCGTCCGATTTCAGCGGAGACGAAAAAATAGCGGAGATTATAGCGATTGTCCATCTGGCTGATATTTTCAGTGCTATTACGAGAGGAAGTGGAATTGACGGCCTGAACTACAATCTCGACAATAATGTAGCAGAAGCTTTTGAGATTGACAGTGATATGGCTGATAGAATAATTTATCAACATGAGCTTGAGCTCGATGAACTTAAAGAAACAGGAATTATCTGATTCCGGAGAGAAATTGTGGCTAAGAAAATTAAAGTATTAATTGTAGATGATTCCGCTTTCGTGAGAAAAATTCTCAGCGAAAAACTTGCAGCGGATCGTGATATAGAAGTAGTAGGAACCGCTCCAGATCCGTTTGTAGCCAGAGATCGGATACTGGAACTGAAGCCGGACGTCATTACCCTTGATATTGAAATGCCACGTATGGATGGAATTACCTTCCTCAAAAAACTTATGCATTATTATCCAATCCCGGCAATTATCCTGTCCTCGTTGACAGAAAACAACAGTCAGCTTGCCCTCGAAGCAATGGAATGCGGGGCAGTAGAGGTTATGTCTAAACCTAACACCTCATTTTCGGTAGGCGATATTGTCATTGTTCTGGCAGACAAAATCAAAGCAGCTGCTATGGTAAAAATGCCGCCGCCCAAAGCCCAGACGGAACCATCAAAACCAGCACCGCCTGTAAGACTTTCCATGACAAAAACAACTGATAAAATTGTTGCGATTGGAGCTTCCACCGGCGGAACTCGGGCACTGGAACGAGTCCTGCTCAGCCTCCCGGCTGATTGCCCGCCAATCGTTGTTGTTCAACACATGCCGGAATTATTCACCAAATCGTTCGCCATGCGATTGAACGAAATCTGTTCTATGGAAGTAAAAGAAGCGGAAGATGGTGATTCGGTAATTCCCGGACGGGTTATTATTGCACATGGAAATTACCACATGCTCCTGCGCCGTTCAGGGGCACGATATTTTGTTCAGATAAAATCCGGCGCATTGGTATCACGACACCGTCCGTCAGTCAACGTGTTATTCAAATCAGTAGCAATGAATGCAGGAAAAAATGCGGTGGGTGTTATCCTGACAGGAATGGGCGATGATGGAGCAGCAGGTATGAAGATGATGCATGATAACGGAGCTGTTAACATTGCTGAATCTGAAGAAACATGCGTTGTATTCGGCATGCCCAAGGAAGCGATTGCACATGGAGGTGTCGATCATATTGTTCCGCTAAATCTTGTTGCATCCAAAATTATATCGCTGGTATAACGACTTTTCCGAAATAATTTGGAAACGACATCCTCGGAGGTAATTTTGTTACTTCGCTCCCCATAATATATTAAGACCGAAAATGTGTAACACAGGCAGGAATACTAATGGCATTAAAAACCATATGTCTCATCGTCATGTTTGCGGTACTGCTGTCCGGCAGAAATATAAACGGATACCAGCTTCCCACATCAGGGATACGCTCTTCTAAAAATCTCAAAAGTTTTCTTGTATTTCATCCAGATATAACTGAAACAGAGCTTTCCCCAAGTGATGACCCGGAATCAGATTATCCTCTTGAATATCCAGGTTCCCTGTATACTATCGTCATCATAATCGCCGCAGTTACGATAGGAATAACCGCTATAGTCATCTTCCTGATGAAATTTCGAAAAATGCGTAATCGTTACATCAATTGGCTGGCAGAATACCTTTACGATGTACAGTTGCTTTACTCTCGATTTGACCAAAGCCGTAAAATGGTGGATATGCTTTTTGATAATTCCAAAAACGCGAAGATTCTGGTAAAGATCCATTCGGACGATTTGACGACAAGAATTGTCTGTTCAAGAATCAACCGTGCTTTTGCCGAAGCATTCTCAATCCCTGTCAATCAGGCTTCCGGCAAAGAACTGATTTCATTACTTCCTTGCATAGATTATTCCATGATTCACTCGGCAATAGAGAACTCCAGCCTGAACAGTACACCGGATTTTAAGTATTGCTATAAAACGATCAGATTCTTTGCTGTCAGCGTCTCAACGACCGAAAAGACTTCTGTTTGTCTATGCTTCACCGATATAACCAAAGAGAAACAACTAATCGGGTTACTTACGGAAAATCTGAGAAACACCAATTCCGCCGCGGCAGCCGGAAACCTTGGGATATGGTTCTGGAATATCCATGAAGACCGCCTGCATCTTTCAGCTAACTACAAAAAAATGCTCGGATATGAAGAATACGAATTATCCTCACGTGTTGAATCTATACAACGACTTCTACATCCGGAAGACCGAGGCCATATCATTGATCACTTTTATCGTTGTACAAACGGTTCCATGTCGATCTATTCCATTGATTTTCGCATGAAAAAGAAAAACGGCACATGGTGCTGGATCAGATCACATACTCGTTCCATTTGCGATTCCAAAGGACTTCCTGCTCAATTGGTCGGTATTCACATGGATGTAACAGAAGAAAAACGACTGAAAAATAAGTTTGACATTATCTGTGACAGTTCTCCCATACCACTGATAATTCTTGATAAATTTCAACGTATAAAACAAATCAACAACAAAGCCCAGGAGTTCAGAAACAACCAGAGCGAAGCCATAGGACTGCGAATTGGTGAATGGCTGAGATGCAACAACTGCCGCAGCGGATGTGGAGATAGTCCAGCCTGCCCAGAATGTCTGCTGGCAAAAATACTGGCATCTTCCGTCACCTCCCCGGAAACAATAGGCCCGGTTGAGCTCCCCATGGATCTATGGCTGCCAAACGCCAAAAGACACCATATACCGTTATACCTCTCTGTATGTGTAAAAAACTTTTCCCACGACACAGAGTCATATACCGCAGTCTGGCTGGAAGACATTTCTCCACAAAAACAAGCCGAGAGTAATTACAGTAAAATACTTGATTCAATGCGCCAGCAAAACCGCAAATTGAATGCATTACAACTTCACGCCCAAAAACTCCTGAAACGGGCAAAAAAAGCTGAGACCGCACATGAAGAATTCCTGAATGGAATTAGTCATGAAATAAATATTCCACTCAGTGGAATTATCAGTATGACAAGTCTGTTGGCAGAAACCCGGTTATCCGGAATACAACAGCACTACGTCCAGGTACTTAAATCCAGTGGAGAAGTCATGACTGATTCTCTGAAAAACATATTATATCTCCCGGAATTAAAGTCTAATGAAATTAAAATTAACAAACACAAATTCAATTTTGTTTATTCCATTGAAAAAGTTATTGACGTTTGGTATTATAGAGCCAGAGAAAAACAACTGGAACTCTATTGCATTATCTCCCCAGATATTCCGGAATTCCTCATCGGGGACTCTTCCCGTGTAGAGCAGATCGTCAATAACTTACTCAGCAATACAATTTGCTTCTGTTCAGATGAAGCTGTATCTCTGGAAATATCGCAGGAAAACCACAGTCACAACATCGTCAACCTGAGTTTCAAAGTTCAAAACTCCGGAACTGGAATCTCCTCCGAAAATATTGATACCAACAATTATCCAGCAGGAAAACTAAGTCTGGAAATATGCTATCATCTCATAAAACTGCTGGGAGGAAAAATAATACTGGATCAACACAATGCCCAAAAACTTGAAATCGTCTTCTCTATTCCATTTGAAGTTGCTGAAGATCAGTCCGCATCTCAACTCGACAACCTAGATGATATCACAGATCAAACAGTTCTGATAGCTTCCGAATATAAATTTGAAATAAAAACGCTGGCAACTTATCTGGAGGGATTCGGCTGCTCAGTAATAAAAGCCGGCAGTACGTCTGCCTTTAACCACATAATTGAAAACGCCCAGAATCCTGTTGATATTATTGTTTTTAACCCTGAAATGAAGAATTTTGATTTTAACAAGTTGCTGCAACATTGTGGTAATAATTATCCGCTTCTGGCTGTTATAGCTGATAACAATACCGATATTGATAAATTAACTGATATTAACGGATGTTTTCTAAAACCATTGAAACGCTCTGCTATTCCGAAACAACTGAGAGCAATAACGACACAGGCTCCAATCAATAAGATTTTACCCGCCAAGAACTTTTCATTCGTTTCTTCAGATCCCACATATGATAACATAATGGTCCTGCTGGTATACAATGATCCCAAACGTCAACATATCGCTGAAACTATGTTGGAAAAGCTTGGATGCTATGTGAGAAATGCCAATAATGTTGATACTGCCATCTCTATGACTTCCAGCATAGAATTCGATCTGGTTATCGTTGAATATGGTACCTCCTCTTTTGACTACCAAAAAATGATCACCCGAATACGAGAAGTTCAGGCCCCGGAAAAAGCATTCAGACTAACCATTGTTGCCGTAGTAGTGGAAACTGCAGGAATCGACCAAAAAACATGGAAGAACTACGGTTTTGATGATTTTATAACAATTCCAGTTAACATGCCGAGGTTGAGAACTAAACTTTCGATCTGGCTGCCATGCGACAGACAATCAATCCCTTATACCGAGAATGACCACAACGATGATGTTATTTTCAGCAAGGAAAAACTTGTACGGAAAACCCGGAAAAATCAGTATCAACTCCATAATATTATTAATGGATTTATCCGAGAAATTCCGATAATTATTGCCAGTATTGAAGAATATATTACTACAGAAGATATGGAAAGTGCCAAACTCAAAGCTCGAATCATTAAAGGGTCTGCACACGGTATCGGTGCAGTAAAACTCAAAAAAGCAGCCGAAAGACTTGAATTTATGACTGGGAAAGGAGATTTCAGCGAATCTATAAACACGATGCTATGCCTGGAAGCTGAATTTGAAAAAGTAAAATCTTCACTCAGAAATTTTTTAATGGAATGCTCCTGATTTTAGTACAGTCGCTGACAGCAGCCGCTTCGACAGCTTCCGGTATTCAGCGGGACTGGTATTATATTTCTGTTTAAAAACTTTCGAAAAATGATAACGGTCACAAAATCCAGTTTCGATGGCAATTTCTTCTATCGACTCTTCACCAAAATGCAGCATTTCTCCTGCTTTTTCAAGGCGCTTTCGCCGTCCCCATTCTTGAGGAGGAATTCCAGTCTCGCGGCGAAATAAAGTAATAAAACTATTCACACTCATCCCCACACGCCCTGCAATCTCACGATTTAACCTCCCGTCTCCAGATACTATCATGTGCATCGCTCTTTTTACTGCCGGACTGTATTGTCGACGCGGCATGACAACACCAGAGGGTAATCCAAGCAAAGCCTGAATAATCAATGCTTTTATTCTCAAAATAACCATCCAGGAATCCGGCTCACGGAAAAAAAGGTTTAGTACGTCAGCCGCATCGCGGGCTAACTCCGCCTCACCAAGACGGATAAAACCGGTATTCACCTGATCAAGAGGTTCGCCGACAGTAAAATGTATATAGAAATGTTCCAATGCAATTTCAGCTCTGGTAGAATACACCGTATAAGGAGTCATCAGAAATACAGCATCCGGCAGTAGTTCATATTCCTGACCGTCTACAGTTACAAAACCACCTGGACCACGATTCCAATACAATCTCCAATAGAGCGAAGATACATTATTCTGCCTCCAGGACCATTGTCCTTTTCCGCCTAAACGAGCGCAATCGCACATATGTATTTTTACATCTACATCATTCATATAAACACATAACTTTCCGGTTATTTTGTGTTAATATACACAAAACAAAGAGAAAAGTCCATTTATCATACCACTTGTTTTGAATATAATAATAAGAAAATTAACCATAAGAGGTAACCATGCAAGGAAAATGGATCACATATCCGAATAAATCAAAAGAGAAAAACCTGTATTTCAGGGCATTAAAAGAATTTGAACTTGAGTCTGTTCCTGACTCCCGTAGTCTCCATATAACAGCGGAATCTTATTATAAACTGTGGATTAACGGACGCGAGATCGGAATGGGCCCGGCACGCGGAACCCGAAACGTTAATTTTTATGATACATACGAAGTATCTTCATTCCTGAAAAGCGGCATAAATCAAATAACGGTTCTGGTTCAGTCCATGAACATTCCTAATTTTTCAACTTATCCAACCTGTGCGGCCCTGAAACTGGAACTGGAAAATATTACCGCCACAAGTTCAGACTGGAAAGTAATGCATCATGAAGAATGGAAACAGGAGGTTGATATTTTTGGAATTCAAACAGGTTTTGCGGAATATCGGGATATGAGGGTAATTTCCAATCAATGGGTCGAACCTGAAATCGTCAAAGATATGAATGGAAAAAAACTTCTGCCGCGTCCTGTTCCTTTAATGCGTACAACTGAATATTATCCAGAAGAAATATCTCACACCGCACTAACCGCTCCCTGGGACGGAATCACCCCGGCGGCAGAAACAATAAGCAATCTCGAACATTTTGAAGTTAATGGAAAATTATCGATTGACTGTCAGCCGCTCCTGCAGGGCCAGGACATTGTACTCAAACCGACTCAGGAAGGACGCGGCATATCAATCATTCTGAATTTTCAGCGGGAAATCATCGGATTTTTTCGACTTGAATTTTCAGCTGAGGATGGAACCGTTATTGATATCGCATATGACGAAGAACTGGATGACGGAAGGCTGGACGCATCACGACACATATATCGTATGGCTGACAGATATACCTGCCGCAATGGCAGACAAACAGTAGGCAATACACTGCACGAACGAGGGTTCCGCTATGTAGAAATTGCTATTCGTAATATCACCGGCCCATTGACCATCCACAGAGTCAAAGCCATTGACCGCCGCTATCCCCTACCCCGAATCGGCACATTCAACTGCGGCGATGCCATGCTGAACCGAATCTGGGAAGTCTGCGTTGAAACCATATCGACCTGTACCACCGATGTTTTCAACGACTGTCCCTGGCGCGAACGTTCATTCTGGGTAAATGACCTTATTGTTGAAAATATCGTTTCTCTTCAGGCATTTGGGAGCTATCAGTTGAACGCCCATGCATTAAGTCTTGCCATGTCCAACCGACATGATGATGGGATGGTTCCAGGTGTTTGTCCCGATGATGATAACGACAGTTTGATCCTGATACCAACCAACCTGTTTCTGCTGTTAATGCTTGAAGATTATTTTATGTACAGCGGAGACAGTTCACTGGTTGACCGGCTCCTTCCTGAAATGCTGAAGATTCTGGAGATTTTCTCATCCTGGAAAGACGCTGACAATTTAATATCACCGCCGGAAAAATACTGGAACTTTTTCGACTGGTCATTTGAGCTGAATGACATCAGTCTAAACGGGAAGAACACTTCCCTCCTGAACGAATTGTACATCATGGCGTTAAATGCAACATCACGACTGCTGGAATATTCCGGCAATTCAGAAAAAGCTGAATTGTATCGTTCTAAAATTCCTGAAGTCGCGGCCGGCATTGAACAGAAATTCGCCGCCACAAACAGTAAAATTTACTCTGACTGGCTCGAACCGGATGGCACGCCTTCCGCCCATTGCAGTCAACTCGCGCAGGCGCTTACATTGCTCAGCAAAACATTTCCGGAAACACGCCGTGCAGAATTAATGAACGCTCTTGATGATAAGTCCCTGTTAATGCCGGACCTTTATCTGCATTATTTTGTTTTTAATGCCATGAGGGACAATGAAATGTTTCAACCGGCTCTTGACCGTATCCGTTCCTTCTGGGGACCTATGATTATGACAGGAACCCCGACCCTCTGGGAAATTTTCATTCATGAGCAAGGGAAAAAAGCCATCTGGAACTCCGGCAGCTTATGTCACGGTTTCGGAGCTTCGCCGATCAATTATTTCCAGACGGCAATTCTCGGAATAATGCCGCTTGAACCCGGATTCCGGAAATTCAGCGCCAATCCGGTTCCACACGATCTGGAGTTTGCGTCCGGAAATATTCCTACCCCGAACGGAACCATAACAATTTCATGGAACAGGAAATCTGACCTTGAAACAGAAGTAGAACTATCCGTTCCATTTGGACTGACAGCCATTACTCCGGCAGGTGAATTCACCTCCGGGAACCATACATTCACAATTGAATCAGGGAGTCATAATCATGCGTAAATATTCCGCTATTCTCGGTAATCTAGGGAACACCTGCGACCGCTTTTGTGGAAGCTACAAAGACAATCCGCCAACCATGGAAATGCTTCGTCGTGCCGGCGAAGTAGAAGGGATCTCGGGCATTGAACTGGTCGGAACCTGGGATATCAAACCGGAAAACGCGACTGAAATGAAAAAAGCCCTCGACGATATGGGCAAACAATGTGTTTCCATCATCCCCGACCTTTTCGCGGAACCCCGCTGGGGAAATGGAAGTATTTCCGCCAAAGATCCGCAAATCCGTCAGCAGGCAATGGACTATCTACGCAAAATGTGTGATGTGGCTCATGAAATGAATTGCGGACTGATCAACATCTGGCCGGGTCAGGATGGTTATGACTATCTGTTTCAGGCGGATTATCTTGCGGAACGCGCCTGGCTGACTGAAAATATAGCCTGTTTAGCGGAAACCTATCCCGATCTGAAATTCTCACTGGAATATAAAGCCAGAGAACCGCGTACTCATTGCTGGATGGCCCGTATGGCAGACACCCTGCTGGTCTGCCTCGCTACCGGACGCGATAATGTGGGAGTCACCATCGACACCGGTCATGCATACCTCGGAGGAGAAAATGTCGCGGAATCAATCGTCATGGCAAAACAGGCGGGAGACAAACTTTTTCACATGCATTTCAACGATAACTATAAAATCTGGGATGATGATATGATTGTCGGAACGATCCACCATGCCGATTATCTGGAAATGCTTTACTGGCTTGATGAATGTGACTATTCCGGCTGGCTGTCCATGGACCAGTATCCATACCGTGAGGACGCGGTGGGGGCCATCTCAGAATCGATTCGCTGGATCAAAAAATTCGATGAAATTCTTACAGCCAGACGAGATGATTTTAAATCGGTTATTTCATCGGGAAAAGCAGTTGAATTCTCGGCTTTAATGCGTACTTTATTTATTTAAATTACGATAAATGGAGTAAGAATAATGCTGGAACGTTTTCATAAAAGAATTGCAGAAAAGGCGGAAGACAACAGTACGCCTCCGGTTCTGATTATTCCCCTGGGCGACAGTGTTACGCAAGGATGCACCGTCATTGATGTGATTGATCATCAAAATGCCTATCACAACGTTTTAAAACAGAAGCTTGAAGATAAATATCCCAAGACAACCTTCAGCGTATATAACGCCGGTGTCGGCGGAGAAAATGCGGGAGACGGACAGAAACGCCTTGAGCGCGACGTCATACGGCACGACCCGGACCTCGTCATCGTCGGCTTCTGTCTCAACGATTCCTGCGGCGGTTCTGACAACTTGGAAGAATATGTCGACAATATGCGCAACATCATTACCAGAGTAAAAGCGGAAACCAGTGCGGATATTATTGTACTGACGCCGAATTTCATGGCAACCAGCGACAATCCGAACATTGTACCCGAACATCAGAAACACATCAAAGTCCTTGTAAACTGCCAGCAGAAAGGTATCCTGAAAGCCTACAAAGATGCCTTGAAAAAATTAGCAGAAAAAATGGATATTCCTGTCGCCGATGTCTATGAGGAATGGCAGAAAATGGCAGATGGCGGAATTGATACCAATGCTCATCTCGCCAATGGTTTGAACCATCCGTTCCCGGAAGGTCATAAACTTATTGCCGAAACGGTATTCAAATTGATTGAAAATTCAGCACAATAACATCTCTCCTCGCTAACTTTATTAAGGCCGACGTGAAATATCGCCGGCCTTTTTCTTTTTTCTGCTCATGAAGACGACTATGCAACTTTCGTACGGCTTTTGTTGATGTCAGGACTGGACTAATCGTTTAGCGGTGGTATCTTTATCTCATGTTATTATTTATATTTTTTATATATTTATATTAAAAAAACAGAACTTATTCGGAGAAAAAAAATGAGTTTCATCGACGATAAATATCTACTGTCGTCCGAAGTTGCGCTGGCGTTATTTAAGGAAGTAAAGGACCTGCCGATTATCGACCCGCACAACCATGCGAATGTTAAGGAAATTGCCGACAACAACAACTACAGTGATCCCTGGCAGCTATTCGCAGCAACGGACCATTATGTCTGGGAAATGCTGCGCAAACGCAATGTTCCCGAAGAATTTATTACCGGAAACCATGATCCCAAAATTAAATGGATGATGATGGCGGAAGTCTTCCCCGACATCGCCGGCAATCCGGTCTATGAATGGATCCATCTTGATCTAAAACGCTACCTTGGCATTAATCAACTTCTCGGTCCCGATACCGGGGAAACTATTTGGGAAGCAGCCTGCAGCGCTCTGTCCAAAGATGATCACAGACCGCAGCAGCTTCTTAACTTCATGAATGTTGAAGTCATGTGCTCCACCGATGATCCGGTCGATACCCTTGAAGACCATACCCGACTCAATCTGTCTATGGGTCGTACCGTCGTACGCCCGACATGGCGTCCGGACAAGGCAATGAATATTTTCAAGCCCGACTGGAAAGAGTATATTGATAAAGTGGGAGAACGCTTTGATATTAAAATGAATTCGGTCAAGGATTTGATTGAAGCAATGCGTCTTTCTCATGACTACTTCGCCGAGCACGGCTGCAAAGCCAGTGACCACGGAGTAGAAGTTCCATACGGCGGTGATGCCTCTGAATCAGATGCTAATGCCGCTTTCAAAAAAGCCATGGACGGTAAAGAACTGACCAAAGATGAACAACAGGCTTTCATGAGCTACTTCATTGGTGAAGTTGCTGAGCTCAACGCACAGAAAGACTGGGTGTTCCAGTACCATATCGGTGCCGTGCGCGACGTCCGCGACATGTTATTCAATACAATCGGTCCTGACAGCGGCGGTGATATCGCACGTCCGCTTCTCGACATCTATGCTCCGCTCAAAGCTTTCCTGAATCGCTTCGATAACCGTCTAAAAACAGTTCTTTACTGCCTCGATCCAGGACATCAGCATCTGCTGGCGACAATGTCTCGTGCCTTCGGCGCCAAAGTCAACCTGGGTTCCGCCTGGTGGCTGAATGATAATCCAATCGGCATGAAACGCCAGCTTGAGTACATCGGTTCAGTCGACGTACTGGCTAACTTTGCCGGAATGGTATCCGACTCACGCAAACTGTTATCCTACGGCTCACGCTTCGAAATGTTCCGACGCGTCCTGTCTGAAACTCTGGCTCACATGGTTGACTTAGGTCAGCTCCCGTACGCCATTGCCGAAAAACTTGCGGTAAAAATGGCCTACAGTGGTCCCAAAGAGTTCTGGAATCTCTAATCTGTACTTCAATTTATAATGTAAAAAGCCTGTCTGTTAATGCAGACAGGCTTTTTTATGCTTTAAAAATATTCTACAGGAATTAGTCTTCTGTGCTGGTAACCTCGGCCGGTTTCCGGCTGGCAATTTTCTGAGCTTTATTGACCTTCTTGCAATCAATGAAATCAGAAAGAATATTCAGCGATTCCTGCATATAGATATCTTCTTTTTCATAATCACTGGTCTGGCTGCTTTTTGTCCGGTCATCAAGTTTTAAAAGTTTATCCTGTTGTTCTTTAAACTTCTTTTCAGCAAGATATTCCTTCCAGCGCTTTTCAACATTCAGAGAAACCAGCTTCTTACTGTTGATACGATCAAAAGCGGCAATGTCGTTCTTGAGCACTTTGAACTTGATATTACTGTTAAGACGTTTATCTGACTTCTGCTTTAGAACATTTACTTCCTTACTTAGTTCAGGATCGTAATTTTTATGCGGTACACTTTTAATCGCATCCCACGGCAATGCATAATCAATATCGATTTCGCCGATCTTCATTGAATCGGTATAAGATGGGAACACAATATGTGGAGAAACGCCCTTGAGCTGAGTCGAATGACCATTGATTCGATAAAATTTCGCATTGGTAAATTTTATTGAACCGGCATTGAAGGAAACTCCAAACATATTCAGCAGATCACTCAATTCATAAACCATCTGCACCGTTCCTTTACCATGAGTATGGCGGTCCCCAAGAATTATGCCTCGATTGTAATCCTTGATCGCTCCGGCAAAAATCTCCGTGGCAGAAGCACTGAGCTTATTGATCAGTACAGCCATAGGACCGGAATACTGAATTGCCGGGTCCGTGTCATTATTTACCATAATACGACCGAAGCCGTCTTTGATCTGAACGACAGGTCCGCTCTCAATAAAAAGTCCGGTGAGCGTTATCGCTTCCTGAAGACTTCCGCCTCCGTTAGAACGGAGATCAAGTACGATTCCGTCAACACCTTTCTTACTGAAATCAGTCAGAATTTTAGCAACATCCCTGGTAGAACTCTTATAGTTGCGATCTCCACGCTGGGCCGCGGCAAAGTCTATGTAAAACGATGGCAAAACGATAATACCGATTTTCTTTTCCTTGCCGTCTGCACCTTTGATTTTTTCAATCCGTCCGGAAGCAGCCTGATCCTTTAACTCTACCTTATTACGGACTATCGTAATGACTTTGGGTATGGCATGCTGCCCTTTATCTCCGGCAAGAATTGTCAGGTTAACTTTAGTATTTTTCTTGCCGCGAATCAGCTGAACCACTTTGTTCAACGGCATATCAAGAATATCAACAGGTTCTTCGCCATCCTGCGCAACCGCGATAATACGGTCTTCCGGTTTGAGTTTTCCATCTTTTTCCGCCGGACCGCCAGGAATCAACTTAACAATTTTAGTATAACCGTCTTCAGAAGAAAGCACGGCTCCAATCCCAACCAGGGAAAGCTTCATATTAATATTGAAACTTTCTTCTTCCTTTGGTGACATATAACTTGAATGCGGATCATAGATTTTGGTCAAACTTGTAAGATAGATCGAAAGAATCTCAATAGGCTCACGATTTTTGAGCTCTTCAAGAGTTTGCTCCATTCGTTTTTCAAGTTTTTCTTTCGCGGATTTCTGAGACCATAGCTTCCTGTATTTCTCTGCGTTCGGAGATTTCTTACCATTTTTCTCATTAAGCTTCATAGCCCGATCCATGAGTTTCTGCGAAAGCATGGCATTTTTTAGACGTTTGCGCCACAAGTCTTTCATTTCCTTCTCATCAGCAGGCCATTTTGCCTTACTACGATCAAATTGGAAATCCTCGTTTATAGTAAAATCAAAACCTTTGTCCAACTGGACTTTGGCGAATTCACAGTATTCCTGATAGCGTTTAATGAATTTTTTATATACCAGAAAAGCAAAATCGAGACTCCCCAGCATTATCTGATCATCAAGGCTATAGCGATAACGATTCAGTAGTTTTATATCCTGTTGAGTAAAGAACATTTTAGAGGAATCAATGGTTTTCAGATATTCGTCAAAAATTTTAGACGACATATCATCATCCAACTGCCGCTGGCTGTAATGACGACTGCTTATCATTGTAGCTGTTAATTTAGCGATGGTTTCAAGCTGGCTGTTACTCTGAAGTTTTGCGGAGAAACCGGCAGGTGCCAGTGATAGCAAAAACAGTACAATAAGTGACACCCGGGATATTACTTTCTGCATTAGTCTTTTTACCTCGTTCGATATGTTAATATTAATAATTTCATCATTCTTCGGTACCTGTACCGGGAAACCAACTCATTTTCATACATAAACTCCCGTATACATCGGAGGTTCCGCAATAAAGAGTTTAACGCCGGAATCAAAAAACGTCAAGACGCAAACCTAAACTAATATTACTTCGCTCCAATAGCAATACCTTATAGTAACAAAAGTACACAAAATACTACATCAACAGACAGCCGGATATTACATTTAGTTCCCTAAATATGTATTTTTTTCGTTTTTTATTTTCTTTCGTACTCTTATCTGACACTGGAAATAGAGATTTGGATGAAGTATATTTGAGAATTCACAGGGATCAGTCATATGAAAAACAAACGAGTAACAATTGCCGATATCGCCACAAAATTAAATGTCTCGCTACACACTGTCAACAAAGCGTTGCACGGAAAAAAAGGAGTCAGCGAAGCTACCCGGCAGAAGATACTTGATACCGCTAGAGCCATGAATTATCAGGTCAACAGGGTAGCTCAGAGCATGGCTAGAAATCCAATGATTATCGGCGTGGTCAGCTCATCTGCCAGATGGCAGCATATACATGAAGATTTTATGGCCGGGGTAGAAAAAGGCATTGATCATCTGCGGGACTACAATGTCAGCGGCTGTTATTATTCATTCAAACAGGAAAAATTAAGGTTACAAACAATTTGTCAGGCTATATCAGACAAGGTCAGCGTTATTGTCTGCATTCATTTTGTTCCCGATGACAGTGAAGTGGAACTAATGAAGCAGGCAGGAATCCCTTTCGCCCTGCTGGGAACTGATGGTCAGTGGAAAAACCGACTCATCAGCATTAGAGCCAATAGTTTGGTGGAAGGCCGTCTGGTAGCTGATATGATCGCTATGACCCTGTCCTCTGACGCATCGGTAATTGCCTTTACCGGAAAAATGAGTTATCTGGACCACGCAGACAAAATTGACGGATTTCGTCAAGCCATGACACTTTACGGATTTCAGGAGCCTCAAGTTTATGAACACAACGATGACCCCGAAGAAGCTATTGAAGTCACAACTGCGGCACTGGCAGAGCATCGGCAAATCGACGCGGTATACATATCAACAGCCAACGGCACAGCCATATGCGATGTACTGGCAAAATCCGGCAGCAAACCATTAGTAATCGCCACAGACCTGTATGATGATCTGCGGGAACGCATTAAGGATCGTTCAGTAGCTGCTACCATATTTCAAAATGCCACGGAGCAGGGAGAAAAAATTGTTCAGTTACTCTACTCTACAATCTGTGAACACCAGAAAATCGACAGTGAAGTTTTTATTACTCCGACCGTAATTTTGCCAGCAAATATCGATTTTTTTTAAATTTCAGCTATTGACTTTTATTCTCATTAGAAGTATCATTATCGCCAAACAGGGGAAACGTTTCCCTATGTGATGTAAATAAAGGATAAACAAGATGCTTTTAGCGGTAAATATTAGCGTTTTTCTGGTACTGCAAATTGTTGCGGCATTACTTTTCAAATGGGGAAGTCTGGCGCCTCATCTATATTGGTGGGGCTTCAGCTTGGGTAATGTTTTTGGAATGACGAGTATAATATTTCTTATCAATGTTTACAAGGTGATGAATCCCAATCTGACACTGGCTATTTGCACAGGCGGAGCGTTTCTTCTGAATCAAATCGCAATGACAATATGCTTTAAAACGCCCATGAACATTATGTCAGGAGTAGGAGCGGCAATGATTCTATTCGGGATTGTAGTAATGGCGGTTTTTAAAACCGCATAAGTAATATATAATATCATGAAACAGAACAGCAAATCGGGAGATTATGTTCAATGAACAGCGGTTACGAAATTCTTAAAGAAGAAATGCAATGCGTCGACAGCTGGATATCACATCTGGGGCAAAAAACGGAACACATCAATATTGTATCCTATGAACAAGGCTGGGGCAAACTAATTGCGAAAAAATCAGTCATTGACAAAGCTCTGCGCATAAACAGTCACACCTGTTCCTGGGGATTTGGGACTCATGCCGATAGTGAAATAACTTTAAACTCTCCCGAACCGCTGAAAGAATTTCGCTCTATAATCGGATTTGACAACAATGATGAAAACCGCCAGAGTCCCGCTATACTAACCTTTTCCGTATGGGCCAACGGCAAATGTCTTGCCGAAAGCAATCCGATCTCCAGAAACTCGGCCACAGAAAAACTCACTGCTCAGCTTAACGGAGCAACGAAATTCACTTTGAAGGTAAAAGGTTCTGTAATAAATTGGGCTCATGCCAACTGGGGAGAACCGGAAGCCGTAACCCAGGATGGTAAAATACTGAAGATCGGAACCGAGCATACCGGAAGCGCAACTCGTGCCTGGCCAGTTTCATTCAAATATAACGGACAGGATTCGGATGAATGGTTCAGCCGCTGGGGAGTTTCACACGAAACAACTTCTGCCGATAATTATATTCTGCATCGTTTTATCTGTCTTGATGAAGATACCGGTTTGGAATCAAAACTGGAAATGCGGCAATACAAAGAAATTCCGGCTTGTTTCTGGAATATCAAATTCAAGAATACCGGAGATTCTGTTTCTCCACTGCTTGAAAATGTAAAAACGCTTAATCTCCACTGGAACGCTTCAAACACTCAAATATTCCGAACTCGCGGAAGCTTTCATTATGAGGATGAAACTCCTCTGACGGGTGAAGCATTCAGAGACAATTTTGAACCAATAACTGAGTCTCTGGCAAATTCACAGAAAATTACCATGGCCGCAACCGGAGGACGTTCATCCGTTGACTGGATGCCGTTTTTCAATTTCTCCGGAGACAACGAAGGACTAACCTTCGGCATCGGCTGGACCGGACAATGGCACAGTGAGATTTCCAGAAATATGGATAGCATAAACTTTCAGGCCGGAATGGAAACCATTTGTACCAGACTGAATCCCGGCGAAGAAATCAGCCAGCCTTCAACCCTAATGATTTATTGGAAAGGAGATCAACCGATTCGCGGCAATAACCTGCTGAGACGATTTATCTACGAACATTTAAGTCCAAGAGACTCAAGCGGTAAAATTATTCAGGCACCTGCCTGCAATCTAACGTGGGGAGGCATGACTGCCCCTAGCCACTTAAATAGAATAGCCAATATATCCAATCAGAACATTCCATTGGATTATTATTGGATTGATGCCGGATGGTATGGAGAAGCCGGTCCCAATGCTGACGAATTCGCTCCCATCTGGGGCTCTCAAGCCGGTAACTGGTACGTAAACAGAGAAACATATCCCAATAATATTCGTGAAGTCAGTGACGCGACTCATGCCATCGGCAAAAAATTTCTACTTTGGGTGGAACCGGAACGCGCGGTTCAAGGCACCTCGATCACCATAGAACATCCGGAATGGTTTCTTGGAGGGTATGACCAGGGCCAGCATGTCATATTAAACATGGGCAATCCTGAAGCCTGGCACTGGTGTACCGAACTAGTCTCAAGTCTAATTGAAGAGCAAGGAATGGATTGCTACCGGCAGGACTTTAACATCAGTCCTCTTGACTTCTGGAAAGAATTCGACGAACCGGAGCGGAAAGGCATGGCGGAGATTCGTTATATTGAGGGCGAGTATGCGTTCCTTGACGAACTTCGAACACGTTTTCCTGACTTGCTTATTGATAACTGCTCCAGTGGCGGACGACGGCTTGATCTTGAAATGATGCGTCGCAGCATTCCGCTTTGGGCCAGTGACATGCAGTGCTTTCCAGATTATCTGTCAGAGAGAAATCTTCAACTGGTTCATGGCCTGTCATACTGGCTTCCTCAATTTGCTTTCGGCACCCAGAATCATGAAGGAGATACTTACCATTTCCGCGCAACAATGGCCGCCGGAATAAATGTTAATCTATTCTCTTATGAACGTGAAACCATTGCGAATAATTATCCTTACCAATGGTTGCGGGATCGTTTGAATGAATATCATCGGGCAAAACGTTATTTTGCCGGAGATTTCTACCCGTTAATGCCGTTTGACAACACCTTTACTTTCTGGACCGCCAGTCAGTATCACCGTCCGGACCTTGGAGAAGGGTTGATTGAGGTATTCAGAAAATCGGAAAGTCCAATAGAACGTATTTGCCTGGAACCGCAAGGATTCGATGCAGAGACAAAATATGAATTTGAATACGCAGACTCAGGTAACTGTTTCACAATGACCGGACAAGAACTAAAAGCACAGGGATTTCCGGTTGAGATACCCAATAAACGCGAAAGCCGACTATTCTTTTATCGTTCTTTATAGCAAATCATCGCGAGCGGACCGGTAACGGTCCTTAAACAATTTGTCGAGGCCGGGAGTATCTCCCGGTCCGGCATTATCGTTGTCGGCTGTTCGAAAGCAATTAATGATTCCATTATTGTCAGCACCATGAGAGCAGATTTTACGATAATCATCCGAATAAAGTTTCCCTTCACTCTTCTGCTTAGTTTCGGGTGTCATTTCATAGACAATGGCAAAAAAATCGCACCGGTCCATTTCAACCGGAACCTCATAGCGAATGTACCATTCAGGATATTCTTCATAGAGATCCATTGCCTGTACATCCGATTCCGTCACATCCCAGAGCAAGCCATGAACACAGTCGCCGGGAGAACGGTCAATATCCGCGTAACCACGCTCAACCACGCGGTAATCATACAGTACGGCAGGTCCCAGCGGAACCGCGCCGGGACAGCGCAGATACATATAACTTAAATTCATATTTGAACCGTAGGCAAAATAATACATCTCGATTAACCTCTACTGCTTAAAGTTATTATTATACTCCTTTCCTTCAATACAAGAGTATTTAGTTATTTTTTTAATTTAAGTATTGACTTTTATTTCAAAATCTGGTATTATATAGATACCAGTTAATATTAATGGAATAAATTTAATATGAATCATATCGTTGACAAATCAGGCAGTATGGCCCAAGCCCTTTCCAGGGAAATCACCGGCGGCGTTTACCGCAGCGGAAGCAAACTCCCCGGCGAAAGAAAACTGTGTGATTACTTCAACGTAAGCCGTACCACAGCGCGAACCGTACTGAACGATTTTGAAACCCTCGGAATTATTGAGCGCCGTCCGCGAAGCGGAGCATATATCGCAGAACATGCCGTTGAGATCATAGAAAAACGATTTAAAAAATCGATATTGCAGGTATTTTTTGTAATGCCTCCCCGCCAACAGGTTAATCCGTTATTAAGGACAATATTTACGGCATTCCAGCAATATCTTGATAACAGAATTCGGCCCAATATCCTCTTTTTAAATGATATTACAGATCCTGTTCCCCAGTTAAAAGGAGAAGTTGTTGTAGCAACTTTTTCGATTAACAATGATCAGGAACTGAACATTCTCCAATCACAAGCAGAAGAGCTAATTGTGCTAAATCGCAGAGATGACAAATATAACTATATTTCTCCTGACAACTATGCCGGCGGCAAGATGATGGCGGAATATCTGCTGGAAAGCGGTCACAAAAATATTGGCTGTCCGCTGTTTATTCAGGAGGATAAAGACTCTGATTTCAACCGACGTTACCTGGGCCTGAAAGAAACTCTGGAAGCGACCGGGAAGGAACTGGATACTTTTTATATTCCGGCATCACGTGAACTGGACGAAATCGCCTATATTGAAGCAGTAAGGCATTTTGTGGTTGATCGAAAAGATATTACCGCCCTCGCCTGCATGTCGGATAAGATGGCAATGCACATTTACGCACCGATGAACCAGTTCGATATAAGGATCCCGGACAACCTCAGTGTAATCGGTTTTGACGACCAGTATTACGCCCAGTATACCTGTCCTCCTCTAACGACAATTAAATTTCCAGCGGAAGCCCTGGGCATAAAGCTGGCAAATGCTTTAAATAATTATATAAAAGATGGTCATTCCACGATTCAGGAAGTAATTGAACCGATATTGATCAAACGCCAAAGTGTAAATAGTATATAACCAGGAGAAAGAAATGAAACGAACAAATTTCACACTCATCGAACTCTTAGTTGTAATAGCAATCATCGCAATACTGGCAAGTATGCTGCTGCCATCCCTGGCTAGAGCACGAAATGTTGCCAAGAGAATAAAATGTACCTCCAATATGAAGCAGATGGGACTGGCAAACGAATTCTACAGTAATTCCTATGCCAATTACTGTATCCCGGTAAAGAATGAAACCAATCCCTGGTTTCGTACGGATGTCTTCCGGGATGCCCTGAGTATAAAAACAACCATCGGCACGGGAATTCCATTGGACTATATATGCCCCATGGCATCTTATGCCATTTCTCATCCATATTCAAGCGGATACTTTCATATGGACTATTCATACGGGATGAACTATCGCGACCTTGGAAGCAGCGGATATCTTGTCTGGTTCAGGCCAAAAGTCAAACGTCCTTCGGAAAAACTACTGATTGCAGACGCGGTTGACTGGCTGGTGAAGGAAGCTTCCTGGAACTTATACACGAATGAAGGATATATCGGTAACCAGGCAATAGCTCCGCGCCACGACAAGCGCATAGACGTACTCTTTTTTGACGGCCATGTAGAAAATATGTCACATGACGATGTTAGTGTCAACAAATTGATCTGGCATCCTTATAGATCCAACTAATTTATTATCAATAAAAATCATTAAATTTCAAGGAACCGCCATGCGCGAAAAATTATTAACTCTAGTTTTATTTCTCTTTTCCACCTTTGTATTTGCAGGGAAAGATCCCTTTGCCGGAGCAGAAAATATTCTTATTATCGGTAACAGTATATCAAGCCATCATTACAAACCGTCAATTGGCTGGGATCACGTATGGGGAATGGCGGCAACAGCAAAGGAAAAAGATTACGTCCATCAATTTATTTCCGGGCTTGACCGTCTGTACCCGGAAGCCAGGCATAACTTCAAAATCATCCGTCTAAAAAAAGAAGCAGCAATGACCGGAACGGAACATCTGTACGGGAATAAATATGATCTTATCATTTTCCAGCACGGAGAAAATTATCGTGGAGATGAGAAGGAATTCGGAAAACGCTATGAAAAAGTCCTGATCGAACTGAAAAGAAACCTGACAAAAAATATTATTTGTGTAGGCCCATGGGGTCTGAATCAGACTCGACTAAAAGAACGTGCAGCGCAAATTGATGAAGCGGCAAAAAATCAAAACGTTCCTTTTGTAAACATCAGTGACCTGGGTTACAAACAATATTCAGGATGGACGGAACCCCTTTACAGCAAAGCATCTAACGGCGTAAAATGGCACCCATCCGACAAAGCAATGAAAATTATCGCAGAACGTATTCTTGCCTTATCTCCACGGGCTACAGAGAAACAACAGGCATCGGCCCACACTCCGCAGAACGCGACCATAGACATTGACGCACAAAATATTATCGCTCCGGTAAATAGAAAGATCATGGGGCAAATGGTTTCCGGAGCCGATGGTCAGTACATCTGGAGTTCAGACAAGTCGGATGTAACAATGAGAAAAACCGGCTGGCACCTGTGGAACCCGGAAAAATCATCACCGGAAACAGTCCCGCTTGAACTACTGAAACCTTTACGTCCCGGAGTTATAAGATATCCGGGGGGCTCCGCCGTAAAAAACTTTAACTGGAAAGCAACGGTCGGTCCCTATTCCGAACGGGAACCAAACTGGCGCTGGGGATTGATGGAATTTCTTCAATGGTGCAAAGCCATGAATTCCGAACCGCAGATATGTCTCTCTTCATACAAAGGCACTCCTGACGACCAGCGTGATTTGGTTGAATTCCTTAATTCTCCGGCAGACTCGAAACATCCATGGGCAATGAAACGTGCACAATACGGTCATCCCAAACCTTACAACGTAAAATATATTGAGTTGGGAAATGAACCATATGACGGCAATCGCAGAGCAAAGCCCGGAAAGCAATGGACCGTTGATGGATACATTGCCTGGGCAAAAGCAACGATTACTAAAATTCGACAAGTTGATCCCAACATAAAAATTGGATTACCATTATGGAACGGGAAATCCCCTTCCGATAAAATCCTTAAAGAGGTTGGTCCTATGGCAGACTTCATTATTCATCATACTTATTCCGTCCAATATGCCGGAAACCTCACAGGAATCCCCGGAATAGCCGATCGTATTGCCAGATCCTGTATGGCTGTAACCGACCAGTTTGAAGCAAACCTGAAAGAAATGCATAAACAAATCGTTGCCCAGACCGGCAAATCAATGCCTATCGGCATAACAGAATACAATACTTCTATAAAGAGCTCCAAACCATATGTATACCGAAAAAGTCTGGCAGCGGGAATCTTCTGTATTGACTACATTTTCAGAATGATGAAACCTGAAAACAAAATCCTACTTGCAAACTATTGGCAGATTTTTGGCGGCTACTGGGGAAGTATCAGTTTTGATGGTAATACCCCCGGCAGAATTTGGCCTCCCTATTATTGCTTTAAATTACTGGGAGAACACATCGGCAGCAACATTCTCAAAACCACAGTAAAGTGCAAAAAACTTAATTTTGAAGGATTTTGCGCAGTTAAACCGGCATTCGGGAATAAATATCAACCGGCGGCCCAAATTGCAAATATCAACTTGATGAAATATTCTATTCCTAAAATATTGAACATTGATTCAAGTCAGGTTGAAATCAGCAGCAAAAACAATGAATTTACTTTCAAATTTAAAAACCTGGTAAAATCTCATTATCCAAATTTTTTACTGATTCCGGTTAATCGAATTCCGGCAAACTATTCACCTTCCGTCCCTGGCATAGAATATGACTTCTCCTACGAAGCCAAATGGATACCGGAAAATAATGTATCACGCATACGAATAGGTCTGGGACTAATGGACGGTCGTGGCTGGAGTAAATCTGGTTCAGCCATTGGAGTAGAAGGAGCGGAAACCGCCGTTTCCGATTGGAAAAAATTCTCAGGTAAATATGCGCCCTTAAGAGATACCCCGGCACTAGCAATTCTCGGGCGTATACACGGCGGAAGCGCTCCGGTTATCGGCACGCTGAGAATCCGAAATATCAAAATTATTCCATGGAGACGTGAAAGTTTTCCGGCTTATTCTGAACTAAGCGTTCTCGCTACAAAATCACAGGATGAAAACTCTATTACTTTATTTGTAATTAATAAAAATATCAATTCTTCGGTTAAAACTGTGATAAACCTAAAAAACTTCAAAGCTGCACCGGAAATCAATACCTGGACCGTCACCGGAAAAAATATTTCCAGCGACACCGGAGGAGAAATTACTCATTCAAAAGCAAAATTCAATAAAAATATCCAAACATATTCGTTTACTCCCCACTCAATAACTGTAATTAAATTTAAAAAGAGTATACTATAAGAGTATAACGATAAACAAGGAATATTAAAATGAAACAGAAAAAATTCACACTCATCGAACTCCTGGTCGTGATAGCAATCATTGCAATACTGGCTAGCATGCTGCTGCCTTCGCTGTCTCAGGCAAGAAACAAAGCAAAAAGCATTTCATGTGCAAGCAACCTGGGACAGTTGGGCAAAGGGTTTTACAGTTATACAGTAGACTACGACGACTATCTACCGGTATATAATCCATCGGATACTTCAAAAAACAGCTGGCAATATGGCATCTGGGATTATATAAAAAATTACAGTGTATATCACTGTCCGATGGATGTAGAAAAAAGAGCGAGTACGCATTTGAATTATCATCCCTGCAGTTACGCCTTTAATACAGTAGAATGGTACGCTACCGGTGACACTGCTGATTATTTCCCGTGCGGGAAAAAAATCAGCAGGATTCCACACATTTCAGATCTGATTCTGGTTGTGGAAGGATATAACACCCAATCCTGTGTTGACGCGAACTGGGCAGGAGGAAGTCAGTGGTGGTCTTTAGTTCCCAATCTAAATACCACGATTGTCCACAGTGGAGGAGCTAATTATCTTTTCACTGACGGACATGTTGAGTATGCAAAAGAAGCTGTTGCAAGATATTACAGCCCGTCAGGCCCAATGCGGAAATGCTGGAAAATACAATACTAAAAAGAATTAAGAATTACACTCTCATGATAAACAAATATTTCCTTATACGTCGTAGAATCACTTTCGCCATACTTTTCATGATTGCTACACTAAGTATTCAGCTATTTGCGCAAATCAAGCTCAGGACAGACAAAGACGGCGCGCTTTACCAACCGGGGGAAATAGTTCGATTTACAGCTGTAAATCAAATATCTCCAGAAAGCGACAGTACCATTAAGGGAAAAGTTTTTGATTCTTCAAACAGCCTCGTATATGAAAAAACCATTCCCTTTTCTGAATTCATAAAAAATGGCTGGCAATGGCTGCCACAAAAAAAAGGCTATTTTGAAGTCGAATTCTCCATAAAAAATAAAGACGGCAAAAAAATCATCGCTGAAACTTATAAAGCCAGCATAAAAGGGAAAAAAGCTGAATTCAGCAGAAAGCGTTATTCTGTTGCAGTAATTCCGCCACCACTGCCAATGAAGTCCCGGGCTTCCCTTATGGGAATAAGTGACCAGTTTGAATCACGTTATGTAAAAAAGGATCTTTATAAATTTGCTGACCGTCTGGGATTTTCTTTCTGCAGAATACACTCCATTGGCTGGGGAGCTTTTTTTTCCGACGCTTCAAGAGCAATTGAGCCGGAACCGGGAAAATACAACTGGACCGAGCTGGACAACCATATCAACAGCATGAAAAAGTATGGGTTCGAAATAGTCGGTAATATTATGTACACGCCACGCTGGGCCTCATCTCATCCAGAAAAAACCTCAAAACGCATTTGTGTTCTAGAGTATTCCGCATATGCTCCAGCCCAAATGAAATACTGGACCGATTTTATCACTGCCGTAGTTAAACGCTATAAAGACAGCATCAGAATATGGGAAATATGGAACGAAGTAAATTTCCCGGGCTGGAGTACCTTCTGGATGGATACCCCGGAAAACTTCATAAAACTAAACGCGTCCGCCTATAAAACAATAAAAAAGCTTCAGCCAGAATCGGAAATATGGCTCAGTGCGGCATATGAAAATTACTACAAGGCAACCGCGAAGGCACTGTATAATCATTACGATAAATTCAATCTGCACGGAGCACGTCCTGATCCGCGCTGGTTTCACGATATTGATAAACAACAAGGATTGAAATCAAAGCCATGGGTTTGTTCGGAAGGTCATGATCTGCTCGTACGGGGAAATAAAATCATGAGCGAACAGGAAATTGCCCTGAATATGTTGAAAAACCTGCTCTTTAAGATTAAACACGGAACGGAAAGAATCGCTTTGTTCTGTATGGTGAATCAGGCTGAAATGGAAATGCTGCCGTTCTTTCATCGTAATGAAAGAATTACTCAAGCATCTGGCTTGTTCCGCAAAACCCCGCGACTTGAACCAAGATTATGCACCGTTGTTATCGGAACTTTTAATCACAGCATTAATAACGGCTGCATTTATTCCAAAGAATATATTTTTTCAAACGGTCTAAATGGAGTACTCCTGGACACAAAACAGGGCGGACTGCTGATCGT
The DNA here is from genome assembly GCA_963677165.2 of Victivallales bacterium. Lineage (GTDB taxonomy): Bacteria > Verrucomicrobiota > Lentisphaeria > Victivallales > SZUA-371 > JAFGXT01. Next base: position 839,354 of record CAXXSX010000001.1, on the reverse strand, counting down.
ATGGAATGATGGGAAAAAAGCGTCTTCACTCCCGACAGAGCTGCTTAGAAAAATAAGCGGCAAAGCCGTTGTTAAAGATTGGGAAGAGAATATCGTCAAGCCGGAGGATTATTTATTAAAACCAGGACAGGCATGTTTCATAAGCGGTTTAGAGATTAAGTCAATAGCTGGCCTACCCCCATCAAATAAAGTTCTGGTATCTGATTACGATTCCAGCAATAAAACAAAAAATGAAAAACTTATCGCCTGTGGCTCCACTAAACCTATGACTAAAACTGATCCCGACTGGATCAAAAGCGGATGGGCTGAAAATCCGATGGGTACAAAGTCTGCCATCAACACAAAATCAGCCAAGTTCCGTATTTCGGCAACGCCAAAATATCTTGCGCTGGAAGTTGAAGTTAACGATTCCAAACAAGTATATGCGACAAACACAAGAAACCCATGGAATTATGATTCAATTCAATTTGCCATTGATACAAAATCACGCGGGAATATTCAGGATACTATTGAATTTATACTTGCAAAGCAAAATGGTAAAGCCGTACTACTGAAAACAATAGTCCCCAGCATAGGGGGAGATCTACCCGTTGGATGGACCGGAAAAATGCTGCCGGTAAAAAACGCTGTTTACAGCATAAAATCAGCGGGAAAGGGAAAAATATTGTATTCTACTGAAATCTCATGGTCCGAGTTATATCCATTGAGACCGGTTAGTACGGATGCACTGCACTTTTCTATTCTGGTAAATAATAACGACGGTAACGGTCGCGATGGCTGGTTGGAATGGGGCAGCGGAATCGGAGGACCCAAAAAACCCGAAAGATATGGTCAGATTTACTTTGCGGAGAAAACGGTATCAACTGTAAAATTGTCGGATGCGGGCTGGAAATCCTGGCAGAACAGTAAAGTCACTTCAACTGGAACTACAGCAGAATGGAAAGATGGAGTATATCATTTAAAAATAATTTCGTCGCCGCCTCAAGCGAACCCCACTTGGATTCAGCTGTATCATGATAATCTCAAGCTAAAAAATGACAAACGTTATCTGCTGACCTTTACCACCAAATCCAACTCAAAGGGAAAACTGGAAATTACCCTGCTAAAACCGGAGCCGCCATGGACCCGTTTCTGTAACCGGAAGATAGTTATAAAAAAAGGTTTGCATCAGTATTCGCTTTTCATATCATCAAATAAACTGGATTCTGAAAAAACTTATTCGCTTCGCTTTTTCAATGGTATTCTTCCGGAAGGAACTTACAAAATATCCAATATTTCATTCGTTCAACTTCCTTGACATGGTCAAAAATCATTTACACCACAGGCAACCAGGCAACTTTTATGATGAGCCAAGCAATACACATCCACGGGAACAATCTGCATAAATCAACAAACACAAACGAATAATAAACAGTTAATGGGTTGGCTATTATCAAACAACTAGGTATATTATTCCGTTATAATTTACAAAAAAATAAATAAACAACATCGATTGAGAATGAGTATAGATTATTTGACTGAAGCCGCCTGGATAAGAAATAGTATTTTTTCCAGTGAAGACGATTTAAAGAACATTCATACCTTTTACCGGAAAAAACTTGAACTCGATTCAAAACCGACAGCCGCAAAGCTGACGTTCACAGCCGATGATTACTGTAAGATTTATATCAACGGCAGATTCGCGGTTTCCGGACCGGCGCCGGGATACCCACGCCATTATTATTATTCATCTGTCGATGTCAGTGAATTTCTGACTGCAGGAGAAAATATTATCGCTGTGCATGGCTACTATCAGGGACTGGTTAATCGCGTCTGGAACAGCGGCGACGGCCTTGCCGGACTGAAACTGGCTCTTGCTGTTGATCAGGAAAGTGGAAACTCAGCCGAAATCGTTACCGATGATTCCTGGCGCTGTTTCGACTGTATTGCATACAAATCAGAACGTATGTTCGGCTATGAAACTCAGTTTGCTGAAGATATCGACATGCGTAGAATCCCGTCGAACTGGACAACTTCCGCCTTCGACGATTCCTTCTGGAAACAGGCAGAAAAAGTCAAAAATTATCCACACAACCTGATTCCTCAGCCCACTGAACCGCTGGCGTGGAAAAATATATTCCCGAAATCAGTGACCCAACTGGATAACGGACACTGGCTAATCGATTTTGGACGTGAAGTGGTCGGCTGCACCGTGATAAAAGCACAGGGAGCCGAAGGACAACTGCTTGAAATACGCCACGCTGAAGAGTTAAATGAAGATGGTTCCGCCAGATATAAAATGCGCGCAGCTTGTGAATACAAGGAATTTATTACACTCTCAGGAAAAGCCGACCGTGTAGAATATTTTGACTATAAAGCCTTCCGCTATGTTGAACTCGTGAACTTTCCCGGAATCCCGGAACCGGAAGACATCTTCGTTATTGAACGTCATTATCCGACGGATCATTCGTCTGAATTGAAAACCTCTGACAACATCCTTGACCGCATCTGGGATATATGCGCTCTCGCAGTTAAACTCGGCACCCAGGACTCTTATCTTGACTGCATGAGCCGTGAAAAAGGCGCATACCTGGGAGATGCCTATGTTACCGGACTTTCTCACTTGTACCTGACCGGACGCCATGAGATGTTGAAAAAGGTGCTTGAAGATTTCGCAATTTCCGGCGAAACATGCCCGGGCCTCAATGCGGTCGCCCCAGGAGCTTTTGAGCAGGAAATTGCCGAATACTCGCTATTGTGGATTCCACTGTTATACGAATATTACATGTGGACCGGTAATGTTGAGTTTGTTAGCAAAATGATACCGACAGTTAATAACGTTTTGAGTTATTTTGTCAAATACGAAAATTCGGATGGACTCCTGGCTGATTTCAAAGGGAAACCGGTTATGGTTGACTGGCCCGAAAATCTCCGCGATGGCTATGATGATCCCGGTTTAATGGGAGCAAACCAGGATAAGCAGAGTGGAATTAACACACTGCTTAATATCCATTATTATGGAACAATATCCTATGCGGCACAAATATACGCTGCTGCTGATATGCAGATGGAAGCCGCTGGAATTACTCAAAAAGCCGAATCACTAAAATCGACCATAAAGAATAAGTTTTTGACTGATAAAGGATTTGTTGACACCGACAGCTCAGATCATGTCTCACTACACCCGAATGCTTTAGCTCTCATGTTCAATATGCTTTCAGCCGATGAAGCGAAATCCATAATTTCTATAATCAGGGAAAAACGCATCCGTTGCGGCGTTTACTTCTCTTTCTTCGTACTGAAGGGCCTGTTTAATTACGGGGAATACGAGCTTGCGTATGATCTTCTGACCTGCGACGATACCCATTCCTGGCAGACCATGCTCAAAGACGGCGCCACAACCTGCATGGAAGCCTGGGGCGTCGATCAGAAGTGGAACACCAGTTTGTGTCATCCGTGGGCATCAGCTCCAATCTACATGATCGCGGCAGAAATTTTCGGACTGAAACCCGCCGCACCAGGCTGGACAGAAATTACCAATGCCCCAAAAATTCCTTCTTCACTTTCAAGCGGCTCAATAGCAATCAACACCCCGCGAGGAAAAGTCGAAGCAACATTTGTACGTGGGAAAGATGGTAAAGTTGAAACAAATGTTCAGTTGCAGGGAAAATAACAAATTGGAAAGAGTCTTGCAAAATGATCGAGTTTTGGTAGGGCGTGCTCTCCGCAGCGCGCCGTTCCTTGGAATTTTGTGCTCAGACACAAAATAGCGGACGGTTACGGAGAACCGTTCCTACCCGTAATATATTTCACTCAAGTCTTTTAACTATTCAAAGATATGGGAAAAATTTTTTATTTCTCCTGTATTTTTCGAATTGATTCTAATTCAGAACTTGCAAATTCATGGATTTTCCGACTGTAAATTTCAAGTAATCCCAATAAGAGCTTATCCCGGCGAGAACTAAGATTAATTTCAAGTTTTTTGGAGATAAACATTACGACTGGAAGTGTAATTATAAAAAAAGTTCCACCTCCGCCGGAAAAACCACCATAAAAGAAAGCCATACCAACTATCGCCATCTCCCAAAGTTTAAGCTCACCAGTTAATCCACATAAGTTACAAAATCCACATGCGCCTAAAATTCCGATAAAAAAACCAAACACCGGTAATGCTATCGCAAACACTAACAATGAATACATTAGAATTACTTTCAGTAATAGTTTCATAAATGAACTCCTTGAACTTAATCTATCGGAAAAACTGTATAATAAACTATCTCCTTCAACCATATTTTCAATGACCCGGCAAGGTCCAAAATTAAATTTCCGTTTTTTATTTTATTTCAGACTTGAAATATTTAGGACTTCCTATATAATTAGGTTAGGCCTAAATAAATTGCAATTTATTGCAATCTCATTCAAACAGTTGTTTAAATATAAGGAGCGAAAGAATGAACGGCGTTGATATGGAAGCCAAGGATATATGGTTGCAAATTTTTGAAATTTCGGAAGCCATGCATTCAATATGTGATCGCCTACATGCGCCGGATCAGGTAAAAGAATATTACAGTTTAACCTTGGTGCAAGCAAAAGTAATTAAGTTGGTAAGCAAGCTGACAAAGGAGTCTCCGGAAGGAATCAGTTTAAAAACATTGTCTGAAATATTAAATATAAGTGCGGCATCAACTTCCGAGCAGATAAATACTCTGGTAAACCGCGGCTGGCTGATGCGAAATCGCAATCCGGAAGATCGCAGATCAGTTCTTATAAAATTATCGACTAAAACCAATAATACAATTAATAAAATCCATGAATTTTTTGATGCGATGACCACGGAGATTCTTAAAGATTTTGATTCAAAGAGCATAAATCAGGTAACTGATTTTTTAAATAAATTTTTTAATAAACTTCAATAACAAGGACATTATATAAGATGAGTAGACACAGAATTTTACAAGCTATGCTATTATCCGCGTTCTGCGGTTTTTCCTTTTGTACTGTAAATGCGGCTGAGAAAGCAAAGCCCGCCCCAAAGGCAGCCGGCAGACCGCAGATGCCCCCTGCGACAGTAATCGTAGAAAAAGTGAAACCAATTCACAACTCTCTTGAAAAAGAATATATCGGTAATATTGAAGCGGATGAAGAAGTTGATCTTCAACCGCGTATTTCCGGTTTTATCACTGATATCAAATTCAAAGAAGGTTCGCTGGTAAAAAAAGGTGAACTGCTGTTCCAGATTGAAGATACCGCTTATGAAGCCCAGTTCCAGGCGGCCCAGGCACTGGTTCGTCAGTCGGAAGCGGAACTGAGTTATGCAAAAAGCAACTATCACCGCCAAAAGCTTCTGGCAGGTAAAGATGCAGTTTCTCAGTCAAACCTTGAAGATGCCGAACGTCTGATCAACCTGAAAATAGCGGTTTATGAACAACGCAAAGCAGAGCTGATCGAAGCCAAAAACCAGCTCAGCTATACGAAAGTTTACGCCCCGATTACCGGTCGTATCGGTAAAGTCAAATATACTCGTGGTAATTATGTCAGCGCCAGTAGTTCTCCGCTTGCCAAAATCGTTAGTGTCGATCCAATTCGAGTTAAATTCTCTTTAAGTGAGCGTGAATTTCAGAACAGCTTTAATTCAATCGGCAAACTCAATCCAAGCATAAAAGTTAAATTAAAGATGTCCAATGGCGAACTTTACAAGTCTCCGGGCAAAATCGATTTTGTTAATAATGTGGTTGATGATGATACTGATACGATTTCAGTATGGGTCAAATATGAAAATCCTCATTTAAAGCTTATTCCAGGAGGTTATGTAACCGCACTGGTATCAAAAACAAACAGTAAACCGGTTCCGGGAATAACCGTTTCAGCTGTTATAACGGATCATAAAGGAAGTTTTGTTTATGTTCTTGGTAAAGATAATATTCCGGTACGGCGCAACATTGAAGTTGGAGAAATGATCGGCAGCGTCTACACCATACCAAAAGGGCTTGAAATCGGAGAAGTTGTAATTGTGGACGGTACTCATAAAGTTCGTCCTGGAGCAGCGGTAAAACCGGTACCTTCAACACCAGTTGCAGGCCCTAAGTCTAAGTAATAAAGGAAACAGCATAATGATTTCAGCAATATTCATACGCCGTCCTAAACTGGCAATGGTGATCTCTCTGGCGATCGTCATTGCCGGGTTGATGTGCATAAATAACATTCCAATTGCGGAATACCCCGAGGTGGCCCCGCCGCAGATCGTCGTCAGAGCCTACTATCCAGGAGCCAGCGCACAGGTTATGGCTGATACAGTCGCCGCTCCACTGGAGTCAGAGGTAAACGGGGTCGAAGATATGATCTATTTCACCTCTCAGTCAGATAATAGCGGTAACTACACCCTGTCTGTTACCTTCAAATCAGGAACTGACACCGACATCGCCCAGGTGAATGTACAGAATGCGATCCAGCGTGCAGAACCTTCACTCCCATCCGATGTGGTTGACCAGGGAATTACAGTCAAAAAACAGTCTTCAGATATTCTTGGTGTATTTAACTTTTCGTCAACCAAGCAAAGCAAGCTCTTCATGAGTAATTACGTCAGCATGAAGATCAAAGATGAACTGTCACGTATTGATGGTATCAGTTACGTTAATATTTTTGGCGAACTTGAATACTCCATGCGCGTCTGGCTTGATCCGCTCCGGATGACAGCTCTAAAAGTTTCTCCAAGTGAAATCTCTGCCGCCATTCAGGCTCAGAATATTCAGGCAGCGGCAGGTTCAATCGGGGCTGAAAAGAGTAATGATTATATTCAATATAAAATCAATACAACCGGTCGTCTTAAAACGCCTGAAGATTTTGAAAATATCATTATCAGAAGCGGTAGCCACGGCAGTCAGTTAAAATTGAAAGACGTTGCGAAAGTTGAGTTGGGAGCCAGCAGTTATTCAGGAAACAGCTATTATAACAATGAACCCTGCGTAGCAATGGCTATCTACCGAAACGATGAGGCAAATGCGCTAAACGTAATTGACTTAGCCAAAGACAAGGTAAAAGAACTCTCTCAATATTTCCCGGAAGGCATGACCTACACCTTGGCTTATGACCCGACAAAATTTATCCGAGCCACGATGAAGGAAATCATTGTAACGCTTGTTCTGACCATGATTCTGGTGGTACTTATTACCTGGATTTTCCTACAGGACTGGCGTGCAACATTAATACCAACCATAACAATCCCGGTCTCATTGATCGGAACATTCATTGTGCTATACCTACTTGGATTCAGTGCCAATGTACTTACACTGTTTGCCCTGATCCTCGCTATCGGGTCGGTGGTGGACGATGCCATTGTGGTGGTCGAAAACGTAATGCGACTCATTGAGGAAGAACACTTATCGCCGCGAGAAGCAGCATATAAAGCCATGGAACAGGTTACAGGCGCGATCCTTTCAACCACGCTGGTATTGCTGGCAGTTTTCGCACCTATCGGTTTCTACGGCGGAATGGTTGGTATTATTTACCGTCAGTTTGCCGTAACCATGTGTACAGCTCTGGTATTGTCTACCGTAAACGCCCTGACGCTCAGCCCGGCATTATGTGCCCTGCTGCTGCGCCATCATCGTCCGCCACGCGGACCATTCAGATGGTTTAATGTTTGCCTCAATTTCTGGCGGGAACATTGTTATCTGAATATTGCCCGATTCCTGGTTCGATACGGATTTATTACGTTTATTTTGTTCGCGGGAATTATCACCGGAATTTACTTCCTGTACAATCATACTAATCAGTCGTTCCTGCCAGGGGAAGATAAAGGAGCTCTTTTCTGTGCGGTTCAGTTACCTCCCGGGGCAACCTTGAAACGAACTGACGAGGTAATGTTCAAAGCATCGGAAATCGCCAAGAAAATTCCAGGCGTTAGAGATGTTATCGCAATCAGCGGATTCAGTTTGATTGGTGGTAACGGTGAGAATATGTCAATGATGATTGCCATGCTTGAGGATTGGGATGACCGAATTCCCTCCTACTGGGATATGATTAAAAGCTTTTTCAAAGGCGAAAAGCTGAAAGACATGAATATTGATACAATCATGAAACAACTGAATATTCAATATGCCGGTATTCCACAAGCGACAATCAAAGTATTTAAGCCACCGGCCATCATGGGACTCGGAGTTACAGGCGGAGTCAGTTTTATGCTGCAAGCCACAGGCGACCAGACTCCACAGGAGCTGGCGTCATCGTTAAGAGGAATTATTATAAAACTTAACATATCACCGTCAACGGTTTATGCATTCAGTATGTTTGATGCAAATACGCCGCAGTTGTACCTGGACCTTGACCGCAAAAAATGCGAAGCGTTAAATGTTCCGGTCAGCCGGGTGTTTACTACTCTGCAGAGTAAACTGGCATCTTCTTATGTCAATGACTTTAACCTTTACGGCTATTCCTTTAAGGTCAAAATGCAGTCAAAAGCCAAAAACCGCAGTACGATCAAAGATATTGAGGAAATCAGTGTGATGAATGATAACGGTCAAATGGTACCGTTGACCGCGCTTGCAACATTGAAGTTCCAGGCTGGTCCTCGGCAGATTGACCGGTTCAATCAGTTTATGTCAGCAGAAGTCCAGGCACAGTCCGTACCTGGAGTAAGTAGCGGACAGTTGATGAACGAAGTTGAATCCCTGGCCCAAACAACCCTGCCGAAAGATTATCGTGTAGCTTGGACGGGAATGAGTTATCAAGAACGCCAGAATGCCGGTAAAATCGTTATTCTCATGGCATTTGCCATGCTCTTTGGTTACCTGTTCCTGGTGGCACAGTACGAAAGCTGGACCGTTCCGCTTTCCGTTATCACATCGGTAACAGTGGCCGTACTCGGAGCTCTCGCCGGTATGAAGTTTGTGTTCGGTATGCCTCTGAGTATTTATGCTCAGCTTGGACTGGTAATGCTGGTGGCTCTGGCAAGTAAGAATGCAATTCTTATTGTTGAATTCTCCAAACAGGAACGCGAAAACGGAGCATCGATCGAAGAAGCAGCCTTGAGCGGAGCTAAAGTCCGCTACCGCGCTGTTCTGATGACTGCCTACTCCTTCGTTCTCGGGGTTTTCCCGATGGTAATTGCGACTGGAGCCGGCGCAGGAAGTCGAAGAGCGATTGGCTGCACAACATTCTCCGGAATGATAGTTGCAACATTGATCGGTGTAATCTTTGTTCCGGCGCTATACGCAATGTTCCAGAGAAATCGTGAAAGAGTAAATAATCTATTCCGTAAGGTTTTCCATAAACACCCGACGGAAGATAATAAAATAGAATAATCCCTCTCCCCTCCCCCCTCGGTCCGCCTGCCCCCTCAGGCGGGCCTTTTTTGTCCGTATAACGGACGGCGTTGATACCGTTTCAAACTCCAGTAGCTGACGCTCCTTACGGAAGCGGGAAAAACATTGAATTTATCAGGTTTGATAATCAGCTCAAGAGAAGTGAAGGAACAGATAACGAAAGAACTTTAGTCCTGTTGCCAGGCTGAGGCACATTTTACCGCGCTTTTCCAGCGGGCATAGCGGGAAGTTCGTTCGGATTCATCCATTACGGGAATAAATACATGTTCTGGATCGTGAGCGGAAAGTTCGTCTAGTTTCCAAAAACCTACCGCCAAGCCGGCAAGATAGGCGGCTCCCAACGCAGTCGTTTCCATACAGGCAGGACGTTCCACTTCAATGCCGGTAATATCCGCTTGAAATTGCAACATTAGATCATCCACCGCCGCGCCACCATCTACCCTGAGGTGAGTAATATCACGATGAGAATCGGCCTTCATCGCCTCAATCAAATCTTTCGACTGCCAGGCAATCGACTCGACCGCCGCCCGTGCAATATGCGCCCGACCGGTTCCTCGGGTCAGTCCGAGAATCATCCCCCTGGCATACATATCCCAGTACGGCGCGCCAAGTCCGGCAAACGCCGGAACCACATATACGCCGCCTGAATCAGGAACTTCCGCCGCCAGCTTACGAATATCCCCGGAATCTTTAATAAAGCCTAGTTCATCACGGAGCCACTGCACAACCGCACCGCCGATAAACACACTGCCTTCAAGGGCATAAGCAGGTTTCTCCGGTAAGGTCTGAGCAGAAAGAGTAGTAATTAGCCCACTTTGAGAGTTGACAAATTTATTGCCGGTATTCATCAGTAGAAAACATCCGGTTCCGTAGGTATTTTTCATATCGCCTTCGGAAGTTGCGCCCTGCCCAAACAGCGCTGACTGCTGATCACCGGCAATTCCGGCTATCGGAATCTTTGCTCCAAACAAATATTCACAATCAGCCAGTCCAACCTCTCCGGACGATGGAACAACCCGCGGCAGGACAAAAGCCGGAATATTAAGTTCATTTAAAAGTTTTTCGTCCCACTTCAGGGTTTTGATATTAAAAAGCATGGTACGCGAAGCATTGGTATAATCGGTCACATGCACCTTTCCGCCGGTTAATTTCCAGATCAGCCATGAATCGACCGTGCCAAACAGCAAATCTCCGGCAGCAGCCTTTTCTGCTACTCCGTTTACATTATCAAGAATCCACTTAAGTTTTGTTCCGGAAAAATAGGCGTCAAGCAGAAGTCCGGTATTTTCCCGAATATAAGGCTCCAGACCGCGTTCTTTCAATTCATCACATATACCCGCTGTTCTGCGGCATTGCCAGACAATGGCGTTATAAACCGGCATTCCAGTATTGCGATCCCATACGATGGTTGTTTCGCGCTGATTCGTAATCCCAATAGCCGCTATGTTATCAGGAGAAATGCGGCTTTTAAACAAAACCTCACCAATTACTTCGTGTTGGGACTCCCAGATTTCCAGAGGATCATGTTCAACCCAGCCGGCCTGAGGATAAATCTGACGAAATTCCCGGATAGCAACTGCGGCAATGTTAGATTCCCGATCAAAAAGGATTGCACGTGAACTGGTAGTTCCCTGATCTAGCGCAAGGACATATTTTTTATCCATCAATTCCCCCAGAGTTATTTTCTCACAGGTAAAGTATCAAAAAAGCAGCTCTTTAAATACCAGCATTCCGGTATAAAAAGCCAGCCCTCCTATAATTACCGCAACCACGGCAAGCAGAAATTTTTCAGAAGTCGAAGTGTCACTTTGCCAAGTAATGTTTTTGCGATAACCACCATCCTGTTTCCAAAATGACCAAAATGCCTTCACGACATCCTCTTCCGAAAGTTCTTTACCAGCCCAGTACAGTTTCTTCCCAAAATTCTCGGAATACTCTAGTTGAAATTGACCATTTCCCCCGCTAACCTGAATAGAACGCCCTTCTCCATCAGAAAGAATGACAAAGCTATTGTTCTCATTCATACCGGGCAAATTACGAATTGCAAAAGGGATTCCCTGCTCACTGGCGGGAAGAATCCGGGAATTATAACCTACTTCCAACTGCATACCGTATCCTTAAAAATCAGCAAAACAATCCTGCAACCAACGCTATAATATAGTTCGTATACCCCGAATTTTCAAGTACATAAGGATATCTCTAAAACTGGATTTTCTATTTCTTATCGGTGGAATTTTCAGCGTGATAGAGCTTGTTGTACTCATCAATTTCTTCCGGGGAAGGAGTCTGTCCGGTTTCAATGGCAATGCCGATAAAGTTCATTATCTGCAGATGAATGTTCTCAAGCTCATCCTGTGCGGAGAAAAATTCCTCGGCCCCCGGCATATCAAGAAGCTTATCATTAATGTGCTTATATTTGCTGAGATCATCCTCAGTCAGATTCCCGTCGTGCTGTTTACGATGAAGTACCTCCTCCAGATCAAGCAACTTCTCATAATGATGCCGGGCCTGATCGTCAGCAAGAAAAGAATTTATATGATGCTGTGCCTGTCGGAATTGTTCCATTTCCGCCAAACACTCGTAAAACTCGGCAAGAAGCTCATATAATTTTTGATTTTTTCTGAAAATTGACATTTTTCTATAAAATTAAAATTGTCCTTTCCTATAAAATATAATAATTTTTTATAATTATTTTTCAATATAGTTTTATGGATATATATTCAAAAAAAGAGCAATTTATCATAATCGGCTTGAGAAATGCATAAATCTAATATAGAGTTATCAAAAGAAATTGAAATTTTGCGAAATTATATAAGGCGGGGAAATATGGATCGGGAAAAACGTATTTTAATTGTCGATGACAACCATGATTTCAGAGAACAGCTTTCACAGCATCTGTTGAATTCATTTAAACGCAATGAAACAACTTCACTGGTTGAGCGGGTAAAGGCTACACTTCACGCTTCTTCAAGGGTTGATGAACGAGACTTTACACCGGAACCGTATGTGATACATACTGCCTCACAGGGTCAACAGGCTTACGAGATGGTTCAGGAAGCCCTCAAACAGGGAAAACCTTATGCTCTGATCTTCCTGGATATCAGAATGCCTCCAGGCTGGGATGGCGTAATTACTCTGGAACACATCTGGAGAGTTGATAAGAAAGTCCAAGTGGTACTGTGTTCAGCCCATTCAATTTACAGTTGGAAGGAAGTCGTCGAACGTTTTGGAAAAAAAGACAACCTGCTGATTCTAAAAAAACCATTCGACACAACCGTTGTGTCCCAGATTGCTCTTGCCCTTACCGAAAAATATTTAATCGAACAGCACGAAGACGATGCAAATCAATACCTGAAACACATTATCGACGGTCTCCCGGCTCCACTCGTTTTATCAAACGAATCAGGCCGCATAACCCATTGGAATTCGGCAGCCTCGGAATTTACTGGAATCAATGCGGAAACCGCAATAGGCAGAATCATCTGGGAATTGCTGCCGGGACTGGAAAAATGCGCAGGAGACATTAAGGAAGTATATGATACCCAGGAAGATATTTCTCGGGAATGCTATATTTCCACGGACGGTCAAAAGAAAAAAGTTGATGTTACGGTTTATCCAATGGCACAGGATTCTGAAGATATTTCAGCCATTATCAGAATACTGAAGAGCGGGGAAAGCGAAGAAGCTCTTACCGAAATGGAATATTTGAAAACCATTAATTCCATTAACGAAGCCATTAACATGCTCAAAAGCGACCTGGACGTAGAAGATGAGGCTCAGTTAAAAGAAAAACTGAAACTGGATATCGAAAAACTCGAAGAAGTAGCAAAAAATTCAGAGTCAATCATAAAAAAAGCAATCGAAAATTCTTCGTCTCTTATTGAAGAAGAAATCAATAATGCCATATCTGACTGCAAGTCAATGCTGGACGGCATTGAGCTTGATGTTAATATTGATGAAGAAAATTCCGATTGCCCCATCCCGGGCGGTCAACTTAAGCTTTGTTTCTGGAATATTCTGGTTAACGCGGCCGAGGCAATTAAATCATCTGAAAACACGGGAAAAATCACAATATCTCTGGATCGTGCCAATGTTCTGCAGCCAATGTCCGCCACTCTGCCTCAAGCGGATCCCGGCACTTACTGGCTGGTTCGTTTTTCAGATAACGGCAGCGGTATGAATACAGACACCGTGTCGCGGATATTCGACCCGTTCTTTACAACAAAGAGCAATTGCGGACTGGGTCTTGTCCTGGTCTATAATATTCTCAAACAATACAACGGTCACATTATGGTTGAATCGGAAGTCGGCAAAGGAAGCACTTTCTCACTTTACCTGCCGGTTAAATAATTCTGAATCTGTAAGAAAATAATGAGATAGCTACAAAGTTATTTGATTTTATAGTGTTTGTGAATTAATCTTTTCAAGAACAAGTAAATATCCATAACTTTTTCACGCAGTCAGAATAATGTGAAAAACTCCGTTCAATAAACTTAATTTAGGGGAATACAGGAATCATGGCTCAAGGCGTTCTTATTATTGTCATGCTGCTTTTTGCGGCAACTGTGTCGGCTATTTTTTTCAAAAAAATTAAATTCCCTTACACAATCGGGCTGGTTCTCGTTGGAATTGGTCTTTCGCTGGTATGCGACAGATCCGGACTGAATGTCTCAAACATCAAGCTCACTCCGGACCTGATACTTTACATCCTGCTTCCTGCACTGATTTTTGAAGCCGCGGTCAACATGGATACCAGAAGCCTGGTGAAAAATCTGGTCCCGTCACTGGTCCTGGCGGCTCCCGGGCTTGTAATTGCAACTGTGATTACCGGCGTTGCGGTGTTTTATTTAACTCCTCTTGAAATCGGTGGAGCCATGTTATTCGGTGCCCTAATTTCTGCAACCGACCCGGTAGCGGTAATCGGACTATTCAAGGAAATGGGGGCTCCTAAAAGGCTTACCATGCTGGTTGATTCTGAAAGCCTGTTCAACGACGCGACCGCAATCGTAATGTTCTCTATCGTTATGGAAATAATCAAAACGGGCAAACCAATAACTTTAGGCGCCTGCATGGGCGGAGCAAAAGAATTCGCAATTGTTTTTCTAGCCGGACTTCTAATCGGAGCTGCGATCGGATTTATCATGACATTTATCATATCATTCGCAGGAAATGATCCGTTAGTTCAGGTTACTCTCACTTCCATTGTAGCCTATACCGCTTTTATTATTTCTGATAAATTAGGTTTTTCCGGCGTAATGTCAGTTGTTGGTGCCGGACTGGTAATTAGTTATTATGGCAAGGCCCACATGAGTGTGGAGGTAAAAGAATACCTTGGGCAATTCTGGGAATTCGCCTCATTTGTCGCAAACAGTTTTATTTTTCTGTTACTGGGATTCACTGAGGACTTGTTGCTGCTGAAACCATCACAGGGATCATCAAGTGACTGGTTCATGTATATTGCATGGGCAATCCTGGCAGTACTGGTGGCCCGGGCTGTTGTGGTCTTCGGAATTTGCCCGATTCTCGGCAAACTTCGCAAAGCGGATAAAATTGAATGGCGCTACCAGCTTATCATGTTCTGGGGCGGTCTCCGCGGAGCAGTACCAATGGCCCTGGTACTGAGTCTTCCCCATGACTTCAAACACCGTAATCTGCTGGTAGTCCTGACACTGGGAATTGTACTGTTTACCCTGCTGGTCCAGGGAACGACTGTAAAACGGATAATGGGATGGCTAAAGCTGGATATTATTGATCCGTTTACAAGCGGCGCAACAGTCGTAGCCAGACTTCTTGCTGGTCAAAAAGGATTGGAGCGGATAAATGCTTTATCGGTGGCAGAAGAGTTTTCCCCCCAATCAGTAGAAAGTCTGCGTGAAAAATATAATCAAAAAGTCGAGGAAAGAACCCTGGCGCTCAAAGAGCTCAGGAATAGTCCAAATTTCGACCGTATGACGGTCAGCAGAAATCTCTGGACCGAATGTTTGTCAATCATGCGGACTTCATACAATTATCTTCACGGACGTGGCTTACTGTCGGCTTCGACCTATCGTAACTTCCTGTCTGTTTCAGAACAACATTTTGATATCGTAGCTTCAACAAACTACCTGCCGGAATATACTCGATGGGAAGGCCTGCAGTTCAGGCTGGAAAAGCGTTTCACCAGTCTTCTGATTAAAATCATACCGTCAAGAAAATTAACTCATATCTTCCTGAACCGTATTCTCACCCATGATATCGAAAAGAGCTTTACAATTCACTATGGAACCGCCCAGGTTTTAAAAATGATTAAAGGCTCACAAGAGATGTATACTCTTTATCCGGACCTGTTGCAGGATTGCAGTGATTATTTTGAAAAGCTAAATAAAATCTCTACGGAACACATTGACAGACTAAAAAAACATCATAATAAAGAACTTGATTCAGCAGTTTGTAATCTCTTACAGAGGATGGTTTACGACGCTGAAATAACAGAAATGGAATATCTTGTTATAAATGGAATTATTCCTGATGTGGTTGGAGACTCGTTGATTGAAGAACTCCAGGAAAAAATAAAAAAGATCAAATGGAGTTAATCCATAACACAATATTTTGAGGACTCCGGCGTTACTTTGTAAAACAGGAATGGTACGTTATGAAAAAATTTCAGCTTTATTTTTTATCAGTCATGATACTTATAACCACGATAAACGTTGTTGCGCTTTCTTCAAACGCGAAAGAAGTCAGCATTAAGGAACTCAGGGCTACTCCAGAAGAGTACTCAAACAAAAATATTGTAATTAGTACCTATTACAGTCATTTCATACCAAACTTTCCCGGCTGGCTAACTTACCGGGGATTCGACTCAGATAAATATTATTATCTAAAAACCGCTCCAACTTCAGTTCCTTTTTTGCTTCGAAAAAAAAGTGATGCTGGTAAATCTCTAATGGAAATCAAAAATAAATCAAAAGTTATTGTTTATGGAAAAGTAAAAAAATTCCGTAAAATCACAACCAAATACCGAAAACGATTAGCAGCAAAATTTCCACAGTATTACCTTGAAGTCGATAAAATAGAACAAGTCGAAACTACTCCTAAAAAGAAAAAGTCCAACAAAAAAACAGCACCAAAGAAAAAAGAGAAATCAGACTCAGAAAGCAATTCAGTATTGCCAAGCCCTAAATTATAATTTCCGCTTCGACGCATTATTCCGACGATATTCCCTTGGAGATACCCCTTCACGCTTTCTAAATTCAGTTGAAAAATACAACGGATTATCATAGCCAACCATCACCGCGATTTCCTGAACCTGCAACCCGGTACTGACCAACATTGATTTGGCCGCTTCCATTTTCAAAAAAATAAAATAATTAATCGGCGAATCATTCACATGCTTATTAAAAGAATCGGTCAGAGAAGAACGTGAGGTTCCCACCAGCTCCGCAAGCTTTTTCAGACTCAAATGTTGTGACAAGTGATCTTCCATAATCCTGACAGCACGATCAACCAGATCAGAGTTATGGAATGACTTGTTAAGACATTCGCTCAGCTCGAGTAATAGTTGAAAAGCAAGTCCGGCTGCATTTTTCCTGAATTCCGGCCGCATGGTTTTAAACACTTCCAGACACTTTCGCATAAGATTCTCAACTACAGCAACATCATTCAGTTTTATTACGTCATGCTCAATCAACCGGGTCGAATGGAGCATATAATTCAGACATTTTCCGGTTAAGGCACAGGCCAGTCGATGACAGTTCTTTTCCGGTCCAACCATAAATTCATTTTCCCGGTCGAGATGAATAAGAAACACCTCTCCCGGCATTACCCGATACTCACGGGCATCCTGTTTAAATACCATAGAACCTTCCAATACAAGTTCTATCGAAAATACTTCCGAGTGCTCACGCCGGCGATAATAGTTCTCATAACAGTGCTCATCATGGACAAACAAAACCTGTAAAGGGAAATTATTATCAGGAATGTAATGGCTTCCACCATAAAATTCCCTGACATAGTCCTTTCCTTTTGAACGCCATATCCAGCCAATGCCGTCAAAACTTTCACGAACGATTTTACTTTGATTTGTCTTCATGATATTCGTTATAAATTTCGGTATATATCTAATATATTACAATAATACAGCATTGCAATAAAACCCCAAAGAAGATAACCACAAAGAACAAATCAAACAGTAATTTTGTAAGAAATAATAGAATCAGACCAGGCTGACGCCGACAAAGATGTCACAATTTTCCGCCAGGGAATTAACCGCCTTAATGTATTCTTTTATCTGTTGTTTTGAACCACAAATACTTACGGCCCCGGCAGTCTTTCCATCTTCTGTAGGCATTCTAAGATTCCCGATCGCCATAAAACCGTTAAGCTGAATTTCAGTCAATGGACTGACAAACATTTCAGCGTTTTTAATAATAGTCACACCGACTGACCCCATAATTTCACTTAATGCCTTAGGCATGAAATGCTTGGCAATATAGTAAAAGACGGGGTGAGCAATCGCGTAGAGTTCCAGCATTTCATGACTTTCACTCTTTCCCATTTGAGTTGCCAGCAAACGCTGATTAAATTCGCGCTGAAATTTCAGAAAGCCTTCCAAACGGTTTGTCCGGTTAAAGAAACGTCCGGGACGAATGGTCAGCAGACTGATGTTCCGGTCCGTGGGAAATTCATCGATAGATGCAGTATCCACAGGAAACAGGCACTTCTTATCAGCAAAAAATTTACTGTAGGCCAACCCCCATATAATCAGGCTGGCAATGGTTGCCGGGCCTCCCATTTCCGCATAATATTTTTCATTCACAAGCCGTCTTACCTTAATCAGCTTATCAAAATTAACATACATTCTGGCCCGGAAAACCCGGTCGCCAAAATAGAAAATCTCCGGCATTGAATTTCCACCAGTCAAAGCGGGATACTGAATGGGCGCAACTTGGCCCCATTCCGCCTTGAGCTTTTCAAGCATTTCCTGCATCGGCATGCCATCTACCGGAACATGATGATGCTGAAACCAAAGATCGGATTCTTTATAGTCATGCGTAAAACGACAAACAATATTCATCAATCCTGTACCAGGATGCTTTCGTTTATTCAATTTTGGGGTCGCCAGACGAGAACGGGTCAGCTTGTCCTGATTGTCCGTAAGAATCTCAAACTGAATAATGGTACTGTTCATGATTCGATCAATTAACCAACGAAGTTCCTGGCGTCCTGAATACGAAAGTTTATATTTTCTGCACCAGCGCCGCAATCTTTTCTCAATGATCCATGGTCGGCGATGATCTTCAAGATGACGGTTCTCATTATAAGTAATCACCATTTGATTAACTGCATCCTGGATTATTGTGTCGTTAAGTCCATAGAAGCTCTCGCGTGAATGATCAAGATACGGCACCATCTTCAGCAACACACCATCGTGATCATATTCTACTTCCACAACATCAGTAAAGAAAATCTTTTTCCGTTTCAGCAGCAGCTTGCGACTCCAGTCCAGCGTCCAGTGACAAGCTGGATTCTGCCTGAGAAAATCTGCAAGACGCTCAATCAACAGCTGTTTCGCTTCATCAAAATCAACGTCTCGTTCATCTGACAGATAATGAAGCCTGAAGCTTGCCAGCATGAATTTGGAATGCTCTCGTTTAAGAAATATACCGGTAGCCTTACGCCAACCGTTTTCTTCGGCTTTAAATCCGATTGTCTTAAGAAACTGAAGTATTTTTATAAAAATAAAAATAATTATTGTTCCCAATGTAACACGATCAACCAAACGGCTCATCTTAAGTTTTCGAATATAGTGGCTGGAAGCATGCTTAATATTGCTGACAGAACGGGAAATTTTTGCTCCAGTCTTTGAAATCAGCTTCTCCTGCTCGGGAGAATCCGGCGCAATTACGGTTTCTGAATCATCCCCCTCTCCAGACTCCGCTTCCACAGCTTCCGGTTCCAGTTCACGAACATGAAACCCAATAAATCCGGCAATCTCAAGAGCAGTCTCATACGGCTTTTCCTCCTGGGGAGAATGTCCGCATTCCGGAATAATCGACAAAGTGGACCGTTTCAAAAACGACTGTATATGTTTCGCTCCATCCAGATCGGCAATAGCATCCTGCTCTCCCCAAACGATCAATACGGGCACATCAATATCACGCAGTTTTTCATGAAATGACCTGATCCTGGAATCGGCAATCTGTCTGGCGGAAGCCACGATACACTCTTTGGCAAATTCCTGCCGCAAGACATCACCATATTGAGTAACAAGTTCTTCGTCGATCTGAGTTTCATCGTAAAAAGCCTGCTGCAATACCAGCCAGGCCATTAAGTCTTCATTGGCATATTTCACCAGATAACTGCCCGGAGAAGCCGAGGTCAGGTCCGCAATGAATACAGGGAGTTTCAATTCAACGCCAGTACTGTCTAGAACTACGAGTTTATGAACCCGAGTTCTTATATCTTCATTGAACATCGAAATAAGGCCGATTGCCCCGCCAATTGAATGACCGATAAGAATAAAATCACGCAGATTCATTTTACGGATAAATTCGGCAAGGATTACCGCCTGGTCAACCGGAGCCAAATTATTGTCACAACGTTTTTCAGAATAGCCATGCCCTTTCAGGTCAAGACTAACGATTCTGAATTCATCGGGAATATATTTACAAAGCTTGTGCCAAGTATAAGAAAAAGTGGCAAAACCATGAACAAACAATATGGTCCGACCTTCGCCATGGTCTGAATAAGCAATGGAAATTCCATTGATATTAATATATTTATAGTCTTCCGGCCCCATAGTCTCCCTGCTTAACACTTGACAAATGAAATCAAAAAATATTAACGCTGAACAATTATTGTTGTAAAGTACACCAGATATGGTCTTCAAGCAATAGTTTTTTGTTAAAAAGACTGCTTGAATGATATATTCATATTAGATATTTGTCAATAACCGATAAACAGTATATATTTAACCCGCATAATCAAAGGGAACTTTATGTCATCCGAACGTAATTTTTTTGTACGCCGCCGTATCGATCTTATCTGCATCGCGGTAATACTGCTTGCGGCAGTGATATTCTTCTTTCCAGTCTGGTGGCAGGGAAAGACTTTTTATGCGTTTGACACTTTGAATAACTTCTATCCCTGGCTTCAAAAAGTAAAAATTAACAATCATCTGCTGACTGATCCGATAAATGCACCTTATCCTGGCGGCTTATTTTTGTCAAATACATTTTTTCATAACAATTTTACATCCATCTTCAATCTTCCCATGTGGAATGATACGTTTTTCTGTGGAATTCCGTTTTACAGCTACTATACTACACCTTTTAGAGTAATGTATTACGGATTAATTCCTCCTGTAAAGGCACACGATATTTTTCTTTTTCTTCATCTGGCAGCAAACGGGATTTTCTGTTTTCTATATATAAGAAATCTGAGGAGAAAAAATCTCTCTTCTTTGCTCGGGGCAATTCTTTGGATGTTTAACGGCTATATTATGTGCTGGTTCGAATTTGAATCGTTCCTTCTCCTTGCGGCAACCCTACCAGCTGGACTTTTATGCATTGACCGCTGGTGGCGCAAACCAGGAGCGGTCAACTGGCTGATGATGAGTCTTGTTTTCTGCTGGGGAATCAGTTCCGGGTATGCTCATCTATTTATGCTGCAGATGCTGTTCTTCGGAATATATGTTCTATATAGAATATTACTGACAAAAAAGAAACGCCTGGTTATCAAAAAATCGGCCGGAATACTGTTGGCTGTATTCGTCTGCTTCATGAGCGGCCTGAATTTCTTTCTGGAACATTACGAGATGTATTCAGACAGCACTCGAACTCCCTACAGCTTCGATCAACTGTTCCAGAAAACCGGACGGGTTCCGGCGAGACTACTGCCGCAAATGATCTTTCCATTCCTCTTCGGTTCTCCCACTGAAACATTTAATTTTATTCCCCGTGACAGCAAAACCCAGGTCTATAATAACTTTAGTGAAATGTGCCTATACTGTGGAATTCCGGTTTTATTCCTGTTTCTGGCTTCGCTTTTCGGCCTAAAAAAATACCGCGTCTTAAGATTCTTCTTCATATCTTCTATCGTAATATTATTAATGGTCATGGGAACATACTTATACTATCCCCTGTACCAGCTGGTGCCGGGCTTGAAACTTACTACTGCTTCTCGCCTGCTCCAATTGTTCGGATTCAGCGTGGTAGTCTGCTCCGCATTTGGACTGGATATTATTGTCCGTAACCTTCCCTCTCCCCGGAAAACAATACTCACCATATTGTTTGCAGCTTTAACAACGTTGATCCTGTTTATTCCATGGTGGGCAACCACTTCAAATGGGGTCAATACCATTTTCAATAATCCTGGTCACTTGAAAGAATATCTTGAATTCGCCGAAAAATTTTATTCATATACCTCTCCTCGTATATTTGTTCCGCTGACATTTACCGCTATAACTTTGCTTGCATGTCTCGCAATCATATATTTCCGCAGAAAACAACTCAAAATGATATTCTGCGGAGTCTTAATATGCTCCGCTCTAGCTGAATTAATGATATTCGGCTGGAGTTATAACACAGCCGTTACCACCGATAGAACCTTTCCATCCACTCCGGGAATTAATTACCTTGTAAATCAAGCGAAACCTTTCAGGATTATGATGCTCGGACGTTTTTATCTAAATGGATTTGTTCCGTACGGTCTTGAAGATATTGGTGGTTATTCATCATCCATTTCCAGTAGATATCGTCAATATGCTAACGCATGTCAAAAATATAAAAATAAACCCGATTTTATGCGGCGGGCACTCTTTTTCAATTCCGCCCAATCTCCCATGATCGACCTATTGAATACCAAATACCTTATAACCGGCCCTCTTCAGCAACCGATTAAAGATAAAAAATTTAAGCTTATATACAACAAAGAAATGGCCATATCAGAAAATACCCAGGCATTTCCCCGAGCATTTATGGTTCCTGAGACTATATATGCAGCCTCGGCCGATCAAGCATTACAGATAATAAGTAAGATGAGCCATGATGATTTCAGCAAACAAGTAGTTCTCGAATCACAAGAAACAGCTTTGAACCGGTCGCAACTGCCTCCTTTTTCCGCGAAAGTAGAAATCACTGGGTATAAACCGGATAAGCTCGAATTAACAGCAGACAGTAATGCATCAGGATATTTGGTAGTAAGCAACAGCTATCATTCTGGCTGGAAGTGTATCGTAAACAACAAGCCGACCAAAGTCCTGCGGGCCAATTATATTATGCAGACAGTAAAGCTTCCCAAAGGGCATTCAAAAGTAATGCTGCAATTTAAGCCGGTTTTACCGGTAGTATTTTTTAGTATATCATCAACAATTCAACTTGCTTTAGTCCTATTTCTGTTGTATTATTTATTAATTATCATGCTTCAGAAAGGCACAAATAAGGCAAATGGATATTTGTGAGATAGAATATGAGGATATAGAGACCCCGTACCGTCATCCTTGGGAATTGGCAAGAAAAAGGTTTATTTTATTCCTTATTAAACAATATGAAAATAAAGTTAACCACTCCGATGAGTTCGTCGATATCGGATGTGGTGATTGTTTTTTGGTTAACTTCTTGGCACAACATTTTTCCACAAATAATTTTTGGGCTATTGATTCTGCATTATCAGATGAAATAAATAGTATTGTTTCAAACAATATCACATCTGAAAACGTGAAGATATACAATAACCTTGATAATTTGTTTCGGAACTGTTCCAAGAAACATCTGATGCTATTTGATGTCCTTGAGCACATTGAAGATGAAAAAAAATTTATCTCTTCATTACAGAAAATGAATATCATCTCATCCGGCAGCATAATGTTCATAACGGTTCCGGCATTTAAATGTTTTTTCAGTGAGCACGATAAAAAATTAAAACATTTTAGAAGATATTCCATACGAGACTTAAAAGAATTAGTTGAAGAATTCGAATTTGAACCTCTGGAATACAGCTACTTTTTCTTTACTCTCATAATTATAAGAATTCTGCATAAATATAAACGACTCTCCAATGCAACTCCGGGCCTTAAGTGGAAATACTCAAAGAACTCATTGATAACTCGAATAATCCGGTTTATATTATATGCGGATGCACGAATATGTCGTTTCCTTTCAAAACTTAAAATCACAATACCGGGATTATCCTGCTATATCATATGTCAGAAACTATAATAGTAATTCCATGTTATAATGAATCCGACCGGTTGCCGGAACAAGAAATAACCAAGTTTCTGGATAATTCGGAAAATATCTGGATTCTTCTCGTCAATGACGGCAGCACAGACACAACAGGTGTAATGCTTGACAGGCTAGCGTCGGAAAGTGACAAAATATCAGTGCTCCATCTTTCTTGTAACAGCGGCAAAGCAGAAGCAGTACGCAAAGGCATACTGAAATCTCTTGAGAACAAGCCTACTTACGTTGGTTACTGGGATGCGGACATGGCAACTCCGTTGAAAGAAATCAATAAGTTCAAGGAAATCTTTGAAAGCAACGATTATGAAGCAGTAACCGGCTGCCGTCTGGCACGCCTTGGCTCCAAAGTATATCGAAAAAAAACACGTCACTATCTGGGACGTATTTTTGCTACCACCGTAAGTTGTATGCTGAACATTCCGGTATATGATACGCAATGTGGAGCTAAATTATTTTCTGCCGATCTCGCAGGAAAAATTTTCGGCGAACCATTTATCACTCAATGGCTGTTTGATGTAGAACTCTATAAAAGAATGGTTAATATTTACGGACGTGAAAAAGTAAAAAGAAAAGTCTACGAATATCCTTTGATGCAGTGGAGCGATGTAGGAGGATCAAAACTAAAGTTTTCCAGTATACTGAAAGTGCCCTTCCTGCTACTGAAAATTTACCTGTCGAAATAGTAATTACCGGGCTACCACAAAACGGTCGCGACCAGTCAGATCCTTAAGTATTTTTGCTTCAGAAAAGTAGCGTGTAGCTTTACAAATATCACACACTTCCTTGCCATGCCCAATTCCAAGTTCCATAATTATGAAACCTTCCGTAGTCAGGTGCTCCGGAGCCTGAGCAATCAGCTTTCTCACCAGATCGAGCCCATCGGCTCCGCCAATAAGTGCCTTGATCGGCTCATGACATCTAACTTCCTCTTCAAGGCTGAAATATTCCTCCTCGGCAACATAGGGCAAATTGGCAGTGATTACATCAAACTTTTCATTGGATACCGCATGAAACAAGTCTCCTTTGATAATTCTTACATTATCAAGTTTGTATCGTCTCAGGTTGGTTTTCGCGTATTTGATTGCTTCATCACTGATCTCGATACCGGTAACCCTGATGTCAGTCCGCTCAAATGCAACTGACAAAGCAATTGCGCCGGACCCGGTCCCGATATCGCACACCCTGGACTCGGACGGAGCATGCTTTATAACATATTCTGCCAGTAGCTCGGTTTCAGGTCGGGGAATCAAGACTCCCGGTCCCACTTCCAGGGTAAGATCCCGAAAATGAGCATGTCCAAGAATGTATTGCAGCGGTTCACGCAAGGTTCTTCGTTCAATGAGATCACACAACTGATGCTGTGCCACACTGGAAATGGTAACATCAGGAGAAGTATACAGTTCAAGACGCGGAATATTAAGCTTTTCAGAAAAGATTATTTCCGCTTCACCTCTGGCATTTTCAATTCCAGCCTCACGAAATATATCGATCGTCTGCCGCAGCAGCGATTGTACAGTCACTGACTTGTCCATCATTTTTCCCCCGCCACTGGCAATGTCTTCAAAGATCACTGGCTTCCGCTACAATATCCGCGAATTCCTTCGGTGACACTTCCTCAAGACATTTACCTTTTGCCTCAAGCTTTTCATTAACCTTGATTGCAGTTTCCGTCATACGCTCATGCGTTTCTTCAGAACCTCCAACAAGGAAAAAATTATCCCCTTTGGTAACGCGTTTGTGCTCATCTTTATTATCCAGGCCCAGCCCCATCATTACAGCCTTTGCATTTTTTCCGCGTCCGCCGGGAGCTACCATAGTTACACCTCATCATTAATACTGTAAATACTCATCAATTATTAATATATGTCCGCACACTGCTATTCTCAACAATGTATCTTTCGAAATCCTCATGAATTTTAATGCGGTCAATAAAAAAGACCGGAACCCGAGAGTTCCAGTCTTACTTTCAGATCAATAGATCGCCGATTTCTAGTGTCCGGAAATTCCAAGGAAATTCTGGATCATCGGAGAAAATTTAACAACAACCGGGGTAAACACGATGCTGACCATACTCATCAGTTTGATCAGGATGTTCAGTGACGGACCGGAAGTATCCTTGCACGGGTCACCGACAGTATCACCAACAACACCGGCTTTATGAGCTTCAGAACCTTTGCCGCCAAAGTTGTCTTTTTCAATGAATTTTTTCGCGTTATCCCAGGCACCGCCTGAGTTATTAAGCATAGTAGCCAGTGCGAACCCGGTAACCAGTCCGCCGGCAAGAACACCGATGACTCCGGCAACACCGAGAATCAGACCGGCCACAACCGGTACAGCAATCGCCAACAGTGACGGAACAATCATTTCTCTCTGTGCTCCGGCAGTTGAAATAGCCACACAACGAGCATAATCCGGAGTACCAGTACCTTCCATGATACCCGGGATTTCTTTAAATTGACGGCGAACTTCATTCACCATCGCTCCAGCAGCACGACCAACAGCCTTCATGGTCATAGCACAAAATACGAATGCCATCATACTACCGACAAACAATCCGCAAATCAGTAGCGGGTTCATCAAATGAACATCAAATACATCAACAAGTGCCAGAATAGATGATTTTCCGGACTTGGCAACTTCAGACATAATAAACGCAAGATTCTGATCAGAGCCTTTCAGCTTATCAGCCCAGACTTCGACTTCTTCAATATATGCGGCCAGCAGCGCCATAGCTGTAAGCGCGGCAGAACCGATCGCAAATCCTTTACCAATAGCGGCTGTGGTATTACCAAGCATATCAAGAGCATCGGTACGAGATCTGACTTCTTTGCCCAATCCGGACATTTCAGCGTTCCCCCCGGCGTTATCGGCAATCGGGCCATACGCGTCAGTGGCAAGTGAGAAACCAAGAGTAGCTAGCATGCCTACAGCAGCAAAACCAATACCGTAAAGTCCCATGCTGAAGTTGCCCGGAGTAAATCCGCCGGCAAATCCAAATGCGCAAAGAATACCGATAACAATGGTCACAACCGGCCAGCCAGTAGAAAACATTCCCACAGCCAAACCGTCGATAATAGTAGTAGCAGGACCCATCTGAGCCTGTTCGGCTATTCCCTTAGTCGGTTTGTATTCGTCAGAAGTATAGTATTCAGTAAGTACGCCAATGATACAACCGGAAACCAGACCGGCAACCACAGAACCGCAAATACCATAAGAAATGCCCAGATAATCTTTCATGAGGAAACAGACAACCGCAATCGCGGCAGTACTGCCCCACAGCGGCATAGACAGTGCTCTCATCAGAGTTTTCATGTTAGATTTTTCACCGCAGCGAACAGTAAGGCAACCGATAATAGAAAGAATTGTACCGATACCAGCAACGATCATCGGAGCTGTTACAAGTTTAACTCCCATCGCGAAATCACCTTTCTGCGCGGCAACAGCAGCACCGAGAGCCGCGGTCGCCAGAACAGAACCGCAATATGATTCATACAAGTCAGCCCCCATACCGGCAACATCACCAACATTGTCACCAACGTTATCTGCGATAGTTGCAGGATTACGCGGATCGTCTTCCGGAATACCGGCTTCAACTTTACCAACCAGGTCAGCACCAACGTCAGCAGCCTTAGTATAGATACCGCCGCCGACACGGGCAAACAACGCCTGAGTAGATGCACCCATTCCAAAAGTAATCATTGTTGTAGTAATATGAACAAGTTTTACAACCGGAGTACATCCGGCTTCAACCAAAGTCAATGGGCCGAGAGTCAGTCCGTTTGCCATGTTGGCAGTGGTGTATACCAGCTTATCAAGAATGATGTACCACAAACAAATATCAAGAAGGCCAAGACCAACCACAACCAGACCCATTACCGCTCCGGAACGAAACGCAACCTGGAGTCCAAGGTTAAGACTCTGACTTGCTCCCTGAGCAGTACGAGCGGACGCGTTTGTAGCGGTCTTCATTCCAATAAAGCCACAAAGACCTGAGAAAAAACCGCCTGTAAGGAATGCCACCGGGACAAACGGATTTTGAATGCCGAATACGGCAAGAAGCGCGAGGATAACCAGCAAAACGATAAATACAACACCAACTACTTTATACTGACGGAAAAGATATGCCATGGCGCCCTCACGGACGTACTGGGCAATTTCTTTCATTTTATCAGTTCCTTCACTTGAACTCATCATTTTGCTATAGAAAAATACAGCAAAAATCAGTGAAAAAATAGAAGCAATTGGGGCGACCCACCAAATGGCTGGAATGGCCGATACTGTTTCTACAGGTTTGACTACCACCTCTTCAGCAATAGTAACCTTTTCTACGACTTGAGCGCTCAGGCACGATATCGACCCGAGTAGAGCTGCTCCCGACAGGATAAGTTTGTTTTTCATTTTGTTCCGAACCCTTTTTTTCATCCCTAAAAAATATAAATTAATCGTGTAAGATACGGTTAATTAATTTATAGCGAACTGAAACAATATAGCCTTTTCCTGTAAAATTCAAATAATTTTCTACCGCATTTTACTTTTTTACGCCCACCGTAAATATATTTTTACAGTGAATAATTACAATCATGTTTGATAAAGTTACAATATCCGGTTAAATTAAGTTCCTTTTGACTGGTTTACAAAAAATTAATAATATCATGTATTTTAAAATTATACTGGAGGTTTTGCCGTGAGCGAAGCACAAAACGAAAACGTAGAGTCCGCCGAGGATATCTTCTCGCAGCGCATAAGCAAAGTAAATGCCCTGACGGAAGCCGGTATAAAACCATTTGGCGAACGTTTTGACGGCGCGGAAGAGATTGCAGGCATCCGTGCAAGTTATATTGAAGATTCAGAAGAAGAACAGCCCGCCTGCGCTGCTGGACGTCTGATGAGCCGCAGAATCATGGGAAATGTTATTTTTGCCGATCTGAAAGACAGTTCTGCTGCGATTCAGCTTTTCATCAGTAAAAAACTCGTTGGTCCCGATACTTTTAATATGATCAAAAAACAGCTTGACATCGGCGATATCGTCGGCGTTCGCGGAATCCTGTTTGTAACCAAGACCGGCGAACTGTCTATCAAGCTTAGTGAACTGGCTCTGCTGTCCAAATCCCTACGTCCGCTGCCGGAAAAATTTCACGGCCTGACCAACGTAGAACAGCGTTATCGTCAGCGTTACCTGGACCTGATCACAAACGACGACAGCCGCAAAGTATTTCAGCAGCGTTTCCAGATCATTCGTGAAATCAGAAAATTCATGGAAGGCCGCGGATTCCTCGAAGTTGAAACTCCAATGCTTCAGCCTCTTGCCGGTGGAGCAGCCGCCAATCCGTTTAAAACTTATTACGAAGCGTTGAGCTCTCCGATGTATATGCGCATCGCACCGGAACTCTACCTGAAACGCCTGCTGGTCGGCGGTTTTGAAAAAGTATACGAACTGAACCGTAACTTCCGTAACGAAGGTATTTCACGCCGTCACAATCCTGAGTTCACCATGATGGAACTCTATCAGGCTTACGGCAATTGTGAAACTATGATGGACCTTGTAGAAGATCTGGTGACTACAATTGCCCAGAATGTCTTCGGCACTCTGAAAATCCAGCATGAAAGTGGAATTATCGACCTGACCCGTCCATGGCGCCGGGCTCCATACTGCGACCTGGTAAAGGAAAAGGCCGGTGACGACTGGTTCGAACTTTCAAACGAACAGAAAATCGAAAAAGCCCGTGAACTGGGTCTTGACGCCGATATCATGACTGACTGGGCAGAATTCGAGATCACCAATGAAGTATATGAAAAATTAATCGAACAGACACTGATTCAGCCTACTTTCGTTACTCGTTTGCCTGCTCAGCTGGTTCCGCTGGCAAAAGCATGTGATGATGATCCGACCAAGGTTGATGTATTCGAACTCGAAATTAACGGTCAGGAGGTCGCTCCGGGATATTCCGAATTGAACGACCCGATTGAACAGCGCAAACGTTTTGTAGAACAATTCGAGCGTGAAAAAGAAGAAGGTGATGTAATGTCTGACAAGATCGACGAAGACTTTCTTGTTGCGCTTGAACACGGTATGCCGCCTGCCGGTGGTATGGGAATCGGCATTGACCGCTTGATTATGCTTCTTACCGGCGCAGAATCAATCCGCGATGTACTGCTGTTCCCGCAGATGAAAATAAAAAAGAACTAATCGTACAACGATAACGTTTAGTACCGCTTGCTCCAGAAAATTTGATATTTTTTGCTTTCGTAAGAAGCGTCAGCAATTGGAGTTTGGAGCGGTACTAACGCCGTCCGTCGTACGGACAAACCATAGGGGGTTGTTTATGAGAAAGTCAGTATTGTTTATTTTTGCCGCTATTTTCATGGGTCTGCTTTGCGGATGCACCTATCTTGCTCCCGAACCACCGCCTCAGAGTACAGTTACACAGATTTCCACAATTGATGCCCTGCTGGCTGGTGTTTATGACGGCTCTGTTACGCTGGAAGAGTTGAAAATATTCGGGAATACCGGTATCGGCACATTCGACGCTCTGGATGGCGAAATGGCCATGTTAAATGGTGAAATATACCAGATCAAAGCAGATGGGAAAGTATATCGTCCGGCCATGAAACTTCATACCCCATTTGCCAGCGTAGTCGATTTCAGACCTCAGAAAATGATCCGTTTCACCCAGCCCTGCACTTATAATGTGTTCAAGGAAAAGATCGATATCCACGCTCCGGAAAGCAATCTCATGACCGCGATTGTTGTCAAAGGTACTTTCAAAAGTGTTAAAACCCGCTCCGTTCCGGCGCAAAAAAAACCTTATCCTCCGTTGAAGGAAGTCTGCAAACATCAACCGGTATTCAAACTGAAAAATGTCGAAGGATATATCGTCGGATTCAGACTTCCGGCATATGTAAAAGGCATAAATGTTCCAGGTTATCACCTGCACTTTCTCAGCAAAGACAAGAAATCCGGCGGCCACATTCTTGATTTTGAAATGGAAGAAGGAGCCGTTGCGATTCAAACCTGCGACCGCTTCTACATGATTCTTCCTGAAAGCAGTACCGGTTTTAACCAGGTTGACCTGAGCAAGGACCGTTCGAAAGCACTCAGAAAAGTTGAACAATAGTGAGTTCGACCGACAGCGTTGAGGAGATACTCTGTATCTCCCATAATGTTTTATACTCCGCGCTACGCGCTACGAAAACATGGAGAAAAAATACGATCATGTTTGAACAGCATGCCGTTTGCCTGTAACATAGAGGAATATAGAAATGAACGCCAAAGGTAATTTCATGAAAAATCTTCAAATATTTTTTGCAGGACTAATCATTTGCGTCTTCTGCTTTGGCTGTTCCGATCAAATGGTTATTAAGGAAATAAATTCAAGAGATTACCTGGTAGATGGCAAAAAACATACTCCCACAGAAGTTATCCAGCGCCTGAAAGCCGGAAATTTTCCAGGCAAAATTCTGTTCATCGGCTTCTACAAAAAGGCAAATCCCCACAAAGACAAAGTAATTCAAATGCTGGATGATCTGGACAAAAAGAAGAAAGTTCAGGTCTGGTGGAAACTACCCTCCAATGATGCTGATTTGGAAAAAAATGATGGAGATATGGGCTATACGGACAATATCTAAAATAGAGACATTTCGTTCCGCTTAATTCTTAATGACTTACATTTTTCTTCTGAAAATATCAAAAAAAATCTTTACTCCGTCTTTTCTTTTGATTATAATATATAGCATACACATGATTCATGCGAAATGCATCATTTCCACATTTTCCAGTTGTTAGCGCAGTAAGCAGTTTGTATTAAAATCTCTGATATCCGGTATTTCGCGCGAGTCAAATACAGACATGCAACAGGAGGGAAACATGGAGAATTCTCAAGCTCATTCCGACAATCTGCACAAACTGATGAGTACCATGCAGGGAATCCGTAAACGCTCAAAGATCAAGATTCTGGGACTGCCGTTGTATGATATTGCCCTGGGACCTGATTTTGCGGAAGGGACCAATCGAGGGCACGCCAGAGGCATTGTTGCCATCGGCGACATCGCCTCGGGAATTATCTCAATCGGCGGTATATCCAACGGCTGCCTGCTGGCCATCGGCGGATGTTCATTTGGCTCCATCGCCATCGGTGGCTTCGCTGTCGGGGGACTCGCGATCGGCGGTGCGGCAGTGGGAATCATCGCCATGGGCGGCGCGGCACTTGGGCTGTGTGCCATCGGGGGAGGCGCGTTCGGAGAACATGTTCTCAGCGGACCAAGACAGGATCAGGAAATGGTGGAACTGGCAAGACGCTACATCCCATGGTTTAAATAATTAAGAATTGAGCGAGAAGATACCACGAATAATTCTATAGTCAAAAAATATCTTCGTAATCCTTCGTGATCTTCGTGGTGGAGAATAAAAAAACGAACGTATGGCAAAATCGTCATACGTTCGTTTTAAGTATTTGAAACTATTTAGTCTTATTCAGACTTTTCGCTTTTTTCTTTCTTTTCTTTCTCTTCTCTTTCAGCATCTTCCAGTTCAGTTTCTGCCGCATGGATTGCCTCGGCAATCTCTTCCTGATCAGATTCGTCAGAACCATACTTTTCTACATCAACCAGGGAAACATGCCCTTCAACCCAGCCATCGTCAAGCGGATTAACCACGCGAAGCTTCAGGTCTCTAAAGAGACGGCGGATATCGATAACTCCACCAACCATGAACCATACAGTGGATACACTTCCTACAACGATACCTACAACAATAACCGTTATGAAGAAGTACCAACTCCACCATTCTGCGGGCCATGGTGAGAAAGCATTCCAGATAATCACCAGCAGGAACGAAATCACAAACTGGAAAATCACAGAATATCCGAACACACTCCAGGCAATAACTTTATCACCAGTAGTATACTCGTCATCAATACCAATAAGCTTTTTGTAAGCATTTGCCCACGTCCAGGCACTCTGCTCCATACTTTCGCCATCACTGTATTCACCGCGATGCAGCATACGGTCAAGATTGAACGGCTTGCGATAAGTGACCAGGGACCCGATCACATAACCTGCAATCCCCAGCATCATCGCCATGAAATAAATTTCATATGAGTTGATCGGAAATTTAACCGCACTCATTTCCCAGACGATATATGGGTGAAATGCCTTGGTAACCGCTGCAAAAACAGAACTGACAATCTTAATATTGCCGCTTGAAACCAACCATGGATAAACACTACTGCTCCAGGTTCTCTGCATAATCAGTCCAAACAGTGAAGTTCCTGAACCGAAAATCAACGCACAAAACGCGCCGGTAGTCGTTCCAAACCGGGTATAAAGACCTCCAACCATAATTGGTCCGGCAGCCCCAAGCCACAAGGCACACATGATGGAAATGAACATTAAAATAAAGTCCATTTGAGCAAAGAACAATGAAACCAGCAAGAAGAACAGGCAAACCAGAACTGACATAATACGCAGCCAGAACAGGTGCTGTTTCGGATGAAATGGTTTCTTTCTGAAAGGCATCACCACATCCTGAATCAAGGTGGATGACGCGTTAAAGATACGAGAATCGTCGGTTGAAAGCATCAGCATGACCATCAGGAGGATAAACAATCCCATAACCCCGACAGGCAGTTTCTTACGCAAAAGCGTCGGTGCCATCATTTGGTAATAGAGAGTTTTGAACTTCTGGTAGGTAGTGTTACCATCAGGAGTATTCTTTAGATGTTTATGAGTTTCTTCCAGAAAATCAAGATCAGGATTGTGCTTGCGTGAGTAAGGTTTATCCACACCAATCGTGTGTTTCGCCTCTGGAATCTTTTTAACAGAACTAAGAATTTCCTCTCTCACTTTTTTATCCGGAATCACTTCTTTAGAAACGTGGCTGACCAAGTCAACACGAATTTCACGAGCTTCACCAGCAAAGCGGCTGGAAAGCATCACAGTCACCATAAAAAGAGCCAGCAGCGTCAACATAACGTATGCGAATCCGCTACGCCATGCGCCGAGAATACCAGCCATCTTCTGCTCGTGCGCATTTCGACCGGAATTGGTAGTATCATTTCCGATCCATGCCGCACGATTAAGAATTGTTCCAATAATGGTTACAATCAAAGCGAACAAGTTAAAATCACGCAGGGAACTAATATCCATCGGGTTGATAAAACTTTCCCCTGGAGCACGGTCCATCATAACCGGAGCCACATCATTAGCCCAGGAAACTTCACTAAGTACAAAACAAGTGAATATAACAAAGATAGGATATCCCATCAGCCCCTGGATCGCATCAGTCACCAGCAGAGAAATACGTCCGCCAGGCCAGATCACCAGCATTGCCATGGAAAGAACGACAACCATTACAATACCAAAAGTGGAAACATTACATCCGAATATATTTACAGTATGAGGTAAACCAATGAAATAGATGAAGAAACGTGCAGCAACGGCAGGACCGATTGCATTTGTAATCATTTCCGCGACAGTACGAATGAATGCAGCAACAATACGAAACGGTCGATTATAGCGCAATTCAAGGAACTGACCAATCGAAAGACATTTGGTTTGTCGATAACGATACAAACAGTATCCGGTAAGGGCCATAAATATACTCACAGGAACAACTAGTTTGTTCCATAGACCCATTGCCATACCGCACTGGTATTCACTTTCGCACAATGCAATCAAAGTAATAACAGACAATCCGGCCTGCAAATCACCTACACAAATCACATATCTACCAGCCACACGACCAGCTGCAAGAAAGTCGGCAACTCCTCTTACATACTTCTTGGCATAAATAGCCATTCCCAGTACAAATACGACTGGAACAATTACAATTACCCAATCAATCCAGTGCATCTGTTACTCCATTCTTGTTCATTTTTCGCTCCTTGACTCCTGTCTCTTTCTCTTTCTCTTATTTCAAGAATCATGCAAAAAAAAGCCAATACTGGCAAGACGTAAATCTGGAATATTGTGTAAGCACACATTTACGAATGGATAAGAAGGCCATTCATACCCGAGAATACGCATTTCACACGAGTCTTGTCAACTATAATTTTCTCCTCAAGACCCCTGTTACATGCTCCAGGAATATTCGTTTCTGCTAAAGCGTCACGAATACGCCTGAGGTAATTTCCTGGAAGAAAATTGAACTAAAATTATATATCAATTTTCCGATTTTCCAAGTCCTAACGCCGAAATATCCTAAAAAAATATTTATTTTTTTAACTTACTCTATTTCAACAAGATAAAACAATATAATTTTTATAAGAATACCTATACATTATAAAACATCTTTTCTAAAATATCATAAAGCATTGTTACTATATCAGTTACCAGCCGATTAACTTTTATCCAATCCGAAATTTAAAGTAAAAAAACACATAAAAGCGCAAACCACCAGAATTGTAATAGTATATTTGATTTTTTTTGCTAAAGGAAGCCGACTGAAAATACGGACGCGGTAGCACGCAAGTGAAAAGTTTCCACCGGCTTTGTCATAAAACAACATAAGCCCCGAGAAACATCAAAAAATCTACATTATAAAAATAAAGGTTCTAAAAAAATCAATTTTGAATTAAAGCAGCTGAACCTGCAATAATACGTATTTGTGGACCATCGCACTTCCACACCCGTAAATAGCGATAGGAGCCGGAAATATCCTGCTCCTGAAAAGTGCCTTCCAACTCCATTTTCACAGTCACCACCGCTGTATTCTCATGAATTGTAACGGTTTGTTCGGAAGGAATCAGTGACCTGATCTGCTGAATCCCTGAATTATATGACTGTAAATCCATTGACTTATTTGCAACCACTCCATTTGGGATCGTAAAGACCAGAGAATCATCGATAAGTACATCAAGTTTTTCAACATCGCTGTTTAACATTGCCTGACGTAACTCCTCTTCCAGCTCAATAATTTTTTTGTTAGTCGTCATAAAAATATTCTTCTATAAAACTCCGGTTTTAATGAAAAGCCGCAGTCTGATTGACTGCGGCTTTATAAATATACAGTAACGTTTTATTTCAAACCATGTTCACGATCATATTTTTGCGCTTTTTCCATCAGAATCTTTTTCATCTTAGGAGAAAGCCTGCTTGAAAGATGTCTTGCGATATCAGTGCAGGTTTTATAAGGGATATTGAGTATTTCAACATGCCCGTCACCAAAAAGAACATTCACGGTCTTACTTTGATTTCCCGGCTTATCAAAGACCAGCGGGAAATTAACCGTATCTGTGCTTTCCTTTAATCCTCCCCCAAAATATACATAACTAACATTAGCCTCAGTAAGGTTCATTCCCTTTAACGCAGGCTTATCATCTGTGCTGGAACAAACATATGCTTTGGGATCGGTCAGGTATTCTTCTACTCTCAGTTCCTCAAACCCGGCAGCTCCATCCTGTTTCGGAAAATAATCCTTCTGATCCATAGCATATTGCTTCAATGCAATACCAATCTGTTTCAAATTTCTTGTACTAGAAATTCGACGAGCTTTTTTGCGAGAACTGTTCAGCGCGGGAAGCATAGTTCCAGCCATCAAAGCCATGGGAGCAAGCGTAACATTTCCGATGACAGCATTCGCCAAATTCATATTGGAATTAGAAACGAATACATAACCGTCTTTATCCACCATATGAACTCCGAATGAGACAATATTACCATACAGTTTATTTGCGATATTCGGAATCTGTTTTCCTGCAGATGCTTTCATTATTTCACTCTGGATAGAAGAAATCGTTTCGGAAAATTTTTTCCCCGCATAACAGAAACCATTGCCTTTCAGAGGCATATTTTCGGAGAGGGCTTTAAATTCAGGATCAACCACAAGCTTTTCAGCCTTATCTGAAAAGAAGTCTTTCACGATATCAGGAGCCGACGCAATAACCAGCAGACCTTTACCGGAAGCGACTACCGGCTGAAGCTTGAACGGCATCGGCAGACGATCCATGGAAAGCATTTCAATTCCGTTCTCATTGCTCGGCTTCAATGGCATCATCTGAGAAACCTTTGCTTTGATGAGGTCGCGAATCGAATTGTCTTTTACGGCAATCACAATTGCGATGGCAAATTCAGGCACCTTTACCATTTTACTGACAACAGGAATCATACTGGTTTTCTGGTCGTTAATCGTAATGAACATTCCAGCCTGACCGTTATATCCGGCGGCAAACTTACTCAATTCCATGCCGGTAAACATTTTAAATTGGGTCTGAACATTCTTCAGAGCCTTAACGGCATCCGGAATATTGGATTTTTCAATTTCGCCACTGATCCACTTCCCAATCAACTCGGCATCCATATCCGAGAAATTGGCGGCTACTGTATTTTTCGGCAGCATCTTCAACAGTTTAAGATCATGCGAAGCGGTTCCCATGAACTGCCAGAACGGCAAGACAGCCTCAACACCGACATTCTTATGCAAAACTACTTTATTATGATAGAGTTCCGGACCGGTTTTCACACAACTTGCACCAAGACCGCCAATCTGTCCCACTCCACTACTTTTATAGCAGCTGAGAAGAAGTTCAGCAACAGCATTAACCTGCTTCTTTGAATCAGGTTCTCTAACAGCAGTGGTAATTGTCTGTTTTAACTCGACAATCCCCTTTTCCACTTTTTCCATCAGGCTGGTCGTATCGGCAAACATATAGAATTGACCGCCGGGATCAAGTTTCGAAGTCACTGCATTAAAATTTGTTTTCACAACCGGCTTGATTTTTAGTTCCGGCTTTTGGGTTTTCTTTTTACATCCCTGGGTACACAATACCGCGCTCCCAATCATTGCGATTAAAGCAACACTAGTTAGCGACCAGAATCTCACTGAATGTTTTTTCAGCATATCCACCTCCTGTTGATTATTGAATAATCCCAATATAACCTAAATAATATTCTATTCAATGTGTAATATCAAAGATATTTTACACAGCAGACAACTTTTCGAGCAGGTAATTCACCGGTTTTCTTATGACGGGTTTTGACGCAGAGGGTTAAGGGGTGTAGATTATCGGCTGTAAATTTAGAAAACAATAAAATAAGGTTTATATATATGGGATTCTCATGTGGTTTTGTTGGACTTCCTAATGTGGGCAAGTCTACTATTTTTAACGCGTTAAGTAAAGGCGGAGCAGCATCAGCTAACTTTCCGTTCTGTACAATTGAACCTAACACCGGAATTGTACCGGTGCCGGATGACCGACTCAAGGTTCTGGCAGAACTGGAAAAGTCGGCTAAGATCATTCCAACAACCCTCAAATTTATCGATATCGCCGGACTGGTGGAAGGTGCCAGCCAGGGACAGGGACTCGGCAATCAGTTTCTAGGTCACATCCGAAACGTCGACGCGATCGCTCACGTAGTACGAGCATTTGCCGATGACGACGTGGTTCATGTGGACGGCAAACTGAATCCGGTTCACGACCTGGATGTAATCATGACCGAGCTGATGCTGGCTGACCTTGAATCGCTCGAAAAGCGTATTCACAAAAACAAGAAAGCCGCTCGCTCTGGCGATAAGAGCCTGAAGCTGGAGCTGGAAATGGCGGAAAAGTTCGCCATCTCTCTCGGCAACGGCGAACTGCCGGAATACAACAAGGAAAATCCAGCTGAAGTAGCTGTGGTAAAAAGTCTTGGACTGATTTCAATGATGCCCGCATTTGTCGTGGCAAACGTCGATGAAGACACCTTGTCATCTTTCGGCGAGGACGAGCTGACCGCAGGACTGGTGAAAGCGGCAGCAGACAAAGGCATGGAAGTCGTGCCGGTCTGCGGTAAGATCGAAGAAGAACTGGCACAGCTCACAGAAGAAGAGGCCCAGATGTTCCTTGAGGATATGGGTATTAAAGAAAGTGGTCTGGTTAAAGTAATTCATACAGGTTATCGCCTGCTCAACTATATTACATTCTTTACGGTTGGTCCCCAGGAAGCACACGCGTGGACCGTTACAGCGGGCACCCCTGCCCCGGAAGCTGCGGGTAAAATCCATACCGACCTCTGCCGCGGATTTATCCGTATGGAAACCGTGTCATATGAGGATATGGTTGAATTCGGCGGCTGGAACGCGGCTCAAACCGCGGGCAAACTCCGCATAGAAGGAAAGGATTATGTGGTTAAAGACGGCGATTCCATTCACGTCAGATTCTCAGTTTAGCGGGAGATCGCTATGAATATTGTTTTTATCGGCATGAAACACTGCGGCAAAAGCACCCATGGGAAAGCGGTTGCCGCACAAATGCAGTATAAATTTTATGATACCGACGACATGCTTCAGGATTCGTACAACCGTCGTAACGGCAGCAAGCTGAGCGTTCGTGAAATCTACGGGCAAACCGGAGCCGACGGCTTTAAAGCGCTTGAAGAATCGGTAATGGACCTGTTGTTAAAACTCGGTAGTCACAACGTAGTATCAATGGGCGGCGGCATGCCGGTAAACGATAAAATTCAGGAACAGATGAAACAACTGGGCTTGGTCGTATTTCTAAAACTGCCGCCGACAGTACTGTTTAACCGGGTAAAACGACGCGGTCTTCCGTCATTCATCGACCCCAAACGACCGCTGGAAAGCTTTACTGAGCTGTACAAACGGCGTGAACCGTATTATCTTAACTGTGCCAACCTCGTTATTGAACTGGAAGATATGCCGTTAAGCGAGGCAAAAAACATAATTTTTAATCAAATCAGGGAGAAGATCGATGCCAGGTAGCGTATTCGGACAGGAATTCAGGATAACCACCTTCGGCGAATCGCACGGCGGAGCTGTCGGCGTGATCATTGAAGGCGTAACTCCCGGAATGGATTTTTCAGAAAAAGAGATACAGAAAGAAATGGACCGGCGCAAAC
Organism: Victivallales bacterium; assembly: GCA_963677165.2. Taxonomy (GTDB): domain Bacteria; phylum Verrucomicrobiota; class Lentisphaeria; order Victivallales; family SZUA-371; genus JAFGXT01. The sequence goes on along the minus strand of CAXXSX010000001.1, from coordinate 800,002 downwards.
CCGGCCAGTCAGATATTTCAACTCCGCGTAATGAATCAGACATGATTCATGTCATGTCCGGCGTATTCCAGGGAAAAACCACTGGCACCCCGCTCATGATGATGGTTCAGAACCGTGACGCACGCCCAACGTCGTACGACAAGATCAAGGACATCTTTCGTCCGGGTCACGCGGATTATGCCTATCAGCAAAAATACGGTATCCGTGACTATCGCGGCGGCGGACGTTCCTCAGGACGCGAAACCGCAGCCAGAGTAGCCGCCGGAGCCGTAGCAAAAATGATCCTGAAACAACAGGATATTAAGATCACCGCCTACGTAAAACGTGGAGCCGGAATCGAATGTAAAAATATCGACGTCGAGGAAATCGAACGTAATATTGTTCGCGCGGCTGATGCTGAAGCGGCAAAAAAGATCATTGAAAAAGTGGTCAAGGCCCGTGAAGAAGGCAACAGCCTCGGCGGCATCGTCGAATGCGTGATCACCGGTGTTCCTGCAGGACTCGGCGAACCGGTATTTGACAAGCTCGATGCTGAACTGGGCAAAGCCATGCTGTCCCTCGGGGCAGTAAAAGGCATTGAATTCGGTGCCGGATTTGCCGCTGCCGATATGACCGGCAAGGAAAACAATGATGAAATTACGTCGAAAGGTTTTCTCAGCAACAATGCCGGAGGTATCACAGGCGGAATTTCCACCGGACAGGATATTGTTTTCAGAATCGCGGTAAAACCGACACCGTCACTTTCTCTGCCTCAAAAAACGATTGATCTTGAAGGTAACGATACAGAATGCCAGACTTACGGACGACATGACCCCTGCATCTTCGCGCGTATTGTGCCGGTAGTAGAAGCAATGGCGGCAATCGTTCTTGCTGACCATCTGAAACGCCAGAAGGCAATGCACGTTTAATACTTTTTTGTATTGACTTCAGCAACACATCAAAACCTGAATAATCAAGTCCAGCGGGGAGCAGGATGGGCACCGAAAACAAGCAGAAAAAATCGTATTTCAAGTTAAATCTGATTATTATTATATTTGCTCTGCTGGTGTGCATAGCCTCCATCCCGTTTGCCATTATTCAAATAGGAAGACGCCAGTTAGATATACAACTAGATAATGCTGCGGCTCAGGGTATTCCTACTACTGTGGAAGACCTAAAAAAACTTTACGATACATTTCCTCCTGAACAAAACGGGATTGAAGTATGCAGAGAAGCGGAAAAAGCCTATGTCAAGTTAAATTATGACGATATTGCCGCAAGTACTATTATCAACGGTAATTATTTGACATATCAATCTGCAAAGAAATGTCCGGAGATTGATAAGTATTTAAAAAGCAACGAAGACACGGCGTCATTAATTGACCAATTAGTAAACTACCGGGTTGTCAGGCAAACTCAAAATTGGAATGAAGTATTTGGACTGTCGAGTTGTGGTCTATTTACTAGATTTGCGCAACTCAGTAAGATTCGTTGTTTTCAGACAATCAAAAATAACAATCCGGCACTTGCATACAAAATGATAGACAATGAGTCTAAAATCAGGGATATTGCGCTATATGAACCAATACCTTTATCGATCATAATAACAGCAGCAATTGAATCAATTCGTATGCGTTTGCTTGAAGACGTTGTAAACAATGTCCACCTCTACAATAAAACTCTGCTAACTGAAATACAAAAGCTGGATAAATTAGATAAGCAACTTCCTGAAATCTGGAGAAAAATCTGTCTTTTTGAAACGGGACACTATACCGTCTATTTCATAAAAAAACCATATTTTACCGAATTTCGATGGAATACTTTTTTTCCATACTGGCTACTTAGGAGAATGTTTTATAATCATGATTCTGCCAAATTCCTGGAATTAATGATACAAATTATCAATTTACATCCACAAGACTATTACAAAAACAAAGGAATTATAACCAATAAGATGGTCACATCTATGAATTTACCACGATATTACGATCTGGGACACTGTATATATCCATTTCTTAAAACAACCCTTAAGGTTGCCGTTGTCAGAGGTTATTTGCGCATGGCGAAATGCGGACTCGCCGCGGAACTTTATCGCAGAAAATACGGCGACTATCCGGATAAACTCGAACAACTGGTTCCGGAATTTTTGGACAAGATTCCAATTAATCCTGTCAACGGCAACCCCTTTCACTATTTTAAAGGAAATTATGACTATCATTTTCAAACGATCCCACCCAAAAGCAATACCTCAAAGAAACCAGGAATGCTCTTCGGTCCCTTTATACAAGCCAATGACGCAAAAAAACACGTTAATGGATGTTATATCTACAGTGAGGGAAAGAATGGAATAGACAAAGGCGGCAATCCCGGAGGCACTCCGGACCGATATGGCAGAAGAAATACCTTTGCACTGATTCGTCCTCAAAAGAAAACGGATAAAAAACAAGGCAATAAAGCGAAATGACAATGGACACCGAAAGCAAGCCTAAAAAATCGTATTTAAAGTTAAATCTGATTATTATCGCGGTTGCTCTGTTGTTTTGCCTGTTTTCCATACCATTCGCCATTATTCAAACCGGAAGAATCCATCTAATCAAACAACTGAATAATGCAGAAAAACAAGGTATACCCACCACAATAAAAGGACTGAGAAGAATCTACTACACGACTCTTCATCGAGAAGAAAACGGCATTGATGTATACAAGGAAGCAAAGCAATCCTATGTTGAACTGGATAATAGTGATACCGTCGCAAGTACTATTATTAACGGCAATTTTCTGACATATCGATCTGCGGAAAACTGTCCTGAAATTAATAAATTTCTGAAAAAAAACAAAAAAACTACTGCATTAATTGACAGATTATCTAATTATAAAATTGTCAGACAACACCAAAACTGGTCCATAAGGTTTAGAACAAATTACTTCTATTCTTTCAACGAATTTACTTATCTTAACAAAATCCGTTGTTTTCAAGCATTAGAAAACAATGATCCAACATTAGCGTACTCAATAATAAATAATATGTCAAAACTCAGAGAGCTTGTATTATCCGAATCTTCACTTATATCACTAGATATTGTGTCTGAAACAGAATTGATTCGTATTAATCTATTGGAAGACTTTGTAAACAATACCAATACTACCAATAACACTCTACTGAATGAAATACGAGAATTAGAGAAAATAGACCACAAACTCCCCGAGCAAAGAAAGCGGGCTTTTCTATTTGAAGCAGGAATAAAAATTGTATATTCACTAGACAAACCATATTTCTCAGAATTAAGACTCAATTCAACATTAAAAAATGGATTACTTAGAAGAGTGTTCTATAATCACGATTTTACTAAATTTCTAAAATTAATTATACCACTGATCTCCAACTCATCTTGGGACTTCTACAAGTTAAAAACAATCTCTGATGATTCTTGCTCAAAAGCAGTACATTCTCCGCATTATTACTATTCAAGTCACTCAGTATGTCAATATGGAAGAACAGCTATTGATATTGCCGCTGCCAGAAGTTCCATACGCATGGCGAAATGTGGACTTGCTGCTGAACTTTATCGCAGAAAATACAGCGACTATCCGGATAAGCTCGAACAACTAGTCCCTGAATTTTTAGATAAAATTCCAATTGATCCGCTGAATGGTAAATCCTTTCATTACTTCAAAGGCAACTATGATTATCAATATGAAATTATTCCCAAGAAGTCAAAAACTTCGCCTAAACCAACAGGGATGATGCTCTTCGGCATGGGATCGGCCAATAATGCACAAAAACACGTTAATGGTTGCTATATCCACAGTGAAGGTGTTGCTGGAATAACAACATGGGGCTGTCCCGGTATCTCAAACAATAGAGCAGACGGGGAAAATACCTTTGCGCTGATTCGGCCTCAGAAAACGGATAAAAAACAAGGCAATAAAGCGAAATAACAATGGACACCGAAAACAAGCGAAAAAAATCGTATTTCAAGTTAAATCTGATTATTATTATATTCGCTCTGCTGTTATGTCTAGTCTCCACCCCATTTGCTATCATTCTGCATGGTAAAATCCAGTTAAATAAACAACTGGAACATGCAAATGCTATTGGACTACCAAGCACTATTAAAGAACTGAAAAAACTTTATGGAACATACACCTAAGGCACAAAATGGTATTGATGTATATGAGGAAGCAAAAGCTTCTTATATTCCATTTAATCGCCATGACTATGCAGCCCACACTGTCATTTATAATAATTTTTTGACGTATAAATTTTCTAAAAACAATTCTGAAATTAATAAATATCTGAAATATAACGAAGAATCCGCGATACTGATTGATAAACTGGCTGATTACCGTATAGTCAGTCCAACTCAAAACTGGAATGTAACATATACCAGAATTCCATCTGATTTTTTAGTTGATTTCATGACACTAAACAAGATCCGATGTTTTCAGGCGCTAAAAAACAATGATCCTGTATTAGCTTTTTCTATGATCAATAATATCTCTAAGATTAGAAATATTATTTTATCTGAACCTTTGTTTGTATCCTTATGGAAAATTACATTGCCAGAGCTTTTTCGTATTGGTCTTATTGAAGACTTGGTGAACAATGCCAATATCCCGGATAAAACCATACGTGAGATTATTTCTGAATTAAACAATACAGACACAGAATTATCATTGCAGAGAAAACGGGTATATCTATTTGATACAGGTCTGACAATTATCGATTCACTGAAAAGACCATATATCTCAAAGATAAAGTTGAATTCAACTTTAAAAGACAGGCTACTGGAAAAAACGTTCCGATATCATGATTTAGCCAAATTTTTAAAATTAATTATACCGATAATAAAAGTGTCCTCTCAAGATTATTACATAATAATAAAAGACTTCGTTAAACAAAGAGCAAAAAACTCAAATATCCCAAGATGCTATCAATCGTTAAGTCAATACGAAGAGATCGCGTTCTTTGTTGCTGTTAACAGAAGTTCCATACGAATGGCAAAATGTGGACTAGCGGCTGAACTTTATCGAAGAAAATACGGCGATTATCCTGACAAACTCGAACAACTGGTTCCTGAATTTTTAGCCAAAGTTCCAATCGATCCGCTAAACGGTAAATCCTTTCAATATTTCAAAGGCAACTCTGACTACTTCTATCAAATCATCCCAAAGAGATTTATATCAACATCGGAAGGACTGGCAATGATTTGGGGACAGACGGGAAAACCATCCCCAAAAGAAGAAGGAATAAAAGAAACAAAACAACACGTTTATGGCTGCTTCATCTACAGAGAAGAAGGAGGCGCTCCCGGATGCTCAAAGAGACTGGAAGGCACAAATACCTTTTCTCTGATTCGACCTCAGAAGAAAGCTGATTTACCGGCAAAACCCGACAAATCTAAATAAATACGCTGTTTTCTGTTGCTACCACACAACAGCAATCTGTTCTATTCTGTTTCATTGTATTTTATCAACAAACAAAAAATATCTCACGCTATAAAAAAAACACAAATCAAGTAGAAAAATACATAAAAAAAGTAAAAATACTGTAAAAAAATCATTAAAAAACATTGACTAAAATAACATTTTGTATTATAATATGATCAAAACAAAATGGAACAAAAGATGAATTTAACCCAGGCTCCAACAAAATCGCAGCAAATTATCAATGCACTTGAAGCGGAAATCATCTCCGGCAAAATGCAGCCAGGCCAACGTCTTCAATCGGTACGCTCGATTGCGGATGGCTTTTCCACCAGCATTTCCGTCGTAAACAACGCTCTTAACGCATTGGAAAAGCGCGGTCTGATTCGCAGACGTCCCCGTAGTGGCGTTTTCGTTCGCGAAGAAAAACCCCAACCGACCGATTTAAGCGATAGTGTAATGATGCTGATGCCTTCAAGCGGCCATGTTTTTCAGAATCTGTTTTCACTAATTTTCGATCAACTGAATGAACGCGAACTGATTCCTATGCTGGCGAATTACAGCAAATTACTGGTTGATTCCCCCGTCGCCGGACTACAGCAGAAAGTATTTAGAATGCTTGATTCCCGTCCACGCTCGGTCATCATATTCGGACGTGGTTACTGGCGTAATCCCATTCTCGAACATTATCCGAATTTGAACGGTATTTTTGCCTTTGAATTGGATTATCCCGGAATGATTCCCGGCAGCGCGGTACTCCTTGATTACGAAGCTGCCTCTTATACCATGGCAGCACATCTGGCATCCTGTGGACGTAAACGAATTATGTTCTGTCTGGCGGAACCGGATCCAAGTGATATTCCGGTTCAAGGCCGTGCGCTGCATCATTTTAATCATATCTGCAACGGCTATGAACGAGCGCTGCGCGACTACGGTCTTTCAGCCTATACAGTTTTCTATTCCAAGGCCTATGGAGAAGGAATCAACGAACAGATTCTGGCAGAAATCATGTCCTCGCCGGAACGTCCCGACGCAATCATGTGTTCAATGGATTTTTCCGCGGTACGTTTTATTGAGGCAGCGGAAAAACTTGGCATCAGCGTTCCAGACGACTTGGCAATTACCGGATTTTTCAATACGCCATGGTCGGAAAATTCACCCGTAAAAGTCACTACGGTTAATTTTGATCTGAATAAAATGGCATCGCAAATTACTACCATGGCCGCACATCCACCTGCAGAAAACAAAGTTGTTTATATAAAACCAGAACTAATCATTAAAAACTCATGCGGAGGCAAAAAATGAAAAGTCATAACTCAAACGTCCGGCATTTTTCCGTATTCACACTTATTGAACTTTTAGTCGTAATAGCAATTATTGCAATACTTGCCGCTTTATTGTTGCCAAGCTTAAACAAGGTCCGGAACACGGCAAAAGCAATCAGCTGCACTAATAATCTGAAACAGCTCGGACTAGGAACAACGCAATACACGACAGATAACAATGACTTTCTTCCGCTAGTGTTAAGCTATGGAACCGCCTGGCCATCGCCCTATGGAGCCGACAACTGGATAAATCAACTGTATCCCTATATTGCCGGAGAATGGCAGGACCCCACCAGTGCGGATTCTAAATTCAGTAATATTCTACAATGTCCCAGCATCCTCTCAGACTGCTACCTAACGACAGCCAATATCCCGTTAACCAACTATCTATACAATGCTCGCATCGGGAACGTTACCGTTTCATCCTCAGTATCCAAGTACTATCATGCAAGAAAAATGAACCGCTGTCCTCGTCCATCAATGGCTGTATTAATCGTTGACGGTAAAGCTCACGAAGGTACTACGAACCGCTCTTCGTTTGAAACAGCCAGTCGAGACAATCATTTTAAATTTCGTCACAACGCTGCAATGAATAACCTCTATGCCGATGGTCATGTAAACAAGGTACGGTATGCGGAAATGAATGATTCATCCCAAATATTAACCTATTACGTTCTACAGAATGAACCTATGTTCAGCTGGTAAAAACTCATCAAAATTCCAAGAAAGAAAGAACTATGTTAAACGCAAAAATAGTAAATAGTATTGTACTATTCTTTTTGATAGCAATCACGATGATTGCCGGAACTTCGTCAGAACTGGAACTAGCAAAAAACGGCAAAGCTACAGTAGAAATTCTATTGCCCGCAGCCCCTACTCCACAGGAAAAAGTCGCGGCAGCAGAACTAGAGAAATGGCTCAAAGAAATGACTGGCGCAGAATTCACCGTCACAGATAAAAGCGGAGGACAACCGTTTATTAGCGTCGGCCGTACTGCCGAGTTCAAACAGCAATGTCCACGGGAAGCGGCTCGCGACCTGAAAAAAGAGGGATACGGCATTGCCGTGCGCAACGGTAATCTATTCCTCTACGGCGGCACTCAACGCGGCCCACTCTACGCGGTAATTGCGCTGCTGGAAGAAGATCTCGGCTGTCGCTGGTACACTCCTGACTGCACAGTAATTCCGTCGAAGAAAGAACTGAAGTTCACCCCGCGTCAACGCTGGGAAATTCCCCAGTTTGACAACCGCGAGGCGTATTTTTTCACAGCGGTCAATAAAGACTGGGCTCTGCATAACCGCAGTAATCCGCGCTGGTTCAAACTTCCTCAAGAATGGGGCGGCTCCATCACGGCCCCGGCGAACTACTGGAACGTTCATACATTTTTCCGCTTGATTCCAAATAGCAACATAAAAACTCATCCGGAATTTTTCCCGATGATCAACGGTAAACGCCAACCAATTAAGTGCATGAGCTCCCAGCCATGTCTGAGTGCGCCAGGACTAAGCGATTACCTCGCGAAAAAAATCAATGCATTGCTCGGTCATCATCCGGAGGCAAATATGATCAGCATTTCCCAGAACGATAACGATGGCTGGTGCAACTGTCCCCGTTGCCAGGCAGAGTTGAAACAAGGTTACAACCGCACCGATCAGATGATCCGGCTGGTCAACAAGACCGCCGCAAAAATATGGAAGAAACATCCAGATGTAATGATTTCAACCTTGGCCTACATGGGAACGTTTGCCGCGCCCAATAAGATCAAGCCGGACCCAAAATTGCGAATTCAGTTATGCACGGACAAGCATGCCTTCCGCTGGCCACACCTGACCGTCGATCAAACCGATATATTCTTTCCTGCCCTGAAAGCCTGGCATCAGGTCGGCAACCCCATCGATATCTGGGATTACACAGTAGACTTCTTCGACTATCTAAAGCCACGCGCCAACATGGAAGTTACCGCGAAGAACCTGAAAATTTATCGTGATTACGGCGTTCGCGGTGTCATGTTGCAAGGTTCTTATTCCAGCCCCGGTGGCGACGACGATCCAATAAAAAGCTGGGTATGGACCAAATTAATGTGGAATCCAAACCTCGACTGGAAAACGCTTCAGCGAGACTTTGTCAACGGTTACTTTAAAGCGGCAGCCAAGCCAATCCAAAAGTATTATAATCTGCTGGAAGCAACTCGTGAGAACTGGCTGAAACAGCCGAATCGCGGTGATGACCTGACATTTGACAACAAGTTCATTACCCAGGCTGAAAAATATTTCGCGGCAGCGGAAAAGGCCGTAGCCGATAATCCTGTAATATTAAATCGTGTTCAGGTCGCGGAACTACCGGTGATCCGACTTCGTCTGAACTTGGCAGCAAAATCTCCGGTTACCCTCCCAAAAGCGGAACAGAAAAAATATCGCGTTCTGTTAAACAAGTTTGAAGCCATCGCCAAAAAGAACCACATGGTCAAAATTGCGGAACAAGGCCGTGCCGCCAAGTTGAAAACCGCAATAGAGGACCTGAAAATCAACCTCTTCGGTAAAAAAGCAAAAGTTAACGCAAATACAGTAGCCTTCTGTGAAGAAAGTGACACTACCCTGTGGGTAAAAGCGAAATCAGTTCCTGATCCCCTGGCAGGTAATGGTTATGCGGTAACCCAGCCAACCCAAAACACTGCCTGGGCAACTCAATGGCGACATATCCCATGGGATAAATTTGAACGAGATAAAAAATATGATCTGTGGGTAAAAATGCGTTTTATCACAACTCCGAACGTAAAAGGGGACGCGTTTAAATGCGGTGTATATAACACAACGAGAAAAGAACACCTTAGAAGGATTTTCAAGGTCAAAGATCTGAAGCCGGGTTACGCCTGGTATAACGTGGGCCCTTTCGTTCCTGCCGCAGACGACATCATTTTCGTTGCTCCTTGCAATAATCCAGGAATAAAAGAAATGTACTGTGACCGTATGGAAATACGGAAACAGCCTTAATCATCAGCAGTAGAACCAATCATGTCGAACGATTATCAAACCTATGGCGATTTCAGTGCCGACGGACGCGAATTCATTATCCGTCGTCCTGATACGCCTCGTCCCTGGCTCAATTATGCCTGGAACGAACAGATACTTATCTCTATCGATCAGCGCGGCCGCGGCAACTCGCTTTACCGGAACGCAGCCGGACAGCGTTCCGTACCGCTGCGCGACCGTTTTGTTTACATCAAGGACCGTGACACCGGTTGTTTCTGGACCATCGGCTGGGGCCCGGTCAAAAAGGATTTCCAACACTATGTTTGTCATCACGGCCTGGGTTATTCTACGCTGGAGAATAATACTGACGGAATTCTCTGCGAATGGACCCTGACTGCCGCCGCAGAACAACCGGCGGAAGTCTGGAAAATAAAAATAGTCAACAATAGTGGTCGGGAACGACGATTGAGTATTTATCCAGCCATCGAGTTCGAGCTCGGCGGCTGGGTGCCATACGGTTCGCTGGAAAATTATACCTCCTGCAGTTATAACGCGCCCAAGCAGTTACTTGCTGTAAACCATTCAAATGAACGGCAGGAAACTCGAAACCATGCAGTATTTGCAGCTTCTAAAACACCGGACCATTACGAGACACGCCGACGTGAATTTCTTGGCGGATATTACTTTGATCTAGAAGAACTGCAGAGCGTAAAAGCAAACAACTTAACCGATACAGACGCCGATAATGAGGAATTCATCGGAGCTTTCCAGTATGATATCACCTTACAGCCGGAAGAAAACCTGCAGGAATATTTTGCCGTCGGGCCCTGGGACAAACCGGCTGAAGCAGACGAGATTGCCGCCAATGCAACAGAAGCGGGATTCAACCGGGGGATGGAACTGGCAAAAAACCGTACCAATGACTTTTCCCGCGTTGATTTCAAACTGCCGGATCAAAATTGGACACAGTTATTCAATCTCTGGACCAAACAGCAGTTATTTCTCCTGAAAGACTATGCCAGAGTATTTCTGATCGGTTTTCGTGATACGCTGCAGGACGCGCAAAGTCTTTGCGCATATTCTCCTGAAATAGTAAAAAACTCAATGCGTACAACGCTGGTACATCAATACCGTGACGGCAGCGCCATGCGCGGCTGGTGTCCTGATGACGATCACAAATACGGCGACAGCGGTGTATGGCTCCCGTTTACCGTGGCGGAATACCTTCGCGAAACCGGCGACCGTGAATTTCTGTATGAAAAAGTGCCATATCGTGATGGCGGAGATGCTACGGTGTGGAAACATACACTGCAGGCTATGGACTGGTTCTTTGCCAACCTGGGAGATCACGGATTACCCAAACTTTACTTCGGCGACTGGAACGACTCATTGAATATCGGGCGCGGCGGTAAAGGAGAAAGCGTCTGGCTGGCAATGGCTCTGCTGGCGGCACTACAGGAAACAATCGGCATTGCCCGACAGCTGGAAGAAAATCAAACGGCAGAGATAATGTCCGATCGAGCACAAACGTTGCGCTACATGATTGAAAAATATACCTGGAACGGCAAATGGTACCTGCGCGGTTTCAACGATGCCGGAGGGCCGGTCGGAAGTCATGAAGACAACCGGATTTTCAGCGAACCGCAAAGCTGGGCTTTCATCGCCGGACTAACGCCGGAACGCCTGAAAAAAGTAGTCGAAGCGGTTAACACAAGACTGAGAACACCTACGGGTCTGGTGGTATGCGACCCGCCATATATGCAATATGATCATGCTTGCGGAAGAATCAGCTGTATGCGTCCTGGCTGGGGCGAAAATGCCAGCTGTTACTGCCATGTAACCGCATTTCAGGCAGTTGCGGACTGTCTGCGACGCGATGGTGACGCAGCTCTGGACTCGCTGACTTCCATTGTTCCATTTAATCCGGCGCTGTCGGTTGAAACCTCCTGGCTGGAGCCATATGCCCTGACCAATATGTTTCGAGGGCCGTCCAATCACCGTCCCGGTATGACCTTTAAAGGCTGGACCAGTGGAACGGTACCATGGGCATTACGCTGCATGACGCATTTCATTCTCGGAGTACGGCCCGAATACGACGGGCTGATCATTGATCCGGTGCTGCCATCCAGCTGGGATCATGCCACCATAACCAGGAATTTCCGGGGAGTCGAATTTCGAATTACAATCCGCAATTCAGAACATCTTTCCGGCCCGCAAACCATCTGCCGTCTGACGGTAGACGGAAAGTCCTATGCCGGCAATAAATTATATTGCCACGATTTTTCACAGGGCCATTATAACGTAACAGCAACAATGGAGAGTACAGAAGAATAATGAAAACAACACTACTCGCACTGATTCTCACTGCCGGACTGATGGCAACGTCATACGGAGAAAATAAAAGTATGGATATTCACGGAGAAAGTCTGGTTCTGGCAGGAACTTTACCGGGAAAACTCTGTTTTGACCACGTAACCAAGGGAAGTATGGAACTGCGCGATTCTTATCTTCCCGGCGGCAAAGTTTACACCGAAGGACGCGACTACACAGTTGATTACAAAGCAGGAACGGTTTCACGAACCCCGTCCTCACGGATACCGGATTATTCTCGCCATATTTTATACGGGAAACAAGATTTCAATCACTCAAAGTATCCTTACAAAAAATGTTGCAACAACGGATATTTTGTCTGGGTGGATTACCATACAGATAACGGCGCGGTGCTGGCAAAACCAAATGACCAGAGTAAATATTTGTCGGCAACCCGGCAAAAGTTGAAAGCGGGCGGTCCCTTCAAAATCGTCGGATACGGCGACAGCATAACAACCGGGTGTGATGTCCAAAACAAAAAACTGATCTTTGTGACATTATTCATTCAGCAGCTGCGGCAAAAATATCCTCAATCTAAAATCACCTATCAGGATCTCACAATACCCGGCTATTCTTCGAATAAAGGACTGGACTGGTTTGACCACAAGCCGAAGAAATTTCACGCGAAAGCACTGGGAGAAATCGGGAAAGCGGACCTGGTACTCATCGGATTCGGAATGAATGATCACAACAAGGGTACAACCGAACCTGAAAAATTCAAAAGTAACCTGATAAAGCTGGTCGAATTAACCCGGAAGAAACTTGGAGCGGAAGTTATCTTGTTTTCCTCCATGCCGCCCAATAAAGACTGGCACTACGGTTCACACCGTATGAAAAAATTTGCGTCGGAAACGAAAGAAGCCGCAGAGGAAAATCATTGCGCTTATGTGAATGTCTACGATGTCTGGAACAGGGTTCTACAGCGAAAAGATCAGTCGTCGCTGCTGGCTAATAATATAAACCACCCTAATTACTTCGGACATAGTTTATACGCCATGGCATTTTTTGCCATGACGTTCAGTTCGGAATAACTATTTTCTGTTGCCGCCGCGATGCGGCATGTTCAGACGGCTGACCCGTGCCATGACTTTTTCGTCGGACATCCATTTCGGCGTACTGCCGTCACGAGGAATGGGCATATGTCCCAATTCTTTGAAATGATACATTTCATAGTCGCCGTTACCACCGGGATGATACACAACCGGAGGTACTCCGGCTGTCATCATAGCTTTTAAGTCGTCAAGATATTTATCATAAACGTCTTTCGGACTGGCATTTTTCTTCGCGCAAATCGCGGCCGCCATCCCGACGACTTCACCCAGCATGCCAAGAATACGTTGCACCCGGGCAGCGGCAAACGCCACGTGCGACAGGCTGATATGGCGTCCGCCAAGGAATAGATTATCCACATCACGGGCATACAAACAGCGATACGGTACCGGATATGGTTCGTAAATACTGCGGTGATAAGCACAGGAACGGAACGGCTCATCAAATTTATCCTCGTTATCCGGGTCAGGAAAGTGTAAGTCAATATTCCAGGTAATCGGCGCGGTCGCATCCTCATAGATTACCCGGTCCTCAATATCGTTCTGATTCAGCACGTAGCCGCCAACCACACGATAGCTTTCACGTTTTCCGCCAAGATGCGATACCCAGGCAAGCGTATCTTTGGACCACTCATCTTTCCGTTTTGAGTGGTTTTTCAGGAACGACCAGCCGGAAAAAGTCACCATCAAACCATAATCACGAATATATTCGGACTCTTCCGCCTGGTTGCGGTACTGTCCGGTTTCACATTCCCAGTCGCCGCCGCGAACATAGTATACATTATCCTCGTTAAACTCAACTCCCCAGTCAACATCGGCAAAATCCGTCGGCTCTTCCGCGGGTTTCGAGTACCACTGAACCGACATACCCATTACCTGATTATTCGCTTCTTCCGGCGCCAGCGACTCATTGAATACCGCTCTGCCGTCACGGCCCCTCATCATTTCACAACCTATCATCCGGGCAATTACCGCGTCTCCAGTACAGTCGGAAAACAGCTTACCGTGATAACGTTTTTCCGCTCCGGTACGGGTATTTGTTGTGACTACCGCAACGATTTTACGGGAATCGGAAGGATCAGTTTCAACCGAAGTCACCCGTTCGTTCAGTCCGAGATGACAGCTGTCCGCCGGGTGTAGTTTAAAAATATTACGTTTACGGTCATCTTCGTAAACATCAACCGAATAGGTGCCGTTACCGCCAAACGCGGGAGAAATCTCACGAACAACATTACCCAGGTTCGGATACATTCCGACATGAGTTATGCCGCCAAGCGACACCCGAATCTCCGAACTGTTGCAGCCGCCGAGCACCGGACGATCCTGCAACAGCGCCACTTTAGCTCCGTTACGCAGAGCCGATACTGCGGTACAAACTCCGGCAATACCACCACCGCATATGATCAAATCGTATTCATAGGGATCGTCTTCGCAGACAATATGCGCCCGCTCGCGACGCATTGCCGCAAGCTCTTTCGAATCATTTGCAGGAACCTCAGCAGTATCCGTTGTCAAATACAACGCATCACACCGTCCGTTGAAACCAGTCAGGTCATGCAGCGCAAATTTTGCGTTTCCTGCCTCAAGATCGACTTTCCCTGCTCGCTGCCAGCCCCATTCGGTACCATTCGTACCGAGGACTTCCGGCAGTTCTGTTCCATTAATAATCACCTTAAATTGTCCGGCAGGGGTTCCGCGCTTCCAAACAGCGGTCCAGTCACGAGTACGAGCCCATACAATATATTTTCCGCTTTCCGGGATTTCATGTGTTGTTTCCGCATCAGCTACGGGTACTCCCATGCCGTGAGCCATCACATAAGCCGATCCCATTTGGTCCATCGACTGGGAATCGACCACCCAGCCGCCAAGATTTTCGAACGATTCGGCTTCAAGCCATAAATAAGCCATAATTAATCTTCCTCTAAATTTAACGATGCGATTCTTTTTGCCGCGTTCTTATATACATACTCGGGACACAATTCAAATTCCGCGATTTCTGAAGGCTCAATGTCTTCCAGCATTCTACCGGACAGAGCACTTATTGCCGCCGCCCGTCCGGCAGCGTTACCGCAAGTCATCAAAGTCCGAGACAACCGGCAGGCCCCGGTTACAATATGGGTAGCTCCAATACCGCGCGAAGCAATCAGCAAATTATCAAATTCGACCGGCAGCAGACTATCATAGGAAAGCCCGAACGGAATACTGCCAAGACGAGCCTCAAGGTCAGTCCCATGTACGTCCAGCGGATGATCGGTCATGCCGATGAAGCGTTTCTCGTAATGCTTTCCGAATTTAAAAACATCATTCAACGTCATCACCTGCCGGGCTCTGAGCCGATAGCTCTCACGAACACCAAGCGACGGCGCCATGCCGACCAGTTCCCAGTCAGGATTCAGACCGGAAGCCACCCGCCAGTAATAAACATTAAGAGCCAGTTCGTACTGCTCTTTCACAATTCGTTCGTAATCACCTGGGATCTCTGGAGAATAGTTCCCTGCCCCGCAGATATTCACCAGAATATCGCCATTCGGCATAACCGCACGAAAGATTGAACTGCGATGAGCTTTTTCGGGAATATCATCCGGCAAAATGGTCACATTCGGAGAACCGCCTGGACGCACCCGGAAAATCCAGTTCACCAGATTTAATGCATGACGGTCAGCCTTTTCCGGAGCAGCCCATTCGTCAAAGTCATAACGGGAATCGGTCCCCAGCATTGCCTCACAACCGGCTTTTCTCGCCAGATGCAGCGTACCGGTGGAATCAATAAATACTTTTGCGTGTATCTCCGTACGGCTGGATTCGTCTTCTATGGTAACAGATTTTATCCTGCGTCCATCCGTCTTTAGCTCGACAAAGGTGCTTGCACCGATAAAATGCAAATTATCATATTCAGCAAATTCGGACAGTACCGCCTGCTGGTATGCCCATAGTTCGAACGGCATGGTCGGCTGACGGGTGTCATCGGGCTTTGTCCGGCTAATGGTAAAATTCATATCGGCAGCCCCGAGCGGCATGGCTCGCATACGTTCCCACAAGCGACGGGTCAGCGGTCCGTTGCCACAGGTCGGTTCCCAGTTGTGAACCCAGCTTGACGCAACCACTCCACTCGGAATCAAGCTACGGTCAATAATCACGGTATCGGCACCGCGTTCAGCCGCGCCGACTGCCGCACCTATTCCGCCGCTGCCAGCTCCGATCACAGCCACATCACGTTTTATAGTATTCATGATAAAACTATTATCCCTGTTTTACCTCATCAGCATGCCACCGGTAACGTCAATGGTCGCCCCGGTAATATAGTCCGCTTTACTCGAAGCGAGAAACGCGATCGTATATGCCACTTCCTCGGGATCGGAAATACGCCCGAGCGGAATACGTTCAATATATTCCGCCTCGCGCTCCGCCAAGGCATCGCGGTTCATCGGGGTACGCATCATACCGGGAGCAACCGCCGTAACATTGATTCCATACTTCGCCACCTCACGCGCCAACGACACGGTAAACGTCACAAGTCCGCCCTTAGATGCCGCGTAGTGTGCGTGTCCGCTAGTGGAACCATGAAAAGCCGCCTGCGACACCACATTGATGATCTTACCTTTTTTATCATGCTCAATAAAATGATTTACCGCGCGTTTTGAGTACATAAATGGTCCGGTCAAATTGATTTTCACGGTACGTTCCCAGGAGTCGTCCGGCATATCCTTAACAAAATCAGTGGGCCAGATCCCGGCGCAATTTACCAGAATATCGAAACTTCCAGTAGCGTCAACCGCGGTTTTGATGTTGCTGTCGATATCCTCGGCAGAAGTAATATCGCCCTTGGCAATAACGGCTTTGACCGCATATTTATCTTTCAGGAACGCCGCCAGCCGTTCGGCATCTTCCGGATTAAAGAGGTAATTGATAACTACATTTGCGCCTTCCTGCGCAAGAACTTCACAAACCGCCGCACCAAGGCCGCTGTTGCCTCCGGTAACGATTGCCGTTTTTCCTTTTAAATTCAGATCCATTTCAAGAAATCCTTATTTAACCTGAATAAAATCAAGTCAGTTAATTATACCACGGCACGATTCGCCGCGCAAATATTTCACCAGTTCCGCCGCAAGCTTAACTGGCGAATTCAGAAACGCGTCATTTGAACCTCCCGCCATGTGCGGAGTAAGCGTAACGTTCTCCAATGTCACCAGCGGATGCTCCAATCCCGGCGGTTCTTCCTCAAACACGTCAAGAAACGCTCCGGCCAGCTTGCCTGTACTAAGCACTTCATACAACGCCGCCTCATCCACCAGACCGGCACGGGAAGTGTTGATCAGATAAGAAGTCGGTTTCATAAGCTTTAACATATCGGCGTTTACCAGATGGCGGTTGTCCGCCGTCAGCCTGGCATGCAGAGAAACAAAATCAGAGCGGGAGAATATCTCCTTAAGCTCAGCCTGTTTTACATATTCCGGAAAATCTTTACAATATGGATCATACGCAAGGATTTCCATATCAAAGCCATTCAAACGCTTTGCCGTCTTGCGTCCGATTTCGCCGAAACCGATCAGCCCGACCGTTCGCCCGGGCAAGTCAGGAATATTACCGGAATTCGGATATTCCCGAATCCATTTTCCAGTTTTAATGCCCAGGTGCCCCCGGGCAATATTACGTGCTTCGCAGATGATCGCTCCAACCGCGAAATCAGCAACTGCATCACCGTTACGTCCCGGAGTATTGAAAACCTTGATACCTTTAGACGCAGCATGAGCCACATTGATATTTTCATAGCCACCGCGCAAAACACCAATAATTTTCAGGTTCGGACAGTTGTCGATAACCTGTTTCGTAACCGGACAAAACTGGGTAATCAAAATTTCAGCCGGAGCAATCTTATCAAGAATATACTGCGGCACTTCATAGGCCTCGGAGCCGTTCTGTTCGATCAACAGATTGACTTCCTGCAATTTATCAAACGTACCGGTTTCCCAGTCGATCACCTCTCCATCCAAACCGTTTTTCTGCAATCCGGCAGAGATATATTCAGCCGGAATGAACAGATCGCCGATTCCGTAAATTTTCATATTCATCTTACGCTTTTCCTTTTGCTCCGAACAATTCGATTTTATCTTTCACAACCTGACGCAACGCGGCATCCGGTTCAACTTCGATCACACTGGGCCAGGTGGACATATTACTCAAACGACCAAGTACTTTAAACATATTCGAATTCCATGCATTCAGCAGTTCGGAAAAAATATTGATTTTGCTGATACCGTTGGCTATCGCAGGTTTCAACTGATCCTCCGGTGTGCCCGAACCGCCATGCAACACCAGCGGAACCGGCGATATGGCGTTGATCTTCTTCATCCGGTTTATATCCAACACCGGCGCACTGACATACACGCCATGAGCAGTGCCAATCGCCACCGCCAGCGTATCAACACCGGTACGGTCAACAAATTCCGCGACCTTTTCCGGCTCCGTCAGGGTATCGGCTGCATCTTCGTGCCCGGTCACCGCGCTCTCGCTTGATCCGGCGATTCCGTCGCCGACATGACCAAGCTCGGCCTCAACCGTAATTCCCAACCGTTTTACGGCACTCACAACTTCGGCGGAACGTTTCACATTTACCTCAAATTCTTCAGCCGACGCGTCAAGCATTACCGAAGTAAAACCGATATCCACCACCCGCATGATCTGCTCCATCGAAACCGCATGGTCCAAATGAATACACACCGGCACCGACGCTTTTTCCGCCGCAAGCTTTGCCGCTCCAAACCAGTATGCCAACCCGTCACCGGCAATATCCGGCTCCAGAGCTCCCAGAATCACCGGAGCTTTTTCCTGCTCGGCAACTTCCACCGCAGCACGGATCATGGCAGTATTCGATACGTCGAACATCGGCACCGCGTATTTCCGGGCCCGAGCGTCATTCAGCATTTCCTTCAAACTTACAAGGGACATTTTATCAACTCCTTAAATTTCATATATCTTTCTTCAAATACAGCGTGCCTGATCTCATCAGGCTGCCGTGTGTCTGTTATCCTAATCTTACCGGCTACCGCTTCTCCGATATCATTAAATCTTTTCAACGCGCAGGAAGCCGCCGCCCAGATACCGAACGCGCCAGACTGCTCAATATTCACCGTTTGAACATTGATGCCGCAGATATCAGCCATTAACTGACGAAACTCCTTGCCTTTTGCCGCCCCCCCAGTCAAAGTCATCGTGCTGATTTCGGAGTCAGTCGCAACCAGATTGTCGAAATGCCAACGGTGCGCAAAACAAATACCTTCATACACCGCAGCGAACAATGTTTCCCGGTCACAGGAAATATCCAACCCGACAAACGCCCCGCGCGACATTCCGCACCCAAGTGAACCGTTGACAAACGGCAGATAGTAAGGACTCCGAAAGGTGTACTCATAATGTTCCAGACCGGCATCCAGCTTTTCAAAGTCGCTGCTTTTATCACAGCCCAGCAGCTTTCCGGCATACCATTTGATATTCACCGCGGAAGTAGCGCTTGAATCAATCAACAACGCGGTCTGTCCATCGGTACGCCGGATGCACTGTCGTATCCGGTCGGAATAATTCATATGACCGGAAACCACGGCATTGATGTTCCAGGTTCCGGCAATACTACACGCATCACCGGGAACAACAGTTCCACAACCATAGGCGCAGGCATCGACATCGAACATTCCACCGATCACCGGTATGCCTTCCGGCAGTCCGGTATCATGTGCGCCCTGCCCCGAAACCACACCGCGAATATCATAGCCGCAAATAATTTCCGGCAACATCTCACTGGCTTCCTTAATACCTAGAAGGCCAGTGATCTCCGGGTCATATTTTCCGATTGTATTGTTCAGCAATCCGGACGCGCTTACATCGCTGTAATCCGTCACCGGGATCCCAGTCAGACGAAACGCCAGATAATCCTTGCAGAACAATATTTTATGTATCCGGCTGTAATCGTCAGGACACTCATGTTTCAGGCGGCGCAGAATCATCCCTGGCTGTCCCGCCCAAAGTTGCTGCAATGAAAGTTCCCTCAATCTCTCTCTCTCGGACTCATTAAGCAAATTCAGCTCGGATTCAGCGCAACAGTCCATAGACGACACCGCTTTACCAACCGAATTTCCGACCGCGTCAATACAATACAACCCATTGCCATGACCGGAAAAACCAATACAACCAATATCACCGGAACATCCTACAGCCTCCGAGATCGCCTCACAGGCAACGCGCCAAAGTACATCCATGTCGATAACCGACCGCCCTTTGCCGTTCGATTCAACCGGGGTAGTACGCTGGGCTTCAGCAATAACATTGCCAATGGGGTTGAATACCAGCGCCTTGCAACCGGTCAATCCGGTATCAACTGCAAGAATATTTTTTCCGGCAAAAGTCATTAGAAGGGCACTACATCCTGTTCCATACCGTAAACCACTGTTTCCGGAACGGCCGCGCCCTTCGGCTGGCTCACAATACTAAAAGCCGCTTCGGCAATGTGCTCAGGACGCAGTGCATTAGAATCATCCCACTCAAACGCGCCAATCCCGGCATTCTTTTGGAAACCGGTATTTGAGCCGCCAGGAACAATTACTGAAACCGCGATTCCAAACGGACGAAGTTCCGCATGCAAACAGCGGCTAAACAGCGAAACACCGGACTTAGCTGCTGAATACACGCTCCATTCCGGCCAGGCAAATTTCGCGCAGGCACTGGTAAAGTTAATAATAAGTCCCTGGCCCTGTTTTTTCATTTGCGGCGTTACCGCACGGCAACCACGAATCGCGCTGACCAGATTAAGCTCAAGGCACGCCTGAATTGAGGCGTCATCCATCTCCTCAATCGGAGCAACTTTCACACCGCCGCCGGCATTATTGATCAACACGTCGATTCTACCGAAGTTATCCATGGCGGCCTGAACAACCTTCTCAAAAGTTCCTTCCTTCGTCACATCCCCGGCAACCGCGACCGCCTCTCCGCCGGAACTCTTAATCATTCCCACCACTTCTTCAAGCTTTTGTTCATTTCTGGCTACAGGAACGATCTTCGCTCCAGCTTTGCCAAATTTTTCCGCCATAGCTAACCCAAAACCCGATGTTGCACCGGTAATTACAATTACTTTGTTCATCTTTAATCCTTGTTTTAAAAAGTTAATATATAGAACAATACACTATATAACAAAAATAATCAAGTAATATTTCACAAATAAACTTGACTTTTTATTATATATAGATTACAATTTCAAATATAGAATTATTAAATTTTAAGTTTTTGCCAAAACAACGAAGGAAAACAACATCCGAAATGAAATTCTTAAGGAGGGAAGAGGATGAACAAATCAAGGTTTCAGGGATTCACACTCATCGAACTGCTTGTAGTAATAGCCATAATTGCAATCCTTGCGGGAATGCTCTTACCAGCCTTAGGAAAAGCCAGGGCTAAAGCAAAGAGTATTTCATGTGTATCGAATTTAAAACAATTAGGGAAAATGGAACTTTTTTATATAGATGACAATAATGACTATTTCACCCCATACTGTAATGAAACGTCATACACAGCTCCGTATTGGCCGTATCGCCTGACTTCTTACAATCAGGTTTCGAACAGTAACGTTTTCATGTGTCCAGCAATGCTAAATCAGAAGGATATGACTTACGGCTTGACACACACACTCGATTCAGACTCAATGAATATAGGTTATGGGATCAATTACTGGTATATTGCGAGTAATTGGTGTAATGGAACACGAATGCCTTCTGCCAAAATGAATACTCTAAAACAAACCAGTAATACTGTTTTGCTGGTTGATATTGTAGAAAGTTTAACAACCTTACGAGGGGGATATCGAGCTCGTTGGTACAGATGCAATGACGGCTACGTACCTCCCCAAAGACACTCGGGACGGATAAATATCTTATGGTGTGACGGACATGTAAGCAATAAGACATATCTTAATATTCAGGGACTTACGGAAGCTACATCAACCGAACAGCAAAAGCTCTGGACGAGAGTGAAATAAAATATCCTGTATAACGATCTTCTTTATCCACAAAGCATGGGTTGATTATGTATTGAATCATATAAAACTGTACAAAATGCTGTACTGCACTGCAATCATCGCTATTCATGATGAATTTGCGCTATACTATTTGCAAAAGTCTATTGGTACTATAATTTAGTTGTAAAACATGCGTAAGGGATAAAATTGAAGACAGAAAATACAAAATCGAAATACCAGGTGCCAAACCTGGAACGCGCTTTAAAAATAATGGAATTTCTGGCGGATAATCCGTCAAACGCGACAAAAGCGGAAATCAGTAGATGCCTCGGATATCCGAATAACAGTGTATTTCGAATTGTGTCGACCCTTGAAGCCAGCGGTTATGTAACCAGAAACACGGAAAGTAATGAGTACTCATTAAGCCGCAAGCTGCTCTCGCTGGGTTATAAGGCATTAGTGGAAAATAATCTGGTGGAACTTTCCGGCGACATTCTTCGCAGCCTGCGCGATGAAACCCGTGAAACCGCCCTGCTCGGGACTCTACTGGAGGGCGAAGGAGTGGTACTGGAACAGGAATTATCCCCCGAACCGATCAAATTCATGGTTTCACCGGGAACCCGTTTTCTGCTGCATACCGCAGCTCCCGGCAAAGCCATGCTGGCGAACCTGGATAAATACGCTCTGGAACACCAGATGAGTCTTATGAAATTCCCCCAATTTACGCAAAATACAATAACGACCCCAGCTGAATTCAAAAAAGAACTGGAAAAAGCAAAAAAAATGGGATATGCCGTTGACCACGAAGAAGAAGCCGAAGGTGTAATATGTATTGGGGCACCGGTGTTCGATTATCGCGGCACTCCACGCGCGGCAGTATGGGTCACCGGTCCCAAATACAGAATCACCAACGACCGCATTGCGGAAGTTGGTGAAACTGTTAAGAAATATGCCGCCAACCTGTCAAAACGCCTGGGACAGGACTAAGTATATCAGGCAGTATTCCCGGTTCAATTACTATTTCATAAATAACTCAATTACCGGCACAGATACATCCGGCTTGATAACCGGAAGTTCAAGCGTAACCGCCCCCTCCGGAGTCTGACTGTTGAGATTAGAGTGAACTTCACTAGCCGTTTCACGAAAGCGAACTTCGCTGGCATCATTAAGTAACTGGGCATATTTGATTTTACCTTCCATGTTATGGAGATGAATATGCTTGAAGGGCCAGGCATAAATATGCAGATACAGCCGCTTTGTTTCCGGATTATAGGTGTAACGACAGTTTTCTGGTTCAGGATACTCTTCCGGCGCAATAGTACAATTATATATCGAACGGCTGTGGAACTTCATCCATTTCGCCATACCGGCCAGACGTTCCTGTGCACGCTCGTCAAATATTCCTCGGGCCGTTGGACCAACATTCAGTAGCAGATTGCCGCCACGTGACACATGATTGACCAGCATTTGAACGCACATTTCTACTGATTTCCAGCTCGCTTCATCCCGGTAATATCCCCAGGAACCGGAGAATGTCTGACAACCTTCCCAAACCTGGAGGTCACCGTTTTCATCGCGCATACCGTTGTCCGGCACATACTGTTCCGGGGTAATAATGTCACCTGCGCCCGGCAAATCAAGACGGTTATCGATGATTATATGCGGCTGGAGCTCGCGAATCATTTTCACCAGTTTTTCCGATTCCCAGTCATCATGCCCCTTGCCATCCTCGCCGGGATATGAAAAATCAAACCAGAGAATATCGATTTTGCCGAAATCGGTAAGCAGTTCACGAACCTGATCTCGCATATATTGCGCATAGCGCGACATATCGCGTTCGCAGTTAAGCGCCCGTGCCTCCTCGCGTTCACGATCCGGATGATTCCGGTCAACCGTAAAGTCCGGATGATGCCAGTCAATCAGCGAATAATAGAACCCAACCTTTATTCCTTCTGAACGGAAAGCATCTACCACTTCACGCAGCAGATCTTTACCACACGGCGTATTCGGCGCTTTGTAATCGGTAAACTTTGAATTCCACAAACAAAATCCTTCATGATGCTTGGTGGTAATTACAAAATACTTCATACCCGCTT
Organism: Victivallales bacterium; assembly: GCA_963677165.2. Taxonomy (GTDB): domain Bacteria; phylum Verrucomicrobiota; class Lentisphaeria; order Victivallales; family SZUA-371; genus JAFGXT01. The sequence continues at coordinate 775,789 of CAXXSX010000001.1, read as the reverse complement.
CACGAGCCATCCGCGCCCACTCTTTCGGATCAAACAAGTCGGGATCGAAAACATCAAAATACTTCTGATAATCTTCTGCTGCAATCATCTCTCGACAACGTATCCATTCATGACGGGCCGGTTGAGAATAAAGTCCCCAGTGAATGAACATTCCAAAACGATCTTTCACAAACCATGAGGTATCACCTCTTCCATAATCTGTCATCTTAAAAGCTCCTGTAGTTTAGTTACTAGATATTCATAATTATACCACATTGGAACAACATTAATATGAACAAATCAACGTTCTTGTGTGTATTGCTAACATTTTCACATAAAAAAGCATTGTTTCAACATATTATTAAAACAATGCTTCATATTGATAAAAAGAAAGGATTTCTCTAAATTAATGACCTTCTTCCGGCCCGTGATGACCGCCATGATGACCTCCACCATGATACTCAAAACCTCCGCCTCCGGGGCCTCCGCCATGATGCTCAAAACCTCCGCCTCCGGGACCTCCTCCATGATGACCAGGACCATCCCCTCCGCCATTCCAGGGCCACATGGGCCCACATGAACTCAATAATGCAGTAAAGAAGGCGGCAACAGCAACCAATGCAATTTTTTTCATAATTTCCTCTGATTTATTGTCCGTACGACGGACAGCGTTAGTATCTTCAAACTTCAGTCGCTGACGCTCCTTGCGGAAGCGGGTCAATACGGCTGACTGCGCGAAAATCCGGTTTATTACCCCGCGCCTCAGGGCGTACCTTAAAAAATGATATTTTTGCTAACTTTTTTCAAAAGCGTTATCAATACCTCGTATGTTTACATCAAGGTAGTTTATTTCGTTTTGGAAATGATTGTTTTATCTTCATTCTCAATACCACAAAGCTGTTTAAAACTTCTGGTATCAAAATTACCCCACACCGGAGAAGCGGTTTTTGAAAGAATCCAGCCTTCTCCATTTTCAGCCCGAACCCGAATCCAGGTTGCGCGCTGTTCTTCAATGTTAACAGTTTCACCATTACGCAGCTTGAATTCCACTCTGCCGGACTTTTCAGAAGGCAGACTATAGACCTTTACATGATGTCCTGTAATAACCGCAACCTTTGAACTATAAACCGTCCGGTACTGAGTAACAACCGCCGCCAGAGAACCAATAATCCCAACTAACAGGACTCCAGTTATAACTCGTTTAAAACCGTCAATTCTTCTTCGTATCACATACGCCAGACACAAGAGAAACCAACAGACAGCCGCGACCAGCAACCATTGATCAGGACGAATAAAATTAACTCTGTCCATCAGCAATTCCACAGGATTGGAAACGGCTCCAACTTCCGGTAGAAAAAGCTTACGCCTTACGTAGTTGAGGTTTTCAAGAATATCAGAGTCACCGGGTTTCAAACGCAACGCGCGTTCATAACAAACCATAGCCCTGGCGTATCGTTTCTGTCTGCACAGGCAATTTCCCAGATTAAACAATAAGGCGGGATCCGGCGCATGCGGATCAATCAAACCGGCATAATATTCCGCAGCCTGTCCAAAATCGCCTCGATCATAAGCATTCAGGGCTTCAACCGCATCCGTAATCTGCTCGTTTTCAGATTTAACAGGAACATTATCCGCCTTCTTCACGATTTCAGCGGCAAATGAATTCAAGCTGAGTCCACACAGCAGCAAAATTACGGAGAATCGCTTTACAGCATTTATAACGCGTTTTTTCAATTCAGATTTATCCATACTTACGGCTCCAGGCATATAACTTGATTCTCCAGAACTCTTTAAACATTCCCCCATTTCTGAATCAGAAACCCGATCCGCCAGCTCAGAGGCGGAAGTTCCAGGCGGCAGTGCCATCATATCGTTAACGAACGGAACAACATCCTGCTGAATAACCTGATCAATACTGTCCTCGTCAGCTTTGCGTAGTTTTGCCAGAATCTTTCCTCGCGCCGCTACTGCCTCACGACGACGGCGCAAATGCGGGGATTTATCCAGTTTCATTCGACGTCTGTTCAGTAATATGGAAACAACTATCATTAACGGTCCCAAAATGAACAGTACCCAATAGGCCACCATGTGATTATCAAGCAAAGGAAGCTCGACCCGTCCGTATGGTTTACGCTTCAAATACAAAATACCTGAACTGGACGGTTTTTCCCGTCTTTTCTTTGGTACATAAGTGTCCTGTTCGTTGCCGACAAAAACATTCTCAGTAGATGTAAATTTATCTGATTTTTCAACAGTAATATTTTTCTTAAATTGGAATTCACGATATTTCCCTTTCAAACTGTCGAAAAACGCAAAAGAAACATCTACCGGCGCTTTCCCTTGTGCAGTAGCAATCATTACATAATTAATATTTGCCGTACTGCGATCAAAATGTGGATTATACTTTTTATCAACTTCCGGCGGATATACTCTGAATCCCGGGATGTCAAGCTTTGGAACGTTAAGAGTTTCCAGGGAACCCACACCTTTAATCAAAAGATTCAGCGTGGCAGTATCTCCGATTTTTACTTTGTCTTCTTTTAAGCTGATTTTCACGTGCCAATTTCCAACCAACCCCAGAAACTCCGTATTTCCAGGCGGTTCCGGTAAAGCCAAAACTTTAATTGGCGGAACATCGGCACTAAGATTACGCCTGACCCCATGAAAATAGTTTCGGGTCTGAACAATTGTCTCCGTAGTGACCTTACCGGTTAATTTCCCAGAGGAAACAGGACGGAATGATGTTTTATAGATATAAACCCGGTAATCAATGCCATCAATAGTTTCAATGGTTGTATCAGGTTCCTCCTGAGCAAAATTACGGTTTTTCCGGTTAACAGAGCTATAATCCTTTAAAACGATTTTCTCCATATCAATCTGAGGATCCCCGCATCTGATTCTAAATGCCAGAGAAACGTATAGCTTAACCTGCATCGGAATTTCTTCGCCGACATAATAGACCTTCTTCTCCGACGGAATAATCACTTTCTCAAATACTAAGTCTTCGAGAGCTCGATCGACAGGGTATCCATTGCTACCGCTAATACGATAGGTTCGTTCTCTAACCATAAGTTTCAGGTTCTTGATAGCCATCGCACGATTGTCGACATTTACAGTAATTTCAGGAATTACAATCTCTCCCGTCTTCGTTGCCTTAAAAGTGTAGATATTAGATTTTCTGATGTTGCTGTTGATAATATTAACCGACGATCCGGGACGTCTACTATCCCATTCAATACCGTCTACTTTCGGAAATTTATCAATTACAGGCGCTTCGCCGTCAGTATTCGTCAAAATGAATTCAACCGGCTCTCCTTTTACAATTAGATTCGGTCTGGGATTAGTAGTGTACCCGACTTCGGCCAATACAACAGAGGCTGTACATATCAGCAGATAAAATGACAATAATATCTTTTTCACTTGAGCAAACCTTTATATGTTCCAGGTAATTTTTAACAGTCAGGAAGAGGCTGTAGCCTCTTCCATAAGATAGCCCTTTACCAATCTTTTTCCACTCTATTATTCTGATAAGCGCGTTTCAGATTGGCTTTCATGGCGTCACGTAGATTCTTTTCCTCATTAGCCATACTGCGAAGAATGGCTTCAGCTTGTTTAGGATCAATATCCTTCTCTTTCGCAGGTTTGGCTTTCGCGCTTTTTGCCTGCTGCTTCTGCTGAGGCAATTTTTTATCCTGCTTACCTTTGCCTTTATTCTTGTTTTTATCACGACTATCTTTATTCTGTTTATTCTGATCTTTATTGTTATTCTTACCACTCTTGTTTTTATCTTTTTTCTGCTTGTTCTGACCAGAAGCTTTCTGTAGCTTTTCAAGCGCTTTCTTCAGATGCTTTTCAGCTTCTTTTCCTTGATTTTTCTTCTGGGATTCTTCCGCTTTTTTCAGCTCTTTCGCAGCTTCATCAGCTGATTTTTCCAGCTTCTTCTGATCAAGATTTTTTGCAGCTTTTTTCAGGTCATCAACAGCTTTTTGAGCTTCCTTACGAGCTTGTTCAGGACTTTTCTGTTGATCCTGCTTATTTTGCTGTTGTTTGTTATGCTGATCCTGTTTCTGATCTTGTTTATTTTGCTGCTTCTGCTGTTGTTTGTTATGCTGATCCTGTTTCTGATCTTGTTTATTTTGCTGCTTCTGCTGTTGTTTATTCTGATCCTGCTTGTTTTGTTGTTGCTTATTCTGATCCTGCTTGTTCTGCTGATTCTGCTTCTGTTGTTGTTGTTTCTGTTTCTGATCTTGTTTATTTTGCTGCTTCTGTTGTTGCTGTTTATTCTGTTGCTGCTTATTTTTCTGTTGCTGTTTATTCTGTTGCTGCTGCTTCTGCTTGGCCTGCTGAGTTTTCTTCTGGGCCTGCTTTTGCTTTTTCTTCAGCTCTTCAATTTTCTTTTTCAGTTGATCAATCATTTGCCGATCACGCAACAGTTTTTGCTGATTCATTGCAATACTATCGGGAGTTCCCGAATTCAAAGCCAAATCAGTCTTGATCTTTTTATTTTTATCGTCTAAAGAAACCTCTTTTTTATCTTTCTTTATCGCTTTTGATGGAATGCCGCTTTCAGCCAAAGCCATAGCCTCAACATAATGCTCTTCTGCTCCAGCCAGAGCCTGTTTTGCCGCATCAAGCCCCTTTAGGGCTCCATCAAGGTTCTGCTGTTTTACCTGCGCCAGACTCTGAATAACCTGCTGCCGGGCAGCCTCGTGACGGATCACCCCAAGATTCTGATACGAACTGGAGCGTACAGCTTCATTATTAGCAGCCAGATTGATAGCTTTTCGGTAAAGCTCCACTGCTTTTTTATCTTTCGCTTTCTGAAGCTTTAATGCCTTATTATATACAGCAACCGGGTCAGTCTCTTCCGGTTTTGCTTTTTTAACTTTATCATTCGCCTGGCTTTCCGGAACTTCAGTCTGCTGCGGTTCATTCGCCGGTTTCGTCCCAGGCAACAGTTTATTGCTCTTATCCAGCGGTTGCTGTGCACTCAAGCTTACGGCCCCAAACGCAATCAGGGAAGCGATAACCATGGCAGACAATCCGGTTTTCAAACGATTTCTTACTTTCTTGTCCTGACGTTCGGAAATACAGAACCAGGAAAGCAGCAGTAAAAGTCCGACGACTAATGGATAATAGAAACGTTCAATCGGACGAGTCTGTTTCCCGCTTTCAAGGTTGTGAGGAATCAATCCCTGGACACGTTGCAATACATTATTCAAGTTGATATTCGCTGCAGTCGAACGAGCATAGCAACCGCCGGTAGCCAACGCCAGGGCTCTAAGCTGTTTCTCATTGAGTTGGGTCTTAACCAATTCGCCTTTTGAATCTTTCATGAAGCCAGTCGAACCATCGCTTTTATGTAAAGGAATGAGTCCCGGTTTCATCGGATCGCCGATTCCAACGACTATTACAGGTATTTTTTTCTCTTTCAATTGTTCTATCACCTTACTGCTATTACCTTCTAGTTCATCACCATCGGTTATTAGAATTACGGCCCGGTGCCCGCTCTCTGCTGCCTTAAACGCCTTTAAAGCAGTCTCAAGAGCGTTCTGAATATTTGTTCCGCCTACTGGAATCGTATTGGTATCCAGCTCATCAAGATACTGGAAGAAACTGGTTCGGTCAGTGGTAAGAGGACATTCCAGAAATGAAGCTCCGGCAAACGCGATCAGTCCGAAACGGTCTCCACCGCAATCGCTGACCAAACGACGCAGAAACCATTTAGCATGATCCATTCTGGATGGCTGAACATCCTTTGCCAACATGCTTTTAGACACGTCGAAAAGCACCATCAAATCACGTCCCTGACTGGAATATGGTATAATGCGCTGCCCCCAATAGGGCCTTGCTGCGGCCAAAGCCAAAAAGAAAACGGCCAGAAGAAGAATAACAAACTTGACATTTCTCCGATATTTCGAAACCAGAACAAATTCAGGGTCATCGGCCCGACTGCCCAGGATCAACTTCAGAATACGTCTTCGTTTCCTGATTGCAGCCAAATATAAAATACAGATTACCGGTACGACCCAGAGCAAATGCCATAGCAGATGAATTTCAAGAAAACTCATAATACCTCTTCCGTTCGGGTTAATGGGTTAGTTAACATAACTGAATACAACATTTATGACAAACAAAAATAGGGCCATGTTCAATTAAAAATGAAAAAAAACTAAAAAAAATGCGTCTGCCAATAAACGACAGACGCATAAGTTTCACTCAAAATGTCATTGTGGGAACTATTCCTTAACACCACCGCTAAGGTTAATACCACGGACAAGTTTTTTCTGCATGATGATAAACATGACAATCAACGGAATAATACATATCACCGTCGACGCCATAAGTAGTTCCGTTTGCGAACTATATTGCCCCTGGAAAGCCAGCAAACCAATCGGGACGGTACGCAGATGCGGAGATTTGATCATGATCAACGGCCACATCAGGTTACGATAGTTCCCCAGGAAGGTAAAAATAGCCAGAGTAATAAGTCCCGGTTTGGTAAGCGGGAGAATAATATCCAGATAGATCTGAAGGTGGTTAGCTCCGTCGATTTCAGCGGACTCATTATAACTGAGCGGAATACCCAGCATAAACTGCCGCAGCATAAACGTACCAAAAGCGGAAAACGCCATCGGAATGATCAAACCTTTATAAGTATCGACCAGATTCAGTTTTACCATAACCTGGAACTGAGGAATAGTAAGCACTAGTCCGGGAATCATCATAGTTCCCAAGTAAAGCAGGAAAAGTTTATCGCGACCTTTCCACTCAATACGGCTGAACGCATATGCTGCAAGGCTGGAGGTAGTAGCCTGTAGAACAGTTACCCAGCTGGCCACGAAAATACTGTTGAAAATCCACTTCCAGAGATGAAGGTTCAAAAAGCGGTGAGTAAACGGGTCCGGCAACATACGCAATACGATTTTAAAGTTTTCCGGTCTCGCAAGCTGCGGCCAGAAATGAACACTTTCAACTTCACTTGAAGGTTTAAAAGCCGTACACACCATCCAGATGAACGGTATGAACATTACACCTGCCATCACCGTGGCAAAGAAAAACTTAAGGAAGGCTAAAAAAGCTCGCCATTCCGCACTCTGTTTCCATGTCTTATTCATAATCCCAAATTCCTGTAGCTAAATGTTAATCCGTCTGGCGGTTACCGTATTTCCAGTTCACCAGGGTCATTCCGAAAATAATAATGAACATAACCCAGGCAACGGACGAAGCATAACCAAGTCGAAGTTCGTCAAAACCGGCGGTATAAATGTAATACGCCAACGTCGTCGTAATCCCGGCAGGACCACCACCGGTCATAATCTTTGCCATATCGAAACCGCCCTGCAAACCGCCAATCACCGCCATAATGGAAATAAAGAAGGTAGTCGGGGCAACCGAAGGAACAGTTATATGCCAGAATTTGTGGAAGGCGCCGGCGCCATCAATATCAGCAGCTTCGTAAAGACTTTCAGGAATATTAGCAATAGACGCAATATAAAGAATCATATTATTACCACCGATTCCCATCCAGAATCCCATAATCATGATCCCTTCACGAGCCCCCAATCCCCAGTGACCATTATTAAAATGGGCCGGAAGCGGAAGAAATGCCAGCAAGTTGTCGGTACTCTGCAGCCACATTGGAATATATCCGCTAATATGCAGAAAATCATAAATTTCCTTAAGAATGTTATTGCACATACCATGATAAGGATTAAAAATCTGGGTCCAGAGGATAATTGTTGCAACACCAGATGCAAAGTTCGGAATATAGAACATAGTCCTGTAAGTACTGCTTCCGAACATAATACCGCATACACCGCCGACGTAAATAATGGTCAGCAACAGAGCCGCATCCTTACTGCCTGCAACGAACAGCCAGACACAGGTGACAACACCAACAACGCCAAGAACAGTAGCCAGCTTAACCCGTTTGACTTTTTCCTTGATCAGCATGTCGTCAACAAAATAATTAGCCAGCAGCAAACTACCCATTACATTAAACGGGATACCAAGCATAAAATAAATTGTATTGTAAAGATAAAACCAGAAATCACCATCTTTAAACAGGTCGATATAATTTCGGAACCAAACCCATTCAAGGTCTACCGCAGGTTTCAAACTCCAGTTCGTAAAACTCATGAATAGACTCAATAAAACCGGACCCGCTGTAAAGCATAGAAACCCAAGAAAGTTGGGCATCAGAAATGCCATGGCCACGAGAAGGTTTTTTCTTTCGCGTTCTCCTTCCCATAACTTCATTTTTTATTCTCCTTATTTGTATTTTTAATTTTTAACAAATTTTTATATCTGACTGGTTCAGCACCTTCACTCAGCACGGCCTTGTAGATTTTCTGAAGCTTCTGGTTACGATTGATATTGCGAACAATTTTAGTATTCAGTTCATCAGCTGCCTTTTTTAAGGCCTCAACAATATCTTTTCGAGTAATATTTTCATCAGAGATTATTTTATCTGAAACCTTTTTCATTACACGCTTTAGAACTGCAGTAGTCACAAATGGGCTGCGACGGTAAGTACGTCCGTAAGGAATCGACTTAATAGACATCTGATGAATTTCATCTTCACCAGGAAAATCTTTACTACGAAATTGTTCGAGAGAAAGATATTTCTTATTGCCTGGTTTACTGTCGGCTCCTTCATTGAGGATTTTACTGTATACCGGACCAGCCAGGTAAGAGAGAAACTTAACCGATTTATCAACATTTTTACCTTGGGAATTTACTCCGGTACTTCTGGCTCCAAAAGTCGTATAACGTTTGCCGTCCTTAAAACGGGGAACCATAGCACAGCCCATACGAAGGACTGTAATCGGACATTCAGATACATCCTTATCCGGATTGGCCTTAATCCAATTTTCACGCTTTTCTTTTTGTTCGGAAATAAAGCGTCTCAACTGAATAAGGGACCATCTTGCTCCCCAGAGGATAGCCAGCTTGCCTTCTGCAAACCAAGTCTGGTTACCACCGCCCCAACCTCCCTGGGAAGTTACACCGGCTTTAATTGCAGGAGAAGGTTCAATATTGTATTTGTAAAGCAGGTTATGATACATCTCATAAGCATCAATAAACGGTTTTGAATCCACATTACAAACAGTTCCCCATTTATTGAAGTAGTTACCGCCCAACTCCCAGACCAGAACTTCAACAGTAGTTCCGGCTGCTCCAAAAATCATAGGAATGATTTTATCATCTTCTGAATATTTGGTAAGTTCCTGTCCCAGCTTGAGATATTCTTCCCAAGTCATATCTTCTTTGGGATATGGAATTTTGTACTTGTCAAAAATGTTTTTGTTGTAAAAGAGGAAAGTATGGAAGACATTACATGGATAACAGAACTGACGATCTACGTATTTACCGTCTTTCGTAAGAACCTTTGCCATAACAAGCGAGCGAACATTTTCAGGAAGAGTATTTACGCCAAACCCCAATCTTACACCATCTTCCGTAACATCCTTAAGAATACCGGCATCAACATAAGTCTGGATGGTCTCTTCATTAATCCCGTCAATCAGATCCGGCCCCATTCCGGCTGAGCACTGAACAACAACTTTCATCACGCCGGAATTATCCGGGTCAATAGCAAGTTTACAGTCAGGATTGAGTTTGTTAAAGTTCGCGACCTGCGGGTCACGTTGCGGATTCGGGTCTGTCACCCACTTCAGAGAGGTTTTGCCTTTTTCCTGATATTCTGGTATCATGAACCATGCTGTAAGGCTCATACCTACCAAAACACAGAAGACTAAAAGCATTGTCCACTTCATCTTCTTGTCTTCTCCTCGTTTTTTTGTTTTACAAATTTATATAAGTATAAAATTTCAACAGATGGGCAATCTGTATTTATACCATTTGAAATTTTACCCCGGGGAATACAGTTGAAACTGCTCCAGTGCGTAAAAAATAAAACTTTCCAATATACTACATTTGAAGTAATATTCAATTGACTTTAAGAATAAAAAAATAACTATCTTGCAATCGGGAAAAACATAAAAAACACCAAAAATCATAAATTTTCAAAATATTCCTTCATCCGGCTTGACACTGGCAACTACAAGAGCAATATTAAGAGCTTTGTGTGTGTTTGAAATTTAATTTTATATAAAATACAGGAGAATGATAATGTCACAGCATCCGAGTTTACGCGTCGGCGGTAAAATCAGAAAAAAGAGAAATGTACTGAAACGTTTTGAACGTATCGACAAGCTGTCTGAAGAAGGCCGCTGGAAAGAAGGCGATAAAGTTATGGGACTCCCCAAAACTAAGAGCGAATAATTTATTTTTTTGGTTTGTTTCCAAAGGAGCACTGTCATACAGCTGCTCCTTTTTTTTATTTTCACGGAAATATTACGACAATAAAAGATTGCGCTTAAGCGTTTATCGTGATAAATTAGCGATTAAGCAAGTTCAACATCATACGAGGAAGGCAATGAAAAAATCTATCCTTACTTCAATCGTGCTCTTGTGCGTTGCGACTTTTGTCAACGCCGGAACGGTTGTAATGCATGACGGATCAACAATTTCAGACGTCACCATTGTTTCTATTGAAAAAGGCATCATTATTGTCGAAAAAGAAAAAAAGAACGTTACCATTCCGCTGAAAAAAATAAAAGGATATTACAAAACGGATTTTAACGGTTCTCAGGGAAATCTCGAAAATCTTTCTGATTATAAACTTTCAATATCCAAGGTTGAGGTCAAGGAAGAGAAAAAAGGGAAAAGCCGTAAAAGGCGTAATTATGAGCTTGAAGTATCATACCGCATCCAACGTATTGGTGAAAACAAAAAGTATCGACGCATAAAAATGCCTTACTTCTTTGCTTATATTTTGCTGTCCGCAGATGATAACGGCAACCGGAAAATTCTTTTCAACTATTATCCCAAAGAAGCCAAATTCAGATCGAAAAATGGTACAAATGATCGTGGAGCTCTTATGAAAGTTCTTTCGAGCTTTGAACGTGAAACAGTTGATGTATCTGCTCAACATTATAATAATTTAAAAAACCTGGGTGATAAAAAAGTGGATATCACCATAAAAAATTCTTCTAAAAGAAAAATTATCGCATATCACCTGGAAGTATATGGCCCAATGGACAAGCTGGCCGAACGCGACTGGCATGATGCCGGTGCCAGAGTTGGCAAGCATTGGTGGAGAAATTATTAAATTACACCGGCGGCAAATCAGTCGGTTTTAAATTGCCTATAACAACAATATAAATCATACAGGAATCAACATGGCTAAAGGAACAGTTGTTCAGAAAATTATTGATCGCCACTATGTTTCCGGCAGTAAACAGCCGGGAGAACCCGTTGCAGTCAGAATCGACCAGACTCTGACTCAGGACGCAACTGGGACAATGGCATATCTTGAACTCGAAGCAATGAAAATTGATCGCGTAAAAACTGAATTGTCGGTATCTTATGTGGATCATAACATGATGCAAAATGGTCCGGAAAACCGTAACGACCATTTGTATCTTCAAACTGTAGCCGCCGCAAAAGGGGTATATTTCTCACGACCAGGTAACGGGATATGTCATCAGGTTCATCTTGAACGCTTCGGCATTCCGGGAAAGACCCTGCTGGGTTCTGACTCGCACACCCCCACGAACGGCGGGATCGGTATGATGGCTATCGGCGCAGGAGGCCTTGATGTAGCTCTAGCAATGGCCGGTGTGCCGTTCAGAATGTCTTATCCGAAAATTATCGGAGTCAAACTAACCGGTTCACTACAGCCATGGTGTGCAGCTAAAGACGTAATCCTTACTTTATTGAATATTCTTTCAACGAAAGGTAATGTTGGCTGTATTGTTGAATATTTCGGGTCTGGAGTATCGACTCTGTCAGTGCCGGAACGCGCCACTATTACGAATATGGGAGCAGAACTTGGTGTTACCACTTCAGTATTCCCGTCCGATGAAAAAACCAAGGCTTTCCTTGAAGCACAGAACCGTGCCGACTTGTGGCAGGAAATGGTTGCTGATGATAACGCTGAATATGATCGCGTAATTGAAATTGACCTGTGCGAAGTTCAGCCGATGGCCGCCTGTCCGTCAAGTCCCGACAATATCAGTACAATCAAAGACCTTGCCGGCAAAAAAGTCGACCAGGTAATTATTGGTTCCTGTACAAACAGTTCACTGCGAGACCTGACTCTGGTAGCCGAAATGTTGAAGGGAAAAAGAGTAAGCGACAATGTAACATTCGCGATCGCTCCCGGCAGCAAACAGGTGCTCGAAATGATCTCCCGCAACGGTGCCCTGGCGGATATTATCGCAGCCGGAGCCAGAATTCTTGAAGCTGGTTGCGGTGCCTGTATAGGACAGGGCCAGAGCCCGGCAAATGATACGGTTACCCTGAGAACTTTTAACCGTAACTTCGCGGGAAGAACCGGAACCAAGGGCGATATGGCCTATCTGGTCAGCCCGGAAGTAGCCTGCGCCGCAGCTCTCAAAGGAGTAATCACTGATCCGCGCGAGCTTAGCTTCAGTTGTCCCGTACCGGAAAATGTTGATGAGTTTTTAATCAACGACGACATGATCATTCCTCCTCCTGCCGATGGCAGCAAAATTGAAATTATCCGTAAACCGACCATTGGAAATCCACCGGAAAATGATCCACTTCCCGATACGATAGATGGCAAAGTTGTTATCAAAGTTGAAGACAAGATCACAACCGACCATATTATGCCGGCTGGTATCCATTTAAAACTCAGAAGTAACATTCCTGCATATTCACAAGTTGTCTTTGAATGTTTCACAGAAGACGGCAAGCCGTCTTTTGCAGAACGCGCAGCAGCAGTACGTGACGCAGGAAAGCACGGAGTCATTGTAGGTCGCGACAGCTATGGACAGGGTTCTTCCCGCGAACACGCGGCAATCTGTCCAATGTATCTTGGCGTCAAAGCGGTTATTGCTTTCGCCATCGAACGTATCCATTCCGCTAACCTGATCAATTTCGGGATTCTGCCGCTACTTTTCGTCAGTCAGGCGGATTACGACAAGATTGACCAGGAAGACACGATTACTATTCCAGACGCCAGAAATCTGGCTGTAGGTCAAAATTTGATAGCCAAAGTCACAAAATCAGACGGCAGCAGTCTTGATATCGAGCTGACCCATAAAATGTCAGAAGAAGACATCAAAATAGTACTTGCCGGCGGCAGGCTCAATTGCGCTGGCTAAGCGCCTTAATACATTACAATTATGTATTTTTTTACTCCTGCTCTTGACAAGCAGGAGTTTTTTTTTAATTTGTAGACAAAATTTGTAATTATAATTTGTTTTTTTTATTTTTTTTTGCTAGAATTGAGATTTATATATATATTCAAACAATTCGTAATACATAAGTATTGCGGGGGGATTGACGATTAACTGAAAAATACAGCGTGATATGCTGTCGGGGATTTATTTATCTATGAAATTAAAATACAAGGTGGGATTGTATTCCATACTCAACCTTCTTCTAATAATAATCATAAGTCTGGTTATTGCTTCATTGTTCAAAAAAACCAGAAACGACCTGGGGTCAATCAGCTCAATCAATCATATTATGGGCCACTTGATGCAGGACAGAGAAAAATTAAAGCTCCTGATGCTCACAGATAACCAGAGCAAAGCGAACCATATAATTAATCGGCTGATAAAACACAACAGAGAATACAATAGTCATAAAGACTTTCTCAACAAGAAACCGAGGATACACAAATTATTCAATAAGATTAAAAATTTTGAAGATCAGGTCATCAGCCAGAAAAAGGATATTCTCAAAGAGCAAAAGCTATTCAATGAAGGCTGTATCCAGGAAAGTAAAATCCGTCATAAAATCATGAAATTGGCTGAAACGTCAAATTCACCAGGCGAAATGCTGAGATTCAGCCCTTTGATGTATCAGAGCAAACAGGCTTTATTTCAATACCGCAGCAAACAGCATACCATTGAGTGGATAAATTATATTGATAAATTTGCAACAGAAACTGAGAATGAAAAAATCAGGCTTCTGCTGAATTCATATAAAGAAACAGCCTTGACATTGGCAGGTAACATAAACCAGTTAAATAAGATATTTGAGTTGAATGAACGTACATTCGGTCAATATGAACTGCTTCTTGCCAGACTTGATGAAACCATCAGCAATCAGAAGGCGTCAGCGGACAATGAACTGATTTATCGCCTTAATGTTCTAAGGAACTTTGGTGCAGCCGCTTCTATTATTTATATTCTGCTGACTTTATTCTTTTCGTTTATACTGCATTACTATATCATTAAACCAATACACGAATTGACCAGTACAGCAAATACAGTTGCACAAGGAAATTTCTCGGCCAAGGCAGATGCTACCGGAATGGATGAAATTGGAGAGCTCGCGGAGAATTTTAATTTAATGACCGGCAGCCTTAAAGAACTCTATGAGAATATGGATGATAAAATAACTGAAAAGACTCAGGAACTGGAACATACAAATCGAAAATTGAAAGAAGAATCTGAACAGCGCATGGCCCTGGTTAAAATGTTTGAAATGCAGGCTTCTACCGACCCGCTGACCGGCTGTATGAATCGCAGAGCCGCGGAGGAACTGCTGAAAAAAGAAGTTGCAAGAGCAATACGTCATAAAAGCATGCTTGCGATCTGCTACATTGATTTGGATAACTTAAAAACGGCTAATGACACCTATGGACACAAAGAAGGAGACTACATGATCTGTACCTTTGTGGACCGTACGCTAAAAAGCATGCGTAAGGAAGATATGCTCTGCCGTATGGGTGGCGATGAATTTATGATGATATGCCCGGATTGTGACATTGATGGTGTTGCATCCATTTGTCATCGCATAAATCATGAACTGGAAACCGAAAATCAGACCAACGGCAAAGGCTACAAAATCGACTTTAGCTGGGGAGCGCTACAATATGACCAGTACCAGCATAGCGCAGTAGATAAATTTATAGACAGTGCCGACCAGATCATGTATGAGAACAAAATGCGCAAAAAACGCAAACAAGCTGAAGCTGCCGGCAAAATCTGATTGTAAAAAAAGAGGGAAATATCCGGAATAAACCGGATAAATCCCAAGAGAGTGTGTCTATTGTATTATTCGCAGACTTTGCCCGGATTTAAAATATTCTTCGGATCAAAGGCCAGCTTAATATTTTTTAACAGGTTTATTCCATATTCACCCAGAGATTCGTTCAGGTAAGGCTTCTTGGCGTAGCCGATACCGTGCTCACCGGATACTTTACCACCAAGCTCACGGGCGCGGGCATACATAACTTCAAAGACATCATGCAATTTCTTTTCCCACTCTTCCTGTCCCAGCTCGTCACGCAGAACATAGATATGCAGGTTACCGTCACCGGCATGCCCGAAACTCATAATACGGACATCAAAGCGTTCACGCAGTTCTCGTGTAAACTTGATAAAAGAGGCCACATGTTTACGAGGCACAACCACGTCACATTCGTCCATTTCGGTAGTCGATGCCTTGATCGCCTCAAGGAACGCGCCACGAGCCGACCAAATCGCTTCATTACGTTCCTGGGTATTGGAAATAAACACATCAAGCGCACCGGCATCAAGACAAATATGAGCAACCCGGTCGTAGGCCTTTTCAATTTCCTCGCGGCTGTTGCCGTCGAAAGTCAGCAGCAGATAGGCATCAGCGGAATTATCCGGGAACTTCTTTCCCAGAAACTCTTCCGCCGCCAGAATAACTTCCCGTTCCATAAACTCTACAGCAGTCGGAATAGCCTTGGATTTAATAATCTTCGGCACGGTTTCAATCGCCATATCAAGCTCGGGAAATGGCACCAGTAAACTGATTGCCTTCTGAGGCAACGGTAACAGACGCAGGACAGCCTTTGTAACAATGCCGAGGGTTCCTTCCGAACCGACTATCATATCTTTCAAACTGTAACCAGAACTATTCTTTACAACCTTACCGCCAAACTCCATCACGGTTCCATCCGGCATAACAACTTCAAGTCCGCGCACATAGTCACGGGTAACACCGTATTTAACCGCACGCATCCCCCCAGCATTGGTATTGATATTACCACCGATCGTAGCGCTTTTTTCGCCCGGATCCGGCGGATAGAACAAATCGTTTTCCTCTACGTATTTGGATATTTCCATAAGCAGTACACCCGGCTCAAGCGTAAGAGTCAGGTTATCTTCGTCAAGTTCCAGGAAACGATTCATTTTGCACAGGTTCAGCATAATCCCGCCATGAAGCGTAACGGAGGCACCGACAAGGCCGGTCCCCTGCCCGCGTGGAGTAACCGGAATATTCTGCTCGTAAGCATATTTCATTATTGCGGAAACTTCTTCGGTAGACAACGCCTCAACCATGACTTCCGGCATACGGTGAATACCGCCAAGTTCATCATGCGCGTAATCTTCATTGATCGCGTCGCCAAAATAAACCCGATCGGAACCGCAGACAGACACCAGGAAATCAATATCTTCAGTAGTAATCTTTTTATAGTTCATCTCACAGCTCCTTTCCGGTTTTTATCCGGTCAATAAGCGCCGGTACAACTTCATATATATCGCCGATAATGCCGACATGGGCATTTTTAAAGATCGGTGCGTTCGAATCGGTATTAATTGCCACAATATGCTCTGAACCATTCATTCCAGCCACAAACTGAATAGCACCGGATACTCCACAAGTAATGATGAGACGTGGTTTAACGGTACGTCCGCTCAAACCGATCTGGCGTTTGGGATCAAGCCAACCAGTTTCAATCAACGAACGTGTTCCCGCCATCTGGGCATTCAGCAGTCCGGCAAGTTCGGAAATCATTTCCATGTCTTCCTGCTTTTTTACGCCACGTCCGGCAACAACGATCACCTCGGCATCTTCTATGCTCTGCTCAGCTTCTTTCTGTTTAATTTCAAGCACTTTGATATCGGAAACAAGCTTGGAGTTATCGATACTGCAAGTTGTAATCTTTCCTCCGGCAATGTCTTTTTTCTCCGGCGCAGAAAAAATCTTGTAGCGTACGGTCGCAAACTGCGGACGATGGTTCGGCGTATTGATATGCGCCATAATATTACCGCCGAACGCCGGTCGTATCTGGTCCAGATTCGTGTTTTCCTGGATATCCAGCACGGTACAGTCGGCAGTCAGTCCGGTACGAAAACGCGCCGCAACCCGGGGAGCCAGGGAACGTCCAATCGTAGTACCTCCTACCAGAATCGACGATGGTTTTACACTATTGATGAAATCCTCGAACACCGCGGTATATGGTTCAATACGAAAATCTTTCAATTCCTCATAATCATAGATAAACACTTCATCAACACCGTAATGCAGCAGTTCTTCCGCCACTCCGGAAATATTGTGGCCCATCATTATGCAGTAAACCGGCTGACCGGTCTTTGCCGCCAGTTCTTCGGCCTTTCCAATAAGCTCAAACGTCACGGGATAAATTTTACCGTCAAGATGGTCCACATACACGGCAATCCCGCGCCAGGCGGATTTATCAATCTGTGGACGAGTATCTTCGACGTATTCCAGCACTCCCTGTTTGTCTTTCTTTATACATACACGACACATCTTGCAGGCGGAATTGATTGACAAATAACCATTGACATATTCAATCGCTCCAAACGGACAGCTTTCTACAATCGCCTGCGGATCGGTAATTTTTCCCTGATGTATTTTAATTTCAGCCATAATACTTCCCCCTACAGAAATTTCTTTTCAGTCAGCTGGTCAAACAATTTACCGGCAAGTTCGTCTCCACAGCCCTGCCACATTTCATGGTCATCATTCGTAGGCGGCGGAAAAATTTTGATCACCTGAGTTGGAGATCCATTCAAACCATAATTCATCGCGTCGCGATCTGTAAAATCATCCAGCGATAATTTGGCGACTTCACGGTTGGCCGTCGCAAGCTTTAGCTTAAACGATGGCAGCCGCGGCTCATAGATATCCTTTGCAACGGTAATTAACGCAGGAAGTTTTACTTCAACAATCTCTACAGTCCCCGGCATATCCATCTCAACCGTAATCGCGTCTTCATTTAGTTCAAGAATACGAAGTACATCCGCAACATGCGGAATATTCAGGAATTCCGCAATTTCCGGTCCCACCTGGGCCGTATCTCCATCGGTGGTCTGCTTTCCACAGATAATCAGGTCTGGCATACCGTCGCGTGCAATCCCCTGCGACAGCGTATAAGATGTAGCCAGAACGTCAGAACCGGCAAAACGGCGATCACTGAGAATGACTCCGCCATCCGCGCCCATCATATAGGCTTCACGAATAATGTCCTCGGCCTGTGGCGGCCCCATTGTCACAGCCGTAACTTCAGCATTGGATTCGGCTTTCAAACGCATTGCCGTTTCAAGG
The DNA here is from genome assembly GCA_963677165.2 of Victivallales bacterium. GTDB lineage: Bacteria > Verrucomicrobiota > Lentisphaeria > Victivallales > SZUA-371 > JAFGXT01. The sequence continues at coordinate 757,438 of CAXXSX010000001.1, read as the reverse complement.
GCAAACAGGTCAAAAGGATTCATCTTCGAATCAATGCCGTCACGCTTCAACACCCCGGTCTTTTCATCGACTTCAACTTCGGAAGTCCCGGGCACCTGTTTTATACAGACGGTTATTTTCATTTTTTCCTCACTCACTATTTTATTAGAAAATTGATATAAATCTATGAATTAGACTGTTCCACAATAACCGACACTCCATCGGGAATCACCGCGATTTTCGCGTCGCTCCCCTTGTCAGTCAAAGCGGCCTTAAGCGCTTCTTCAAATGTATACGCATGGTCGATATGCATCGCTTTGATCATTTCCGGATCGCACTTATCGGTTACCAGAATGACCCGATGTTTGTCAAGAATACGGGCAAGAATCTGAAACTCCCACTGGTCAGGAATCGTTTTATTCCTCGGGATCTTCGCCACCTTCGCCAGCACTTCTGCCGGACTTGAAGCTTCCGCCATATTACGGTAAAACGACTCACCGCCGTGACCATCGTCGCAGGCAGCGACCATGATAATGACCCCGTCCTGAGAACAGGACGCTTCCGCGGCAGTCATACCTTTCACCGCTTGATAAATGTTCTGGTCCAGCGGACTTCCGCCATTAGATGTTATAACAATATCGGCACCAGAAGACGGTACCCGGCAAAGCCCGGACAGAAAAGCACAGCCGCTACGGTGCGCCACCTCATGAGCCCCGGTCACAGCATGGATAATTTTTTTGTCTGCGTTAATCACCACATTAACAATAAACGCCAGTTTCGCCTGATCTGCCGCAAACACCATATCACGATGCAGCGGATTGTTATCAAGCACACCAGTACGAGCATACGGACTCTGAATGAATTCGGAACAGTGATTGGCAAGCACGGTCGTTGCTGACGCAACCCCGGGAAGAACACTTTTTCTGCCGCCTGAAAAACCTGCAAAAAAATGAGGTTCAATAAAACCTTCTGCAATCAGCAGATCTGCCTCAACGGCCAGTTTGTTTAACAGTAAATCGCCTCCGGACGGCAACGTTCCGAGCGCCACCATATCCTCGTCTTTTTTAGAAAAGTGCATGACGATCTCTTCATTCGCCACAATCTCCGATCCGAGTTTGTCAATAAGTTCCTGTTCGGTGGACGGACGATGAAAACCGGTTGCCACCAAAATTTTTATATCGGCATCGGGATTTCCCTGACGAACACGACGCAGGATATGAGGCATGATCACGCGACTGGGTACCGGACGGGTATGGTCACTGGTTATGACAACAACCAGTTGCTTTCCCTTCGACAGAACCTCCAACGGTTCGCTGCCGACCGGATTATCCAATGCCTGTTCGACAAGCTCGTCTTCGGAAAACTCCGGATGATACTCCTGTACTTTACTGTGATACGCCCCTGCAAAATTTTTCTCGGGAATCTCTACATTTATATGACCCCGGTAAAACGGCACATCAAACCCCACCGTTTTTTCCATACCTTATTTTCTCCCACATACTTTAAATTGGTGCTACCAATTACTATAAAACAATAATAATCAAAATGCAATAACATACATTAAATTAATCAAGAAACAGATATAACGGAGTTCACCATCAGCCTTTTGTGACGGTATACTTGAGTCCGCCGGCGGCAGCGGCAAGAAAAATCACACCAAAAACGATAGTGATAAAAATTGATCGGTTACGATTCCTGGGCTTATCCAGAACCCGCTGCATACGAATATGACGTCCGGCTTCTTTGGGAATAACCGGTACTTTTGCATTAAGAACTTTCGGCGGAATACTGTGTCGTGCCGCATTTAACGCCCAGTAGGAATAAGAACACTTTTCTGCAACGTTCAGACTAAATCCTTTCAGCTCATAGATTCCACCGGAAAACATGACCAACCCGATGATAAGAATCGGCAACGCAGTAAGGGCTTTTTCCTGAGAAGAACACAACCCCGAAACCATCAAGCCCAAAGCGGTAGACACCAGGGAAGTAACCAGAAGCGTCACGGTCAACGAGGACATGTCGACTTTCAATCCAGTCCATAAAATTACAATAGCTTCCACTAAAAGCGTACTTAAACATGATATCGCCCCTAGTACAAGCAGTTTCGCCAGAATACACGCCAATACGGAGAGCTTCTTACGTCCTTCATGAATTAGAATCTTTCGTTCTTTCACAATCTCCCGCACCGATGACGTCGCTCCGGTCCAGATGGCTGACAGCATTAGAGCGAAAACCAGCTGACTGCTGCGTCCGCAAAGTTCACCATCAGTCAGGTGGAGAGCCTGTTTGCCAAAACACAAACCGATCAGCAAACCAATAAAAATCCCCTGAAGCATCAGAAATATCAGCTCTCCAGGCGAACGAAGCCACAATCTGACATTTCTGCCGATCAACGGCAACATCTGTTCAAAAAGATTAATACTGCTATGACGAGTGGAAACTTCTAAAATGTCCTCAGATGACTGTGATTCTGTTGTTTTCGAAGGGACCGGAATCGCTTTGAATTTATCGAGCCAATATACTGATTCATGACTTCCCAAACGAGGATATAGTTGATCCAGAGAGGTTATGCTGAAATATTTTAACGCCTCTACCGGGGAACCAAAAAATATCAGGTTCCCGTCCAGCAGCACCACAAGTTTATCACACAATACCAGCCGTTCCGGATAGTGAGTGATACAGAGAATAGTCTTGCCTTGATTACAAAGATTTCTAAACAATACCATCATTTCCTGCTCACTAAGCGGATCAAGTCCACTTGTAACCTCGTCCAGACACAGTAGTTCAGGAGAAAACAGCAATTCTTGACTGAGACCGGCACGCTTTTGCTGTCCACCGGAAAGAGTGTTAATCAACTGTTTTTCGCGTCCCCGCAGCCCTGCTTGAGCAATCGCGGGAGCTGGATTTCCCGTACCCCGATGAAGCCTTCGTGCATAATCCAGAATCTCCTCACAAGTCAGGCGATCATGGATAATCACTGACTGAGGCAAACTGCCAATCTTCTCACGAAGCAGTTTTGAAGGCATTTCCTGCCGATTCAACAGTACCCTCCCGGAACTTGGCCGGGCAGAACCGGATACGATATTCATCAAAGTGGACTTTCCGCAGCCGGAAGGCCCCACAACACCAACAAATTCACCCGGAGCAACTTCCAAGGACACCCGGTTCAAAATTGTTTTTTCTTTTTCTCCACGTCCAACCCTTGCGGAAATGTTTTCCAAATTCAGTCGGCAACCGGAAGCGCAAAGCCGCTCCGGCAGCCGGATCAGAAAAGTCTGTCCGGCGATCTTTAGTTTGTCGAGCTGGTTCAGACGAGTTATCCCACGAAGTTTACGATTATTGACCACTGCTCCTTTACGGGATTGCAGGTCGCGAATGAAAACACCTTCTGAGGAGAGAGAGATCTTGACGTGCTTTGCCGATACATCGGGATGATCAATTACCAGATCACAATCGGAACTTCTACCAATCGTCAAACTGGTACCGACAGCAATATTTGATAAATCAAGCGTATGAAACTTTGTCTTTTCAGCGGAACTCATTTGTTTATAGAACCATTTTCTGACATGCCGACAACCTCCCGGGCCGGTGCATACCCTTCAACGGCAGCCTGGCGGAATAATATCTGTGCGCGGGTATCACTTTTCGCAACTCCGGTTCCGCGTTGATAACAACGTCCAAGCGCATAAGTAGCCTCACGTGACCCCAATGAAACAGCGGAAGTATAATATTCAACAGCCTTCTGATAACTCTTTTCAAGCCCACACATGCCATAATAGTAACATTCCCCCAGATTAAACAGAGCTTTCGCGTTACTTTTGTCTGCAGCGGTGCGGAAAAGTTTCAGAGCCTGAGCGGGATCGTTAAACCCATCCTCTTCATAAAAAAACATTTCGCCAAGCCGATTCATCGCCGGGGGATATTTCATATCCGCAGCCTTTTTCAGAAGAATAAACGCTTTCACTTCATTGCGCTTTATTCCATCTCCCCAGAAGAGTTTCTGGTACTCACGATATAAATCAGCCCCGTTTTTTTCGGAAGAGGAAACGACTTTCTCATTATGCTTTTCACTTTTTACAGTCGGAAGTTTAACGTCCTCACGAGAAGAAGGCACTGCCGTCGACTGAGGGCTCACGACCGGAACAGTTTCAACAACTTCAGTATTATCCTCCTGGTCCTCTGTAGGTTTAATCAATGCAATCGTGACCACAACCGCGACAAAGGCACACAACATGCCGATCAAAATATATGTGACTGCTCCAAACTTTTTACGCGGCGCGACTTCCTCCTCCACAGGAAAATCAAATCCGGTAGAAACGCTCAGGTCGGGCCGTTGGATACGCATTGTATTGGAACCGGTAGTATGGGAAATTTCAGCAGATTGATACTTTCCGGAAATATCACCTCCGGCGCGAATCACTTTTAAAGCATTATTCAGGGCGTCCCCCAACTCCAACATGCTCTGATATCGTTTATCAACATGAAAATTGAGTGCAGATTCAATGATCGAGTCCAACACTTTAGGCATTTTACTGTCTATTTCAGAAGGCAGTTGAAACCGTCCTCCGGGCACTTCCCCAACCAGCATTTCATAAAGAATGGCGCCTAGAGAAAAAACATCCGTCGCCGGTGTCGCTTTGGTATCAGGATCACGCCGTTCAGGAGCAATATATCCGGGAGTACCATAAATTTCCGACTCCGGCATAGTTTTCAATTTTATTTTGATCTGCGGATTTAACGAGGTCTTAGGTTCATGAAGCTTGGAAATCCCGAAATCCACAATTCGCAGCATCCCCAGATGATCGACCAGGATATTTTCCGGTTTAAGGTCAAGATGCAGTACATTCTGACGATGGGCATAAGCCAGGGCATTACATACCGTCTGGGCCGTTTTTACCGCGGCTTCAAGCGATAACGTGCCATTGTTTGCATTCAGAATATCACGAAGACTGAGAGATTCACAATGGGGAGCCATCACCAATTCCATAACAATCCCCTTCATATCATCCGTATGAGCAATATCAAAAATCCTGACAATATAGGGATGCGACAGTCTGACCAAGGCTGAAACTTCTCGTGAAATGTCCCAGTTGGCCGACAACTCTTTTGATAATATTTTGATGGCAACACTGCGGTTTCCAAGCTTAACCTGCCTGGCTTCAAATACACTGCCGGTACCGCCTTTGCCCAGCTTTCGGACAATATAGTACTCTTCCATCACCGGCAAAACCGATGTTGTTTCAACCGGGGACTTAATCAAAGGGATATTACTTTTACAGTTTCCACAGTGCGCAATGCCGTATTTTCCATCCGGCATATCAAGATTGGCAAAACCACAAACCGGACAAGCCATTGCAACATCAGTAAGATTTTCAGGAGGCTTTTCAATCATAATCCGGGGATCGGGAACAGTTAAAATCTGTTCACACTGGGGACATTCAATTTCAGAGCCGTAAAGTTCTTCCGGGGCTTCGAGTTTCTGGTTGCAGTTGCGGCAGTAAAATTTAAAAGGCATATTCCCTCTTCCCAACCGGTTGTTTCATTTACCGTATATTTCTTTGAAAACTATATTATTCAGATCGCAATTTTACAAGTTCACCAACTGATTTATCATGGGGTTTATAACAAGTATTTATGCGGGCAAATGAAATTTCGAAAAAAAACTATGAAATTCATAAGGATTTTCTCTATTGAAAAAATAGATTTTTTTCAACGCTCATGTATAATCAAATTATGAAGGTCTTTAAACAGGAAAGGGTAGATTGTCGGTTTCTATGAAAATCCAAAGGAAAATATTTTTTTTAATATTAATTCTTCTTACTATATTTGCCATTAGTTCATTTTATATTCAAAAGCAAATTGTTTATTCAAAATTTGTTGACATTGAATACGCTGAAGCTCTTGATGATACCAACCGCTGTGTTGCCGCTATCAAACGAGAACAGGAAGGAATGGCCAGACTACTTGAGGACTGGGCTACCTGGGATGATACCTACCAGTTCCTCAAAGACGGCAATCAGGAGTTCATAAAAGAAAATTTACTAAAAGAAACTTATTCAACAACACGCCTAAATCTGATTTATCTGGTTAACACAGAAGGAAAAGTTATCTGGGGAAAAATTCTTGTTAACGGCAAACCCATTACGCTGCAAAAATTCCCCACTACCCCATGGAGTCCTGATAATGTTTATCTGGTTGGAAACAGAACCCACCAGATTGTAACCGGTATTGTCAATACCTCCAGACAGCCTATGCTAATTACAGCTGGAAGAGTTGTCAAAAGCAATTTCACCGGTGACTCACGCGGAACCCTTATCATGGGACGTTTTCTTGACAGTGATTTAATGAAGAATTTCTATGAACAAACAAAAGTTAGATTTAAATTTCTTACAATCGGAAAAGATAGACTTGATCCGACAGAAAATGAAGTCGTTCGCAACATAAAGCCAAACAAGCCGGAAATAATAGAATGTGCGTCATGCAATTCAATACACGCTTATATAACACTTCCTAATTTTGTCGGCATTAAAACGTTTCTTATTAAAGCAACAATCCCAACCAAATATATGATTGTTGGTAACAACGTATTATGGAGTTCAATGATCTCCCTGCTGGTCACAGGAGCAGCATTATTGCTTGCCTTCAGCTTTTTCATTCGGAAAGATGTTGTTCTGCCAATTATGAAAGTTGCCCGATATGCGGGAAGTATCAATAGCGGAACCGATTTATCCGCAAGGTTGAATCTCACTCGTTCAGGCGAAATAAACGATCTGGCAAGAGAACTAAATAATATGATGATCAGACTGGAAACGGATCATAATCTCCTTGAAGAAATGGAAGAACAACTTCGAACCAGTAATGAACGTCATCTGAATATGATCATGAATCTGCCCGTTGGAGTATATCGTCATTCAACAGCTCAACATCCTGAATTTACTTTAACCAATTCCGCCTTCCTGGAAATATTTGATTGCGAGACAACTGAAGAATTCAGGTATAACAGCGAATTATCCAGTTGGGTTGAATCAATAAAATATCTGGAATTTCTTGAAAATCCCGAACGAAATGGTGGACTTGAATTTGAACTGTCCAGCCGTTCCGGCAAACAAGTATATGTAAAAGTATGGGCCAATATCATTGAACATGATAAACAGACAGCGGTTGAAGGCATTCTGGTGGATATTACCAACCAGAAGAAAGCGGAAGCCAATACTCGCCAACTGGCAACGCTTGTGGATCAGACAGAAGAAATGATTCTTATTACCGACCGTGATGGTTATATCACTTACGTTAATCCTTCCTTCTCAAAGATAACCGGATATACTCAAGCCGATCTAACAGGAAAACGACCAGTTATTCTTAGTACGGAAACACCGGAAGACATGAAGATTTACGAAGAAATCGAGAAGACATTATCTACCGGAAAAGCCTGGCATGGTACTCTTATCCCTTGCAAAAAGAATGGTGAGAGGTTTACAGAACAAGGTTCTATCTTCCCATTATTTGATGAATCAGGACAAGTTTGTAATCGTGCCGCGATTATGCGTGATATGACAGAAGAACTCAAGCTTGAACAGCAATTACGTCAATCCCATAAAATGCAGGCAATCGGCACTCTTGCCGGCGGCATTGCCCATGACTTTAATAATATTCTTTCCGCCATTCTTGGCTACGCCAATCTGGCACACAAAGAACTTAGACAAAACCCGGAACAAACGGAGAAATATGTCAAAAAAATAACAATTGCCGGTAATCGGGCACGAGATCTGGTTGCTCAGATACTGACCTTCAGCAGACAAAAACAACTTAAAGTCAGCGCAGTGCAATTCGGGCTTATTGTAAAGGAAGCCTGTAATATGCTTAGAGCATCACTGCCGTCATCCATTGAAATCCGCCGATACATCAAATCACAATCAATGGTTGCAGCCGACCCAACCCAGCTTCACCAGATTATGCTTAATCTCTGCACCAACGCAAGCCAATCCATGGATGGTTATGGAACCCTTACGGTTTCTCTTGAAGATGTCTATATTACCGATAGAGATGCCGAGGAACTTCCCGGTCTGAATACAGGACGCCATATCTGTCTGAAAGTGGAAGATACCGGACACGGCATGGATGAAGATACTCAAAAACGAGTGTTCGAGCCATTTTTTACGACCAAGGAAATGGGGGAAGGTACCGGCATGGGCCTCTCTGTTGTTCATGGCATAGTTACCAGTATTGGTGGCGCGATCAAAATCAGAAGCCGACTGGAAGAAGGCTCTACATTCACGGTATATCTTCCTGTAGCAGAGGGAGAATCCTATGAACAGTCTCCTATGGAAGAAGAAGTAGATAACTCGAAACTCCAGGGACATGAACGTATTCTTTTTGTCGATGACGAAAGAATTCTTGTTGAACTGAACAAAGAAACACTTGAGGGATACGGATATAATGTTACCGGAGTATATGACAGCGCAGAAGCGCTTGAAGTGTTCAGGGAATCACCAAATGATTTTGATATTGTTGTCAGCGACCTTACCATGCCGGGTATGACCGGTGATGTATTGGTTGAACGTTTAATGAAAATCCGCTCAGATATACCGGTAATCGTTTGCACCGGATACAATAACGTAGTCAGCGAGCAACGTATGAGTGAGCTTGGTATTTGTATCGTAGTGCACAAACCTATTATCGGAAAACAGCTGGCAGAAACAATTCGTAATGTTATCGACAACTAGTCGACAATACAGCGGTAGCACAACCACGCACCGAATTGCACACCATGATTTCATCGGCGGAAAACAACTCATTCAAAGTAATCACATCTTCTCCTGCTCTTAGTTCTACTATCATCTTTTGACGCATTGTTCCCGGCAGTAAACCACAAGAAACGGGCGGGGTTAACCATTGATCATCTATCCGAATAAAAATATTGCTGATGGCTCCTTCCGTAACGTTTCCCTGCTCATTCATAAATATTACTTCGCCAAAACCATTGTCGATTGCATCATGAAAAGCATTATCATATAATTCGCGTCCGGTTGTTTTATGGTAAAGCAAAATATTATTACTTCGGGTCCTTATATCAGATATTTTCAGTTGAACCGGTTCTTTTCCCCAGCCGATTGATGCCAGTTCAACGGCAGTAACGTCCGGCAAGCCATCGTGTCCCAGCGTCATCCTTACACGCAATGGAACTGTTGAGCCTTGAACTTTACTCAATAAAGCTTGTCTGACTTTATTCTCCTGCCACCCCCTTCCCAAATATTCCTGAGATGCTCCGGCACGATGCAGGTGCTCATCAAACAGCGTAATTCCTTCCCCCGGTACATACAACATCGTTTCAAGAACTCTAAAGTCATCAGGGCGGGAAGAAGCAAAACTGCTTTTCAATAGAGACTCCTCCCATTCTGACCGGGTTTGAGAATCCGCAACAATACCTCCGCCTATCCCGAGCTCAATCTTACCATGCTGGAAAATCATGGTTCTTATTGCCACATTAAAACAGAAATCACCGCTTGGTACAATACACCCGATGCTCCCGGTATATGCCTTACGCCGCGTCGGTTCCAGCGTATTGATCAGTTCCATTGCCCTGATTTTCGGAGCACCGGTAATCGACGCGGCGGGAAATGCAGCACGCATGATTTCAACAAAACCGGTTTCAGAAGAAACTTCTCCATGTACGGTACTGATCATCTGATGAACCGTACGGTATGTATCAACCTGAAACAGGGGATCAACACTTACTGTTCCCGGCCTGCATATACGCCCGAGATCATTTCTCACCATGTCTGTTATCATCAGATTTTCCGCACGATTCTTTTCATCGCTACGCAAGAACTCTACCGCCTCTCGGTCTTTCGACGGTAAAAACTCGCGCTTGACGGTTCCTTTCATGGGAGAACTGGTCAAAAGATTGCCTGTACGATCCAGAAATAATTCAGGGGAAATCGACACCAACTGAAGATCTCCGGTATTTATCCATGCGCCATATGGCACCGGATGACAGCGATACAAATATTTGAAAAGCCAGGCCGGATCAATCCCTTCAGCATCCGCCATAGCCCGAATCGTATAATTAACCTGATATATGTCCCCTTCCGCAATGTAAAATTTTATTCTGTTCATACATTCAGAGTACGACTCAAACGTAATTGCAGGAGAAAATTCAGGCAGAGCAATCTTCGGATCAGAAACTGTATTACCTAGATCAATACTTTCCGGGGGCTGATAGTAAATTCCAAACCACAGCAGCGGGAAATCGTTGTGTTCAATTCGAGAAGGAGTACAGGCCGGTTCAAATGCGGGAGCGGCCTCATATGAAATAAATCCGGCAGCAAAACGTCCGGCATATCCTGCCTGCTCAATTTGCGCCATGCATGGTAAAACTTCATCCAGAGAATATGCACATATAATTTCAGTCGGAGACGAAAATATTACCGTTTCAGATTCATTTCCAGGCAATCGGCAGACAACGGTTCCATCTTGCTCAAGCAGTTCACTAGTCAAAAGTCAAACTCTCCGGCATTGCACATTGCGTAAACCATAAGTTTGGAATCGATATGGTGACCGTTTTTCTCCGCTTCAAGTAGATAATCCAGCAATTCGCTTCGGGGCACCAGCAACGTTTGAATCTCTTCATCATCTTCCAGCGTAGGATGAGGAGGAGTTGAATAATCGGCATCATCAATTTCCATAAGGATAATAGAAGTTTTTTCACCAGTCAGACCGGGAGAACTGCACGACTGAGGAAGAATCTTCACAACACGTCCATCATAACCAGTTTCCTCCAGCAGCTCCCGAACCGCGGTAACCTCAGGCGCTTCTCCCGGATCAATCAGCCCGGCGGGAAATTCAATTACCGGACCATCCAACGGCGGTCGAAACTGCCTAACCAGAATAACCCGGTCGGACGGCCGAAGCACCGCAATCATCATGGCGGCGCCACGACTGTTTACGCGGGAAGCACACTCCCAGACCTTGGCTTTGCCATGCTTATTAATGTAATTGATCTTATTCAGGGCGATCCAGTTACCGCTGCAAATTTCCTGAGATGACGTATTATGTGTTTTTATCTCTTTCATGATACTACTTTCTTATTACTGAACAACTTTGGGATTCAAAACCTTTCCCGCTCCGGCTTTTTCCGCAACCGGCCGTACCATCTTGGCAAGTACGTCACGCGCTTTCTGAAAGTAAAGTTCTCCCAAATGACCGCCGGCATTAAAGAATACACAACGTTTGCCAAAAGTATCCTTTAACCAAATACGTTCATCCGTAGTCTGGAGAAAATCGTTAGCTGTATGCATCACATAGATATCGTTACGTTTCTTCAAACTTCCGCCCAAACGACGCATATCGCATTTTTCCGCCAGCTCTTTAATCGTAAATTTACGTTTTTCTACCTCAGAATAGTATTTCAGCAGGAACGTTTTTATATATTCCATAAAAGTAAACTGTTCCACTTCGCGATAAAACTGGTCACGACTTCCCCAGCTGTATTTGGTCTTAAGAATCCCCATGTCTTTCTGACGATGAATGGTAAGGATCATCTCTCCTAAAGTAATTCTAAAAGCATAACCAATCAACGCCTGGGCTTCAATGGGATCGAATGGTAACGCTCTCTTCTGCTTCTTAACCGCCTTATTATTATCTGCCGACTTCCCGTCGGACTGTGGTTTTACATCGTCTTTACCACCGGATGAATTTTTAGCTGCCGTTTTCTTTTTGTCATCAGCTTTTTTCATTCCAAATGGCTCAGTAGGTTCTCTAGATATCTTGATAAATTTGCTGGCGGCAAAAGCAAAATTCCGGAAAGTTTCATTATGTTTCCAATTTTTCCAAGCCAGCATATACTCATCAACCTTATGTACCGCATCCATCAGGCTGACCGGAGGATTTATGGCAACATAACGGTCAAATTCTATCTTCTCAGGCTTCGGCAGAGCTTTTTCATGTTCCGCAAGAAAAATCGATTGAATTCCTCCCATGGAATATCCTGCCAGAATTTTCGCGGGGAAAACACATTCTTTATTATCCTGCAGATCTTTTATAACACACTTGATCGCCCGGTGAACATCCTTCACATCCCTCGGAATATATCCGGGAGTAAGCACAGTCGCAGCTGTTTCCATAAACTCCCAGTTAAAACTATTATCGATCACAACCGAAGTAAATCCCTGGTCGTAGAAGATTTCAGCCAGCGCGGTAGACTCGTTATTGCTGTAATGAGCTCCGGTTCCGGGAATCAACACCGCCAACGGCGCATTCGGCTTATCCTTTTGAAACCATACCTTATACGGCATTGCGGACTTCCCTTTAACCACTTCAACCGACCGAACCGATCCCTGATAAAAGAAATCGGAATTCCACAACGAAATATCCAGCCAAATGCTCTTACGATCCCTGAGTATATTTACCTGACCAAGCCTGAGCGTATCAACAGCAGACCCCTGTGACTTAAAACCGGCAACATCAATAGCATCAAGCCCCTTGGTGTTGACTTTGGAAAAATCGGAAGCTTTCAGGCCATTTTTTTTGAGCCATGCATGATATTCTTTCATCCGGCGCTGCTGCTCCGCTTTGATTTTATCACGCCTGTCGAAATTGTTTATCTTTATATAACGTTCAGCATTATACAGCCGCTTCGACAATTCATATGAATCGGCGTTGGCCCACAGAAATGAATCAATATCACGATAAGAAGCTGAAAGTTTGTTTACCGCGGTAAAAGCCTGCCCGCCGTAAATATATGTTTTGGGATCCAGGGCACTGTCGAAGATCATCCCCACGCCATCACGAATATTCGCCGGGCCCGCTACCGGCAGATGCAGATAACATCCCGGTCCGATTCCCCAGGAAGCGAAAGCCTGTCCAATATCCTCATTTTGAGGTTCCAACTCAAACCAGGCGTCAGCAGGATCATAAAAACCGGCAATCCCCACTGTCGTATTGGTAAGAAAACGCAACAGCACAATACCGCCACCCTTGAATTTCGCCTGCAGAAAACAACTGACCATGCGTTTAGGAAAGCCGACATTTTCTGTAAAACGGTTAAAACATTTTACAATATGTCGCGGAAAAATCGAAGTCCATAGTGTAGCAACCGGCTGAACAAGATACTTATGCCCATATTTGTTAACTTGGAACATTGACCGATTGAATCCCTCAAGCGGATCCGTTCCGCCAAATTCTTCAGTGTAATCCGGGAAGTTCTTTTCGCCAAAATCAACTTTATACTTGTTCTTTCTGGCAATATCCCGATCGATCGCACGGTCATCTTTCAGCTTACTGAAGTCGTCCGAAGAAGACTGACAACCGGTAAAACCCAAACAAACTACAAATAATGTTAAAACGACAGAAAATCTTTTTAGCATAATCTTTCCCTGAGACTATTGTTGAATAGTTCAAGTTAGCACATTTACATCAAAATTCCCAATACAAACATGAGATTTTTCAGGAAAAATCTATAAGCCAAAAGTGATCTTTAATGCCATCAGCAATATTACTGCATGCGGGCAATAATGCTGTTAAGCTCTTCGATATAAGATTTCTGTAGTTCCGCCATATCTTCGATGGATTCAAGAATACTTTCAACTTCGGAACCGGAAACAAAGTGTTCTTCTGAATTCAGTAACTGACAAAGCGAAGTAAAATGAATTGAGGCAGATACAAGATTTGTAAACGCGTCATGATCTTCAAGTTTGCCGGGATCCACATCCAGATCGTTCAAATAATGTAGCCAGTCCATACGTTCTTCAACAATTTCAAGCAGACGGGAACGAACCGGACCTTTATTTTCATCAACCAGTTTGTTATACCCCGCAAAACGTCCTTCCCAGATATCTTCAAGAGAGTTAAGAAAAACCGCTTCCTGTGCTTCATCGGCAAAATTCAACTTCTGTCCACCAAAACAACGTTGAAAGAAAACATCAAATACCGGTTCATCGCGATATAACTGGTCAAGCATAAATCCTTCAACTTCCGCCGGACGAAGTACACTGCCGATTTCTTTGAGCATTGACTCAAAATCCGAGGTTTCCCCTTTGGATATCATAACATCTCCGGGAACATTTCCGCTCCGGTACATATTTCCTTCGTTTTCCTCATCCTCTTCATCATCTCGAGCGATCGTGAGTACCGTCATTCCTGACACATATCCCACCCGAATCCGTTCAGAACGCAGATAAAATTCATTGAGGGTCGCTGCCGGCTCATCAATCAAAGCCCTGCCGCCGATATAAAATGCCCTCGCGAGCTGTTCTGGTATCTCCAGATAATTAGAATATTCCTCAATAACTTCTTCTGCGGCTTCACCCAGCTTGTCAATCCATTTTGCCGTTGCGTCAGCGTCACGCTCTTCTCCGGAAACATATTTATAACTAAAGTCTCCAAGGGTCCAGTCATCAATAGTCACAACGATCATATCGCCATGCTTAAAATCATACTTTTTATAAAACGCTTCAAATGCCATTACGGAAAGAATCACATTCTTGCCGGCCGCATTGCCGCCCCCCCCTAAAATATCGGCGTTTTCAGGATTATCGGCAACAAAAAACTCAAACATTTGCTCCGCGCCAAGCAATACATGAAAAACAGACGCGTTCTCAACCGGCATAGGAATATTTTTAAATTCGGCAAGCTTTCCGACGTCATCACGCATTCTTACTTCGGACGGGAAAATATCTGTGCAGCAAAATGGCCCGAATCGATGTCCCGGCACCAGTATCCCCTGCTCTATTTCCAGTTCTGTAGGAACAATCAAAAAAGAACCGCCGTTAAAAAAGGTATCACGCGAAATATATTGTTTATTCTCATGATTATACAATACCTGCGGATCATCAATCAAAATATTGGCTACCGCATTCTCAAGTTGTTTTTCCTGATCCTCATTCAGCTTGTTTTCACCGGCAAGAACACGGCAGATGTCAGCCAGTTTGAATTCATGCTCACTGTTACATATAAAATCATCAATACCCGATTCAATATCGCGTAGATTAAAAGTCATTTTCAGCTCCTTAAAATTAAACCCCGAAATGCAAGATCAGTTGTGGTACGGATTAGAATGAAAATTCATCCATTTTGGCAAGCGTATTATGGAGGAATTCACTATTGTATTCACGAAGTTCCTGTTGTTCCCACTGCTTCAAAGTATCGATAGTAACCGCATCTTCAATCGAAAAAGGACCGCTTGAAGTGCGCCGCAACTTATTCAGTACTGCACCACAGCCGAGTTTCGTTCCCATATCGGCACATAATGTTCTGATATATGTTCCTTTGGAACACTTCACTGTAAAGTCGGCATATGGCAGTTCAATTCGGGTAATATCCAGAGAATGTATTACAATATCCCTAGGTTCCCGTTCAACCTCAACTCCCTTTCTGGCAAGCTCGTACATCCGTTTGCCTTTCCTCTTGACTGCTGAAACCATCGGCGGAATCTGCTGCTGCGGCCCAATAAACTCCGCGGCAACCTCACGAAAACGTTCAGGGGTAACTGAACTCCAATCATTTTCGGCGGTAATCGTTCCATCCATATCCTGGGAATCGGTTTCCGTTCCAATCAGGATTTCAGCCTCGTACGTTTTATCTTGTCCGCTCAAATGCTGACTCAGGCGGGTAAAACTGCCAAATACAATGATCAGCAAACCAGTCGCAGCCGGATCAAGCGTTCCGCAGTGTCCAACCTTTGGAACATTAAACCGACTGCGGAAAAAGTTTACCACGTCAAAACTGGTCCATTCCGTCGGCTTATCGATCAATATCAACCCTTCCTCCTTAAACGGCGGAAGACGATGCTTTTCAGCCCTGTATCTCATCAAAAATCCTTTCAACGTGTGCCATAAGAATATTTTCTGCCGACTGGAGGCTCTCTGTTTTAATTAAGCATCCGGCAGCCATTTCATGCCCGCCGCCGTTCAATTGACGGGCGATTTTTGCAACGGAAAAATTGGGGTTTTTAGAACGCAGCGATACTTTATAGCCGTCATCCTTGCGCTGCATCAACGCAACAACATCCATCCCGCCAATTGATCGCAATCCCTCTATCAACCCTTCGGTGTTCTTCATGTCAATACCATATCGTTTGACAAGAAAATCCGGAATGTATATCCAACCAAATCTGCCAGACGGATCTACTTTCAAATGGTTCGTCATTAATTCCGCCTCGAACTGAACATATGGCAAATGCTTGGAGTAAAACATGTTGTTGATAATATTATGGTGATCAGCCTTGAGCCTGAGCAGTTCCGCGGAAATTTCCATAGATTCCGCCGAAGTATTGTCATAACGGAAACCACCTGTATCCATAATGATTCCCAACATCAGCAGAGTTGCGATTTCCGGAGTGATTTTCCACTTATCCGGCTGGCTGTGGGCGATACGAAACACAATTTCCGCAGTTGCAGAAGCGGTAGGTACAATCAGGTTATGATCCCCAAACAACTGATTGTCAGGGTGATGGTCAATATTGATGATAGGCAGTTTAAAATCAGCCAGATTATTTCTTAAGCCGACACCGGCCCTGTCAAGCCCGGTATTATCCAGAGATATACACCAGCTGATTCCGGCTCTTTCATAGGTATCAATATGGTCACGATAGTCGTGAGATACAAAATCAAGATATTTTTCAGGAAGTTCTTCCGGCAGCAACAACTTAACGGTTTTACCACACCCTTTTAAGAGATTGAGCATAGCAAACGATGACCCCAATGCGTCGCCATCCGGGCGCTCGTGAGTCACAATCAAATAGTTGTCATTTTTTAATAATAACTCAGAAAATTCATTTATCTTCGCCTGCATCTTGCTCCAATTCTCTGATAATGTCCAGAACTCTGTCTCCACGCTCTATCTTATCATCCAGCACAAAGTTCAAAACCGGCGTATATTTCAATACTACATCTTTCGATACCTGCTTCTGAATGATACTACGATTATCCCGTAAATGCTTTATCACGTCCTTTTTAAGTGACTCGGCACCCATGGCGCTGATTCGCACCTCGGCATTACGCAGATTTGAAGAAACACTTACCCCGGTAACCGAAACCAGCGCCATTCCGTCTTTTAAGATCGGATCACGTTCAAGGTAATCGGCAATTTCCCGTTTGAGTATTTCATTTACCCGGGTGAGCCGGTCTGGTGCACTCATGATAACCTACCTTCTGTATATAATATATTAAAGCGAAGCTTTGGACAATTCAACTTCATAGAGTTCGATAATATCATTTTCTTCGAAATCCATAAAGTTATCAAGGCGGATACCGCATTCAAGACCAGCTTTAACTTCTTTCACATCATCCTGAAAACGACGGAGTGACTTGACTTCACCGTTGAAGATCAGTTCATCGTTACGATGAACCCTGGCTTTCGCGCCAACCCTGACAGAACCCTTTTCAACCATGCAACCACAGATTTTAGGACCTTTGGAAACACTGAAAATCTGAAGAATTTTGGCCATTCCAAGTTCTTTTTCACGTTTATCAGGAGCTAGGCGTCCTTCAAGAGCGTCAACGATATCTTCAAGCAATTCATAAATAATACTGTAAAGTCTGATTTCAACACCCTCACGTTTCGCAAGTGCGTTGACTCCAGGATTAACTCGAACATGGAATCCAACGATAACTGCACCGGATGCAGAAGCCAGCATAACATCATTTTCAGTAATAGCACCCACACTATTCTGGATAACATCAACTTTGATCTTTTCGCTGGGCAGCTTATTCAGGGAATCGGCGATTGCTTCGCCGGATCCGCGAACATCTGACTTTATCAGAATCTTCAAAGCATTGCTTTCTGCAGCGTCCATCCGCTGATTAAACAAGTCTTCCAGCGTCATTCCCGCAGGTGCAGAAAGATTTTCTGAACGCTTTTCATCTGCTCTAGCTTCAGATGCCAGACGAGCTTCTTTTTCATTTTTACATACAATAACTTTTTCTCCGGCACCCGGAGCGCCTGACAGACCAACCAGTTTTACCGGCGTACTTGGTCCTGCGGCTTTAAGTCTTTTGCCGTGTTCATCAATCATCGATTTAACACGACCAAAATATTCATCACTAAGTACGGCATCGCCCACACGGAGTGTCCCATTCTGCACCAGAATATGAGCGGTCGGTCCGAGACCTTGTTCAACCTGTGCCTCAATAACCACGCCTTCGGCCGGGCGCTTCGGGTTTGCATTCAACTCAAGCATTTCAGATTCAAGAATAATACGATCGATAAGGTCGTCCAACCCTTCTCCTGTCTCTGCTGAAACTCTAACCGTACCCACATCACCGCCCCAGTCTTCACTCATGAGGTTATTCTGCTGCATGTGAAGCAGAACCTTATCAGGATTAGCATCTGGCAAATCCATTTTATTAATCGCAATGATAATCGGAACTTTCGCGGCTAAAACATGATTCATTGCTTCAACAGTCTGGGGCATGAAACCGTCATCAGCGGCCACGACCAGAACTGCAATATCAGTAATATTTGCCCCACGGGCACGCATCTGTGTAAACGCTTCGTGTCCAGGAGTATCAATAAAGGTGATCTTTCGACCATTATGCTCAATTGTAGAAGCTCCGATATGCTGGGTAATTCCGCCGGCTTCTCCACTGACCACCTTGGTGTGACGAATCTTGTCCTGAAGTGATGTCTTACCATGGTCAACATGACCGAGAAACGTTACAACCGGCGGACGCGCTACGATGTCCTTGGGGTTATCGACAAAATCACTCTGAACTTTTTTCTCTTCTGACTGATGACCGCCTTTTTCACGTCTATCCAGAACCAACGTTAAATCGTATTTACCGCAAATTTTTTCAGCAGTGTCCTGATCAACAGTCTGATTTATTGCAGCAATTACTCCCATTGCCATAAGGTCACTGATCACTACATGTGGTTTCTTCCCAACCGCTTCCGCCAAAGTTTTAACAACAATCGGAGATTTCAGATGAACTTCCTTAGCCCCCGAGGGAGATTCACTGGAATCCTCTGCATTCTCATCTTTTTTGCCTTTCTTCTTTACGGCCTTTTTGGCTTCTTTAAACACGTCTTCAAAATGCTCTTCAATCAATTCGAGCATATCCGCAGGAATTACACTGGAGGAACCGGAAGCTTCAATCCCTTCCGATTCAAGCTCTTTCAGTATTTCCTTCGGAGAAACCCCGAATTTTTGAGCCAGGTCTTTTACTTTTACCTTCTTCACTACAAGCCTCTTATCTTATAAAAATTCAATTATGCCAACGCGGACAGGATATGTTTAACATCCTCTTCTTCAAGTCCATCTATTGCCGCGATCTCTTCTTCACTCAGTTCACGAAGCCCGTCAACGGATAAAAACCCGCTGCTGACCAGAACTTTTGCAACGTTCTCATCGATTTCCAGTGCCGACGACAATCCAGTGACCGCACGGGCAATCTTTTCTTCAAAAGTGTCTTCCTGTTTTTCCTCTTCGTCTGTATGAATATTAAACGACCAACCGAGAAGCTTTGATGACAGTCTCACATTCTGCGCCTTTTTCCCGAAAGCCAGTCGTGATTGATCTTTGGTGACATATACATCCAATACTTTCTCACCGTCCCGAACCTCAATATGCGAAGGCTTGGCTGGTTGCAGAGCATTGGCCGCGTAGGTGCGGACATCTTCATCATAACGGATAATGTCAACCCGTTCACCACCAAGTTCAGTGGTGATATTCTTGACCCTCATTCCACGCATACCAACACAAGCGCCGATCGGATCAACCCTGGAGTCATTACTCTTTACCGCTATCTTACTGCGTGAACCCGCTTCACGGGCCACCGCCATAATCTCAACTACTCCATCATGAATCTCTGTAACTTCACGTTCAAACAACCTTTTCAGAAATTCATTTCCTGAACGGTTAAGAATCAGGCTCGGGCCTGAACTGTCAATATCAACTCTGATCAACAGAGCATTGATACGGTCCCCGGCCATGTAATGTTCGCCCGGAATCTTATTACGGGAGTTGATGATTCCTTCCGCTTTTCCCAGGTCAACAATAATATTACCGTTTTCATATCTGCGAACAATCCCGTTTACAATCATGCCGACTTTGTCCTGAAACTCGTCACGGACAATTTCCTTTTCAGCTTTGCGAAGCTGCTGCATAATAGCCTGCTTGCAAGTCTGGGCGGCAATACGTCCGAAGTTACTCGGAGTAACTTCCCAGTCAACCACATCGCCAACGTTTGCGTCCGGCATCTTTTCACGAACGCGCTCAAGCAGAATCTGGTCGGTGTTAGGAAATGAGTCAACAACTTCAAGTTGTGCCCATGCTTTGATATCGCCAGAGTTGCGGTCCAGTTTGACCGTAAGATTTTTTGCGGGATGAATACTTTTGCGAGAAGCTGAAAGGATGGCCTTTTCGACGGCCTGTGCCAGGACATCTCTGCTTATTCCTCGCTCCTGCTCAATGTATTCAAGTATAGTCAAGAGTTCGTTAGCCATATTCCCAGCCGCTCCTTTATCAGTTAATTATTTCAATTTTTCATCTCATTTTCGCATAACAAAAAAAGCGGGTAAAAACCCACTTTCCAAAAAAGTTTAACTACTTGCGTTTATACAGTCCTTTAATATATCTACTTTTGACCACTATGCAAGAATGATGACAAACAAAATAAGAAAAAATTGCCGGTTTTTTCTACATTTTTGCAATACCTTCAAAAATAGCATCCCGGACTCCAAATTAAGTTACTATAGTGATTCAAAATTCCCCCTTGGTGAGAATATTACTTTCTTAATAGAATCAGATTTTATGTCTTAGAAGTTGCATAAACCGAAAATTAAGATTGATAATCTTAATTATAAAAAGCAAGAACTGCAAACTCGATACTCAAGATGCAAATCTTTCCGGTTCCCAGTATTATCTGATAAGACCAGTCATCTTTGCAACAATAAGTTGTCGTGTTCAAAGCTATTAAACTAATTAACATCACCAGCAACAAAAAAAATACAAATTAAACTGTATTTCATATTGACAAATACAGTTAAATACAATATAATCACTGTCATAAACAAACAGGAATATAGATGCAAATTCAAGCAGAAAGCAAATCTGAAAAAAAGATATATGATGACCTCTCCGTCATGATTGAAACCATGACTCCGGGCGACCGCCTCTTATCCATGCGCCAGATCATGTCAAAGTATGGAGTAAGTCAGCAAAAAGTATCCCAGGCGTTGAAAAAATTGGAACAAAAAGGCCTTATTATCAGAAAACCTTATTCTGGAATTTTTGTAAGTGATGGCAGCAACCCTGCAGAAATAAGACTGGGATTGCTTACACCGGATTGGCCATCTCAAACGGTTTCCGAGTTGGATGAAATGCTAAAAAACACCGGAAAAAATTCAGGAGTGCAAACCACCCGGCAAAATTACCAACTGAGTGATGATATCCACAATCATTTGCCGGTAAGAGATTTCGACGTAATTGCAATAATCCCGAATATTGATGCAATGACACCTGAATTCATTTATAAAATAGGTACAGCAGCAATCCCGGTCATCCTTTGCTGGATACCAATGCGAGAAATAAAGATCAATTGTGTTTCAGGGGATCCTTTTATGCTGGGCGCCACGGCAGCTTCCTACCTAATAGAAAAAGGTCATCGAAAACTGGCGATAATGTTATCATCATACACCGGTTTTCCAGTATGTCAGGCCAGAATCGAAGGTTTTAATACTATTGCAAAAACAATGAACTGCAGTGTCAAATTAATTGACGCCCATGTAAAACCGGGAGATTTTGCTCAGGAAAAAACCTATGATGCGTTATCGAGCTGGCTTGATAACAACGAACCGGATTTCACCGCCATGTATGTACTAAATGATGAAACAGCACAGTCAGCCATGCGTGCCCTCAATGATCATGGAATCACTATCCCTGGACAAGTAAGCGTAGTAGGAGCCGACGGCTCTCGCCATGCCGCATTCTATAACCCGTCGCTAACCACAATCGGAGTTCAGGCAGGCAAAGTAGCTGCCGAAATAATCAATATGACAAAAGCCCTGACAGCAAACCCAAAACAAAAACTGCAGGCCTATCTGTCACCTGAAATATACGAGGGTAATTCGACTCGCAGTATTTAGATAATAACAAGAACTCGATCACAAAGGAGACTCAATGCGAATCAATAGAACAATTAGATGTATTTGCATTTCCATGTTAATTGCAGCGACCATTAGGCTAACTGCTTCACAACGTAAAAGCTTCACGCTGTCCAGTCAGGGCAAAGCTACCGTAGATATTCTAATACCGGACCCACCGACACCGCAGGATCAAACCGCCGCCGCAGAATTAAAAAAATGGCTGGGCCAAATCACCGGTGCTGAGTTTTCCGTAATTAAAAAGACCGGCGCCCGCCCAGTCATAAGCCTGGGCAGGACCAAACTGTTCAAAAAAGAATGTCCTAAAGCAAACCAGCAAAATCTGGGAAAAGAAGGATACGGAATCAAATATAAGGACAATAATCTGTTTCTGTACGGCGGTACAATCCGCGGACCGTTATATGCGGTAATGAGTCTGCTTGAAGAAGACCTGGGCTGCCGCTGGTATACGCCGCATTGTACAAAAATCCCCCATAATCCGGATCTAGTCTTCACCCCGAGGTCAAGGAGTTATGTTCCAACATTTGAAAATCGCGAAGTCTACTATTTTGTTGCAGTAAATCATGAATGGGCCC
The DNA here is from genome assembly GCA_963677165.2 of Victivallales bacterium. Taxonomy (GTDB): domain Bacteria; phylum Verrucomicrobiota; class Lentisphaeria; order Victivallales; family SZUA-371; genus JAFGXT01. Next base: position 734,786 of record CAXXSX010000001.1, on the reverse strand, counting down.
TGCACAACATGGTGAACCCCCGGTGGTTTAAGCTTCCCGACAAATGGGGCGGTTCCATGACCCCGCCTCATAACATTTACTGGAACGTTCATACCCTGGCCCGCCTGTTGCCGGTAAAAGAACTGTTTCCGAAACATCCTGAATACTTTCCACTGCTGGACGGCAAACGTTCCCAGCTGCCACAAGCCCAGCCCTGTCTGTCTAATCCAGAAGTGTTAAAAATAATCACTAAAAACGCTCTGAAAGCCCTGGATGAATATCCCAAAGCAACAACCATCAGTATTTCTGAAAACGATTCACTCTTATGGTGTAAATGCCCCAAATGCATCAAGGAACTCAAGGAAGGCTATACGAGGTCCGACCAGATAATGCGGGCGGTAAACTATGCGGCCCGGGAAATACTCAAGAAACATCCTGATATTACAGTATCCACAATTGCCTATATGGATACCTACATGCCGCCGGAAAAAGTTAAACCTGATCCCCGGATATGGGTTCAGCTCTGCACCGACAAACATGCCATACGCTGGCCGCACCTGCGCATCAATGAAACCAAGGAATTCTTTACCGCTCTGAAAGCATGGCATGCAACCGGCACCCCGATCACTATCTGGGATTATGTCGTAAACTTTTACGACTACCTTGCGCCCTTCGCCAATATGCAGGTAGTTACAGATAACCTTCGCCTGTATAAAAAATACGGAGTAAAAGGCGTAATGCTGCAGGGACAGTACGCAGAACCAGGCGGAGTTGACGCTGAAATGAAAAGCTGGGTATGGACCAAACTATTGTGGGATCCGTCACGCAACTGGCACAAGCTGCAGCAGGATTTTGTAAAAGGTTACTACGGAACAGCGGCAAAACCAATCCAGCAGTATTACGATTTCCGCTATAAAACCTGGAAACGCTGGCATGACTCCCCGAACCGTAGCGGAGGATTGAAATTTGGGCCCGGATTTGTGGCAAAGGCAGAAAAATACCTGGCAAAGGCAGAAAAGCTGGCCGCAAACGATCCGATAATTTTAAAACGTGTAATGCACACGGAAGTACCGATAATTTATCTCAAACTGGTAAATGCCTGTTACTCCCCCAAACAGTTGACTCCAGCAGAAAAGACCGCCTATGAGAAACTGTTTGCAAAATTGGAGAAGATCGTCAAAGACAATAAAATGACCAAGGCTTGCGAAGGCGGCGAAAGGGTGAAATTATCCGAAAAGTTAAACGGACTGAAAACAATGCTGCTCGGCAAACGCCCCAAGGTTAAAGCTGATACCATGGCAATCGGAGAAGAATTTGCTACCACCTTATTTTGCAAAACTAAAATCGTTCCCGATGAAAAAGCCGGCAACGGATTCGCCATCAAGCAGCCGACCAATAAAACAGAATGGGCAACCCAGTGGCGCAATCCCCCTATTGGAAGACTTGAGTACGGCAAAAAATACGGTTTGCGGGTCAGAATGCGCTTTACGATAAAGAACCGGAACGGCTTTGCCTTTAGCGGCGGAGTGTATAACCCGAGTCAGGGAGAACACGTTACGAGAAAATTCCGGACCGATGAATTGAAGGACGGCTATGCCTGGTATGAAATAGGTACATTCTCGCCGAAACAAAATGACTGGATATTTATCGCACCATGCGACAATGCCGCAGCAATACCTGAAATGTTTATCGATAGATTTGAAATTTATAATATTAAATAAACCAAACCAATAACATTCAACCCAAGAAGGAAATAGAAAATGAAAGAGAAACATCCCTCAAAATCGCTTTTCACACTCATCGAACTCCTGGTTGTGATCGCCATTATCGCAATTCTGGCAGCGATGCTTCTACCGGCACTGAACAACGCACGGGAGCGCGGCAAAGCTATTTCATGCGTTAACAACCTGAAACAATTCGGGTTGGCCGGACAATCATACGGAACCGATATGGATGATTACGTTGCTCCATGTAATCCTGATTGCAATGGCGACATGGAAAATTCAGGTATTAATCCTATAGTGTGGATAACCGAACTGCATCCATACTTGTCAGGAAGAAACTGGGATGGCGGCGGCAGCGGAACTTGTAAAGCACTGTTCTGTCCTTCCGAAGAAAGTCAAATCATGCACATGACCACCGGCGCCGGTGCCATGTCCCCTATCAGTAATTACAAATACAATGCCCGTCTCGGAAGTATCCCATATATCTCATACAGCAACTATACATACGGCTGGAAACGTTTCAACCGCTGCCGAGTCCCGACGAAAGTCGCCGTCATGGTTGACGGTCAATGCGGAACCAGTACCGATGTGTCACTGCCGTTTGAAGTAGGACAGTCAAGCTGTTATGCAACCGGTCAGATGTCACTACGCCATCTAAACAGATCCTCCCTGCTGCTGCTTGATGGTCATGTTGAAAGCGTACGTATTGACAATATGAATGCAACCGATTACAATACCGGTTTCCTTATGTATAACAACGCATTCAGATAATAATCGTAATAATCAAGTAGGTAAAGGGCTAACGTCCTTTACCTCTTGAACCTCCGGCCTACAGCTGAACACTACGGCAATTCCGGTCAGATTACCAAACGGGAACATTTCATCGAGTGGAACACGAGTATCTGTTGATCAACGTACTTCTTAACATAGGCCTTCTTTACCTTGATTTGTACTGCATCAGCAATATTCCCGTCAGTTATCGCATTATTTTTTTACGAGCCCAGTAACTGTCATGCAAGTGAAATTACGGACATTTACTGGAGCTCGTTATCTTCATTGCAATAATATTTCAGGCAGCACAAGAAATATATATATTTTTAAAAAATTTTATTACTAATAGAAAAATTATATACACTGCTAACAAGCAGTAAAAGTGTAGTTTTTGTTATTATTCCTGCAAACATAAAGGAGTTTTGGGAACAATATGAATATAATTAATTTGAATGGCTCATGGCGGTTGAAATATCGTCAGGCTGGGAGTCACGTAGAGTGGAGCGAAATTGAGGCAACTGTTCCGGGTTGCGTCGAACTGGATATGATGAAAAACAATCTGCTGCCTGATTTGTCGGTCGGCAACAATGTTTATGCCGCGCTTGAACTGGAAAACTACGAATGGATCTATCAAAAATCATTTACGCTATCGGATATCTATATTGATGGCCGAACCGAACTGGTGTTTGATGGTATCGATTGTATCGCAGAAATTAAACTAAATGGCCACACCGTCGGACATGCCGACAATATGCTGATCGGCTACCGTTTTAACGTAAGCGGACAACTGCTCAAGGCAGGCGAAAATATTATTGAAGTTCATATTCTTCCCACAGTTTCAGAAGGTCGAAAATATGAGCCATCGGTTATCGAGTTTGCACAGCCGACTAACTGGGAATCACTTAGAATCCGTAAGGCAGGACACATGTTTGGCTGGGATATCACACCAAGGATAGTATCCGCCGGTCTCTGGCGCGGTGTTAAACTCGAACATCATCCAACTGCACGGATTAGAGGAGCCTACTGGGGAACGAAAACGGTCGATGTAGAAAACCAAAAAGCCGAAGTACTGTTTGTGTGGGATGTCGAATCGTTTTGTACTCCGATTTATGATATGACGCTGGATGTTAAAATAGCCAAAGACAGTAGTGAGATTTATTCCGAACAAATCAATTTATGCAGTCATCACGGCAAAAAGCTACTTGAACTGAATAATGTGGAATTCTGGTGGCCACGCGGTTACGGTGAAGCCGTACTGTACGATGCCACTTTAACGTTAAAAGCCGCTGACGGCAGTATCATTTCCGAACGCACCGAAAAGATCGGTATCAGAACAATTAAACTTCGCATGACCGATGTGACCTCAGATGCCATGGACGGGGATTTTTCTTTTATCGTCAACGGCCAGCGTATTTTTGTCAAAGGAACCAACTGGGTTCCACTTGACTCGTTGCACTCGCGTGATGTAGAACACTATAAACGCACTCTTGATATGGCAGTTGACCTCAATTGCAACATGTTGCGCTGTTGGGGCGGTAATGTTTATGAGGACCATGCCTTTTTCGATTACTGCGATGCTGCCGGAATTATGATCTGGCAGGATTTTGCCTTGGCATGCGCGTGCCATCCACAGGATCTGGAATTTCTGTCCAGGATGGATGAGGAAGCCTCATTTATTGTCAAAAAACTGCGTAATCATTCCTCAATGGCACTGTGGAGTGGCAACAATGAGATTGATATTGCATATCAAGGCTGGGGCGGCATTGATCTAGATCCTAACCAGATTGACATGATCAGCCGCCAAATACTAGCTAAAGCGGTTCAACGCCTGGATCCGATGTGTAACTATCTACCAAGCTCGCCGTATTGCAGCCCTGAACTGGTTCGGCAAGGCAACAAAATTAACATTAGGCCGGAAGATCACCTATGGGGCCCGCGTGATGATTTCAAAGGGCCGTTCTATATGAGTTCTAATGCACATTTCGTCAGTGAGATCGGCTATCACGGCTGTCCCGACGTGAAATCCATATGTCAAATGATGGGAACCGATAATCCGTGGCCGTGGCAGAACAACGAATTATGGATAACGAAGGCTCCCCGTCCAATGCCATTAAATACGACTTGCAACTGTCGTATTCAATTAATGGCTAACCAAATCATGGTACTATTCGATCAAGCACCTGATAATCTGGAAGACTTTGTATTGGCATCGCAGATCAGCCAGGCAGAAGCGGTAAAATTCTTTATTGAAAAATGGCGTTCAGAAAAAAATATCCGTAGTGGTATTCTTTGGTGGAACCTACGTGATTGCTGGCCGATCATTTCCGATGCAATCGTTGATTACTACTACCGGAAAAAGCTGGCTTATAACTATGTAAAAGCATCGCAAACCGATATTTGCGCTATTGTAACCGAGGCTGAGAGCGGCAATCATAAGCTGGTGCTTGTCAATGATACTCCACAGGCTGTTTCCGGTTCAGTAGAATTGTTCAGCTATGATCGTGATAAATCTCTATTAATGACTGATTTTAGCATCGCCCCCAATGGCATGGTTGTTGCTGGAACTATTCCTCTGGCTACGGCGGCTGAACTATGGCTTTCGAGAGTACAGCTTGGCGAATCTGAAAAGCAACTGGTAAATCATTACATTGCCAGGACAGGTCAGTTAAAACTTGATCAGTACAAAATCTGGTTGAAATTTATTAAAAAGGAAAGAAGTAATGACTAGCCTTGTCTCCGGATTTGGAACAGCGGAGGCAAGGGATCATCCATTAAGGTTCCTGTCAAGGAAAAACAACGCCACCTCACGGCTGAGATTCGAAAAATTAGAATTTGTACTGGATTTTTACAATTAGCCCTAATATATTTTCTTACACCAAAAATTTATGGGGCACCAAATGGATATCGATATTTCACACTTTTCCAGAAAGGCTAAATTAAGACTCTACGGGACAATAGCACGCCAGAACTTATTTCCGCTGTTCTGGTTGTTCTTTATTGTCTTTATGTTGCTAGGTATGGGAGGTACAATATATGGAATATCATACGTATGGGAGTGTGAATACCTAACATTGCCAACATTACTTATATCCACAATTCTATTCTTTGGCATCGCCTTTCCTGTCGTGCGAAAGATATATTTCTATTATTTGACAAAATTTGAAGAAAAACTGCTGAAAGCAGGTCACTTTCCCAAATGTTACGAGTGCAATAAAAAAGCAGGTCCAGATAATAAGTGCCCGAAATGCGGACAAGATCTAGCCATCAAATCAGTTGCCCCGTCCATTGTTACACTAAAACAATCTATGAAAATGCAGGGGCTCTCGCGTTATTTTACTTGTATAATCTCGATGTCTATCGCATTTTCCGTTATTGGATTCATGAATGCCTGGAAACACCGCAATGAAAATGCTATTTACTTTATGAGGAATACTTGCAAAATAAAAACCTGGATTCCTTTTTATCTCAATCAAAAGGTTGGCTATAAAGGACTTCCGGCATGGATTACCGCAATAAGTACAAACCACAGGAAAAAGGGCGGTACAATCGTTTACACCATCGAAACTTCCAATGGAGAAAAGATCGAAGGTGTATCGGGATACGAATTAAAGTAGAAACTACCGATTCCATTTAAATATCACACAGATATTTACCTAACCCAAGTAGAACTTATTGTCCTGACATGGTTGCCTCTTTATAAGGTTTGTGAAGTTTTGAGATTGATTTGCGTTTTCAAGGTTGCGCTCCCCTCCCCAGAAGTAACAAAACTTATAAATGGGCACTAAGTCAAGCTTACCACCGCACAACGTAATCGGTCACTTGTGTTTTTTATTGTTCACCACGAAGACCACGAAGACCACGAAGGACCACGAAGGTGAAAAAAAACTTTATAAAAACAATTATAATAGCAACATTTCTCCTGCTGAACATAGGTAGTAGAAGAGCTTTGAGGTTAGAAAACTTTGCTGTGTAATTTCTTCATTCTATGGTAAAAAACGGAAAAAATTTAAAAATCTTCGTGGTCCTTCGTGCTCTTCGTGGTAAAGAAAAACCAGAGTGACGCATTACCCGCACAACACAACAAATTTTTACTGTTTTCAAGTCAACTATTGACATTTCTAAAAATTTGACTTATAATAACTTTATCGATAAAGTTAAGGATAAACTAAAAATATGACAAAGAAATCTTGCGGCAGTTATACGATGGCAGATATAGCCAAAAAAGTTGGAGTATCTCCGACTGCTGTATCAATGGCATTAAGAAATACCGACGGCGTTAGTGAAATACTGCGGGAAAAAATCAGAAAAGTAGCAAATGAAATGCATTATTCGCCTACTCTAGCCGCACGAATGCTTCGCAGCAAACACACCGGACAATTGGGATTATACCTGCCGGTAAGCGGGGTAGAAAAATTAGTCGATTCCCGTGGATTCGTATCTCCTGTCATGGCTCACTTTGTAAATCAATGCGAGGCCAGTAAGTATTCATATCATATCGAACTGGAAGGCGGAAACGGCACGACCTTTAAGCCGCCATCTCAACTGACCGGAAAAATCGTTGACGGTGTCTTACTGGCAGGAGAAATATGTCCGGAACTCCGCAAATGGCTGGACCATTCCCCCGAATATAAGTGGGTCAACATTCTTGAACGAGCAGAATATTGTATTCTTTCAGACAATCACTCGGGGATTTACCGAGCAGTAGAACATCTTGCGGCAATGGGACACCAACGTATAGCCTTTGCCCACTGTGATAGAGAGTATGATGTTCACGCTACAGCGGTATCCGGATACCATGACGCGATAAATGATTTCAAACTATGTACGGATGAATTTCTCTGCAAAGAATTCAAAACTCAAAAATCTATTTTTTCTTTTGATATTATTGTAGATTGGGCCGAATCAATTCTTACCGCCACCAACCGGCCGACTGCAATTATTTGTAATGATCAAAAAATTGTCAGCGTTCTCACCTACATCTCAGCACAACGGGGAATAAAAATTCCTGAGCAGTTAAGCCTGATTGCTTATGGAACCCGTTCGCAGTCGGAACACCAATATCCACTGATAACAACAATAGAAGCAGATTTTCATACAATTCTGGAAAAAGGAATCCAGATGCTGATAAAACGTATAAACAATCAAATTATCGATCAAAAACAAATTATGGTTGAACCCAGGTTATTAAAGTACAGCTCAGTGGCTCCGGTATCCGGCAAATAATACACATCCCCAGCAAGGAAGGCAAAACGTGATCAAACTTATCTCTAAAATATTTATCTCATTACCTTTATTTACTGCACTAATCTGTCATGCGGACTTCTACCAACCAGCTCAATACCGCTGGTATATTGAATCAATTGATTTAAGTGCAGGAATCCGTCCGTCGCAGCCAATATGCAAGGTCTTAACGAATGGAACAACCTTTCCAATAAAATTCAACCCGCAATTGTTGATAAAAAAAAATATTGACTTTACTCAAGTCAAAGGGATTGTAGTTATTCGCCAGGGAATGACCGGAAAAATTTATGCTACAACATTGATCCAGCCAGAAAAGACCTGGACCCTTCCCTATCTTCCTTTCGGTTTTTATCGCGTAATGTTCAAAGGCATCACTCCACAAAACAAGCTTGCGTTTACCACAGAATGCACGGTAAACATATTGGAAGATACCACAACGCCCGAATTAAGAACCGCTCCGATCATTTCCAACGATATTTTCGCGATATCTGTTACAGACGGACTGCTCAAAGTTTCTGGACTCCCTGAAAAAGAAAAAAACTTGGAGCTGCACATTATCGGCAGAAATTATACCAGCAGGAAAGAATTCGAACAGCTTATTCCTGTCTCAACCAACGCAACGACCGCAGAACTCAAGCTGAAAAACATTGCCCCTGGAAAATTTCTTAACCTGAGTGTAATACTGGAATCGCAGGATAGCATAATAGACCAGGCCAATATATTTTACTTTAAAAAGGGGAATTACCCTGAAACAATTCCGGACTGGAGTCATATATCCAAACCAATAGCCCCCACTGGGCTGAATGTCCATGAAAATCAATTACTGCTGGGTTCTTATGAATCCAATCTTCCAGGATTAAAAGCCCTCGTTACAGGAATGAAGGAACGCGGCAGCAACATGATAAATATAAACTTCAAATGGTTTCATGTAGAACCTGTCTGCGGCGTTTATGACTGGAGCGAACTTGACAAATATATCAAGTTTTTTACAGACCGGGGAATCTGTTTCGGAATCATTACCGGAGGAGGCATCTTTAATACCTCCCCTTATGACACCTGGGGAGAGTGGATGATGGATAGTAACGGGAATTGTCAGGTATGGAGAAATCTTTGTATCACTTCTCCGGCATCGAAAAAATATAGTTCTGCCGCTAAGAAACTCATTAAAGCCCTATATAAACGCTACGGTTCCAATCCGTGCTTCATCTCATGGACCTTTAGCGGACAGGGCCTTGATTCAGGTATTTTCATGGATCATTTCAACCGGGTAACCGACTATTCCCCCTGGGCCCAAAAAGAGCTTATCCAGTACCTGAAAAAACGATACCCCGCCCTGGAAAGACTGAATGCAGCCTGGGGCAGTGACTTCAAATCATGGTCCGAAGTTACACCTCCGCTACCGGACTGGAATAAAAAAGTTGATATCAGCTATCCATGGCTCGACTTCAACGCCGCCAAGCTGGAGATATACAAAAAAGCGACGACGGAACTGTTTGATCCAACGCTTCGTTCCGTGGATTCTAAACGCCCCGCCAGTCATTACGCAACATATACCGGCCCAATAGAATACCTTTTCGCCGGAATGCGTAAGAACCACACTCACCTGAATGACGGCGGAGGGGAGGCCCATCAGATGGTAAGACTTTATTCCATCGCGGCAAACTGGAAGATCAAACGCCAGCCGGAATCGCATTATGTTCCTCCCGCCAAACGATGCCAGTTACAAGACATGATAACCAATGCCCTCCGTTACGGTTTTGAAAACTACGATCTCGGCATGGTATGGAATTCCCAGGTAAACCTTCATGTAAAACGTTATCCGGCAAATCTAAAATTAAAGGATGCCATGAAATTCTGGACCACTGTCATTCCGGTGTTGCGTACTCTCACAACAAGCACACCGGATGCTCCGCCTGTCGGTTTTATCCTTTCCTGGGATGATATGTTTTGCCGAACCCGGGCGTGGCGCTGGTATGCCCTACCCGGCGACGAACTACAGAAAGTCGCGGCAAAAGTTTCGCTGGGCAATGTTCCATGGCTTTCCGGTATAACTCCCCATGAAATTTTCGAACGGCAAAAACTAATTGTTTGCGACGCAGACAATCAAGTTTTCAGCCAGCAACTAATATATAAGTTGGCAAGATTTGTAAAAAAGGGTGGAACTCTTGCAATATGCGAAAATGCCGGTGAATTCACTCCCGGCTGTAATCCGGATAAATTCTTATGGAGAACGCTTCTACACGCGCCTGAACTCAGCCAGTCATCAATCACCAGCTGGTCATACGGCAAAGGCAGAATCATTTATTCACCGAAAGCATTTTCCGCCTCAAAGGATGGTTCATCACTCACCGACTTACTGTCGCTGTGCAAAATTCCCAGGAAAGTGGTATCCAGCAATTCTGCGGTTCAGGGATTTCTACTCAAAAACAATAAAGATACGATTCTGGTAATCTCAGCATTCAGGGGATTTGACGAATTAAGAAAACAGAAAGGGAAAAATAAATTTGAAGCGAAAATCACATTACCGAACTGGGAAAACGGTTCATGGCAACTCGAAAGAATTTATCCAGCCGCAACTCCAGTAACGGTAAACAATAACACTCTCAGTAAGAACGGAATATCCGTACAACTGGAAGCATCAGGCTTGCTTATTTATCGTCTGAAAAAGACTTTACAAAAATAATACCTGCACTTAAAATAATTAAATATGGAGAAAGATATTATGAACACACTGATCACTATGATTTTTGCAGCCGCACTCACAACTGGAATCAGCGCGGCTGAGCCGTCATTGCGTTTTGCCGACAGCTTTAAGGATGGCAACCTCAAGGGAAATACCATCTGGAAATCTCCTAAAAAGTCCTGGTCCGTTGAAAATAACTGTCTTCGCCCATCAGGTAAAATCGCATTCGAATCGGTTTCAACATCAGATTTCAAGCCCCTGGAAGACGGAACTTTTAAACTGAGTTTCAAAGTCAAATTTACCAGTGGAGAAAAAAGCGGCAATAACCGTTTTACCATAAAACTACGAGATTCGCGTTCCCAATATGCCTGTTATTCTGCTACAATTGCTCAAGGCACTTCAAATAACTGCAAACTGGCGATTGAACAAAATCACAAAATCAAAGAGATAGCTACAATGTCTCCTAAAAAGGCGTTTTTCTTTGAACCGGGAAAAATGGTGAATGTGGAGTTCTCCCGTAATACCGATGGGCACCTGATTCTTCGCGTTGACGGAGTAATCCGCATGGAAGCAACCGATTCAACCTTGAAACGTTTTGATACGCTCCAATTCACTGATCGCTGCTACAACGAAAAGATGATTCAATTATTCAGCGATATAAAACTGTTTAATAACTAAAAATGGAGATTTGATATTATGAAAAAGATACGGAATTTCACACTCATCGAACTCCTCGTCGTGATAGCAATCATCGCCATTCTTGCGGGAATGCTGCTTCCCGCCCTAAACCGGGCGCGAGATAAAGCAAAAACAATTTCATGTCTTAATCAACTGAAACAAATCGGCACTGCAGTTGCCATGTACGTCAATGACAATAACTCAATGATTCCAGGCTATCAAATGAGCAGTACCATTACAGATGAAAAATACCGCTGGGTTTCCGTACTCAACTCATATACTTCATACATGCCATGGCTCTGGGTATGTCCCGCTTCACTGCAAAGCCATAATGCTTCGGCCACAAGTTATCTGCACCAATACAGAACCGGAGAAGCAACCACGTTTTTCTCTGAATTACGTAAAGTTCAAGGCATCGGCATTAACAGTTCAAACTGGGGTGATTCTTCAACCGGCATGCCGCGAAAAGCCTTTCGCTACTCTTTCTATAAAGTCGGCAAAATACGCAACCCCTCCAGCATTATTTACAGTGCAGACTGTGCCGGGGAAGACCTGGGAAATACTCAGGGACAACTTCGCTTCGAACCCTATGTAACTCCCGACACAAACGTGTTGAGAATGCAGCCATATCATGATGGCGGACGCACGGTCAATATACAAATACTGGATGGACATTGTGAGCAAGCCCTACGCGCTGAAGTATACACATGGACAAAAAAACGCAATAGCCTGCAGGATATCGGCAGCAAATATCTTTTTATTCAGCAGTAGCTTTTCACAAGTCTACTTCTGCTTATTGCGTTTTTTGTGGTCTTCGTATTCAGCCATTGTACCGGGATAATCTACAACCTTGTCCTCATCGGTAAATTCAATGATCCGGTTTGCCAGACTGGTGATGAATTCACGGTCATGACTCACAAAGATCACCGGCACCTCAACCAGAGTCAAGGCATAATTCAAGGCTTCAATTGATTCCAGGTCAAGATGGTTGGTCGGTTCGTCAAGCACCAGCACGTTACCGCCTTCAAGCATCATTTTCGCGATGATCAGACGAGCCTTTTCGCCCCCGGAAAGGACTTGTACCGGCTTAAATACTTCATCGCCGCTGAACAGCATCTTACCCATGAACGAACGGAACTCGGTTTCACCAAGATTTGGATCGGGAGAGAACCGGGTAAGCCAATCCATTGCCCGACTCTCCATATCAAGCATTTCGGACGCATCCTGAGGGAAATAGCTGACCTGCACGGTCTCCCCATGAACAACATTACCGTTACAAGGCTCAATATTTTTGATCAGCGTTTTGAGCAATGTTGTCTTGCCGACGCCATTAGTTCCGATAATAGCAATCTTGTCTTTATTCGATACCGACAGGCTGAGGTTCTCGAAAATCTTCCGATCATATTCCTTGCTGATATTATCAACTTCAATGACTTTTTCCCCCAAACGCTCAAGCGGATTGAATCGGACGAATGGGGAAACACGGGAACTGGCTTTAATCTCATCAATCTCAATTTTTTCAAGCTCTTTCTGACGCGAAGTCGCCTGCTTGGCTTTCGACGCATTGGCGCTGAACCGGTTAATAAAGTCTTTCAGCTCGGAAATACGTTTTTCCTTTTTCTTGTTCTCGTGCTTCCTCGACTCAAGTGCAATGGCGCTGGCAGTCATGAAATCATCGTAATTCCCAGAAAAGAGACGTATTTCCTGAAAATCAAGATCGGCAATATTCGTACACACTTCGTTCAGGAAATAACGGTTATGGGAAATCACGATCACGGTACCCTCGTAACCTTTCAGGAAGTCGGACAGCCAGTCGATACTACTCATGTCAAGATGGTTAGTCGGTTCGTCCATCAGCAGGATATCGGGCTTTCCGAACAGTACCTGGGCCAGCAGAACACGCAGCTTGAATCCACCGGTAAGGGAAGACATCGGCTGGTTGAATTCGGATTCGTCAAAACCGAGACCAGAGAGCAGTTTCGCCGCTTCACGCTCCATCGTATATCCGCCGACATGCTCGAATTCCTCTTCGATATTGTTGGCGCGTTCTTCTTCTTCATCGGTCAATTCATCCTGGGAATAGAGGTATTCACGCTCCTGATACACCTTCCAGAGTTCTTCATGTCCCATATAAACAGTATCAATAATCGTTACGTCCTCATATTCATAATGGTCCTGTTTGAGATATCCCAGGCGGCATCCCTTGTCAATGGCGATCTCTCCGGTAGTAGCACTCTGCTGACCGGTCATAATCTTCATAAACGTTGACTTTCCGGAGCCATTGGCCCCAATCAATCCATAACGGTTACCCGGACGGAATTTTACGGAAACGTGTTCAAATAGCGTTTGCTGTCCAAAACGCATGGATATATTTACAGCTGCAATCATTAATTCACTCTATATTTAATTTATTATTAATTTAAAAATCGGATTGTAACATAGTGCAGCGTAAGGAAAAATCAATAACGACAACAATTATTTTTTTCTGCGTTGGCATAATCAATTTCCCATCATTGCCGATTATCTTATAAAAACGGGGTTCACAAATTCGTTTCAGACTATTATAATCATAAAGAAAGACAATGACACAACAGAATAATAGAAAGGGCCAGGGAGATGAAATCAAACGGAAAGATTTTGGTTGTCGACGACAGCAAAGTAATGCGCTCTATTATAAAAATGCTTCTGGAAAAAGGCGGATACGAAGTTTGCGAAGCCGAAAACGGTACCGAAGCCTTGACTACTTTACTACGGAATAATGATATCGACCTGATATCCCTGGATGTTGATATGCCGGAAATGAACGGCTTTGAAGCCTGTCGCCATATCCGAATGAATCCTGATTTACCAGATACCCTGAAACATCTGCCGATACTATTTGTAACATCGCGCGATTCCCTTGAAGACCGTCAAAAAGGATTTGAATTGGGAGCATCCGATTTCCTTTCCAAAAAAGAAATTGAAACCAAGATGCTTCAGACGATAGATCGCATCCTGCACCTGGAAGAAAAACTGATCGGTCTTTCGACTTTGGTTGTTGATGACAGCTTGTTCGCAAGAAAAATTGTGGCACGCGCACTCAATAGCTATGGGGTTATTACCACTGAAGCCGCTGACGGCGAGGAAGCTTATAATCTGCTACAGGAAGCTGCTGCGTGTTTCGATATGATTATTACCGACCTGGACATGCCGAAAATGACAGGACTTGAACTAACTCGAAAAATTAGACATGAACTAAAACTGAAAGATATTCCATTGTTGATGCTGTCAGCAACAACCGACAAAGTAACCCAGATCGAACTATTCAAAGCCGGTGTAACGGATTATCTGACCAAGCCTTTTATCAAAGAAGAACTGCTGGGACGCCTTAAAGCCCACCTTGACGGACTAATGCTGCGCCGAAAACAACAAACCATCGAAAATAATCTAAAAGCAGCAACAGAAAAATTAGATAAACTGAAAATCGCCAATACAGAACTCAATCATATTATCAGTCGAGACCTGTCCCGGTCAAGCAAAGCCATCTGTACAATGCTTGACACCATTGGGGAACGTGAAGATATGTATGGAGTCTTCCGGGAAGACCTGCATCTAATTGCCGAAAACAACACCTCACTAATAAATTTTGTTTCGGCAAAGGTTCTCATCGGCCAGGCTCAACCGGAAATACCACTAATGGCTTATGACCTGAAAACAGCTGTAAAAGAAACCATGACCTTATTGGAAAACAACCTTAATGACAAGGACATCACTGTAAATGTTGATATAACCGATGGACTTCTGGTGGTAATCGACGATGCAACCTTTACCAACTGTATACTTGGAAATGTTCTGGCCTGCTGTATAAACAACTCAGAAACAGGTGGAACCATAGATATTACAGTAACTACGAGTGCAAAATATATTGAATTGTCTATACGTGATTACGGAGACGGAACTCTAAGTCAATCGATGAAAGACATCTTCATTACTCCACGCAAAACTTCAGAAAATAAAATCGGCAGCGAAATGCCGCTGATCAGAAAACTGATGGGTACATACGGCGGCAGAATAACCTGTAAATCAACCCCAAAAACATCTGAAGATCACGGCACTGAGTTTGTAATCAAGCTGGAATCTGCAATCTAATCGTTGAGAACGAATAAAAAAACTTTTACGACTGGCTTGCTGATTAACTTTCTTGCTCAACAAGTGTAGTGATAATCTTGAGTGCTTCGTCAAACTCATAGGAAGAAATTTGCCGGTTAAGCTCTTCGAATTTGGACTCAAGCGCAGAACCGGTAATTTTACCTCTGATATCGTCGCACTTTGCCAACGATGCAGAATCATCGTCTTTCAGCAAGACAATCAGTTCGTCTACGTCGTCTTTTATCTGGCTGAAATCGACCAAACGTTCTTCCATTGGTGCAGTCTCGGAAGCCTTCTCTTCAATATTTAAGTAACCCGTAATTGTCCTGAATGATTCTTTAAGTACCCAATCAACTTCTTCAACTATTTTATCAATTGAATCCAATTGTTTGTTTTTGGATAGCTGTTCCAATTTTCTGGCAGCGGAAGATACCTTCATCACACCAAGATTACCGGCAACCCCTTTCAGAGTGTGGGCCAGGCGCTGTGCATCATCAAGTTTCTTCTCTTTTACCAGATTATTGAATTCCTCTATAAAGTTTCGATTATTACGAAGATATTTCATCAACAGCTTTTCATATAACTTTGTATTATTCTTTATTCGCCTCAAACCTGCCTCTGGAGAAAAAGCAAGCTCAAGGCCCGAATTATCAAGTGACTGCTCCTGGGACATCACATGCTGCGACAGGGCATCCGGTTTCAGCCAATACAGCAGCGTATTGATCAGTTGTTCCGGATCAATCGGTTTAACGATATGATCGTCCATTCCTGCCGCTAATGCCTTTTCCCTGTCGCCTGACATCGCATTTGCAGTCATCGCGATTACCGGCAACCGCTTCTGTATACCCACATATTTTAAAGTTCCGGCGTCTTCCGCCTTGCGAATCTGCTTCGTCGCCTCATACCCATCCATCTCCGGCATTTGAATATCCATCAAAACAACATCGTAGAACCTGTTTTCCGCCTTATCCACAGCCTGAACACCATCAGGAACAACCGTCACAGACAAACCAGCTTCTTCCAGCAGTTCCACCGCTACCTGCTGATTTATTTCATTATCTTCCGCCAACAATACGCTGAATCCCTTAAGTAAATCTCTTGATTCCGCATCTGCAATTGTATTACGCGGCAATCGTTCGCGCCCGAATACTTCCATTATTGCGTCAAAAAGCTGAGAGGCATTAACCGGCTTGATCACATAACCATCCATTCCAGCATCTTCCGCCGCCAGGATTGCGTCTTCTGTCCCGTAAGCTGTAATCATAATAGTTCTTGGCACCTGCTCCGCTGGAATCATCTCACGCATTTTCTTGTAGGTCTCAATCCCATTCATACCCGGCATGGCAAGATCCATCAACACAACTCCATAAGGATCTGTGTTCAAACTCTTTTCCAATTCCTCCAGACCTTTCGCTCCCGATGAAGCCGTTGTGACCCTGAAAGACATAGCCTCAAGCAGTTGATTATCAATTTCACGCGCAGTCGCATTATCATCAATCACCAATACACGCATATTCAACAGGTCATTCGGCAGCATAATACGACGACTACCCGTCTGATTTCCCAGTTGAAGAACAACATTGAACGTAAATGTCGATCCCACGCCGGACTTACTGTGCACTTGAAAATCTCCGCCCATCATATTTACCAGTCGCTTACTAATCGTCAGCCCCAGCCCGGTACCACCATACTTACGAGTAGTCGAAGAATCCGCCTGCGTAAAAGAGCGAAACAAATTATCCTGTTGCTCCTGAGTCATTCCAATACCGGTATCAGACACTTTGAACAGCAATTCAACCTTTTCGTCATTTCTGGAAACCTCTTCAACAGAAACAACAATCTGACCTTGATCTGTAAACTTGATCGCGTTATTTGCCAGGTTAATCAGTACCTGTCCCAGCCGCAACTGATCCCCTATCAAGTATACAGGGCAGGATGGCGGCACTTTGAATAACAATTCAATTCCCTTTTCCTGAGCCTTAAGGGAAATCATATCGGACAAGCTCTTAAACACTTTTTCAAGGCTGAATTCAATACTTTCAAGTTCGAGTTTTCCGGCCTCAATCTTGGAAAAGTCAAGGATGTCATTAATAATCCCCAACAGCAATTTTGCCGACGAGCTAATTTTGGCAATATAGTCGCGCTGTTTAACTGACAGATCGGTTTTCATTACAATATGGCTTAAACCGATAATCGCGTTCATTGGAGTCCTGATCTCATGACTCATATTAGCCAGAAAGTTACTTTTCGCCCGGTTGGCGGCCTCCGCGGCAGCTTTGGCTTTAATGATTTCATCTTCCGCCTGCTTACTTTCCGTAATGTCCTCCATTTCTCCAAGCAAATGAGTCGGTTTACCATCAGTTCCGATGATCGGCGATATTGCCGACAAAGCCCAGAAAAATGATCCATCTTTCTTGCGATTCTTGAAAATACCACGCCACTCGCCACCAGCTTTAACTGTTTGCCACAAATCTTTGTAATCCTGATCCGATGAATAATCAGTTCTCAGTATATTCGGAGAATTACCGATCACCTCTTCAGGTGAAAATCCTGTTTTCTCATAAAACTTCGGATTTACATATTGTATTCGTCCGCCCAAATCAGTAATAATCACAATATTCGGGCTCTGCTCAACCGCAAATGATAACTTGCGAAGTTCATCTTCAACTTTTTGCCGCTCAATAATTTCCAGTTGTAGACGATGATTCCAATAAAAGATAATGATCAAAATAACCAGCGAAACGCCCAGCACTCCGGCCACAGTTTTAATCATCAGCGACCACTCCACATGATGAACAAACTGCATCTTCATCCATTTCTGCTCAATTTTATTCTTGGTCTTTTCGTCTATCGAGTCCAACACCTTATTTAGAATATCCACCATTTCCGGCCAGTCCTTGCGAACCCCCATACATAATTTATAATTGTATGGTGTTGAACCGGCAACTTTAATATTTGTCAGTCCCAGTTTTCGGGCGGCATACGCCCCCGCCGCCACGTTGGAAATAAACACATCCACCTCGTGACTGGCAACTTTCAACAGCCCTTCCTCGACGTTTTGTACCAGAACCAGATCTAACTCCGGATGATCGCGCTTCAAACACTCATGCGTCATATAATTTTCTACCACAGCAACCTTTTTGCCTACAAGGCCTGAGAGGTTCCCCACCAATCCGAAATTAGACGGCGCAAAAATAACACAAGCAAAACTTAAATAAGGACGAGTGAAATTAAGAAATTTGTCTCGCTCCGGAGTTCTTGCAAGACAAGGAAGAACATCAATCTCCCTTTTTTTAGCCTTTTCTATAATCTGACTCCAGTTGCTAACCTTGTCCGGCTCAAACTGTACATTCAGTTTATCTGCAATGATTTTTATATATTCAGCTGAAAATCCGACATATTCTTTCTTCTTATTGACCATTTCAAATGGTCCCCAGTTGATATCAATTCCTAAACGGAATTTACGATGCGTTCTCAACCAGACCTTTTCAGTATTCGTCAGACGCAAGGCCTTCTCCATTGACGCGGACATCAGTTCCTCAACATAAGGCAGCCATTTCTCTTCAATCGCATTAAGCTCTTCATCGGAAATTAGAGTCAACCCGCTATCCATTACAGACAACAGTTTCGAATTCGATTTCAATACTGCGGCACGAAGATTTTTAGTAAATATTACCTCAGGAAGCCGGGCAAATTTCGGTCGTACTTTCAGTTCCCCCGTCAAAGTCCAAACAATCAGGCTTTCATCAAGAAAGATATCAAACTTTCCGGCAACTGCGGCCTTTATCACAGCCAGGCTGCTCGGACAGGTTATGATTTCAACTCCCGGCAAATTCTTTCGTGCGTATTCCTCCTGATATGAACCTTTCACCACCCCCAACTTATGTCCAGTAACATCCGACTGTTGTTGCAGCTTGACTTTCGACACATTATAATAAAAATGTGATTGTATCGGATACATGGGCTGAGAATATGCCAGCCATTTTTCACGGCTTTCTGTTCGATACAGCCCAGAATGAATCTGGCTCTCACCATTCTTTATTGAATTCAACGACTGCTCAAAATTAGCCATTCTAAAACGGATTTTCCGGCCCGTTTTCTTGGACCAAAGTTTCCAGACATCAACCAGAATCCCCGCTGGAGTTCCCTGAAAATCCCTCATGGAGAATGGATTATTCCCTTCCAGAAATACGACTTCCAGTTCGTCATCGCTTTTTTCCACGGCCTTCCCCAGCCACTTCAGATTAACAACGTCCTTTTCCCGTTCTGAAATTTTAGCGAATCCCTGCTTTACCACTTTTAACAGGTCCTTACGTCCTTTCTTAACCGCGGCATAATACCAGCTGGTATACATCGGGCTCTGTTCGTTGACCTTGTATTGATTCAGAATGTTCCATTTTTTCAGGTAATGTCTGGCAATCGGCTCTTCCTTGATGAACACTTTAATCGTATTGTCCGCCACCGCCTTGAACATAGCTTTGTTATCGTCATACAGCCGCAATTCAACCTCAGGATAATTCTTCCTCATATATTTGACAGCATAGTCACCTTTGACAACACCGACCCGGAAAGGAATAAGCTGCTCAAGTGATTTTATTCCGGACAAGCTGTGATGGCAGAAAAAATAAATATTGGTTTTGAAAATTTTTGCAGCGTAATCAAGATACTTTGCGCGGTCCTCGCTGTACAGCAACCCGACATGTCCTTCGGTAACGCCACTTCGGATATTCTGAAGAGTCTGTCCCCAGTTTGATAAAACATATTTAATTTTGATGCCGGTTTTCTTTGACCAGATTTTTCCCAGGTCTACCAGTAAGCCGTCAGGCTGACCTTTACTGTTGACAAATTCATATGGAGCAGAATCATTACAGCATGACAGCGTAATTTCTTTTATGTTATCGGAAGCTCCGAATATCATTCCGGAAACAAATAACAATATGATCATTGACAACAGACGACAGTATGTTTTCATGTCCCCTCCGGTTTATAACAGGCATACTCGCAATAACAAAAACAGCAGGTTGAAATTGTTTTCATGATTCCAAAATCAAATATAATAGTTATACTATCACATATAATAAGATTATTATACTGGTTTTACCAGTGGATAGTCAAGATATATGCATATTATTCTTGGGTAATAATAACAATTATTTCATGCAAAAGTTTTTTTTACAATTTCGGAGGAGAAATACAGGACAGGAAATATTCTTTAAATAAGAAGAAAATAAACTACCTCGGAGCAGAGCCCACGAGGTATTAGGGACGCTTTTGACAAAAGCTTAGCAAAACCATTATTTTATCGGAAACGTCCCAGAAGATCGGGAAATTAAACCCGGCGTGTTTTATGTTTTGGCCCCACTTCCGTAGCGCAAAGCGCGGAGTTTGAAGTGGTAATAACGCCATCGGTCGTACGGATTAAAGTTGTTTTACTTTGCTTAATAAAGTCTTAACTTCTTGATATAAATCAGATAATTCGTTTTTAGAAAGCTCTTTCCCTTTAGAATGATCACGGTACATTGAGAAAAAATGTGTCCCTAAAGACTTAATTTCTTTACACGCCGCTAAGTAATCTGAATTAGATTTTCCATCATATTTTACAATTATATTTGGTTGAACCAGGTGATGATTGATTTTCCCGAAAACAGTACGAATTTCATCTAAAGACTTTTTGTCTCTTATCCAGCGATGGGATGAAGACTTAAATTGCTTAAGAAGTTTCTCCGCATGCAGCACCTCATTTTCTGCCTGTTCCCATTTTTTTCCCACAATCAAATCTCTGATTTTCCGAACATTACTCCCTTTCAGTTCAATTCCGGCCGCGTCAAAAGCAGAAAATGCAATATCAAGGTTCTCAAGTTTACTAAGAATACGACGTTTTGCAATAAGATTCTTTAACCTATTGATCTCAGTCATTTTACTATACAAAATAATCGCCCCCTCCCCCGGATTCAGAGTAACTTCTGGCTTACGGAGAATCTTTTCTTTTATCGCATCAAACATAATTCGACCTTTGCCGGAAGGCAATGATATCTTCCTGCGCATTTTCAAATCTCCGTTAACAACAACCCGCCATATTCCATATTTATTAACTGCGGCACGTCTAACAATCTTTGTTGCAGAATTATAATTGTATGATTTCAGTTCTTTTGCCCCCAGCATCGACGGCATAACAGGAATCACCTTGCGCCCCAGTTCAGAAAGAACATCATATGTAGGATTGGAATTGTACCACGCATCCGTGAGGGTCATGTCGAACTCTTCCCGCCTGCGCTTTGAATCCAGATACGGGACTTCATCACAATGAATAAAATAAATGATTCCCTCAGAGCCAGCAGCAATAGAGTTGAAAAAATCAAATCGGATTTCTTCCGGCTTTGGATATCTCAGAAAAAACTCATCCCCATTTCGTCTTAAACTATACGCCTGATTTATACTCCAGACTCTAGCTCCCGTTTGAGCCGCAAACCTGATTTGTCCAGCTGTTTTATTGACCATTGCCTGGACTGGGTCTTTCTCATAAGGAGTCAAAGGATAACGGTCAACTACCACAAATTCCATCAAGGGCCCCAGCGCATTAATGACAAACGGAGTGTCAAATGCACTGCAAAAAGGCTTGTGCGGCGATAACTCAGAAGCCAGTTTCTTGACCTTCATATAATCATCCAGGTCACGCGGTTCATCCCTTCCATACCAGGCAAGAAGACGCTTACTGCCATCATAATCCTTAAAAGTCTTTTCCAGCTCCTCCTGTTTGTTCAGCAGAGCCAGGTAGGCGGGAATTGTCTCAAATATATTTAAATGATATTTTTCCATTAAATTCAAACGTCCGCCAACATCAAAGGACTCATCCATAAAATTGCACACTGTATTAAAGCCATGACGCTTTATGTCTGCAAGATCAAGCTCGAAACGCTCCGCCCCAGTTTGCCCAAACATAGCGGCATTTCTCTCATCGGCAGCCTTAACCGTAATAATTACGCCATACGGAAAAAAGCCATCACAATTAAACTGTGGATATACAGATTTAGAGTATCCGGGAACCTTTACCTTCGTCGCAGGAGGCAACTCCTCTACTATTTTCCCGGTATCATATATCTTGAAATTGCGTAACATTACTTCATTACCTTTTGCCTCAATCTGTACCCGAATAAGGTGGTCGCCAAGCAACCCATCGTTTATAATCTTAGTATTTCCGAGTTTACGCCGAAAAGATGCTTTTCCCAGATAAAGCCGCACGGTCGTCCATTCATCAGACTTAGCCTGATAAGTAAGATAGTACCATGAACTTTCCTCTTCATCTGTAAGGTTTATCTTATATACTTCACCGTGAGGACACCGAATATCAAAACTCAAAACGGTCGACTGTGAAACTGGTATTGCTTTAAGGTCGATAATCGGCGTCAAGTATGCTTTTCCCGACTTGGCCGTCAACTTAAGTGCAGACATTCCGCCTTCTGTGGTCTTTGTTATTTTTGCGTCTTTCTTCGGATTCCAGACCCGCACATGTCCACGGGATTTATATACTGGATTATTCCATTCGTAGTAAACCTTATCCACACAATAAGATGTCGCAGTGATGAATACGATCGTCATCGACACAAAAAACTTACTTATTATTTTCATTAATGAACCTTTCTATATGATTCAGGTTGTTGTTATTAGTAGGCGTCATATTTCCAAACATACGCAGCGTTATTCTGTACCGGACGATAATATTCCAGATAATTGTTTTTTACATCACGAACCTTTTTCCCTTCAACATGCCCGTCACTGAATACATAATTGGCCGTACCATTATGCCGCGCAAAGACATAAGAAGTATCACTACCATCAATTTTATAGAATCTTGGAATCGCTACCCACATGTTAGCACCGCCATTTGGGGTATCTCCAAAATAAACCACAGAATGTTTTGCCACTTTCAGCAATGTAGAGGTTTTTATGCTTAACCATTTGGTATCATAAGGCGTCCAGCCAAACGTATAATAATTCAAGCCATAACCGATATTGGCATGTGGAGTGGTATCATCCCATTTACATCCGGGTTCAGATGGACAGAAATAGCTTTTATGATTTTTTATATAGTTTTGCGAAACATAAAACACCCAGTTTTTAATCTGTCCTTCGTAATATAAATGAGTTGACGGCAACCAGTCATTAAAATCATTTGAATAAAATACCGTCACCAGACCAAACTGCTTCAGGTTATTCTTGCAACTTGCCGATCGCCCCATCTCACGAGCCTTTCCCAAAGTAGGAAGAAGCATCGCGGCTAATATGGCTATTATAGCGATAACCACCAAGAGCTCTATAAGTGTGAATTTTTTACGTTTCATTTTGTTAACCTCCGTTGTTATTTTATAAAGAGTTACCTTTTCTCATTACAGGAGAAATATAAATATTTTTATCGGCCAACGACTTCCTGCCGTTGCGGACATTACTTAATAATTCCCAGACTTTGCCTGCTGTTTCCTCCGGACAAAAACCAATTTTATAAGGTACTGCGGGAAGAATAAAATCCTTTGAAGTGTTTGCATGCGTCATAATCGCAAGATCATCCGGTATCAATATTTTCTTTTCCCAAATCGCCTTACAACACATTTCGCATAAAGCATCATCAAAAAACACTAGACCACGACAACTCGGTTTACTATCCCACCATTTCAAAAAAGTATTCTGAGCATCATCAATACTTTCAAGAGAAAGCTTTCTCTCAACTTTTCCATCAGTCAAAATATTACAACATTCTTCAAGGTATTGATAGAGCTCATCACCTATTGCTTCTGCCGGATCTTCGACTCTCATAACCATATAGTCATCATAGCCGTGCTCCTTCATGCAACTTCGCATCATGCGGCTCATTTCCAGATAATCCAGTATAACCGATGCTCCCTGACCGGAGATTCCGCCGGACAAAGTAACATGTGGAATACCTAAATGACTCAGGGTTTCATCAAAATGCGGCAGGGCAGTCAACCCAACTGCACCTTCAAATTCGGCAGATGGCAAAAATTGTAACGAACGCATAAATGAGTCCATCAACTCTTCACGGTTCCTACCGTGTACCACCAGCAATTCAATCCTGAGATTTTCGGTTCTGCATTGCTCATCCAGATTGGAGATCAAGTCACGGTGCCAATATCCCATTGGAGAAGTAATGTTGCCTAAACGAGCAAATATCGCAATACGTCCTACCGGAACCCGGCGAACATAAGTTCCTGAACCATGTCGACGTTCAATAATACCTTCTGAGGCCAGAGTATTCAATGCCTCACGCATTGACGGCCGGCTGACATTAAACTGAGCCATCAACGCATCCTCAGCCGGAAGTCGGCTATTGCAGGCCCATTTACCCCGCCGAATCTGTTTGCGCAGCGTTGTTTCCAATTGTTTTGTTTTATTTCTAGCTCTCATCCAAACCCGCTAAATTCATATTAGGACTTTTTGTAAATCACTATTAATTATAAATTAACAAATACAATAAATCAATAGATGTTTATGTTTTTTTGTTATTTTTTATGTTTTCAATGATAAAATCTCTTTTAAATGAGCTAATTACAAAAATTAAGCTTTGTTCTGGACTTTTGTAATCAGCTCAAACACATAGCAATAAAGCTAATATGTAAAAAACCACTCAAAAAATCGCTTTAAAAGGCTTTACAAATCCGACTTTTTTATTATATTATGAGCTGGAAAAATAAATTTTGAATTGCTTTCGTTACAAGCAGCAAAAAAATTAAATTTGAGATATTCGTTTCCATAGCGCTTAGTGCGAAGTTTGAAACGGAAATAACGCCATCCGTAGTACGGATTAATTACAGGAGGTACAAAAATGGCTGGCAAAGGAGATAAACGCAGACCCGGAGATGAAAAAAAGTACCGTGACAATTGGGAAAACATCTTCCGCAGCAAAGCGAAAAAGTCTGCAAAATAATCTATTTTACACGAAGGCATCGTTCATAATGAACGATGCCTTTTTTCTTTAGTCCGGGGGGGGATGATAAAAAATGTTTGAATTCCTTATTGAATTTCTTGTAACGGTATTAAGTGGTTTAGGCGGAACAAGTCCTAAGAGCGACTCAATTAGTGAACATCTCATATACTACGGTATAATTTTTGTAATCATCATTATCCTCGCCCTTATTGCCCTGACAGTATTTTTTGATTATCAGAATTCATCTTATGCAACAACTTAATATACAGATAATATACAGCGCTGAATTCCGATAAATTACGATTATAGAAATTTGCCCGAAGACGATAATTCCCTTTTAAAAGTTTTATCTGGAAAACCGCCGCACTCTGATCGTCATGAACCGGCTGACAAAGCTCAGAATGTTCGCTGATCTTCAGTTGAGCCCATTCCACATTCATCGCTTTACTACCACTGTAATAGCCATGCTCACATTCGTTGATGTATTCCGCTGCAAACTCAACGTCGTCTTCCGGCTTTATTGCCTGGGTAATGCCATGTTCGGTCTCCTGTGGCCAGCGTCTGAGTTCGAATTGATACAATCCATCCTGTTCAATATTGATTTCCCAGAACCCGACACAACTTTCTGCATTTCGTACCTGCTTCTGATTCCACACGGTATAACCGGTTTCGTTTCGAAGATCCATGCAATCAAGACGCGACACTTCCCCTGCTTTTACTCCCACTTTAAATGGATTCTCCAGTTCTGCCTGACGAGAACATTTTTCCCACCAGACTTCATATTTCGCCCGTAACTCTTCAACAATAGCGGGGTAATCTTCCGCGATATTATTTTGTTGAAGCGGATCAGAACTCAAATCATACAATTCATCGTAATTCACCAGTCGCCATTTATTTTTCATGACACAACTACGCTGCCATTTTAGCGGATAAGCAATCCTCTGAGTATCGGTAACAACAATACGATTCTGCCAGAAATCCGCGTTAATGAAGTCTTCTGTTATCAACGGCAACAGGGAATCGCCATCAAAATCCGCATTTTCCGGGGAAAACCCAATCCCGCAAATATCCAGCATGGTCGGCATAAAATCGACATACGACGCAAGCTGCTCTATCTTTTTTCCTTTGCCAATTCCGCCGCCGGGCCAGCGCATGATAAACGGTATCCGGTGTCCACCGTCGTACTCGGAACCTTTTGTTCCGCGCATTCCAGCATTGTAGTAACCTGTTTCTCCGGCAATGGCACAACCGCACTGTCCATTGTCGCTCATAAAGATCAAAACCGTATTGTCCTCAAGCGACAACTCACAGAGCTTTTCACGAAGCCTGCCGAAATTATCATCAATGTTGGTGATCATCCCCAGAAAACGTGCGTAGTCCTCCGACTCGGCATGCTCCTTATATAGATCGCGATACTTGCTTTCCACATTAAATGGAGAATGAGGCGCATTGGTGGAAATAAAACAGAAAAACGGCTTATCACGGTTCTGTTCAATAAATTTCATGGCTTCTCCAAAGAATACATCAGTACAATATCCCTCGAATTTAACCGGCTCTCCGTTAACACTGTAAGTATCGTCAAAATAATCGTTGCCCCAGTAGTCCGGCTGCTGACTGATCCCGCCGCCGCCATGACACACTACCTGTTCAAATCCTCTATCCTGCGGTCGATATGGCTTTGCATCCCCCAGGTGCCATTTGCCAAACAAACCGGTCTGATAGCCATTATCTTTGAGTACGGAAGCCAGCGAACACTCGTCTTCGCGTAACAGCGAACGTCCCCCGATGGTATGCCATACCCCGGTGGAATTACAGTAATGTCCAGTCAAAAGCCCTGCGCGTGTCGGAGCACAGGTCGTGCCGCTGTGAAAATCACCGAACGAGACCGACTCACTATGAAACTTATCAATTGCAGGAGTCTTAATATATGGATGTCCGTTACAGCCGAGAGTTGGATACCCCTGATCATCAGTTAAAACAAATACAATATTAGGCCTGTTCATACAAAAGCTCCTTGAAATTATTCTCTTGTCGCGTTAAATATATGTATAATATAACTATATTAAGACCCATGTATATTGATAAAACAACTAATAATGGTAACGATTCAATCATTCATGACAATAAATTCATGCTTCCGTCAATCAGGATTCTACGCTGCAACTACACGTGGATCAAAAGCTGGAGCGGAGCCAATCCGGTACAACCTCACTGGCGTTTTTACTGGAACCCTGATCACGGAGCTGTTGTCAGTGATAAATCCAGCCGGATTGAACTGAATAAAAGCATTCTTCTGGCAATACCTCCGGAAGTTCGGGTTGATCAGGTTTTATTTGAACCGTGTCATTCACTCTATATCCATGCAGAAGTTCCTCTCAGATTGAATACGGAGAACTCTCAGATTTATGCTATTCCGATAGACAAGCTGACATCTCAGCTCCTGAAGAGCCTTTGCAATAACTCAAGACAAAACTTCAAAACCGCACAGCTGATTTACGCTATATTTGATCAACTTCCCGAATTCCTTTGGAAAAAATGCGAAGAAGACCCACGAATGGAGAAAGCTTGCAGGTTACTGGAAAAGTCTCCTGCCGCAAAATGGCCAAATCTTGATCTTGCGGCCAGATTTTCTTACAGTGAAAATGCCTTTATTCGACGTTTCCGTGAATATACCGGAGAAGCACCGCAACAGTACCTCCAGCGACAGCGAATAAAACTCTCAACTGAACTCCTGTTAAATAATGCCCTGACGATCGACGAAATAGCGGAAACCTGTGGTTTCTGCGACCGCCATTATTTCAGCAAAATCTTCAAACGATATTTAAAACAATCCCCTGCCCGCTTCCGCAAAAACGCAAAAACGCCCTGAAGTTACAGCAATAACAAACACGAATGCCTCCGGTTTGAAAATCAGCTTATACAGGTTGATTATTCTCAACGTCTGAGAAGGAATAAAGCGCAAACTCGTGACCTTTCAGCTGCAAACTGCATGGAAAATCCTGCTCCTGATCTGAACCATCAACAAGATTATGCCGCAAGCCACTGTTACATTTTAACGTCAGTTTTGTAGATACCGCATCTTTTTCTTCGTTAAAAACCATCAGGTAATGACGGTTATCCTTAATAACTTCCCGGACTCTCAATGCCTTCACTGCGGGTTCAAACTGAACGTTCTTTGTAGTTTTCAACTGCAATTTCTCCAGTAATTCAGAATCATGCTCAGAAGAGTAGTAAAAAATTCTTCCGGCTTTTTCTAATGGCTCAAGCACTGCTTTAACCTCCGGCGACAGAGAATGTTCAACAATTAACAGCCGGTAATGCATACCTTCGATAGAAATACCATCCTCAGAAATCTTCGCATTATGAAACAGATGCCATTCTTCCAGATAATTAAAATCGTATTGATGCTCAAAACAAACTTTTGCAGCCTTCCAGGATAACCCGGAACCTTGACAGAGTACCGCCGTTTCACACTGGTGAATGCTGTCAGTATTCAGAAAGCACAAACGTCGGCATGAATCGGCATATGCCTTGTATTTATCCCACCACGGACTGTTTGGCCCGACATCGGGCGGACGTTCATCTTTTCGTAAACCACGTGTGGAATAGTAGAACGCATGCGGAATTAAGAGGTTTACTCCACGGATCAGGCACCAGTTCGACAACCATTCCATTTCTTCATAGGTCGTCTCATGCCCATAAGCGCCACAGTATTCATTAATATTGCGACGTCTATGATTATGAATCATGGCCGAGGAACTGCATTTTCCCTGAACGGAATCCGGCCCCTCTATAGCAGAAGGCGTATCAGGCAGAAGCTTTCTCCAAACGGCATCCTGACCCGGCATATGAAAAAATCGCAGCGGAGAGATTTCATCCGACAAGGCAGGATGTCCGGTCAGCGCGGTATTGTGTGTTTCGCACCAGTTGTACAACCTGGCATACCAGGTTTGTTCAAATATGTCGTTTACCGCTTTCAGGTAGCTTTGACGGTAGAATTCCGCCTGAAGTTCATCATCATACCAAAGCGCGGCAAGATGAGAAGTAAAATCATACCCGAGAATCCGATTGACTTCATCTAAAATGCCAGTTGTGCCAGGATATACTTTTTCCGCTTCGCGGCAGCGTCCGAGAAGATCGGGCTCATCCGTAAAAATGCCCATAATGGTTGATCCAAAGTATTCCTTCAAAACATCATAAAATCGATCATAAACAAGATTGAGAAAAGAATCCACAGCTTCCGTATTCAGAAGATCGGCGGCTGGTGGTTCGTCCTCGCCAGGACCTTCTCCATGGTAATGTAAACCACGAATTACGCTGTCTGCGGGGCGGTCGATAACTGCAATACGTCCATGACTGCAAGTATGGCAGACAGCAATAAGATTTTCATGCTCACCCAGCTTGGGATTACCATTGTCTTCCAGTTCGCGCTTGACAATGCAACGACACTGATGACTTGGATTTTTTTCGACAACCTGTCCACAAGATGAACCGGACGGATACATGGCTTCATCATAAAGCAAGACTTTGAGCTGTAATTTTTCCGCTTCATCAAGCATCACCTTATAATAGTGGTGCAGTTCATCGGACATCCAGGCAAGATTGCGCGGCATCCCAATTCTGGGGTGAATGACAAAGCCACCAACTCCATGGGCAGCAAAATCGGCGATTTGACGACGCAATTCCCGTTCATCAAGCGTGTCATTGATAAAATAAAACGGCATTAACGCAAATTCATTATTCGGTTGAAACAGGGTCATAATTCTTGCCTTCTACAGTAATTTATTGTCCGTACGACAGACCGCGTTAGCAGCGTTTCAAACTCCAGTCGCTAACGCTCCTTACGAAAGCAGAAATTAAATATATCGAATTTCATATACCTCATATGCTTACATTAAGATCGTTTATTCTGATAAATCCAACAAAACATGATTTAATTTTCAGCTTATCATTATATAATATATAGTAATATCAGTTTAATTCCTTGAATATATGATCAATAAACCGGACAATATTCCCAAAACGGATCAAAGGTAATGGAACAAAAAGAATTTAATCGTATTTTCAGCGCGGACTTGGACTTTCCGCTCAATGTCCGCTTTATAAACCAGGACTCAACTGAAATGCACGCGCATGAGTTTACAGAACTGGTCATCATTCTCGACGGATACGGCAAACATATTACGGAATTTGGAGAACACGACCTGGAAAAAGGAAATGTATTTGTGATCCCGCAAGGCGGTAAACATTCCTATGAAGACGCACATGAATTGAAGCTGATGAATGTTCTTTTTACTCCGGACAAGTTACCAATTCCATTGCTTGATTATTATAAGCTTCCAGGTTTCAATGCTTTATTTTCCCTTTCCCATGAATTTTGCAGAAAGAAACGATTCTATCCTTTTTTCTCGCTGGCCCCCGAACAATTCGACCGGGTAAACAGCTTACTGAATTTCATGCAGAAAGAATGCACGGAACTCCCCTCGGGATACCGTTTGTGCCTGCTTGGTTATTTCATCAGCCTGCTGATTAACCTGGCAAGAGATTATAATAACTATCAGGTAGAGAACCGCCGCACTCCGCTTCGTATTACAATGGTACTGGATCGTCTGCATTCCCGTTACATGGAACATTTCACGCTTGACCAGTTGGTAAAAAACAGCGGAATGTCTAAAAGTTCCTTTATGCGCAGCTTTCATGACGCGACCGGAACATCTCCAATCAATTACCTTCTTCGCATCAGGATCATGCAGGCATGTAAATCACTGCAGTCCTCACAAATGTCGATTGGAGAAATTTCCGATCAAACCGGTTTCACTGACAGCGATTATTTTTCACGGACATTCCGTAAGTTTACCGGACAAACGCCAAGAGAATACCGTAAAAATATCTTAACGTAATCACTTTTATCCTCAGCTATCACATTTGATACCTTTTCATTCGGCCGTTTGGGAGAAGCTGGAAAAACTGTCCCGTTTTTCCTATACCGCTTCAATAAATGCCAGGGCACGTTCAAGAGGAGTTATAAGCGCCAAATTACCCGAGCTGATAAAACAATTATTCCCTGATCACGCTTTGAGCTTACCTAATAATATTGTCTACTTACTTACAAACGCTAATATCATATATTTTTGATTGCATTTAAGATGTTAAAGTTACCTTATTAACTTGATACAATTTGTATAATTGTGTAAAATAGAAATGTCATCCTAAAAAAGAATCGTTTTGGAAATTAAATAAAACAGGGAAACTATGATATGAAAAAATCACTTTTTACGCTCATCGAACTCCTGGTAGTGATAGCCATCATTGCAATTTTGGCTTCGTTACTCTTACCATCATTAAATAAAGCACGAGATCGAGCAAAAAGTATAAAATGTACCAGTAACTTGAAGCAAATCGGTACTGGAGTAATTATGTATTGTGGAGATCATTCCGGAATGCTAATGGACTTCTATGCCACTGGCGGGTACTCGCCGACAGATCGAATAACTTCTTATTATACGGAATATTTAAATCGCAAAGATGGTTTTCTCGGTCTTGGGAAACTTTATCATATTGGAAATGGCAGCTATACATCTCAGCCTGATCCTTCAGCTTATATTAGAAATCCGGAAGCTTTTTATTGTCCATCAGATAAAGTCTATGCATATGGCGATAAACAAAATTGGTCATGGGGAGGAAGTACCGATAATATCAGACATTCTTATCATTACATCAATCCATATCGTATTGATTTGCCTGCGGAAGCGAATGCAGCATACTCCCCGGAAGACCTAGGCAAGGCATTTCATGCCGGGGGCAAAATTGATCGTTTTGCCTCCGCAAAAATTCCACTGGTATGGGACAAACTTCATGAAGGAACATACTTTACCAGAACGGCTCATCTTCAAAAAGCAGGTAATGCGTTTTACAATACTCTTTACGGAGACGGTCATGTAGAAGCACGAAAAACCAGTTATGCGGAACTTGATAACTATGGAGTATTAAAACTTATTGTAAAGAAATGGCGTTAAATTTGATCGTTTGAATTTTGTCAAATATAGGAATTATATTGTTCATGAAAAGTTTGTTGTTTATTTTTTCCTTCTTAAGTCTCATATCGGCATATGGTAAGGATGGAGTTAGTGTTCTAAAGTATTTACCCAAGAATGCTAAGTTGGATGGATCAGTTGATTACCGCAAGCAAATACAAAAGGCTATTAATGAAAACCAGGCAGTTTTTTTCCCGGGTAGTAACACCCCGGACAGCCCCTTTATTTACGGCATAAAAACCGATGGAAAAACCGGATTAAAAATTCCCGCGGGACATATTCTTTCCGGATCAAAGAATAGCATATTGAGAAGACTTCCTTCAAAAGGAGCACTTATTCGTACAGAAATTGATGTTGTTATCTCTGGACTTGTTATTGATGGCAACAAAAAAGCTCACTGGCCAACATTTAAGGATCTTGGTAAACATGATACAGGTATATACTTTTCAAGCCGGAATATTATTAACAAATGCAGAATTTCCAATAATCCCGGAACTGCATTTGCAACAACTTCCGACGACAGCCTGGTCATAAAATGTAAAGCCACTAACAGTGGTTATATTGACATGCGATTTAAAGCTGATTATTATCAGGGCAAATGGGATAAGTGGTCAGGAGACTCATTTTATATTCGCGGTCATCGAAACAAGGTCATCGACTGTGAGTCTCAGGACGCATTTCGCTGGGACTATACCACATGCCACAAAAAAGCAGGGAAAAGCCTTTTTGTGAATTGCACAGGGAAAGATATGATGTGGAAAACATATGGGTTCATTGACATTGAAGGATGCGATGGGGGTGGATCTACATTAGTAAACTGTAAGTCGCCAGATGGCTCTCTGGTAATATCCACTTCCGGTTCAGAGGCAATTGATTGCAGCAGCAAACTTATTAATGTATACTCGGCCGACAATATAAAACTAATCGCATGTGAAACCTTTGGAAGCGGTCTGGCTATCGGCGGCTGGTCTTCCAGTAAAAACACTTTTATTGCCGGAGGAGCATCTCCTATTGTAATTGGTAATATTGTTAACAGGGATTCTGCTGGACCTGGTGTTCCACAAACTTCCGATTGGTCCTTATCTGTCTTCTCTACCAATGGGAAAGGACTTGTTTTGGGGAATTATCTTAACGACTATCGAAATGGCCCCGGAATGAAATTTGATAAAGTTGCAGCGTTTAATAATAAGAGAAAAACCGGTAAATATAAAGTTCCTGTTGATAGTGCAATTCAAGAAATAAAAAACAAGCAGGATAACAAACTTGCCAGAGAACGGAAATTACATTTTATAGAAAAACTTCCTGAGATTGTAACAAAACAGGGAATCAAAGGGAAAATTGCGGTAAGAGTACTTGCAAGAGAGAATGTCCAATTTAAAAAAGACAAAAAAAATATTGGAGTAAAATCTCACTGGTATATGCCGAAAAAAGTTCCTTCCGGCTTACAGCCGATCAAAATCGGCAGGCATTGGGATTCCCAGATTGGTAAATACCATAACACCGGCTGGTATTTTATAAGCATGCCGTTTGATATGGATGATCAGCATATAACGGACAGCGTTTATATGATTTTTGAGGGAGTCGATTCGGAATGTGAAGTCTTTTTCAATGGTTCCCTGATAGGGAGACATAAAGGCTGGAAGGATTCATTTTATTTTAGACTCCCCAAAGCAAAGATCAAATGGGAAGGGAATGAGAATCCTAATCTGCTGGTAGTAAAAGTATATACTCCGGGAGGTGTTGGAGGAATCTATGGAAACATCGCCGCGATAATGACAAGAAAGGGAGAGAAAAAATGAAAGTATTATTTAATTTATTACTAATTACAAGTACCGTAATTATACTAAAAGCATCAGAACCGTTAAGTACTAAAACTCTACAAAAGCAATTTATTATCCACAGATGCAACATGGAAAAGGATAGTAAACTATTGCGAATCAATCCCGATGGTGGGATTATCAGTCGCAAGCCGCATGGTGCCGGAATTTATTCGTTTGAATTTGCGGTTGATGAATCAAATCCTAAATTCCAATATCATGTTCCTGTCTTTTTCATTGGCTTTAATCCAACAGTGTCAGAACTTAAAAAAATTCGCATGGGTAAAGTTAAAAATCATGAATTTATTGAATTAAAGTGGCTGAAATCCGGCCGTATTCTTGTTAATTGGGTAAAGACAGATGGCAGCATCGAAAAGCTAGGAGACTGGATCAAACCAGGACCCTCCCCGGAAAGCGCCCTTGTCAAAGATAAAATATATAAGTTAAATTTACTTATAACCGGACTTCCCGGAGAAATGAAAGTGTTTTTAAATAAGGATATTTCTGATGACCCGGATTGCGAATTTACCATTGAACACGGTAGTCCCGGTTTATTTGGAGTCATCAATGCAAAATGGTATTCTCTTATAAAGTTAAAGTCACTGAAATTCACAAAACTGAAAGATTAATGCATAAAACACGAAAAAGGCGTATGTTCAAATAGACTTTTGATACAACGCCTTTTTTGTGATAGTTATCAACACAGCTCCGGCAGCAACCATATTGTTATACCGCATTTTTTCGAAATTCACGTGGGGACTGACCTGTTCTCTTTTTGAATTCGGATGAAAAATACAAAGCATTGGAATACCCCGTACTCAGAGCGATCTCCTGGATTTGCATGTTGGTACTCATTAATAGAGACTTGGCTGTTTCTATTTTTAAACTAATGAAATAATTCATGGTAGACATATTGAAATACTTCTGAAACCCACGGTTCAAAGTGGCAGCAGAAGAATTTAATGCTTTAGCAAGTTCACCAATCGTCAATTGCTGTGAAATGTGGTGTTCCATCAAATCTACGGCTTTCATCAATAATTCCGGAATATTTTTCATCTCCAGATTTTCTTCCAGTTCCAACAACAATCTATAACCTAAAGTGGAAGTACGACGTCGGAATCCAGGATTTTTATCTTTTAACTCGTTAAAACACTCTCTCATGATATTTTTTACCGTTTCAAAGTTGTCGAGTTTAATCACATCATATTCGACCAGTCTGGTCGTATGGAGCAACCCGATAAGATTATTTCCGGTAAAGCTACAGGAAAGACGGTGACAATGGCCTTCGGGACCGGTTGAAAATTCACTGTTGCAGCCATGGTGAACCAGAAAAAGACTCTCCGCCTTAACATGGTACTTTTTATTATTCTGAACATAGTACATAGAGCCGTTCAAAACTAATTCCAACGAAAATACTTCTGAGTTTTCCCGATGCCGATAATACTTTTGAAAACAATGTTCCTCATTTACAAAATTTAAGTGCAAAGGAAACATTCTAGCCAGGCTGGGTTGAATATCTCTATAAATTGTTCTGATATAGTATTGATCAACAGGAGTCGACCATATACGAGAGACTCCATCAATTGAACGTTTTTCGATGTTTTTATTATGTTTGAGCATTCTATGTTCTCTTATTTACATATTTAGAAATATCAGGAAAATAAATAAAATGAAAGAGTGATAACGAAAAACTTAGTTCACAAAAAGATAATTATTAAAAAGCGCCATCCATATATTTTTACAATACAACTATTTGTGTTTTTTTCAACTTAATATCATTAAGTAAAACAGATGAATTCTATTTCTTGTTCACTCTGTAAAATTGGTATTAATATTGTAATGCAGCCGTTTTTGTGAAAAACAAATATTTTTGACTGCATATAGAATGTATCTCCAAACTTTAATGATTGCTGATCCCCCAGAATGATGTAAAATTATTACTATAACTTTAGAAGTAAACAGAGAGAGAAAAAGATAATATGATGAATATTAACACATTAAATGTATGGGGACCGGGTCAGATCCTGGCATTTTCCGGATTGGATGGTCAAACGGACTATAGCAATGGACTGGTTCTTCGAACGGCATTTGACTGGACTGGATTTGATATAAAAATACCGGAAGCCGGCGGAGCAATAAAGTTAAAGAATTTTAATAAAAATGATAACAGAATGATTCTAGCCGGAGATTTTTTTGACCTTCAAAAAAATCAGGGAGCTTTTATTGATGCCTGGCATTTATTAATCAAAGGCGATATTGAAGTAAAATCCGGTGAATCAGTGGAAATTATAAAAGCTAATGACCAAACTCTTATTGGGGTTAAAGAACACTTTCGTCCGGAATTCCTGGGACTGAATCTATGTCAGGTAATGAAAGAACGCAAAAAAAACTTGCAAAAGTTTAAAATTCCTTCAGGAATTCCAACAAATACCAAACGAGCATTATGGAAAGCCTATTCTCAACTTCGAACCCAATTTTGTTCACCGGAGAAAAAGATAAAAAGATTATGGACGACACCTGATCGTTGGCCTCATAGAAAAATGTGGCTATGGGATTCCGTTTTTCATGCAGCAGGCACCAGGCATCTTGATATTCAAGCAGCACGGGAAACGATCTCTGCGGTACTTGAATGTAGTCGGGAAGATGGTTTTATTCCTCTTGCCGCAGAACCATCCGGAATGAACTCTCTAACCCAACCTCCTCTTCTTGCTTTTGGAGTAAAACTGCTGCAGGATATTACTCCTGATATGGAATGGTTGAGTTCATGTTACCCGTTATTAAAGGCTTATATTGAGTGGGATTTGAAGAATCGTGATTCGGATAAGTCCGGTCTTGTTGAATGGAATATTGAAGAAAGAGCAAATTGCCGAAGTGGCGAGAGCGGCATGGACAATTCTCCACGTTTTGATTTTTCAACTCAATTAAAAGCAATAGACTTTAATGCTTTTTTATCTTTGGAATGTGATATCCTTTCCGGATTTGCCGAAAAACTTGGATTTTATGAAGAAGCTGATTTGTGGAAAAGCCGTCATCTTATGTTAAATAAGCAAATAAACCAAAAATTATGGAGTGATAAGGAAAATTTTTATTTCGATTTCGATGTAAAACATAATAAAATGTCTGATGTTATGGCTAGTTCTGGTTTTTTGCCTTTGGTTTGTGGAGCTCCATCAATGGAACAAGCTCGGAAACTAGTCTCTCATCTGGATAACCCAGAAACATTTAAGACCAAATTTCAAGTTCCTTCAATTGCTGCACGATGTAAAGAATTTTACTCTAAAGATATGTGGCGTGGTCCAGTTTGGATAAATATCAACTGGCTTATTGTTCATGGTTTACAACGATACGGTTTTAATAATGAAGCCAACAGACTTATAAGTCAAACCATGGCGGAACTTGAAAGAATGTATCTTAAGTATGGAGTCTTTTTTGAATTCTATGATGACCGGGGAGAAGTTGATCCCCCAAAACTTTTACGAAAGGGAAAAAATATACCGGATTCTTATCATCAGGCATTTCACGATTTTGGCTGGACTGCGACATTATATATTGACTTTGCGTTCAGTAAATATAACAATAACTAAAAAGCAACTTTCAGGAGGGGCAAAATGAATAATAAAAGCATTAGCAGTTGGACAAGAAGGAGTTTCACACTCATAGAACTCCTCGTAGTGATAGCCATCATAGCAATTCTCGCATCAATCCTGCTTCCCGCTCTAAACCGAGCCAGAGGGAAAGCAAAAGATGTAGCATGTTTATCAAATATTAAGCAAGTAGGATTGGCAATTACAATGTATGCCGACGACAGTGACGGATTCGCTCCATTTCTGGGCTATGACTGGAATACTGGCTTTGCAACTCTTCCAAAAGCTCTGGTGGGAACATTAAGTGACCCCAAAGGCTACCTTCCCTGTCAATCCATACATCCTTCATGTCGTTATTCTGAAGCTCTAACATGCCCCAGAGATCCCAATAGAAGTAGATACGCAACCAAGTCAAGTTCTCCATTCAACTATGGATTCAGCTACAGATATCGTTCCTCATTTACTTCCTGGGGGAAAGATAACGGATTCAGACTTATTGACAATAAAAAGTTGGGAAAACTATTTACAAATCACTTCCTCCTTCATGACTTCAGCGGCAAGTATGACCAATGGGGATTTGAAACGGCCCAATGGCCCTTTCCTGCAAGAACGACCCACATAATGGGGTCCGGAGCAGAATATAATGACGGCTACTCTATTGATTCCCCATGGCACAGAAATGGAGCAAATGTTTTATATTTTGATCTTTCCGCTTGCTGGAGACAATATGGCTTGACCCTTGCCCAATAATTATTTAAACTAAAAAGTTACAAATTGTGTCTATCTCATACTGAAAGTATAAAAGAGTTGATTGTTTTCCGGTTGTTTTCAAAAAATGGACTTCATGCCATGACAAAACCATTTTCGGTATAGAAAAACGAGAATGACAAGAGAAGTGAATTATGGCGATATCTCTGGTCATATAATTTACTGTAGAAACAACCTATTGCAGGATACTGTTCTTTTGTATCAACAAACCTTAAGGGAAATTTATGTATTCAAAAAAACTTTATACGGGAAAATACCATTTATATGCTTCTG
The DNA here is from genome assembly GCA_963677165.2 of Victivallales bacterium. GTDB lineage: Bacteria > Verrucomicrobiota > Lentisphaeria > Victivallales > SZUA-371 > JAFGXT01. The sequence continues at coordinate 696,169 of CAXXSX010000001.1, read as the reverse complement.
CTTTTGCTATAGTTTTTTATATAAATATAAGTATTTGTGCAGCAGTTGAAAGTAAATCGTTCGTGATATCACCTGAATATATGTGTAATAAAGTAGTGAAAAATGCTATTTGCATTGATGGAAACCTCAAGGAAAAGTGCTGGGAAACTGCTCCCGTTATGAAGTTCCTTGATCTTGTTGATGGTTCTGAACATCAGATACGATCTTTCGCAAAAATATTGTGGGATGACAAATATATTTATATTGCATATGAAATACATGATCCCAATGTCGTTGCATATTACGGTACCCGAAAAAGGGGCGGTACTCATATCAATTCCAGCGGAAAACAAAATACTGGAGAACCGGAAATTATGTTTCAGGATACTTTTATAAAGTTTTTCCTGGATCCTGATGCTGACGGGAAAAACTACCTTGAAATACATATAAATCCTATAAATAATGTTAGTGACCTACTACTGGATCTTCCTTATTTATATAGTTATCGTCCCAGTTCCGGAGGGATCGCTTCACGTAAAGCATTACATCTACCTATGATAAAAAGTCATCCAGACTGGTATTGGAATTGTAAAGGTTTAAAAAGTGCAGTGCAAGTGCATGGAACCCTCAACTATTCAGAAGATAAAGATGACGGCTGGACTGTTGAATTGGCTATTCCATGGGATTCTTTATATCCTCTGTCAAAAGGAGCATATTGTCCGAGTAAAGGCCGAAACAAATGGCGGGCTCATCTCGGGTACGTTTATAAACCAGAGTTCAATTATGAGAAGAGACGCAGAAGCAGACACATCTATTCAACCTGGCCGGTAATCGGCATCCACAACTGCCATCTACCAGAACGTTGGGGATATTTGAATTTTACATCAAAAGCAGCGGATACAGAAAAAGGAGAAAACAGTGAGTAAAGCTTGTTTCAAATTTCTTCTAATTATTACTCTCGGTTTATTATCAAAACTGGTTTTTGCTCATGAGTTTACTATAATTGCTTCAGGTGACACAAGATATCCATCAGTAGAAGCATGTCATAAAATGGGAGTAAGTATTCTCTGGTTTTATATTAAATTACCACATAAGTTTGACAAAAATGGGAAGCCAGTCAATTCAAAAAAAATGAATTTACTGTTTAAGCGGTTCAAAGGGAGCAATATTACTCTTATTCCCCTGCTTAATATCTTCAATGAGAAGAATTCTTCCATGGGTCAGATGAGTCGTTTCAGTACTCAAAAATGTTATCGATGTTTTTCCCGGAATAATAATGATATTATCCGAAGAACTTTACTTCTGACAAAATGGTTAAAAAGGTTCGAAAACTTTGGTGGCTTATGCATTGATGACGAGCCCGGAATACAACCGGGAGGATGTATCTGCAAAAATTGTACTAGGCTTTTCCAAAAAACCGGCTACAATGTTCCATCATTGGATGATTACCTTAAAGCATCTGAAAGAGTTGTCTCAGAAAATAATCTTGTGCTGACCTGGGACAATTTCCAAAAAACACAAATGGTCAACTATTATACATCGCTGGCAAAAGCAATTAAAGAAAAACACCCGAAATTAAAAATATTTACGATACCAGCAGCTGCTTATTTTTCGGGTAAACAGCTTACAATACCGAATTGCAAACCGGAAAATTTCATAAAATCAAAGCGGCGGGTCACCCTTGATCCATGCCATATCAGAAACTTTCAACTTTATGTACAGTTTTATATAAATGAAATTGATTCGTCTGGATGGAAAAATAAAATAGCCGATGGACTTTGTCTTTACATGTTGAAAAATGGAGTTCCTAACTTTTCAAACATTCCTGTTTATGATAAGTTCAAACCAGTAACTGAGCCAGCTGTTATCTCAGTTGCAGCTTTTAAACGATTTATTCTACAAACTTTTTCAGAGGGAGCAAAGGGCATTGTTTATTTTCCCGGACGCTCTCTTTCTCCTCAGCATGTCGAAGCTGCCGCCAAAATTTATAGGAAATATATTCTTCCAATTTGCACAAAAACACCTGATCTTCACAAACCTGAAGGTAAGGTTGCTGTTTTATATTCTACCACAACTCGCACCTTTGCTGATATATGGCAAAAAAATCCGCTTGAACGCTATAAACACCTTCACGAAAGCGATGCATTAGCATATTACCTGTTAAAAAAAGGAATTCCATTTGAGATGCTTTTGGAAAATGAAATCAGCTGTTTGGATGATCTACAACATTTTTCCGTCATTATTTCTTCCGGGCTTAATTATTTACGGGCCGATAAATTCAAGTTGCTTGAAAAATATCTAAAAAAAGGCAATAAATTACTCATCGACAAAAATTCTAAGATAAATTTGGGAACCCCAATAGATTTTGATGCATCTTACTGGTATCAGGCTGTAAAAAAAGGAAATCAAAGCGAAGCAGACATGGAATATCAGGCTGACTTACTAGACTCTGCTTTAAGTAAATATCTGAAAAACATCTCTGCTCCATGCAAAATATCCACGCGTCATATAAATATGAATTACTTAACGGATGGGAAAAATATATATCTTTTTCTGGTCAATAATAATCTTAATAAAAAAATATCATCTGAAATTATATTTAACACAAAATATGATATTTATGATATCATTTCTGAAGAGCATCGCAATAATGTTGGTCAAATGCCTGTGATTATCCCCCCCGGAGAACTGAAGGTTATAAAAATAAAACAGCATCAAGCTCTCCGGAAGATTAAGTAATTAATATCATACGATGAATAATAAGAATGAAAGGAATTATTATGTTAAAAAACCACCGACTCTTAGCAATCCAGAAAATTATTAGTTTTCACTTATTATGTATTCTGGTATTTAGTATCAATTCGAATGAAGTATATGCTGATGACAACACTCAATACGAGTTCGTAAAAGGAACAAAACTTAGTACTGCTAAGAAAATTGAAATATGTCTGAGGGAAAACCATACTTTTCATGTGTACATAAAGAAAAATGATCCTTTCTTCATGGAAATCAATTCCATGCTTGTCGGCAAAGCAAATCCAATCAAGTTTTCTGTAATTTCTCCTTCTGGGAAAAACATAGAAAATGGTTCCGTTAATCATGAGAAGGTTGATAAGATTAAATTTAAAGCTCCCGAGACAGGGGTCTATAAGATTCAAATTAAATCCGGCAAAGGAGCTTATATCATTTCAATGAAGGAAAGACCAATGGTTATCAGTGCACCACTGCACTTGTTTCGTTGTCAGCGCGACTTGTTTATGCCTGTTCCAGAAGATACCGAATCTATAAATCTGTATATTCGCGGCGGCGGCGGGAAAGAACTGGCTGGAGTAGAAGTATTTGACAGCAATAACAAACGAATAAAATCACATGAAGTAAGTCAAGCCCAAAATGCAGAGAATTTAATCATTCCAATAGAAAAAAGTCAACATGGCAAAATATGGAGAATACACATTAGAAAAGTACCGGGACAACTCTATGAAGATTCACATCTGATTGTCAAAGGGAAAAAGAATATACTACTGGCGCTTTCTCCGTCTTCTGTGATGACCGAGAAAATTCTATGTTCACAAGAACTAAAAAGAAAGTTCATTCCCATATTAAAAAAATCACAGGATCAAATTTCAACATGCATTGAAAATAAAAATACTGAACAATGGCAAAAAATCATCCAGTCAAAACTAAACAAGGTTCAACTTATGCTAAAGCATGACTGGCATTCCAGCGACCTTCGAATTGTGTTGGATTCTGTAAAAAACATAGCGGATTTGACAGATGCTCTGGCAAATAAAAAATTAAGCTTTAATATGATCGTAGTTCGGGTAGTTGATGCCATTACAAACAACCGGATTTATCCCGACCGGCCAATTCCCTTCGGACGGATTGGCGTCCCATTAAAAGTCAAAGGCGCACAAGGAGAAACCGTCTCATGTTCGTTTGCCGTAACCGCAGAAAAAAACATCAAAAATTTAAAATTTAATATCGGCAAACTGAAACAGGCAAATGGGAAATATCTACCGACCGGCAGCGTTGACATAAAGGTAGTTAAAGTATGGTATCAAGATACCGGCGGTGTTGCCTCCTTAAAACCACAGGATTCCACATTCAACCCGGTTGTACTTGTTGGAGAAAAACAATTGGTCCCGGAACTTCTCTTACACAACGATAAGCTCATCAAAGTAGATCGCAGAAAAAAAGAAAATTATATGTTTGTAAATGGTAAATATGTCTGCATCAGTTCGCCTGGTCCAGTTTCCGGAAAAACCAGAAAGGATTTTCCTATTGTAGATAGCGCGAAGTTACAGCCGGTTAATATTCCGATACAGGAAAATAAACAGTTCTGGGTAACGGTTAATATTCCAAAGTCTGCAATACCCGGCATATATAAAACTCAAATCTCATTCAACGATAAATCCGGAAAGCTAGGAAAACTGCCATTCGAAATTACCGTTTTACCATTTCAACTGGCTCCTTCCAGATTTATATCAAGCATTTACTATTACCCTCCTGATCCATCATATTATGGAAGCAGAGCAAACCAGTTAAAACAATACCGGTTGGAATTAACAAACCTTCGAAAACATTCGATCACCGATATAATGTTTCCATATAATATTTTCAAATGGCAGGATGCCTTTGATATCTGGAAAGGTTCCGGCTTAAACAATAAAACGATTTTTTACCGCGGTTGGAAACCCAAAGATGCATCTTCCAACAAAGAACTTATAAGTGAAATAAAAAAGCATATGAAGGAATTCAAAGATGCGGGAATTAATAATATTTATTTTTATGGAATTGATGAAGCTCGTGGAGAGACTCTGAAAAAACAGCGCAAGTCCTGGGATACGGTGCACAAACATGGAGGAAAAATATTTGTTTCCGGCTACACCGGTACTTCCATCAACCCCGGCAATTTCGCCATTATGGGAGACATTCAGGATATGCTGGTCCATTCATACTATCCGATCCGTGCGGAAAGCTCAAAATGGCATAGTAAAGGGCATAAAATAGTCAGTTATGCAAATCCACAAGGGGGAGTTGAATTGCCTGATACCTATCGGAGAAATTTTGGCTATTTATTATGGCAGTATGGTTATGATGGATGCATGACGTATATATATCACTGGGGGGCTATGCAAGGACGAAAGGGCAACTTACCTTGTGCATGGAATGACTTTGGAAGAAAGGATCAATGGAAACAACACAATATGGTGTACCCTTCTTCTGATGGAGTGATCGATACTCTTCAATGGGAAGGATATCGTGAAGCGGCGGATGATTTACGATATTTAAGTACATTACTTGATTTAATCGACAACCATAAAAACGACAAAAGAATAAAAGTTCGAAAAACAATAAAAGAGGCGAAAAAATATTTAAACCACATCAAGAATCTGGACTTAAACACCAACGAGCTGTCTCCTCAAGATATCCGGAGAAATATCATAACATACATTATGGCCTTAAAGGCTCCTCTAAAAATCAAATAATATTATGTCTCTAAGAGAAAGAACAGCCAAAAAGCTTTATAACAATTAATAACGGAGTTAATATGAGATATACAATGATGAAAATTTTTTTCTTTATGATGTTGTTGCCAATTATGGGAATATGCTCAGAACCGGTCATCTGGCTGGTAGGAGACTCTACGGTTTCCACATATAAAATGGACCGATATCCTCAGACCGGGTGGGGACAAGTCCTTCAACAATATTGTAAGCCGGGTGTAAAAGTGTGTAATTATGCAGTTGGAGGACGAAGTTCCAAGAGTTTCATCTCGGAAAAACGCTGGGAAAAAGTACTCCATGAAATGAAGAAAGGAGATTTTCTTTTCGTTCAGTTTGGTCACAATGACCAGAAGAAAGATAAAGCCAGACATACAAATCCAGCAACAACATATCAGGAATACTTAAAACAATATATTTCCGAAGCCCGGGAAAAAGGAATAAATGTAATTCTTGTAACTTCAGTTGTTCGTCGAGTATTCAGAGAAGGGAAAATGATAAATTCACTGGGAAAGTATCCTGACGCAATGAAACATGTTGCAGCTGAAACTCAAACGCCCCTCATAGACCTTAATGTAATGAGTTTTCATAAATTCAGCGAAATGGGAAGCAAAGAGACGAAAAAAGTATTTCTGCACGTGCCGGTCGGGAAATTTCCCGCTTTTCCCAAAGGATGTAAAGATAATTCTCATTTCTGTAAAAATGGAGCCGTTTTAATTGCGGGCTGGGTAGTAAATAATGCGAAAAAACAGAATCTTAAGGTCGCAGAATTATTCAGATAACTTCTACAAGGACTTCAAGCGTTAGAAAGAGCTCTGAAGATGTGAAATAAAGAAAACGGCGAATCACAACCGCATTGCAACAGGTCTCTTGCGGTTGTGTTTCGCCTTTTCCTCTTGTCGAGATGTCAAACCATACAGAACATTGGCATATTAAAGAGCTTATCCTCATTGCATCAAGACTATTTGAGTACCATTGGCATCATATGCTTTTTACTCGGCTCTTTCATTCCCACCAATCCATCTTCTGGCCCGGACTGAATAAGTAGATTTCAGTTTTGCCCCCAAAAATCAATTCCCGCAATATATCCGTAATCATAGAATCACTGTTCAAAAATATTAGTTTTATACTGGAAATATTTATTGCATTAAACTAAAACATGTGATAAATTATTGTTTCTGTGTATGGAGATCAATCAAATAGAAATAATATAAAAGGGGTTTATTATGGCCGAAAATAAAAATAAAAAAGCAATGGATAAGGAAATCACTGATTCACTGCTTGACGATTTTGATAAGTTTGAACACTATGCAATGAAATACTGGAAGCAGATTTTTGCGGTAGCTATCATTATTGTTGTTGTTGCTATAATTGTGGCAGTGGGTTATTCGGTAAATGCGGCCAAAGAACGTAAAATCAATAACGCCATCGCAAATGCAAAAAATGTCGAAGAACTCCAGAAAGTTATCGCGGAATATCCGAACGATAAATCTATTATCTTTGCCTACTCTTCTCTGGCTCAGAAGTTCATTGGGAAAAAAGAGTTCAAAAAAGCTGAAGCAACTTACCAGACACTGCTAAGTAAAGAAATTCCTAATGACATGAAATGGCAGATCTCTGTTGATTGCGCTTACCTTAAGGAACTTTCCGGCGACAAGAAAAAAGCAATTGAAATGTTCTCAAAAATCGGAAGCGACAGTATGTTCCCTCCCGCCATGCGTTGTGAAGCCAATTTCTCAGCCGGAAGACTTGAGGCAAAAGTTGGCGACAAAAAGAAAGCGGAGAATTACCTTAAATTCGCAATGAATCTTAACGATCCCAATAATGTAGCAGTATCATTCTGGGTAAAACAGGCGTCAAGCCTGCTTCAAACGCTAAAAACGCCGGCAAAGAAAACATCAGCGCAAGCTCCTAAAAAAGCTACAGCCGTAAAACCGGTAGTGACAGCCCCAAAAGCAGCAAAATAACATCATCAATGCCTGAATTATCTAAACGCAGAGAATCACTAATCAAATCGCTATATACGCGACATGGCAGAAAAAAACATGATCTCTGCGTTTGCGAAGGTCTTCGCAGTTGCAATGACCTTTTTGCAGCACGTCCTGACCTTGTTGAATTTATAGTAGCAGACAAAGATTTGGACATAGCTCTTCCTGACACAGAAATAATCAAAATCAGCAATAACCAGTTTGCCGGAATCACTGCAACAGTGAACTCTCAGGGAATCCTGGCTGTAACCCGCAAACCCAAACCCGTTACCGGCCCCCCAGTCGATCCATTTATTCTGATTCTTGATAGAATTACAGACCCCGGTAATCTGGGAACAATTCTGCGAACACTTCGAGCAGCAGGACTCAAAGAGTTATGGCTTACGTCAGGTTCCGCCGATCCTTTTAATGACAAAGTCATACGTTCCGCAATGGCATCCCAGTTCATCATAGGACTCAGGACATTTCAAGACCTTGCCGCCGCCGCGGAAGCCCTTTCCGAATTCGATTACAGCAACATCTATCGCACAGATGTTTCTACCGGTACAAGCTGCTTTATCGAACCAGAATTATACAATAAATCAGCCATTATCCTTGGCAGTGAAGCCCATGGAGCAGGAAAACTCTCAGGATCACATTTGGTAACCATTCCAATGCCGGGCGACGAAGAATCATTAAATGTGGCTCAAGCAGCAACGATAATTCTTTTTGAATACGTAAGACGTATAACCAGCTGACATTATTTCAATACGGTCTTAATATACTGTACATCCGGTACTTCCTCGCGGGGCGAGATCAATGCTTCTACACACCCAGTTATAATATCATGGACATTATGACCGATCAAAGCAACTTCTCTTGATATTTTTATACGTTCAGGAAAAAGAGAGTAAGCCAACAGTAAAACATCACGCATAGGCTCAAGCTTAAGCTTCCGTAAAGCATTAACAACAGGAAGAATAAAATTGTCATTTCCCAGGAAAATAGCTTCTGGTCGCAATCTATCCGGATAATCAAACAACAAGGTAATCAAATCTTCAGTCGATCCCGGGGAAGTCACAGGAGCGGCAACCATCCATTTATCCGGAATATCCCTGGCTAAATTTCTCTTTTCAGATTTAATATAACTGATCCCTTCAATTCTGTCGACGATAGCAATGCGTGACTTTCCAGCCTTACGCAAAGAGTCAAGCCCACTTTTCCACAACTGATAACTGTTAAAATCAATCGAAGGAATTTGTTTGAGCCGTTTATTCCCCGAAATATACACATATGGAATTTCTGGTTTATAGCGCAAAAAGGATTTTCTGACCGAATTAAACAACTCCCTGGTAAAGATTAATCCAGCCAGACAACTGCCGGAAATCGCTCTTTTCAATCTTTCATACTCAGGCGTTTGTGCTTCAGGATTGATATTATAATAGATTACAACTCGTTTATTGCCGACAATATAATTCATTCGTTCCAACTCTATCCGCAGACCATTATAAAAAGCATTCCGACAACACTGCTCTGGAGAATGATAGAACAACAGCGCAACCCGCGACATATGCGGCGGCATACTTGAAATATACATTCCTCTACGCGGTACAGAATACAAAAATCCCTGCTCCTTAAGAACTTTGTAGACCTTCGAAAGAGTCCCCCGGCTCACCTTGAAACGTTTTGACATTAACTCAAAAGCCGGTAAACGCCCCCCCGGTCTGAATCTGCCGGATACAATCTGTTCCCTGATATATTCCGCAACCTGATCTCTAAGCGGACTGGCTTTTTTCATCTCCCGCCTCTTTTAAATCCTGTATCACTATCACATACAACAATAATATCACAGAAAACAGAATTTTTCAAGCAATATCAATATTTGTGGAAGTGATTAATATTTAGCAACTTTTGAACTCAGCAGCAGAAGAGTGAATTAAAAATTAGTTCCAAAATTGTATTATATACTCACAAATTATCTGCTCAGGGGAAAATTTATGTTGAAAAAATTCCATATTTCTAATAGAATAAGATATGTAATGCAACAAGCGGCCGAGAGGGGCTTTGTTGTGAGCAAGCAAGATGTAACCAATCAGGGGAGTGGGAGTATGGAAAATCTCGTACAAGGAAAAGTGAAGTGGTTCAATGCACCAAAGGGTTATGGATTCATTCAAACTCTTGAAGGAAAGGATGTGTTTGTCCACTACAGCGCAATCAAGATGGATGGATTTCGCACACTTGAGGAGGGCCAAACAGTAAAATACAACATTGTCCAGGGACCGAAAGGACTTATGGCCGATTATGTATCGCCTATTTAAGGTCTTTTTTATAGAGATTCATACTTGAAAACAACCTCCGTGGAACTATCTTGAGCCACGGAGGTTTTTTATGGAACTTGGAAATTTTGAAAATCTTACCCCAGACATAATGATCGGAGCGGTAGAAGATGCCCTGAAACTGAATCTTACCGGTCTGGCAGCGCCTCTTCCCAGTTATATCAACCGTGTTTATGAATTCGAAGCCGTAAACGGCATCAGGTATATCGCTAAATTCTATCGTCCGGGCCGCTGGAGCCGCGAAGCACTCGAAGATGAACATGACTTCGTAATTGCGTGTTCGCAGGCTGACATCCCCGTAATCGCCCCAATCGAACTATCAAATAAATCAACATTGGGCTCCGCCGGAAACATTTTTTTCGCCGTTTATCCCAAAAGATTCGGACGTGAGATCGAACTGAACGACGATGAAAGCTGGAGCCGGATCGGCAGTCTCGTAGCCAGAATGCATAATGTCGGCGACGACAAAGACGCGGAATACCGCATTATGCATCATCCGCTGGAATCAACCGGCGACGACATAACACGACTACTTGACGGGAATTACATACCCACAACCTACAGATCGGAATTTGAGAATACCACCACAGAACTGATGGAACTTATTGTGCCAATGTTCGATGATATTGAGTATATCAGAATCCATGGCGACTGCCATCGGGCAAATGTGCTGGAACGCCCCGGCGAAGGACTGATGCTAATCGACTTTGACGATATGATGATTGGGCCTCCCGTACAAGATATTTGGTTGCTTCTGCCTGAACACGCAGCTGACTGTCCACATGAAATAGAGATGATCCTGCAAGGCTATACGATGCTGAGGGACTTCGATCGCAACACTCTGAGATTAATTGAACCGCTCAGAGCTATGCGTATGTTGTACTTCCTGGCCTGGATCGGCCGTCAAATCCATGATTTCCAATTTGAATCGCACTTTCCCGGCTGGGGAACCGATGCTTTCTGGCGACGCGAAATTGCCGACCTGAAAAACCAATACGGACTCATTTACCATTCATCATAGTTATTAAGTTTTAAGGGTTCCTCTAAAAATTAATCACGTAAATGTTCTACGCAAGGGACTGGCGTGGCTCAGCCCGGCATGACCGGCGAACAATGGACGGCGCTGGGCATAAATTGACTGCATAATGCCAAGATAGATCATAGTACTAACCATAAAAGATCCACCATAACTAACAAGCGGCAACGGAAGACCGGTAATCGGCATAACCCCAATCGTCATACCGATATTAACGAAAGTATGCATAAATAACATGGCCGCGGTCCCGCAAGCCAGATATTGTCCAAACCTGTCTTTAGCCATCACCGCAGTACGCAGAATTGAGAAAATCAGCAGTATATATAGCGTAATAACCGCGAAAATACCGATAAAGCCGGTTTCCTCAGCTATCACCGAAAAGATAAAGTCCGTATTCGAAACTGTCTGAGGGAGAAATCCCAATTGATTCTGATTTCCCTGCATGTACCCTTTACCGTACATACCGCCGCTACCTACCGCCAGCAGTGACTGCAACTGGTTCCATCCACGATTCTTAATATCTTTTTCGGGGTGAAGAAACACCTCTATACGTTTCAACTGATAATCTTTGAGCAACGGCATAACCTTATAATACTCGTTCAGCCCCTCAAGAACTCCCAGGGTCAAAACAATAGCTATTCCTATCGCCATGAATTTCCATTTAAAATTGGATGCAAAAATAATCGCCGCGGTAATTGGGACCATTACCAATGCACTACCAAGGTCAGGCTCCATTAGAATCAACAGAAAAGGAATTCCAACAATCGGAGCAATTGCCAGTAGATGCCACCATTTATTAATATTAAATCCCCGCATTGTCATGGCCCATGATAGCATGACCATAACCCCAAGCTTGGCAAACTCCGATGGCTGAAGCCGTAAAGGACCAACCGAAAGCCAGCGCCGGGCACCATAAATTTTCAGTCCGAAAACCAGCACTGCGACCAGCAACACAAGCGTTCCGGCATAGATCACCCATGAAAAACGCCTCAACCATTTATAATCAATCAGAGAGAAAAAGAGCCAACAGCAGATACCGACAAATAACCACTGCACCTGCTTAACCCAGAAAGACATGGAATGAGCGGAACCAACCTGTTGTCCAGTTCCGTAAATAAAAAGAATACCGATGGTAATAAGCAGAGAAAAGGCCATTATCTGAATAAAATCAGTACGGGCATACAGCTTATTAAGCAAACCGGAAAACCTTTTTGCCTTGTCGTTTGTATTTACCATCGCATCTCTACTGTGAGTGTTTTATATCAGTTGAAGTAATTACCCAAACACTTTTGTCGACACTTTTGTCTTGAAATTTAGCAAAACACTTTATTAAGTCAACGATCCAGAGACGTATCAGCCATAATTTCCCTGACCAGTCGAGAATCAAATATTTTCTTAATCTGGTCAAGACATTTCTTTTCAGTCCGGTCACGAACAGTAAATTCGGGATTCAACACCATCGTGGCATGCGCCAGGTGATCAATATATTCCGCCATCTTGAACGGGTCAAGCACTTTACTCTTAAAACCCCGATCCATCAGTTCGTAATAAAGCTTTTTACCACAGGTAAACTGGTCCACATTCATGCCGAAACGCAATTTCTCGCGTAAAAGAATATCAGTACGGAACAGTGCACAAATCGTACGCACATAGAAGTCATTGCGCTGGCGATTTCCCTTCATCCAGCGTAACAGTTTTTTCGCGTCAGTACAGCGCTTCAGAAGCAGTTCCCAGCGCGGCTTTAAGTCAAGCTTACCGCCTCCGACACAGGCAATATCCGCAGAACACATATTAACCAGTTCGGTCAGCCAGCCGCGTTTATGCACAAACGTATCCGAATGCATCGGCATGAAGAATTCAGTGGTACAAGCCTCCAAGCCACGATCCAGACCGGTGCCATGAGCCCAGGAACCACTGTCTTTCATCTCGCCCGGACGTTCAATAAGCTTTATCCATGAAAGCGAGCGCAAATAATCCAATGAAGCATCCCCGGAATCATTGTCAACAACAATCACCTCAAAGGGATATTCTGTAAATTTACGAATACTGCGCAGACACAACCGGGTTAATTCTTCTGTCTTGTAATTAACAATACAGATTGTTACTTTTCCGGGTGTAAGCTGTTTTTCTTCGCTCATACTTCGAAAGTCTGCTCGCGTTTCGGACCTACGGAGATAATACCAATTTCAGAATCAACCAGTTCAGACATGCGAGTAAGATATTTACGCGCCTGTTCCGGCAGATCATCCCAGCAGCGAGCTTCGCAGGTGCTTTCCTGCCAGCCTTCCCAGTTCTCCCAAATCGGAGTTACTTTACTGAGCAGCTTACTGTCAGACGGCATTTCTTCGTAGCGTTTTCCATCGATTTCATAAGCAATGCAAATTCTCAAAGTCGGCAGATCATCCAGTACGTCAAGCTTGGTCAGAGCCAGCTTATTGATTCCGTTAACCATGCATGAATAACGCGAGGCAACAGCATCAAACCAGCCGCAGCGGCGGGGACGTCCGGTTGTAGCACCGAACTCATTACCGGCCTTACGAAGAGCTTCCCCTTCCTCATTGTCAAGCTCGGTCTGGAAAGGACCCTCTCCAACACGGGTAGTATATGCCTTCATAACACCATAAACATCGTCAACATAACGTGGAGAAAGGCCGGAACCGGTGCAGGCACCGCCAGAAGTAGTATTACTGCTGGTAACAAAAGGATAGGTACCATGATCAATATCAAGCAGAGCTCCCTGAGCACCTTCGAAAAGTACCTTTTTACCAGATTTAACCATTTTATTTACGCTTAGGACAGTATCCTGAATATAAGGTTTGAGGAATTCTGCCGCATCTTTCAGTTTTACCCATTCGGCATCAATATCAAGAGTCTGGTAACCATCGGCAGCAAAAATTTCGTTGTATTTCGCAGCGTATTCACGGAACAAGGACTCAAATCCAGCCATATCAAGCAATTCGTGAGCACGAATACCGCAACGATCCGCTTTGTCGCAGTAAGCTGGGCCGATACCACGGTTGGTCGTACCGATCTTGTTGCCCTCAGCGCGTTTTGATTCATTAAAACCATCCATCAGGCGGTGATAAGGCATAATCATGTGAGCTTTATCGCTCAACTGAATATTAGCAATACTAATACCGCGACCTTCCAGTCCAAGCATTTCTTCCTGAAGCGCGATCGGGTCAACCACCAGTCCGTTACCAATAACATTAATTGTTTCCGGACGGAAGATACCTGACGGAACCAGGTGAAGGACATATTTCTCATTGCCGATCTCCACGGTATGACCAGCATTATTGCCACCCTGGAAGCGAACGACCATATCAACATCTCTGGTCAGCACATCAATGATTTTCCCTTTGCCCTCGTCCCCCCACTGGGATCCAACTAAAACGGTAACAGACATTTTTTATTCCTTGTATATTAAATGTTTATATAGTTACAACATCGTCCTTTCACAAATAACCGCACCATTGCACGATTGTCATAAACAAAGTGAATACCATAGTCTTAGCTGGCAAAAATACAACCCCCGAGACGGAGAAAGTTCTAAGTTTTAAGTGATTAAGTTTTAAGTTTTAAATGATTAAGCTGTAAACTAAAAACGATTACTTGAGCAGCATGCAGTCACCGTAGCTGTAGAACCGGAATTTTTCCCGGACAGCCAGTTCGTATGCCTTCAGGACGTTTTCTCGTCCGGCAAAAGCAGAAACCAGCATAAGCAGCGTACTTTTTGGCAGATGGAAGTTTGTCAGCAGCATATCCACTACTTTGGGCTGATAAGGAGGATAAATAAAAATATCGGTAGCACCAGTGCCAGGCATAACTCTCCCCCCTTCTCCGGCACAACTTTCAAGTGTACGCACCGAAGTGGTTCCAACCGCCAGAATCCGTCCACCGGAATCTTTCGTATCGTTAATCTTGTCGGCAGACTCTTGAGTAAGCACATAACGTTCCGTATGCATCTTGTGATCAAGGATATTTTCAACCGAAACCGGCTTAAACGTTCCCGGTCCGACATGAAGCGTGACATTCGCGGATCCAGCTCCCTTATCAGTGATTTTTCGTAGAATTCCATCAGTAAAGTGCAAACCGGCAGTCGGAGCCGCAACTGCACCGGATTCCTTCGCAAACACGGTCTGATAACGCTCCTTGTCAAACTCGGAGTCTGAACGCTTAATGTACGGCGGCAACGGCATATGTCCGTAACGAGCTTGTAAAGCAAAATTATCAGTAGAATTGAATTCAACCTCAAATGTACCGTCACTATTGTGACCAGTGACCGAAAACCAGTCATCACCGGCAAACTCGCCGGCTTCAGTAATCAATCTAACCCGGGTACCGGATTTTACCCGCTTCCCCGGCTTGAGCATACATTGCCATTTGGCACCAGTATGATCGACTGCCGCCATCAGCAGAATCTCAATCCGAGCACCATCGGAACGACCGTCTTTCAAACCATACATCCGGGCACTCATGACCCGGGTATCATTGAAAACCATACAGTCTGACGGGGCAATATAATTGACAATATCGGCAAACATGCAAAATTCGCACTCGCCGGTTTTCCGGTCAAGCACAAGCATACGGGATTCTCCGCGATGTTCTGGCGGATATTGAGCAATAAGTTCTTCCGGAAGATGATAATCAAACAGATCAGTACGCATAATAATATCCTGACTCAACTCAGTTGCGTTTCATCTGTTTTCTGGCCTGACGCAACATTTTAAGTTCGTCAGGAGTAAGACTGTTTATACCGCCGGAAGATATTTTGTCCAGCAAACGATCGATTTCACGCGGAGATACGGCATCGCCACTGCTGCTGCGATAGTTTTCAGCGTCAAAAGTTTTGGTCTTGTAGCCGCCACCTGACGGCTTAGACTTAGGACCTGCCCCGTATCTGCTGTCGTGAACGGTCCAGGTTCCATTTGTACGGGGCTTGGGTTTGCCAAGCAGGAATGCCAACGGATCCCATAAAAGAAGTCTCGCACATGCAAACCTAAGATAAAAATACGCAGCAACAAAACCGCCAAGATGGGCAAGATGGGCAACTCCATCGCCTCCTTTATAATGAAAAATAACTTCGGCAATCGCGAAAACAATAACCAGCGTCCTGCATTTGATCGGAAACGGAAAAAACAGTAGAAGGTATTCACGATTCGGATTCAACATTGCCATCGCCAGCATCACCCCGGAAACCGCGCCGGAAGCGCCAAGAACCACCTTGGGTTGCCTAACCAGCATACCGGAGATTTCCACAATGGATTCCGGATTAGCCCAGTTAGCCGCCATCCAAAGCGCACCGCCAAAAATTCCGCTGATAAAATAGAGCATTAAAAACTTGTTTCTACCCAGTTCTTCCGCTACGGACTCTCCAAAAATGTACAAGGTCCACATATTAAATAACAAATGAAAGAAATTGGCATGAAGAAACATGTACGAGAACAATCTCCACATCTGGTAATGGTCTTTAATATATGGAACCGACAAGACCCCGATATTCACCAAAAAACTTCTGTTATTTGCAATCAAACCAGTCCATAACCAAATAACGACGTTAATTACAATTAACATTAAAAGGGCATTTCTACCGGTATCTCCCGAGCGGTTGCTTCCCCGCATATATGGTCTGTCTGACAACATAGTTATTATACATCCAGTTATTATTTTTATCTGACATCAATCACACAAGGACGTTAACGCCCTGATAGTAACGCTTATTATAGAACCGTTTTAACAAAAGTTCAAAAATATAAACCGATTTTACAACTATTAATCTACATTTTTACCCAGCCAACTAAATTGAGTCAACACAACTTTAAGTATCAAAGTAATATTTTATGTAAGGGCTCAGTTTTAAGTATCAAAGTAATATTTTATGTCATGGCTCAGTCTTTTCATGGAGAACCTAGACCAGCCATTTTCGGGTAGGGTACACTCTCCGCAGTACGCCGCTGCTGTATCAGCAGCAGACGACTACCGATAAAATTTAAAGTTTTCTCTGCGGCACGGGTGTGCCGACGGCGCGCTCGGAGAGCACGCCCTACCCACACATACACAAACACAACAGCTCTATTTGAACTCTCGAAATAAGTAAAAAAACAAGACAAAGCCGTTCCACACTTATGGAATTCTTGATCGTAATAGCGATCATCGCCATTCTGCTACCGGCACTGGGCAAATCCCGGGAAATGGCAAAAAAACGGAACAACATTGGCAACCTGAAAATCGGAAAAAAGTCCGTCAAAGGCTAACGACAGTAATCATTTGTTTTTTGTCGACGATATTATGATTCCAAAGGTTTTCCAGGCGCTGCAGCAACGTTTCGCTGACCTTTTGTCCTTTGCCGACCAGCAGAACATTATTGACTCGCAGGTCCTCCTTCAGCATCATCCCCTCATTCAGATGACTGAGAGGAATAACCTGCACCTCATGGGAATGTTTATGCTCAACATTATGTTCCGCCAGAAGATTAACAATATGAGAGTTATATTTATCCGGTTTACTGTGAAGTATTTCCACTGCCGCGTCGGATGTATGGCCCTTCTGCATCTCCAGTTCAAAATCACCAGCAGCATGTAAAAGCTCCGCTCCCAGTATAATATGTTCTTCTTTATTTTGAGGTTTCGTTATATATTTACCATGATATTTTTCACGCTGCCTCCCTATCATCTCCGCAATGATTTCCATCCGTGGAATGTGGGCAATAAGCCCCTTCCCAATACCGGGATGAGCGTCAAACATCTTATGTTCCGAGGAAGAAAGTTGCTCACCCCGGTACGCCCTTTCTATCGTTTCAGTTGGAATCGTTACACACCCCAATTGTGAAAGCATCGCGGCCATTTCATACATCCACTCGTTTGCCACCCCCAACTCAGAAAGAACCGGCATAATCAGTTCCTTGATTCTTATTGCCCGGCTAAATGCTGCCGGACTGGTCATAGACAAAAGATCAATCAGAACCTGGACACTATTCAACAACGTATTCCGCAAAAGTTCATGTTCCGCGATTACCAGTTGGTACTGCCGCACACCAGCTTCAAGAGCACGATTAAGGTTTTCCGGCAAACACGGTTTTGACAAAAATCTGAAGACATGCCCTTCATTCACAGCATCCATTGCCGTCTGAAGATCGGCATTCCCTGTAAGCATCATTCTAACACTGTCCGGACAAATTTTCTGCGCTTCAGAAAGAAATTCTATTCCATCCATCCCAGGCATACGCATATCTGCCAATATCACGGCAAACTTTTTACCGGATTTCAGGGCGTTCAGTCCCTCCTCGGAACCGAGAGCCAGCTCTAACTCAAAACCAGAACGCAAGTTACGCCGAAATCCAAATAGGACATCAGCTTCATCATCTACACAAAGAATATTACGATTTTCCATATAAAATCCACCTTTTTATTGTAATTTGCCTTTCAATATTTCAGTATTATCTGTAATGCCGCATATAATCTTAAAATCTGAAACTTGATCTTGCAGTCCAAGTTTGTTGATATACTCCATATCCAGTCCATTTTTGATTAAGGTTAAACATTGATGTTCCATACCGTTACCAATATGTACCGCGGCTAATGTATCAAATGTGTTTGATTCAGCTTTTAACGGTTGATGATGCCAGGCTACCGCCTCTACAATATTATCAGAAAGTCCCCAAAGACCAAGAATATATGCCCCAACTTCAGCATGCGTCAAACCCAACGAAGCCTCTTCCGCTTCATGAAGCGGTATATCTTCCGAGTTATGGCGCTCCAAAGCCTGTTTCCATTCTTCGGGTTTATTTTCAATAAAGAATAATTGACCGACATCATGAATCATTCCAGCCAGCATCGCCTCATCTGCTGCCTTGCGGTCCTTCAGAAAATACTGGGCCAGCTTTTCTGCAAAAACTCCGGTAAGAATGGAATGACTGTAAAGATTTCTTATCTGAAACTCTTCGATTTTCTTCTCACTAAATTCTTTAAACAGCCCAGAAGCTAACACAATGCTGCTCACTGCGTCTATCCCAAGCATTGCCACTGCCTGTTCAATGCTGTCTATTTTCCGCGGCATCCCGAAAAAAGCGGAGTTGACCAGATGAAGAATCTGTGCCGTCATTGAGACGTCCTGGGAAATGACTTCGGCCACATTTTTAAGGGGAGAATCCGGTGATTGTAGAAGCTTCCGCAAACGT
The DNA here is from genome assembly GCA_963677165.2 of Victivallales bacterium. GTDB lineage: Bacteria > Verrucomicrobiota > Lentisphaeria > Victivallales > SZUA-371 > JAFGXT01. Next base: position 677,171 of record CAXXSX010000001.1, on the reverse strand, counting down.
TGATACAACTCAGGTAAAGTCGGAAGAATCGACGAATCAGTGATTATCGACGTAATTTTCTCTGAAAATACATGAGTTCTCAGTCGAAATGCCTTACTTATTATCTGAATCATAACTTCAGGCTCGCAAGGTTTTGATATAAACTGATGCGTCGGTCCGACAGCACTGACAATCATTTCCTGATCAGCGTGACCGGATAGAATAAAACGGATGATTCCCGGATAGCGTTCTTTGACAGTATTAAGTAGTTGAATTCCATCCATTGCAGGCATCTTCATATCAGATACAAGCATATCATAATCATTTTCATTCAGTTCTTCAAGAGCCACACTGCCGCTGCTGACAAATTTCATATCCCACTCTTCACTCATACGCCGAAGCATTCTTCTTAAACCATTCAAGAGATTGAGATCGTCATCAACAAATAATATTTTTTTTCTGTTATCATTTTCCATTCAAATCCTCCCGGCACTCCGCCAATTCATCCTTGTTTACCCTGTTGATCGGAAGTTTTATAATAAAAGTAGTTCCACATCCTGTTTTGGTCTCATACGTTAGTTTTCCTCCATGTTTGTCAACAATTATATGGCGGCATATCGGAAGCCCCTGCCCTGATCCCCGTCCAACCTCTTTGGTTGTAAAAAACGGATCAAAAATCCGGTCGCGAACATTTTTGGGAATACCGCCCCCCGTATCAGTAAGTCTAATCTCAATGTACTTTTCATCAAAACCGGTCTTTATGGTGATGTTTCCCTTTGTTCCTGAATTTTGCCCGACCACATCAATAATCGAGTCACGCGCATTTATGATCAAATTCAGAATAACCTGATTAAACTCACCGACAAGACATGGTATCTGCGGCAATTCAGGATCAAGTTCCAAATTCATCGCCGCAGCATACTTCCATTCATTTCGGGCAACCGTCACGGTCGTTTCAATCGCGTGATTTATATCAGCCATAGACATCCCCGTGACTCCCGGATGAGAAAACTCCTTCATTGCCCTGACAATCCGGGCAATTCGCTTAACCCCGTCAAGAGACTGAGTTATCGCCAGCGGAACTTCTTCTTTAAAAAACTCTAAGTCAAAATGTGAAACAGTTTCGTCATACTGTTTCAGTTCATCATCACTGACCTTTTTACCATTATGCGTTTTCGACAACAAACCAAGATAGTCATTGCAAAGATTGATAAATCCTTTACAGCTGTCTTCAAGAAAATGAAGATTGTCCCCGACAAACTGGACCGGTGTATTAATTTCATGAGCAATTCCAGCAGCCAACTGTCCGACGGCCTCCATCTTTTGAGCATGCTGAAGTTCCGCAGCCAAATGCTTTTCTTCCGTAACATCAATGAAAGTCTGCATTATAACATCTTTCCCATCCATCAATATCGGTGTTACAGCTTTAAGGATCGACAATTCTGAACCATCTTGTCGCCGGAGAATCTGGTCCAGCTTTCCCGGTTCGCGCAACTGATTAAAAACCTGATAATCATTTTGTACTTCTTCAACCAGAAAATCACCATACTGTCTTCCAATAAGTTTCTCCCGCTGCTCTATACCGATCAGATTCAGGGCAGTTCGATTGACCCATTGAATGGTATTATCACTACTGGTTACCAACACTCCAAAGGGAGCATTATTAAGGATAGTCTTAAAATTGCGATTGGAATTTTCAAGGACCAGTCTGGCCTGCTGTAATTCTGTTTCGTATTTTCGTTTCTGAGTAATATCGGAACCGGAAGCCACTAGGCCGACAACCTCTCCTGCATCATCTCTGACAATTGAACTTTGCCACAGAATAAGTTTTCTATCTCCGCTCAGGGTTATTATTTCGCGCTCATATGACACAAAACCATTCCCCTCGTTCCGGAGAATATCTTTAAATGAATTCGGAGTATCCAGAATCCGGTTTTCAATAGGAATAAACCGATCATACCAGTTAGAGCCAATAATCTGTTCCTGCGTTCCGCCAAGAAGTTTACAGCCGAAACGATTGATCAGGATTACTTTTCCTTCTGGATCAAGTACCAGAAGAATGGTAGCAGCAGTATCGAGAAATAACTGTGCCTGCCTCCTTTCACGAGATTCCGTACACTCAGCCCAACGACGTTGCATGATCGAATTCCGCCACAAAAAAGCTCCCAGCCCAACAAAGGCAACCAGAAAACAAGCGGTAATCGCGTAACCAAAGGGATAGGAATAGGCAGCGTAAGCTCCAAGCTGCCAGCCTTGGATCAGCATATTCTTTGTTGCCGTACAAACCTGTCCGAACCCAGATGGATCAACATCCCTTTTTATAACAATTCCGGCCGGCTCCAGGTTAAAATCGGAAAATTGCCTGCTGGCTTCAATTTTTCTGCGTTTTTCATCCGTTATATCAAAAACGGTCTTATACAATAATTTCTTTGAATTCGATGCAAATACGACTCCATCAGCAGAAATGACAGAATATTTCAAGTGATAGTAATTCAGTCTGGCATCAAGTTTTTCAACGTCCTGCATGACAACAATCACCCCAATAACCTTCTCCTCATGAAGGATCGGATGACTGAAGTAAATTCCGCGTTTTCGGGTCGTTACTCCCACTGCGGGATATACAACAGCACGACCGGCAATGGCTTCCTTATAGTAAGGACGAAATGCATAATTCTTCCCGAGAATATTTATATTCGGGTTAAGGTTTGTCGTTGCAATAACATTACCGGCAAGATCAAGGATATATACCCACTCTGCACCGCCCCCCATTCCAGCTCCATTCAGCAAATCAGTAATTTGCTTTCTCTTTCCAGATGAAGAAAGGCAAAACTCCATAATTTTGGAAGTTCTTGCCAAACGGGCAGATAACTGTGAATTTTTCAACAGGAAATTAACATCAATGATATTTGCCAGTTCATCAAGTTCCGTTGACAGTCTGTTCTCCAGATTACGAAATCTGAAAACTCCGGCAAGATAAAGAACAACAACCATTGCAACAGCAACTGCGGCAATAATTATAACAACCTCTTTCCGACTGACTCTGACTTTAGATGACATATTTGCCTCTCCGCTCCATCGTTCCAGACAGCTTGAATCTCAGGCCAGATCGCTATACTCCCCGCGAACAGACTATATTCCGTTCAATATGCTCCTATTAGACTACTATAATATATTTTATATGCGCGAATACAAGTTGTCCATGCTTATGTCAAATTTTCCGGTTTGATATGCTATCCTGCATCATTTATTACTATATGATATATTGTTCTCAGAACCAAAGTATTGTTAGCTAATGTTATTTATCAAGCTGATACCGGAAAAGTTTCCAGCTGCCCCGGATTTCAAATTCAACACTGAACATTGATCCGGAGGTTTCGCGTAATACGCTTTCGGAATCAATGTCAAGCTGACTGAAACAGTAGCTCTTTTCCGAATCAAGAAGTTTCAATTCAACCTCACTTTTCAACGGAGCTTCTTTTTCACAGTAGAGAATAAACAGTCCGTTTCCGGTATCTGCATTGTGCGACTGGAAACCGGTAATGCTTTTTCCAGTTGGTTCCGCTCCGATGGGATAGATTTCCCCGGCAAAGATATCTTTGCATAGTCTGCGATGCAATGACATCATATCAGTATAAGTTTGAGCGGCTGCTGGTTTCAGCCGGGAAGGAGCAAACCACAGCAGCGGATTGGCGAATAAAGCAATCGCAGCCCAGTAATCACAGGAATAAACATCCGGTGGAGTTGTTCCGCGTTTTTCATAGAATTCGTAGTTAATGATATCGGGATCGGGAATCTCAATCTGCAGCGACTGCGCACGAACATATTGCGACAGACGCCAGAAATTACTAAGTGTTTCTTCCGGATGGTAGCCAATTCCCCAGTTATGGCAAACATAGCGGTTTTCCAGAAAGATATTGCCGTATTCAAGAAACATGAAGTATCCCGGACGCTGTCCATTGGTGGTATCGAGATTAAAATAGATATCACCGCCGGACTTCTCACGCAAAGCACGCAACATCTTTTCAAGATTATCTTCGGCTTCTTTATTTTTGGTTCTCACATAGTCGATCTTAAAGATCTTAAATCCGTAGCGCTGATGATAATCATACAGCAGCACGGCAAATTCCTGCCAGTCACGATAATGCTGATTTGCCGATGGAGCAACCCACAGCGCCGGTTCAACACCGGCTTCTTCCGCAGCCTTTAAAACCGGTTCAAAACCGTTTGGCAGCAATTCACGATTGATCTCCCAGAAGTCATGTCCGGCACAGCGATTATTATTTTCAAGCTCTTGCAGGGTACGCCCGGCCTGCCAGCCGTCATCAATCTGGTAATGCGTGGCATTGAGTTTTCCGGCCGCACGAAGTTCTTCTTCCAGAAAAGGCTCAGAAACCAGATCGCGAAAACATCCGCAACCCCACGGATTAACCATAACCGAACATTTTTCATTTGGATCAAACGGAAAACGGGTTCGCAGATAGTTCTTCAATACGGAGGTTCCGCCGGTACCATCGTTCGGGAATATCCCAATCACATGTCGATAGCTCTTTAAAAAATTATTATCAAGTTCCTGAGGCTCAATCCCCCAGCCACAGGAAAAGATACGTCCGTCAGTAATCCGGTAATCATGTTTTTCGTAATCCCTGCGTTCTGAACTGGGCGGCGCTTCCTGCAGAACAAACAGCCCCGCACCGGAAGATTCTTTGCAGAACAATAGATTACCGTTATACATCCCCTCTCCGGCCCGATGGTCCATTACGATATCATTGGTATAGTCGGTACGTCCGGCAAACTCAACCGCCAGTTCCGGCTGAAGCTCATCCGATAGCTTGATTGAATCGGCACAACTTTCCATCCACGCTTCAGAACGATCATTATTAAACTCTTCTCCACGACGACTCCAGTAGACATTCGGAACCGTCTTCCCACGAATCGAAGTACTTACCGCAATCACCGGCAAGTCAGGATAAACGATATAAATCCGACGAAATTCCAGTTGCTGAACATGCTCCTTGATATGCATTTCAATCTCAACCCGTTCTCCGTCAAACAGGGATGCCGGTTTCTCGACAGCAAGCAGCTCCTCAATTTGATAGTCCAGCGTCCGGTCACCGCCCGGCATATTAAGTCCGATAAAAGAAAAATCCGTATCCGGAGTTTCTCCAGCCAGTTGTTTGCCTGTTTTTTTATCCCACAGTCCAAGCGTACGCGGCACTCCGGCAGACAAATCGAACTCGCGCCGAAAACAACCATTTTCCACGACCAGCAACACATTGTCGCTTATCACAGAAATATCTTTATATACAAATTTATTATCCTGAGCCATGCTATACTCCTCATACTGTAATTGACTATTTGTTTCATCGCATTTATATTATAACAGCTCAAATAAATATAAACAACAACACAAAGGATGCATAAAAAGTACAATTATGGTGCATTCCAATAATAATATTGACGGACAAAAAATTTTTCCGGTGGCAGGAAATCCGGAACTGATATCCGAAGTCTACGTCAAAACCTACGGGAAATTGAAAAGTCAGGGAAACTTCCGCTACGACAAGATCAATATGGAATTGAATCTGCACTTGGTACATGCCGGACGCGGTCGCCTTGAATATAACGATGAAACCTATTATCCCGAGGCCGGTGATCTATTTATGCTGTTTCCCCGCAACCGCACCAGTTACCATGATTTTCCGGAATCCCCGTGGCACTACTCCTGGCTGACCCTGGCAATCCCAGAAAATTCCCCGTTACTATCCAGTCTGATTGTGTCTCAAATCAATCCGATTCTTAAGCTTGACAAAAATTCTCTTCTGCCTGAAATAATCCGGCAAACCGGCAAACTGTTTAAAACTCCGAACATTCTGCCGGTACAAGCCGTAAAAGCGGCCTGGGAAGTGTTTGCGGCCCTGACCGAAAAAAAAGGACTAACCACAATCAGTTTAGCGGAAAAAATAAGAAACGCGGTGGACACCGCCGAGTATCCGCCTGAAATCAATACTCTGGCAGATCGTTTTAACGTCGATCGTTCTACCATCTACCGAGCCTTCAAAGAAAAATTCGGTCAGTCGGTAAAAAGCTATATCGACGATACAAAATTCAACAACGTCTGCGACCTGCTGAATAATACTTCTTATCCGATCAACCAGATTGCCAGATACTGCGGATTTGACAGTCCACACTACTTTGCACGGGCATTCAAAAAACGTTTCGGAATGAAACCTTCTGAGTTTAGAGGAAGAGAACTCCGTTAAGTTTCAAGCCCCCCTATAAACTAGCGCATAGCAGCGCCATTCAGCGATTTATACAACACATTGTCGACCGGAACAAATAAGCAATTTTACCGGAGATTTCAGTTTTCAGGGGGTTCCCCAATTTTTTCTTTTAAACATTCCAGACACTGCAAATTGAAGTCAGTTCCGCGCAGATGTTCTTTCGTATAAATGAATTTTGAATCATACGGTTTTCTGCCAATATAATTTTTTGTCTTCATCGGACGCATTGCAGCGACTCCGTGTTTCGAGCACCCATTCGCAACATAGATATCCCCCAGACGCTTGCTGGTTGGCGAAAACCGTAATTCCAGCACTTTATTTTCCAGCCGATAATCCCAGGCGATCTGACTCAGCATGGTGTTGTAAAGCTTACGAACTTGTTCCGGTCGTCCAAGTAGCGAGAGAATTTCTTTTTGACTCATTCCATAGCTGATTTTATGAATTTCCGAAGAAGAGAAACATCTTAGACAGAAAATCCCCTGCCCTGGTGTATCCTTCAGTTTCTCCAGTTCCCAGCGCCCCCCAATCAGACGTTGCTTCAGAAACTCCTGATAAAATCCATGATCCCGAACTTTCAGCCACAAAGACTTATGAAACTGACGAGAACCAAGTATTGCAAGAAAACGGTAATAGCCGTAATCGTTGCTGTAATTATTGTTTTTCAGTAATGCTTCCAGGCTGTTAAAATCTTTTTCAGCAGCCTTCACATTGCCACACCTCGTATACCATTCTCCCCGGAGAAGATAGAGTTCGGGACGAGGACCGGAATGCAACGATTTAGCAAAAGCCTCATGCATTTCAGGAATCATACCTCGATGCATTTCGGCAAAGCCCAGAAACATCCAGAAATACCCCGTTTCAGGGTCGCAATCCGTAGTTTCTTCCGGCATGTTGGCTCTTAACATCCGTGCAGCGGAGTCGTAATTATCATAGCAGGCATACATTTTTGCCCCAAAATAAGAACCGCTGGATTCACATCCTCCTAAAAAGAAAGCACCAAGCACAAAAAATAAAATAGATAATATCCGGTACAATTTCATTTGCTCAAACCTAACTTCATTTTGCACATTGAACGCTTAAAATTAATTATCCTTTGCTTGGACATACCGTGGACATTCCACTAAGATTTCTGTCAAACAAATTCTTAAGCCATTTCCAAATGCTTTGCTCCAATATGCCGCATAAGTCTGTGAATTGCAACTTGCTTTTTCATGAATGGGAATTAAACTATATATTAGTGTTTAATTGATTAAGGAATTTTATTATAGATTACCGAATTTAAGACAATCATAAGTCATTTTTAATAGCGATGGCTTTCAGCATTACCGTTTCCATTGAAAAATCGCCAATTTTTTTGAGAAAAGAAACAGAATGTTGGAAGTTGCGCTCGTTTATAATGGATGTATTATAAGCGGGCGTATCTTTCATTTTTCGGCGCATTCATCATATCTTTTCTCGGGCGTTTGGCGATGCCTTCAATGGGTGTGATTGAATGCGCCTCTTTTGTGTATTCGATCTTCCGGTACTGCTTTCGCATAAGAAAAGCACCACAAACGGGGGATATGTAAATGGAAACATCAACAAACTACCAGACAAGCAGTAAACCGGAAGAATTCTTCGGAACGGAAAAACATTCATTGTTTCATGAATTCCTGGAGATTTATCATGACCGCATCGAAAGCGTAAAATACACTCCGTTCGGCCCGGAAGAAGGTCTGGCCCTGAGAATCAACTGCTTTGGCCCTGATGCAAGAACCGTCTCACTGAAAAATGACACGATCACCGATGGACAATATATTATTGCCCTGACAAAACTCGATTATCCGGCAGAGTCTCGTTCCGCTCATTTGTTGCTGACCTTGATGGGCTGGGAAGGACGTCCGATCTATACTCCGGCGTTCCGCGACGACATGACCCCGGTACTCGGTTGTTCGCGTCGCCGTAACCAGCTGACCGACATTCAGGAATTCTATGATATGACCATCGGATTAGCCGAAGCAATGGAAAAAATCGACTCGGTAATAAAAAGCCAAAGAGTATTTTCCTATCTCTGGAAAAACTATTAAGGGCACAGCGCGACAAAGCCGCGCCAGAGTCTTCGTATTAAGGAAAAACAACAGTGACGCATTGCAAATTGAACGTAAGGGCTCAGTCTTTTCGTGGAGAACCTAGACCAGCCATTTTCGGGTCGGGCGCGCTCGGAGAGCACGCCGCTGCTGCATCAGCAGCAGACGGCTACCGATAAAATCTAAAGTTTTCTCTGCGGCACCGGTGTGCCGACGGCGCGCTCGGAGAGCACGCCCTACCCAGACATACACAAACACAACAGCTCCATTTGAACTCTCGAAATAAGTGAGGCATTGCAAATTGGATATTAAAGAACAGCCTTTTTTATAAAATACTCTTGAATTTCATCGAATTTCTTCTATTTTCTAGTGCCTGATCATGGTGTCATTTATTGTTAATGTGCCAAAAGTTGTGATGGTAAGCGGTAGGACTTGTTTATTGCCAGTATAAGAATAGATGGGTTAATGCCCAAAAGGCAAGTTAAAACAAAAATATTATTTTCGTGGCGGTTGGTGTTTGGGCGTGAGCCGTAGCTTGCGATCTCCGAGCGCAAATAGCAATTTTGCTGTTATCGTGTAGATTAATGCCTAATCTTTTAAAGTCACGAATAATTTGAGTATAGATAGTTTCTGAGAATCCGTGTCTACGGCGTTTGTGGCAGACGTGCTTTATGCGCTCGGAGATCGCATGCTACCCAGAAAAATCATTTTGCAAGGTAATTGCAGTAAGCATGATTTTTCGTTGTATCACAAAATTTGGCACATTAACCATTTATTATTACAGGGAAAAAGTTAATGAAAAAACTGATGGCCTACATTCTTCCGCTGATTCCACTGGCAATGGGAATCATCTCTAATGTCCGGGGACGTTATGGTTTTAAGATTACTGTCGCACTTCAATTGACCTGTCTGGTGATTACGGCTGGAATGATATTATGGAACCGGAGTTCCCGTCGTAGCGACTGGCTGCTGCCGCTGGCTTACGTCTGGTGCATTTGCGGAGACTCATTTCTTTTCCACCGCGGCAACAGCGACCTCCTGTTTGTTTTTGGAATCGCGTTTTTCGCACTGATGCACCTGAATTATTTTATTCTGATGCGATGTAACGGGAAAATCAACAAATGGTTCGGCATAATTTTCACCAGTTTACTGTTGGTATATTTTGCAATCTTTCTGCTGCCGCTTGAGGGAATGGGGTTGTCATTAAAAATTGCCGTACTGATTTATCTGCTGTTATCCTGCCTGACTTTATCCACCGCAATCGGATTGCGTCTGGCCAAGCCGGAAAAAACCGTGTTCATCTGTGCGATCGCCCTGATGATCTTTTCCGACACGACGATTTCCTTCAAGGAATTCATTCACTGGGAAAAATTGAATTTTCTGCTGATGCCGACTTATTACTATTCCCTGATTTTCATGTGCACAGCCATGTGCCTGAAACTAAGCCGTACGCCCCACAAACTACCGGTTGACGGAAACCTGTTCGCCACGGTAGGAACCACGGGTAAGGACAACATCGATTCCGGTTCCGTCGAAATCATTAATAACGACCTTGCCTGAATCCAGGGGACCCTCAACGGTCATACCATATAGTGTGGAAAGAAGCTTGGGAATGCGGTCTTTGGGAATGGCACTGGCAGTCTTAACCGGCATAAACGGAAACTCCGGAGAATTCGTTTTCACCACGGCTGTAACTGTTCGTCTGGGATCAACGACTTCATTACGACCATAGACTTCCCCTTTAGGACATCGGTTGCCGCTGACCTCAACGGAATGATCTGATTTTACATTTACCGCAAGATGACACCCGACCGGACAACAGATACATATCATTTCTTCTTCCATGAGATTTCCCCCTCTATAAGAATTATAATAAATTTATTATAACACAAAGCCGAATCAAAGACAATACTTCAATCCGGCTTCAATTTTATAAATCACGAAAGAAAATTAAGTGATTAAGTTTTTTATTCTTAATTCTTTATTCTTCTGCGTTTTCTTTTTTATCTTTATCCTCAGCTTCCGCAAAATCATCCGGAGAACCATGCCGCGCATAAATAAAATTAATGCTGTTTACCAGTTTCGGCATCGTCGCTTCATGAGACAGATAATCGTAAGCTTTACGATAATTATGTTCAACCAGTTCATAACGTTTATCTTCATCAATCATGGTGTCAGTCCAGTCGAAATAGCGCCGCATAAACGGATGATCAAAATATTGGCTCGGCTTATATTCTCCGCTTTCCTCAATCTCTTTGACTGCTTCTGTTAACGCGCCAAAATCAACCCCGTGAGTTTTTATACCAATTTCCTCAGTCAATGGTTTATATGAATTCAGGTTGTAATCCATAAAGAACGGAATACACTCGCGAGCCATTTCATTAAGAGCGTTTTCCCAGCCCCCAGCACTACTGGCAATCACACCAATGCATTTACAAGCCGCCAGGTTTTCATAAACCGTATCAAGCGTATCCAAAGTGAAAGATTCGCCCAGATGATAATACGGCAAACCGATGAGCTCCGCGAATTCCAAGCTATCCATAAAATACTGCTTGTCGTCAGTATTCGGATGAGTTACCACAAAGGCAACTCCACACTCGCGGGACTTACCATACTCCATGGCAGCCAGCATAGCTTCCTTCAAACGCTTGCGGTATACCGGACGTACCGGCGACAGGAAAAATACGGTTTCCTTATCAACTTCACCGGTACAGTAGCGGTAGGATTTCTTCGTGGTCTTCAACATGCGGTCTGCCATGAAATCCATAAAGATCTTCTTGGGATATTTACGAACAATCGGTTCCTTGGTCGCAAACTCCAGAAAATCCGGAATTTCAAACACATGGTCAGCCGGGATGCCGTATTTATTGATAAAATTATCACGCTGAGTAGGATTCAACACGATATGATACAAATTATTAAAGTTGTAAGGTCCGCCGGAATATTCTTTATCGGGGCCGAAAGCGGAAATCAACTTCAAACATTCCGGCTTAATCCGGTTGATCTTTTCCGGCCGTTCCGCATCCGGGTCCGCAGAATGACTGATAAAGGCACGCTGCGGATACTTTTCCATCAATTCACGGATTGCCACCGCCGCTGCCGGCTGTGCATGACGCAAAGATATCAGGTTATAAACCAAAACCGGAGTATTATAAGATATCTTCTTTAGAATCGCATCAATCTTTTCACGAATCTTATTTTTGTGCTCATCAAAAAGCTTGAACCATTCCTCATCGGAAATTTTGTCGGCCTCTTCCGTCTCCGGGCCGGACATGAACTGGTTGGCAAACAGCAGTTTGGAGCTTTTATGATAAAAATCCAGTCGAGACAAAGTTGTCTGCTTATGCCCGATCGGATTTGTCGTAGCGAATTTAGTCTCACATCTACCGGTAATAACATGGACGTTCACATCCAGTTTGTTCAGTAGATAACGATACTCTCTGGCCTGAAGCGCAACGCCATCCAACCCTCCGTTACGCATAATGATAACCGGATAAGTCAGATTAACGTCTGAATTATGATGCAGAATCATTTTAACAGGATTCCATAGTTAATTACAAATCAAAAACTAACACCCGGACAAACCGGATAAAACAAGTATTTTAAGGGCGCAACTTAATAAAACAACCCCATTTGTCGATTTTAAAGGCAAAAAACTGATTTTTCAAGGTTTTTTCAAACATCTGTCATATTTTTAATAATATAAAAAACTGCTACAAGGCAAAAATTTATCTCACCCACATCATAATTACCTATCGGTCAAATCCGTATTTCTCTTTAACAGCCAGGAACCGACGATCACGGTAAACGACGGCACCATTCAAGAATCAAAAAATTTAGGAGTCTTCCGCTTTTATCCAATAAAGTCCACATTCGTATGGTTCGGGCACCTGTTTGAGCCATCTTTCCAGTTCTGCGATCTCAGGCTGTTCAAGAGAATCCAAAGACTTAATAATTATTTTCATATCCCCATTGGCATACTCTACTGGAACCGGATAGAAATCCTTCCAATGCGGAACATCATCCGCGGAATGCCCATAGGTTGCAACAGTAGGAACCAAAGTTCCCACGGTGTCCGCATTTTTTAGTACAGACTTTAGATTCGCTTTGATGATCTTTATCACCGGATAATACCCTCCCCATTTACCCAAGTCTGTAGATACTGCAACGAACATAGGATCAACTGAAATAATCATGCCGGGATTAATGCAACCGAACAGGAAACGCTCCTGGATCGTCTGCCAGTAAAGAATATTAAAATAGATCAGAATACCCGATGCAATCCATAGACTCCAATGCAACAGCAATGCGCCTGTAATCATTGCAGCAACAAGAATAATATATACAAACTGCTTGTAAGGATGATATTTGATCCACTGAAGCCAATTTACCCGAATAGTTCCCGGCCGGCTGGCCTGTGATGAATAATCAACACTAAAGCGCCTTGAATTATCATCAGAAGAAAGACTGAAATAAAATCGTGGAATGCATTCAATAATATCTCCATCCAGCAAGTGTGTAATCAATATCAACACTTCCCCTGGCATTTTTTTTCTCAGCCATGGTCGCAGAATTAGAACAAGAAGACTTAATACAACCAGATATATCGGTGCAAATATTATCTTAAGAATTATCATAAAAACCTATTTTGTCACACCGTAATTTGCGATATTTTTCCTCTTCAGCAGCCAGGAACCGACAATCGCGGTAAACGGCGCAACAAGAACAAGTCCGATACTGCCGACCAGCGTCTTGGCTACTTCCGAGGCTACATAAGGATAGTTTAAGAAGTCAACCGGTCCGACGCCTTCGGCAGCAAATGTCATAATCATGGTCAGATAACCACCGGAATACGCCAGCAGTAACGTAGTCGTCATGGTTCCCACAACCATTCTGCCAATGCGAAAACCGGAAAACATTAGTTCACGACGGGGGATATCAGGACGCTGTTCCGCAACCTCCTTCATTCCAGCTGAAACATCCATGGAAAGGTCCATCAATGCTCCGGACGACGCCAGATAAATTCCGCCGATGTAGATATCGGTAAGACTCAAATGCTGGAATCCGGCAAAGAACAACGCCTGTGAATACGGCATCACAGCACCGTCAATACGGAAACTATGAGTAAAAATTATACCAAGCAGGCAACTGGAAAGAATCCCCAGAAATGTTCCGCAAAACGCGCTTAATCCTTTATCGTTGAATCCCGCTATGCCGAAAATAATGATCGCCGCCAGAAACATAACCGCAACCAGCGAAATCATAATCGGATTGAGTCCCTGCAAACAAAGCGGTACAACAAGCTTCCAGATTACCAGACACGTCATAACAAACGACAGCAGGGCCTTTATTCCCACCATGCCGCTGAAGACGACCAGTAAAACGCCGAAAAACACAAACAGCCAGATTTCCTTGCCAATACGGTAATGGTCCTGAGCCGTCACCTGAATCACTTTTCCATCGGGAGCGGTATTGATCGCGGCAAAAGCTTTGTCGCCAACCAGAAAAATTTTATCTAAATCCTTACGTCCACGCAATTGATTGGCCGCTTCAAACTCCTGTCCGGCATAAGGACCTTTGAGGATACGCAGTTTCACATTCTGGTAACCAAGCGTCACAAATCCGCGATGAATGAGCCCGCTGTCGTCAACCGCAAGCACCAGACTTTCGGCTTTTACACCGGATTGCGGCGGCGGCCCCTGAAACAGTGAAAGATTCCAGACAATAACACAAACGATAAGAATCACCGCACACATAATAAGATCGCCGCGGTGTTTCTTAATAAATTGTGTTACTTTGCTCATTTGTCGACCGGCACGGAAACCACCGGACGCAGCAGTTTGGCAATATCGGTATTGTCATTGGCATTCTCGAAGGCGGCAGCGTCAACACCATAGGCACATGTCACAACAGGCAGAGCCGAATGTCCATACGAATTCCAGCCAAGACCGGCTTTTTCAGCTATAACATGAACCGCGGTTACACTAAACGGATCGTAACTGCCATACAATATGCTCCTCTGCTTCTTCTTTTTATCACGTACCAGAAGCGAACGGTCATATGCGGCTTTGAGCCTTTTTTTCTGATTTTCAGAGAGAACCATCGGATCCTTCGAATCTCCGGTAAATTTAAAGCCGAAATATTGGGTGAGAAGTTTCCGGGCATTTTCATAAGAACAATCTTTTGAACGAATCATTTTCTTGAACTGTCTGGAAAAAATATCTCCGGATACCTTTTGATTCTTAAGAAGTTCAAGGTTGGAGGCAAATCCGGCTCCGGCAAATCCCGTGGTAAGTGCCCCGGTTTCATGGTCTCCCGTCACAACGATCAAGGTTTCATTGGGATGCTTTTTCGCAAATTCATATGCTACCTTTACAGCAGAATCAAATTCCAGAATTTCCTTAAGTACAGTAGCGGCATCGTTAGCATGACATCCCCAGTCAATCCTGCCGCCCTCGACCATCATAAAAAAGCCCTTGGGATTATCCAGCAGTTCAATCCCCTTGGAAGTAATAGCAGGTAAATCAATTGTTTGAGGATTTTTATCAATAACATATGAATCCCTGAACACAGCCAGGACTTTACCACAGCCAGGTTTCAGCTTATTGAAACCCGGCTTGTTTTTAATGACAGTATAGCCACTTTTCTTTGCCAATTCGTAAGTATTCGGCTTATTTTTTGAGCTGGGTTTCTTGAAGAATCCACCACAAAAAAACTCAAAATCCGATGTTGTAAGATCAACCCCGATCTGATAATAATTACTACGTCTGACATTATGAGCGTAAAAAACCGCTGGAGTGGCGTGGTCAATGGAAACGCTGGTAATGACTCCAACGCGACGGCCGGCCTTGTGTGCGCTCGCGGCAATTGATTCGAGCGGCTTCCCCTTACCATCAACGGAAATCGCGCCGCAATAGGTTTTACTACCGCAGGCAATCGCGGTTCCACTGGCGGCCGAATCAGTAACCGGAGCATTAAGAGCGTAGGTTGTAGATTGGCTGCTGACCGGAAAACTGTTGATCAGCAAATCCTTTTTTCCTGTCCGCTTACAGTATTCGCTGGCCATCATCCGTTGAGGACTCGACAAACCGTCACCAATAAATAGAAACACGTATTTCACCGGCTTTTCAGCACCAATACAAATGATTCCACTTAGAGCCGCAGTTACAAATAACAGTAAAAACCCATACTTTTTCACTTCTATCTCTCCATATGTATAATTAAAAATAACAATGATAAACTATTAATTTCCATCGCTATAACATTATTTTCAATCTGAATAATAAAACTTAAACGGAATTCAAATATATACCAGTTTTTTACTTTTATTATGCCATTATTAATCATTTTTGCTTGATATTTCTTATAAACGGAGTACATTACTTTCATAATTGAAACTCAAGTACCAAAAAGAGGAAAAATCATGACCACATCCGGAACAGACAGTAAAAAACCGAACATCCTGTTAATTCTGAACGACGACATGGGTTACTCCGACCTGGGCTGCTACGGGGGAGAAGTCAATACTCCGACCTTGAATAGCCTGGCTGAAAAAGGTCTGCGTTTCACTCAATTTTATAACACTCCGCGCTGCAGTCCCTCACGCGCCAGCCTGCTTACCGGACTACATCCGCATCAATGCGGAATCGGAATCCTCACTGGTCACTTTGGCGATGGAGACTATGACGGCAATATCGGCAACAACTGCGTAACTATGGCCGAAGTACTGAAAGCTGATGGGTACGGCTGTTACATGAGTGGGAAATGGCATCTCTGCGCCGAAGAACGTATCTGGGAACCCAATGAATCATGGCCAACACAGCGCGGTTTTGACCATCATTACGGAATCATCACCGGAGCAGCCAGCTATTACTGGCCCAAAACCCTGGTTCGTGACATGAAAAATATTGAACACGAAGCCGAAAACGATCCTAATTATTACTTAACCGACGCGATCAGCGACAATGCGGTGGAATTTATTGAAAATCACGTGAGCAGCAATCCAGACAAACCGTTTTTCCAATACGTTGCTTATACAGCCCCCCACTGGCCACTGCATGCCAAAGAAGAAGATGTGGCCAAATACAAAGGCCGGTTTGACGCCGGATGGGATATTCTTCGTGAAGAACGCCTCGACCGTATGGTAAAAATGGGACTAATCGACCCGGAATGGAAACTTACACGTCGTGACCCCGGCGTTCCGGAATGGAATTCCTTGAGTAAACAAGAACAGGCCTGGCAAGCCCGCAAAATGGAAGTTTACGCCGCACAGATCGAGTGCATGGACCGCGGAATCGGACGAATTGTTGAGTCACTAAGAAAAACCGGACAGCTTGACAATACCATTATAATGTTCATGGCGGACAATGGCGGATGCGCTGAAGTAGTGGGAGAAGGAATGACTCAGGTAGAACGTCCCTCGGCAAGATGTAAAACCCGCGAAGGGAAACAGGTAATCGCAGGCCCCAATATCGATGTAATGGCAGGTCCGGAAAACACCTATCTGTCATGCGGCCCGGAATGGGCAAATGTCTCCAACACACCTTTCCGGCTTTATAAACACTGGACGCACGAAGGCGGAATATCCACGCCGTTTATTGTTCACTGGCCCGAAGGGATTGAAGCTCAAGGAGAAAAGAGAATCCATCGCTGCTATCTGCCGGATGTAATGAAAACGGTATTGGAAGCTACCGGAGCGGAATATCCGGAAACCTATAACGGCAATGTAATTGATCCGGCGGAAGGCGAAAGCATGATACCCGCATTTGCAGATAAAGCCATGCCGGAACGGTTGATGTTCTGGGAACACGAAGGGAATGCCGCAGTAAGAAAAGGAAAATGGAAACTGGTAAGAAACTTTAACGCCTCACTACACGGAAACAACCCATGCGAAGGAAATGAACGCGGCGACTGGGAACTGTACGACTCAGATGCCGACCGGACAGAAAACCATAATCTGATTACGGAATATCCAGAACTGGTACAGGAAATGAAATCAGCTTGGGAAGAATGGGCGATAAGATGCAAAGTACTTGACCGTAATAAGTGGCTGCACGCGGCAGGACACACAAAATAAAGCCAAAGACAGTTATTTCATTTATGAATAGCTGACGGCTCAAAATCCTCCGCCAGCATATCGGAAATACTAATGACCCCCTCCAGTTGCGGATACTCGCTCTGGATGGGGTATTTCAATGCCGAATAATATTGAACGACTGATACGACAATGCATTTTATGTCTTTTTCCTTTATAATATCCGGAGATTGAATAATATGCGTCCCTATATCAAGTCCGCATCTGACATCCGATTTGTCGATAAAATACACTTTATCCATGTTCCGGGCATGAAGCGTTTCTACCAGGTTGTGAAAATATGAGTTGACGCCCCAGAAAGCCATACAGCCGAAATAATCAACCAGTTTATCGATATTCCGGCTGATCAGTTCACTTACGATTTCGGGAACAGGAGCAATATGCCGCCTTCCGCATTTATGGCATGCCAGCGTTTCAAGCACAAACAATCTGGATTTAAACCATTCATTTTCACTTCCGCATGTTTTACATTTGCCTTTGACATCTATGTTGCCGGACTCATAATCAATACGGGTAATCTTCACATTCTCAGGAAACGTATGCAGCATTCGCGGCAATGAAGCCAATTGCGAAAACAACCATCGATAGTCCTCATCATTCATATGCCGCGACAGACGAACCAGCGGGCAGGCATCTTTAATAAACTGAACCGGATCCTTTATGATTCCCTCTTTTATAGCATATTTATAAATGGGCGTCCCGGGATATGTAATGATCGCGCTGAGCTGCAATTCATATTGGATGTGTTCCTTCCACCAGTCAATAGTGCGCTGAGCCGTCTCACGGGACTCCTCTATATCTCCAAAGATGAAAACCCCCTGTATTCCCAAACCGGCGTCATAAACCAGCTTCAAGGCCCGTTCTGTATCTTCTATAGTTATGCGCTTTTTCATACTCTTTAAGATCGAGTTATCGGCACTCTCTATTCCAAAAGCGACAACGGCACAATTGCCGTATTTCAGAATCTCAATAACTTCCGGGGTTATCTCGGTCACCCGGAAATTGGCCAGCCACCTGATCCCATATGGCCTGATTCGATTGCAGAATTCTTTTACCCGTTCAATATTAAACCCGAAAAGTTCGTCCTGAATCGACAGGTATTTTACATCAAATTCTTCAACCAGATAATCAATTTCTTCAAATACACTGTCAAGACTCCGCTGACGAAACTTCTGTCCACTTGGATGAAAGCAAAATGTACATTGATACGGGCACGACCTGCTGGTAATAATCGGCATGGTGTTGTATTCACACATACCCAGGGTATTGGGGACCGCGGCCATCAATTCGCCCAGCCCCAATCCTTTGTAATCGGGAAAGGGAATCGCATTTATGTCGACCACCGCAGGTTTACCGGAAGTGATTCTGTATTGATCCTCCTCATGAAACACAACTCCCGGTACACCCTGAACCGGCCTGTTGTTTTCAATCGCGTCAAGCAACTCACAACAAATAATCTCCCCTTCCCCGATTACACCATAGTCAACATACTCCAGCGCGATCATAGCATGTTCCGGTGCACTGGTGATCATTCCCCCCCCGACCATAGTGATTATATCGGGATTGATCTGTTTGGTATTTTTGACAATATCATACAATGCACCGTACTGCCCGGTCAATCCTCCGGTCAGGACAGTATTGATCTGATATTTATTTATGGCTTCTTTAAGAATATCATATACGGTACCGGGAACAATATTGAGGTTTAATTTATACAGGTTAAACCCCGCCGCCTCAATACTGGAAGAAACATATGCAATCCCAAGCGGGAATTGATACCAGTCGCCAATGGCATTGACGATTCTCGGCACAACAATTAAATGGTTCTTTTTCATTGTTTGTCCTGGTATATTTCACATATATTTACGAACAAGCGTCTCAAGCGCAGGATCCACTTCCTTCTCAGTCAACTTCTCCAAAATTTCCTGCCCCATCCGCAGTACCTGCTCTTCGAAAGGTTTATTTTTGGCCTGTTTCATAAAAGCATTTGTCGAGATGAAAGTAAGAATCCAGTCATACGAAATTTCATTAATGACATTGCAAAAAAGCTCAAGCGCTTTATTTACATCATTTTTCAACAACCAACTTTGAGCGAGAGAAAGTCTGACCGCATAATCATCAGGTTCCAGCCGGGACGCGAGTTCAAGGACTGTTTCCGGACTCTTATTTCGCTGGGCCAAAGCAGCAAAGATGATTCCGTATATCTGCATATAGACCGGCTTCATTTCAGGAGTAATACAAACATTTTTCCCCGCCAGAACCCCATTTATTTCGGGAGCATATTTTTCTGTAAATTTTTTCTTTGCAATTTCCCGGGTAGAACTTTTTTTCTGAAAAACTCCCGCTTTCGACTGCTGAGACGAATGAATCCTGTATACATAACTGTAATCCCGGGTAAAATGCAATTTTCCTAACTCGCCCAGACGCTGCACAAGATACCAGTCTCCCGAGCCGCCGGGCTGATGGGTCTCCTGATTCATAAATGGAACAATATATCCACCCGCTTCTTCCAATGCAGCTCTTCGCATAATCAAAGAACCGTGCCCTGCCGGATTCCCCCCAATGAAAACATTGAAATTACTGTAGGTATATCCCATGTATAAGCCAAGTTTACCATCCTGCAGCTTTACCGTAATTCCATAGGCCGCGGGAATTTCAGGATGGTCATCAAGATATTTGACATGCCGATCTCGTCCAGCCAGAAAAATATCGTCATGATCAAACGGCATAATATATTCGGAATCAGTGGTGTTAACCATTATATTCCGGATCTCGCCGTCTGTCTTATTCTGATCAAAAATAAATCGTGAATCCCCCGAGACAAACTCCTTGATTATCGCACAGGAACTATCTTTCGAACCGTCGTCCATCACCAGAACCTCGGAATCAGCCGGAGCATTATCAGCAATTGACTGCAATGTATTATGCAGATATTTCTCTCCGTTATAAACGGGAACCTGTATGCTTATTTTTGCCATTCAAAACCCCTTGATCGCTAAAACAACTTGATCTTACCGCTGTTATACACCAATAGTTTTGATTCACGCCAGTATTATGAAATGTTCATCATTACTATATTAATAGCTGGAACAGAAAAACACAACATACGCCATCCGCATCTCTTAAAAAGTTATAAAAAAAGCCGGCATACCCTGAAAATGTGTATGTCGGCTAAAAAAATAATTTTGGGCTAATTAACTGTAGAGTTGCACTCCCTTAACAACTGCCGGAAAGTTACGGTATTTTTCCAGCAGGAACTTCTGATGCATCTTCACCTTATTGATAAAGTCGTTATATTCCGCGGCAGGAGTAAAATATTTCATTGCACTCTGCATCTGATCGGTAACCCAAATCTGAATTATTAAATCATCCATATAAGCAGTAGCCATATCCAGAACGCGACGGGTTGATTCTTCAAAATCTTGCTTATTGAAATAATGATCGTACCAGAGCTTTTTTAGTCCCCAGTCGTCTTTGTTGAAGGATTCAGTTTTTCCGAGAGCATCGGAAACATCTTTTCCTGAATTCTGAATATTTACGGAAACAAGCCCGGCAATTTGGGTATATAACGAAAATTCATCCTCCTGAATCGTAGAAATATCTTCATTCAGAAATTGATTAATATCATTATTATGTAGACTCTTGAGCCGTTCAAGGGCAGTATTCCGGGCAATCTTCAACAGAGTAAGTTCTTTATTCTGCAGTTCCTTTTGCAACCTGTGTATTTCTACCGGTTTGGCAATAAAAAACAAAGGTCCGATAACCCCAAGTCTTTGAATCAAATACCAGGAGGCACCTTCAACGCTGTCACCTTTTTCATATTCGGAAGAAAAAATATAACCGCCAGCCTTCAGTACGGCCTGACGCCGCATTGTAAGCGAACCGTGACGACATGGATTGTTATCGTTGAACAACAGAAAATTACTAAACGTCTTTCCCATATTGTAATTTACTTTCTGTCCGTCAAGCACCATGGACACCCCGTAAACACCAGTGATTTCAGGATGAGCATCAAGATAGGAGATATGTTCGTTTCGACCCGGCAGAAAAATATCAGCCTGATCAAACATAATCATATATTCGGTCAGACACTTATCAACCAAAGCATTATAGACGTCTTTTCCGGTAGTGTTGCTTTCAAATACAAAATTCGAATGTGAAGCAATAAATTTTTTTATGATCTCACATGAGTTATCTGTGGATCCATCATCCATAACGATTACTTCACTGTCTTCGGGTGCGTTGTCCGCAATCGACTGTAAAGTCTTTTCCAAGTATTTTTCCCCGTTAAATACGGGTACCAGTACACTTATTTTCGGCATTATTTCCCCTTGTTTGGTTATCAAAAAATATTTTAGAAAAATCACGCAGATAACATGCCGCAACATACATTTTCTATAAAGAATCTGCTATTAATATTGATATTCATCAAAGCTACAGCAAAAAAACAAGCTTGAATCCCCAAATTTCATGTATATATTTGATATAATTCACAACTCAGGGAAAATCAACATGTATATTCAGAAAATCCTTCTTTTTGTGGCATTTATGTATAGTGCAACACTAATTTACGCGAATGTCGGAATTTTCAGCGGTAACGGCGTCAATGTCGAATTACAAAGCACCGACAAAATCCAAATGGTATCCGAAACCGTCGATATATTTCTCACTCGCGCGGGTTATCGGGTAAACGGAGGAGCCAACTGGCAAGCCATGGACAAAGCCATTTACAAATGCCGATTTACGTTGAAAAATCTAACGGATAAGACCGTTACAGTCCCGGTCGGTTTCCCTTTAAACGGAGAATATGGTTTCCCTCACCCCAATCAGAAACCAGCTAATCAAATCAATGTAATTGCTCGGTTCAATTTCATTGCCGGAACTATATCAGGTTCCTATCCTGTTCACTATGTGCGAAAGGATAAAACAGAAAAATACCGTAAACTGTTTCTGTGGGATATGACTTTCAAGCCAAACGAAAGCATTGAGCTGCTGGTTTCGTATTCCTTGTCAGGCTACCACGGGTTGGGAAATCTTGCTAAACGTGCATTCTGGCGGAAACGAACATACAAGCACGACTATTTCAGGAACTTTGAATTATGCTATGCAGAAATATTCGGGTATGTAACTTCCACAGCAAAATCCTGGGCAGGACCGGTAAAATCGGCAACCTTCAATGTTTACCTTGACCAGTTTGACGAATACCTTAAGGCACGTCCCGCAATTGAACGCGACAAAAACAGGAAGTATACCGAAAGAGAACGTCAGCGCATGGACATGCTGATGTTCAATACATTATACCGCAAAATCCTGCCGGATGGCTGGAAGACGATAAAGCAAAAACGCAGCAGTTATATATCCTGGCAGTACAAGGATTTCAAACCGAAACAAGACATTTCTATTTCTTACTATTACACTCGTTTTCCCAAAACCGTTACTCAGGCAGAAAAACTGCTTGCCTTAATAAGAAAACATTACAATACAAGAAGAGAGTCCCTGCTAAAATCAAAACGTAAAAAATATCCAGCACCTCCTGAGTGGAACAGTAAAGACGATAAAAACATCGCCGATATCATTCTAGAGTTCTATGGAGTAAAAACCGATAATCCCGAAATCGCGGACTTTATCAAAAAGCAAATATGGTATCCGGTTACCAATGAGCCGGAACTAAACCCGGATTTAAAAGCCTACCTGATGAAACTGCATAAAAATTAATGATCTTTTAAGTGTATGCCGGCAGCCGTAAGGCGGTATTTCTGGGAACTGCTGCGGGGTTTGTCCGGTATGGTCATTTCAATGAGTTTCTGATTCAACGCCGGAAGAACATAACGTTCACGCAACGATTTGCGGTCTTTCAGCTCAAGAGCCTGAAGAATTTCCACCAGAGACATCTCGTTTTCAAGTACATTTACCAACGCCATAACTTGTGGGGTGACTTGTGGGGTGACTTGTGGGGTATCAATAACCATCAGAATGTTTTCAAGTATAAATTCAATAAATGATGAGCTTTGCAGAACTAGCATCAGCAACTAAGTTTTAAAGCAATACTTGTACCGGCCGTCATGCGAATTAAAAAAGTTGCGATTTTATTTTTTTCAGACTTGCAAAATCGGCTTAGCGTTGTATTTTTTAAACTCATTCGCTTGATGCGGGGGCGTAGCTCAACTGGTTAGAGTACCAGCCTGTCACGCTGGGTGTTGCGGGTTCGAGTCCCGTCGCTCCCGCCACTTTTTTTATCAAGTGAAATGTATAGCCAAAGCTTTCAGAAGCGGGGGCGTAGCTCAACTGGTTAGAGTACCAGCCTGTCACGCTGGGTGTTGCGGGTTCGAGTCCCGTCGCTCCCGCCACTTTTTTCTGAAACTTCCGTACTAGCGGGGGCGTAGCTCAACTGGTTAGAGTACCAGCCTGTCACGCTGGGTGTTGCGGGTTCGAGTCCCGTCGCTCCCGCCACTTTTTCTTTTTTTTCTGCAAAAAGACACGATTGCATATTGCAAATCTGCTACGGGAATAAATAATCTATATAGAACGTTTTTATTGACAAATTGGTGAATCATGCGATTTACGGCCAAATATGATGGAGCAGTAATCGTTGTACTACTAAGTTGCACGACAGTCTTTTCCGCGCCTGCCGAGAACGACTGCATACTAACTACTCCAGCGTCTATATGTAATATTGCGCTACTAATCCTGTTGATCCTTGCCCTGATAAGCGTTATCGCCATGATTAGAATGTTTCGTAAAAAAATCAACTTGCTTTCTACTGAACTTGAAATAAGTAAAGAAAATTTCAGACTGGTATTCAACCGCTCATGCCAACTGACCGCACTGGTGTCTCCGGATGGACAAGTGCTGGATATGAATGAAAGCGCCTTAAGCTTTATGTCGGCAATTCCGGAAGATATCGAAGACGTAAAAATATGGGATACTCCATGGTGGAACTCCTCTCCTGAGCGCAAAGAAGAAATAAAATCGGCAATTAAACGAGCGGCATCGAATGATTACGTACACTTTGAATCAAGTTGTCTTTCGTATAACGGCGAACTACGCCATCTGGATATTTCCATCAATCCGGTACGAGGTGATTACGGTACGATATCCATGCTGATTGTTGAGGCAAGAGATGTAACGGACCTGAAACAGGCAGAACAACGATTCCGCACACTGTTTGAAAATTCTGTCGACGCAATTGTGATCATGTCAGGAAATAAATGCGTAGAATGCAATCAAAAAGCATTGCGGGTTTATGGCTGTACTTCGAAAGACCAGATAATCGGACACGAAGTCGCAGAGTTTTGTCCTAAAATTCAACCGGATGGCATGCCGTCATCATCTCAGGCGGAGATAATGATCCAGTCCACCATGGAATGCGGCAGCAAACATTTTGACTGGAAGTTAAAACGACTTGATGGTACTCTATTCGACGCATTGGTGACCTTAAACCGGGTTGAGTTACAAGACGACCTGTATATACAGGCAATCGTACAGGATATCTCCGAAAAAAAAATGCGTGAAGCAGAACACCAGAAGTTGTCATCGGTCGTCAAACAATCTTCCGAAGTTATTATGATCACCGATCTTCAAGGACGAATTGAATATGTAAACGACGCTTTCGAAAAAATAACCGGTTATACTGCAGAAGAAGCGATTGGCGAAACGCCGAGAATGCTGAAAAGCGGTCGGCATGATGATAAATTTTACCAACAACTATGGTCGACAGTCAGCAAAGGCAACAGTTGGACCGGCAGGATCGTTAATCGCAGAAAGAACGGCGACTTATTCACCGAAGATACCAGAATATTTCCAATAAGGGATAACGAGGACAGGATTATTAACTACGCAGCGGTAAAACGTGATGTAACCAAAGAACTGGAAGCCGAGGAAATGCTCCGGCATTCCCAAAAGATGGAAGCTCTGGGAACCCTGGCAGGAGGCGTAGCACACGACTTCAACAATGTTCTTACCGGTGTGTTTGGGCTCATCAAGCTGTGCGAAAAAAATATCGACAAGCCCTCAAAACTGGAAGGTTTCATCAAGGAAATGAACAAATCCTCGGAACGTGCCCGTGATCTGGTACGACAGATTCTCAGCTTCAGCAGTCGACAGGCTCAGGAAATCAGGCCGGTTATTGTAGCCGACACTCTCGCCGATACAATTGAACTACTGCGTTCAACAATCCCCAAATCCGTAGCAATAACCACAGACATCGAATCGCGATCAAAAGTTCTGGCCGACCCCAACAAACTTCAACAAGCGGTAATGAGTCTTTGCACAAATGCATGGCAGGCCATGAGATCAAACGGAGGAACAATATCTGTAACGTTATTCGATATTACCGTAGGAGAAAACGAAATCGGCATACGTGCGGACATCTCGCCGGGAGAATATCTAAAACTGGAAATCAGCGACACTGGCTGCGGCATTGAACGTGAAAATATAACCAGAATTTTTGATCCGTATTTTACCGCAGGAAAGAGTGAACCCGAGACCGAAACCAGTTCCGGAATGGGACTTGCTATTACTCATAATATCATCACCTCAATCGGCGGCAAAATCGATGTATACAGCGAACCGGATTTAGGCAGTACCTTCAAAATCTATTTGCCCAAGGCCGCAGTTGCCACTGACAACGGGAAGAAAATTGAATCCGACAGTCCCGTTTCCATTCCCCAGGGAAACAATGAAACCATAATGCTGGTAGACGATGAAAACGTTATTACCGATGTTCTCGGCGGACTTTTGGAAGAATACGGTTATAAAGCAGTTTCTTTCAATCATCCGGATGAAGCGCTGAAAAACTTTAAAGAAACATCAGAAAACATCGATATCGTTATCACCGACATGTCCATGCCGGAAATGACTGGTTTCGACATGGCCATGGAAATGCTGAAACAAAAACCAGAACAGAAAATCGTACTTTGTACGGGTTTCAGCGACGATCTCAATGCTGATAAAGCTCTGAAAGCCGGTATTAGCGGCTTTATGCAGAAACCGATGGAGATTAACTCATTACTGAAAACTCTACATGATATTATCAACAGAACTTAAACGCTCAATCACATCTCTCACAAAAAAATAATCTTGATTCGTTACTGATTTGGAACAAACTGCTTTAGCAGTCCGGCGTAATTTTTATTGAAGGCCAACTGCGCCACACGCCGTTTCGAGGTTTCCAGCTTGAAGTATGGAGATATTCCGAAAGCCGTTTCTATATAGGTCAGCGCATTTCGCATATGAGGGAATCCAGCCACCATACTGCCGGAACCAGCCGCAAACAGTCCAGCCAAAGCAAAAGCCGCAGGGGCAGTGATCAACAATTGACGCAATCCCTGCTCATAAGTGAGATGATGAACATAACGTCCACAAAAATGCATTGAATCCATTTTCCCTTTCAAAAACTGCAGATATGCGTTGACAGCTTCTTCGGTCATGGTCATTGTCTGCGCCAGAGCAAAACAGTCATTTCCTGCCGTGTCAGGACATGTGGGATTTAAATTTTTAAGCGACCCACCACCAAGACCAAACCTCAATGTATGCCAGGTATTATGCAACCTGTGGCGGACACTGGTATCCGGTTCCTTACCCGGTGCTCCCACGTCATCACGGATAAATCCCATTAGCAGATTACGGAACTCAATTCTGGCGTTTACCGCAGGTCGTTTCGCCGTTTTAAGATCTTCCGCAACCACATCACTGATCTTATTCAGAAATTCCATTGCATCCTGCTCAAAAACCTCGTCTGCGGCCTTGATTGCCAAATGCATACTTTTTTTCGCGTGAAAATCAATTACTTTAGCAAGAGTTAACAGTTTAGTAGCCAAAGGCAGCTTCTCCGCCTCCAGAATAGCACGGTAACCGCGATGAATAAAACGAATCTGTTCAAGTCCTACCGGATTGGCTTTGGAATAAAACGCATCCGCCGGTTTCTCCCGCTTTTTCAGGATATCCGCCATATCGCGGATGTGTGAAACCTGCCCGGATATCTTTTCACTGTCAGGAATACCCACCGAAGGACAGATATAGCGCAAGTCGGCAGATATATGTCCGTCTGCCCAGCAATGAACGCTAAACGGGAACAATCGGCAGGCAAGCGGCTTTATTTTAGTTCCCTTGTACTTGTGAATTACACAAAGCCCTTCCTCATCCATAAAAACACATTTCTGGTTTTCATCTTTGGCGATAACAGAAAAATCCCCTTTGAGATGTTTGAAACACTCAACTTTTTTGGGATCGACTCCAGGATAACGATTTTTTTCAACCGTTTTGATTTCTGCGGAATTTACCGCAACTTCAAAGTTGCTGCAGCAGAATCCGCAGTTGGAACAGGTAAACGTCTGTTCAGGATTAAAATCAATTTTCGGCAAGTCTTCCGCCATGACTAAACCCGCTGCCCGGATATCTGGAAGATCCCTACCCCGGCAATAATATCATGAATGCCTTTTTTCCTGGTAAACAGAATTACAAACGGAGTCAAAATACCGAAGCACAACATCAGCAGAGTATAGACAAAACAACGGAACATATAGGCCTCATTCTGCTCCAAATCCGGTTTACAAATAAAGAGCCCCCAGTACCACATACCGAATGTTTGAGCATAAACGCCATAGCCTACAGAAAAGTAAATGATTACAACAGCCCAGAAAACAATCAGTATTCCCGTTATCAGCTTTTCAATAACATCAGCCTTGACCCATAAAGCACCAGTCGCGGAAGACTTGATACAGCTGTACTGAATGTTTGTAGCGGTATCGACCCAGGCAGATCCGAAAGTATATCCCTGAGACATATTATCCATATCAGTCGGAGGAGACTGGGCGGAAAGATTATCTTTGAGGGGCTGTCCCGGAGCCGGAGCGGCGACTTCTGCAGCCGCCGTTGCTTCACCGTCAGCATTCTCAGTTTTTTCCGCACTTTCCTCAACTAACGGCGCGGCTCCTTTCTGGGTTTGAACATAACCAATGGCATAAACACCTGCATAAGAAATAACCAGAAGAATAAAAGCAACGATTGCCATCATCACCCAATCCGTAATTCCCGCGACAAGACGTAGCCAAAAACCTCCGGGAACAGGATCGACTTCATTCTTGAATGATGTAGTTTTCGGTATAATTGGAGCACTTTCTTTTTCTTTTTCCTTTTCTTTTCCGATCCCTATTTTTTGAAAGAAACCGCGCTTCGTGGCTTCCGTTTCATGGGTACTATTGTATTGCTCCAGCGCATCGGCAAATTGCTGCACATCTCCCAGCTTATTCCAGTGGTTGATTATAGAGTTACGGATAGTGCAGTCGGCATTAATCGTGCCATCGAGAATATACTGTTCTACTTCCTCAACACTTAATGGACCATATTCATTGTCATGAGTGTCTCTGACGATAAATTGCATAAATTTTTGTTCCCTCCGATATCTCCGGTTCCGGCTGTTCATAGAATTTTAACCTGTCATTACATGAATTTCAAATGCAAACACCATCTATTCGTATCTTAATCGTTGAAAATCATATATACTACGATTATATTTATTCGATTAGGGAGGTCAGGGCCTGGCAACTGTTACAGGCAGCCATCCGTAACAGTTAAATCATATTAGGGGTTTTTGGGTCAAAAGACCGATTTATGCAATCTGAAACGATATTGATATGCGAAGGAGTACTGCTGCTTTTTCTGATAGTACTTTCCGCGTTGTTCTCCGGATCTGAAACAGCGCTTTTTTCGCTCAGCCGCGCCAGGCTGCAGGAATACAAAGGATCTGATAATCCCTCCGAACGTGCCGCGTTCCGGCTTATGGAGTCGTATCATCATACCTTAATTATTCTCAGTTTCAGCAATATGCTGGTCAATATAGCAATATCAATGCTCAGTGATAATTTACTAGGGCACCTTGTTGTAAATCCAGTAGCTCTTTCTATACTATCAATTGCTTTTGCAGTAATAATGTTGCTGATATTTGGTGAAGTTTCTCCTAAAACCCTTGCATTACTAAATTCAACAACATTTTCATTAAAAGTTTCCCGCCCCTTACTTTTTGTTTATCGATTGGTTCGTCCATTCGTTCTATTGCTGAATAGCTTTTTTTCAGCTATATTAGATATTCTGGGAAGAAGAAAGTCAGACCCGCTTTCAGCAGAGGAGTACTCCACTTATTTGGATGTGGCACATCTCGGCGGAGCCTTTAATGCGGAAGAAAAAGACCTGCTTGAAAGCGCTTTACTGATGAGCCGAAAAGAAGTTCTTGACGTTATGACCGGTCGTGTTGATGTAGTCAGCATTCGCAAAACCGACTCAGAGAATAAAGTTGCAAAAATCATTTTACGGGAAAAAGAACACTTTTATCCAGTCATTTCCGATGATATTGACGATGCCGATTTTCTGTTGTCCACCAAACGTTTTTTCCTGTTACCTCATGAAGAACGCACAAACTGGCGCCGTTCTTCTGCCATGATTCCCGCGCAATTTATCCCGGAAAACGCAAGTGTGAACCAGGCACTTGAAAACATGAATCGCGCGGGTGTTGCCGCAGCCCTGGTCACCGACGAATACGGACGCGTTTCCGGCCTGGTAACCAAAGAGGATATTTTTGCCGAAATGATCGGCGATATCGAAGACGAATATGATGAGCCGGATTACACCTTTGAGAAACAGGACGATGGCAATTGGAGTTTTACCGGCATGATTCCACTGTATCTCTTTGAAGAATTAACCGACTGGGACCTTCCGGAAGAAGAAGTGGAAAGTTCAACCCTGAACGGCTTATTTTCTGAAAAACTCGGGCGTCTCCCTTTGAATGGAGATGAAATCATTCTGGGCCGCATAAAACTGCGTGCCGACCGTATTTCAAAACACCGTGCCATCGCTATTCACGCGTGGCTGCTTGACGAACAGGAAAACAATGAAGTCGCAGAAGCTGAGACAACAAAACCGGAGGATGAATCATGATCTGGTTTCTGCTGGCTACATTATTCTTTATTCTGCTTCAGGCATTTTTCAGCGGTATTGAAACCGGACTGGTTTCCTTGCGCAAGCCACGAGTTCAAAACGAAGTCAGAAAAGGTGAAAAACGGGCAATGATTCTGGAATTCTTTCTGGATCGTCCATCGCTGATGCTGTCGGCTGTTATGCTCGGAACAAACATCTGCACCGTATGCGCCTCGCTGATGGCAAAGAAAACCGCCATCGCGCTGGGTTTCACCACTAATACCGGCTTGATGGTAACGACGATTATCCTTACGTTTCTTCTCCTTAGTGCCGAAATTATCCCGAAAGACTGGTTTCGACAGGCTCCATACGACCGTTGTTCATTATTCGCCCCCTTGCTCCAGTTCTCTTATATAACCCTATGGGTTCCGGCATGGATGCTGGCACGCTTCACCGATATGGCGGTAAAACTGTTCTCCCGCGACAAGCAGAATCAGGATGCCAGCATTCTTCTACGTGAGGACTTCCGACTGTTCCTGCGCGAAAGCGAAGAAGGCGGCATTATCGATACAAACGACGCCAACATTCTCGACAAAGCAGTGGACTTCTATAAGTTCACCGTTGGCGACATCATGGTGTCATGCGATAAGGTTAATACCCTCAGCGGAAATTGTTCCATTGCCGAGGCCGTTGCACAGTGCCGTGGAACTTACCATTCACGTATGCCGGTACGCTCCCGCGGCAAGGACGGCAAACCGGGAATCTGGCTGGGAACTTTCAGTATCTATGACGCTATTTACAAGGTTCCGGAAAAGGACTGGGAAAAAACCGGCATCATGGCTTGCATACGCCCGCTCAACATCATTCATTCCGATGCGGAATTGGGCGAAGTCATCGTTAGAGCCAAAACCGGACGCAGCCCGCTACTAACGGTTGTATCGAAAAAAGATCCTTCTGTTCCCCTTGGAGTCGTCACCTCTCTCGACGTAGTAAATTACCTATTCCGGCAAGGAACGCCCCCGCCGCCACGGTAAAATATATTTCAAAAAAGAAAAAATACGGATCACCAATGACTGCTTCTGATAAGAGAAAGCCGCTATTAATTTTAAAATTAGTCATAGTAATTATTTTATCTTTTGTTTTAACGTCCATCATATACGAAACCATAGAATATTTCTCTATAGTTTCCGGCTTATTTTCCGGAGATAAATTCGGCCAAACGCCTAAAGAGTTCTATAAGATGCGAATATTGACAATGGTTTGCTACTGTGGACTTGTTGTCTATCCGGCTTATCAACTGTCTATTCTTTTTTTCCATGTATTCATTGGATACAAGGCGGGTAAAATTGTTTATCTGTATCAAATAATTTTCTCGGTGCTTCTGGCATCAGCATATATCAAAGGAACCATAAACGAACTAAGCATATATATCGCATCAGGCAACTTTCTGGACGTTCACTGTGGTATCGTTTTCTGCTACTTTTCACTCGGATTCATTCTCATTTCATTACTATTACCGGCAAGTAAATTAAGAAGGTCAATTAAAGTGCAGTACTGTAGAAGAATTCAACGCAATACAAATTGAGGCTACTCATCTTTCTGTTTTTCCGTACGGTAAAATAGTATAACTTTGTATAAAGTGAATCCAGAAAAAAGTGCAATAAAGAAAGCCCCGGCACTGAACATAATCATCAACATAGTAATCATGGGACCAAATTCAACAAATGAACGGAAAACTAATTGACAATCGGAAGGAACAAACGGCTGATTCTCAGTCTTTTTTACTCTGACAATAAATTTGCCTGGAGCCTCTGCATTTCTTCTTACGCAAAAATAACAGGCAGGATAATTACCTCCATCTCTACTCCATCCACTGTTAAAAAGTAAGTTATTCTTGACTATTTCCTTACCGTTTTTATCCTTTATCAGCCATTCTCCTCTCAAACCGTGATCTTTTATAATCTCAATCTCTTTTATACTCATTCCGTCTGTATTAATATATACTACGGCATCCGAAGCTAGAAATTCAGGAATGGCTGTTTCATATACTCCTTCCTGTCCCGGCTTAATATTCAAAATAGTTTTGAGCGCTTTGCACCTGGAATTCAAATGGGAACTGCTGGCTGCCTCTACCGCAAAACGAACAGACCAATACAAGAAAAATACGCAAAAAAGAGAAAGACATATCTTCATCAACCTTTTACCCTTCACTACTCTTTTCCTTTTCTTTGAGCTTGTCTGAGTCATGCGAAATGATGGATTTTGGTAGGGAGCGCTCTCCGCAGCACGCCGCCTCCTGGGATTTTGTGCGCAGGCACAAAATAGCTGACGGTTACAGAGAACCGTCACTACCCGTAATAACACTTTTAGTACGAGTCTTTTGGTTCTTGTCTGTTCGAATCATCACGTACAGAATAAGCCCGGAAATAAACACGATAATTGAAGCCCCGGCACAAATCGCGATTGCAAACATTGTCACCATAGGGCCAAACTCCAGAAATGGCTGAAAAACAAGTTGGCAATCGGAAGAAATGACGGGCTTCTCTCCCGTCGCTTTTACTTTGACAATCAACTTTCCTGGCGATTTTGGAAGAGGATCGAAAAACAAATATCGTGCCGGAGAATTTTTCCCATACCTCTTCCAGTAACTATTAAACAACAAGTTATCCTTAAAAATCTCCTTACCATTAGTATCTTTCAGCACCCATTTACCTTCGAGTCCATACTGTTTTAAATAGTCCATTTCCTGTGGAATTAATTCAGCGGAATTAACATACATCACGTTAAAATGCGATAAGATTTCAGGAACTGTAACTTCATACTCCCCATTCTGCCCGGATTTTATATTGACAATCGTTTTTGAATTCATGCATTTGGAATCAAGATAATGATTATATGCTCCCATGATAGCAAAGAAGATATCCCCAGCAAGAAAAACAATAAATACGATCCACAAAAATATTATTAGAAGCTTTCTCAGCATTCCTGCGTTTTCTCCCTTGCTACAAGTCGATCCATTGGGATCATTTTGTAGAGAATTATGCCAGTAATTATCGCAATAACAAGACTTATTGTTCCAAGAATTTTACATACCCCAACCACAATACTACCGAAATATACGAATGGTCTACAAAATACTTTTATTTGGGGAAATGAAGGACCGCTTAATGCTTTATTTATTGTAAAAATGATTTTGCCCGAAGCCGGATTTTTGTTCAGATGGATCAAACCAGGAAAGTTTTCAGCATCAAATGCTTCTTTCTGGGGATAAAAACCTTTTCTATGAAGTAACTCTTTGCCAGAATTATCTTGAATTATTAGTTCACATATCATTCTATTTTCAGGACGAAAATGCTTGTGTTCCTCTTCACCTTCCATCTCTAAAATTGAAATAAATGCACAAGTTGTAAAGAAAGATGGAATAGCTACCTGATAAGTTTTTTCCTGACTTGGATCAATGTAAAAAGAAATTACCGATTCTCTACACTTATTCATTTTCCAATAGGTCGTTACTCCTCCATAGAGTTCAATGAGAAAGATACTAATAGAAGCAAAAAATACAATCCCCAGGAAGATTTTCAGAAGCTTTCTTAACACTTGATTCCCCCTGCCCGTAAAATTTTTTTATTTCGCATCGCTTCGCCCGCTTCATAAAAAACATTTTCCGCTTCACCGCCAAATGACTGGCAATATTAATTATAGTGCAGGTTTTACGACCTGTTTTCGGCTTCGCCGACCAACGTCCCGCCGTTGGATCGCGTCCGAGTACGACTCGGTGCGATATTACTGCTTTGCAGATTTATTCTCATCCGCAAAGTCGATGCAGACTTTCGCAGCGTTTACGCTGGCTTTCTCGCTGCCGCAAGACAGTAAGTCTTTCACTTTCCCCATATCGCCTTCGACCTCATTGCGTCGTTCTCCGCCCGGTAAAATCTTCTCAATCGCCGGAACCATTATCTCAGGACAAACCTGCCACTGCAGAAACTCTTCATAAACTACCTTATCGGCTACAATATTCGTCATAGTAAAAAATCCACGGAAAAGTTTTACCAGACGTCGAGCCAGCCAGAAGGTAAAATCTTTCAGGCGATAACATACCACCAACGGAAGTCCGGCAATCGCACACTCAACCGTAACCGTACCCGATGCGGCAAGTCCGGTTCCCGCACGCTGCTGCCACTGCGGAGTATCGCCGCAGGTAAGCTGGATTTCCGGCAGTTCCTGATGACTGGTACGATATTCATTGATGATCTTTTCGGCCAGGTTGAAAATCTTTTCACGCGGTGCGGACAAAACAAACTTCAAATTAGGATGTTTCTTATGAAGGACACAAACGGTATCAAGCATGGAATGCAGCAGCATTTCCACTTCATGCGTACGGCTCCCTGGAAGCAGTAGAAACGTATCGGGATCGCGTTCAATCGATTGGTCAAAACGCTCATTGATGATATCCACCAGGGGATGCCCCACAAAAGTTACATCAAGTTTTGTATGCTTGAACACGTCCGGCTCGAACGGAAAAATCACCATCATACGGTTACACAGCTTTGCCAGTTTTGGTATGCGGTGTTTTCCCCACGCCCACACCTGAGGGCTAACATACCAGATCACCGGAATCTTGCACCAATAGTACATGAATTTCGCGAACATCAGGTTAAAACCGGGATAGTCAATCAAAACAACCGCGTCGGGACGTTCCTTATTGATCTTCTTTACCAGTCCGAAAAAGATACCGATGAACATAAAAATATGTTTAAAAATCTCTACAAGACCAACTACGCCGAGTTCGGTTGAATCCACCAAGATGTCCATGTCAGTTTCCTGCATACGGGGTCCGCCCATACCGGCAACTCTGATTGTCTTGCCTTTTGCCTCCACCATACGCTTCAACTCGTTCGCCAACCTGGCACCGTACATATCACCGGAAGCCTCGCCGGAAATTATCCAAAAATTGTAATCTTTATCCATTAAAAAATCCTGACTTATTAAGTAGGGGCGATTTTCGATGAAAACGCCCGCCGCATCAGCGGCATTGCTATATCACAGAAATAAAACATCAACCGTTCGCGCCGGTGCGCGGTGCCGCTTTTATCAAAAACAGGCACTACTTTAGCTAATATGCTGTGGCTAAAGTTACTCCTGAAAATGATTTTTTCCAGTCTAAGTAACAGATGTCACTGTATTTTTCGATATCTCCGTATATATTTCAGAGTAACAATGATGATATTATTGGAACGGGCCGTAAAATTTTTTCTTTCGCATCACTTCGTCCGCTCAGAAGAAATTTCACTAACAGATCAAACATATTTTTTTGTTTAAAAGTTTCAATGAAATACATTTCGCCTATGGCGACCAACGATTCGTCGTTGGATCACGCCCGAGTACGACTCGGTGCGAAGTACCGCTCCGCGGCTTTTTTATTTTGATAATAGCAGAAAACATAGGATTTAATGATGAATTTTATTTTATCGGGCTGGCTGGTTCCAATTCTATTATCAGCACTCGCCCTGGGAATATACGACCTGTGCAAAAAGCACGCGGTCAACGATAACTCGGTCATGCCGGTACTCTTTTTCGCCACACTTTCGGGAACCATCTTCTTTCTGCTCGGATCCCTGGTAACCGGAACCATCAATACATCAGTAATATGTACCAGCCACCAATGGTTCTTAATTCTGTTAAAATCCCTACTCGTCAGTTCCAGCTGGATTTGCGCATATTATGCCATGCGCGAACTGCCGATATCCATTGCCGCTCCAATCCGCGCCAGCGCTCCGTTGTGGACCTTTATCGGCAGTCTGTTCCTCTACAGCGAATATCCAGGTCTGCTACAGGGAGTTGGAATGCTGAGCATTTTCTGCGGATACTACCTGTTCTCTGTCATGGGCAAGATGGAAGGAATATCATTTCGTAAACATCGCGGCGTACACCTGATTATGCTGGGAACGCTGCTCGGCTCCGCCTCGGGACTCTATGACAAGTATTTACTCGGGGTAATTCGTATTCCCCACAACACCGTTCAGTTCTGGTTTTCTGTGGACCTCGTGTTCATTCTCGGACTGGCCTATATTATTCGTCGACTGATCTCGAAAAAAGGTCGCAAGTTTGTCTGGCGCTGGTCGATCCCTCTCACCGGAGTTCTGCTGATCATTGCCGACTGGCTCTATTTCTACGCCGTCAGCGTCCCCGACACCCGTATCTCAATCCTTTCACTGATGCGTCGCTGCAGCTGCATCGTCACATTTTCCGCCGGAGTATATTACTTCCGCGATGTAAATGTAAAAGGAAAAGCCGCCGCCCTCGCATTAATCCTCCTCGGCGTATTCCTGATCTATCTGGCTAAGTAGTTTCGCCTTCGGCACCCAACGACTCGCCGTTGAATCGCGCCCGGCAAGGTGCCGGTGCCAGGTAATGTCGTTTATTTGGTCGAAACAAGTTTCAACTCAAATAAACGCCATGGATTCCGCAAAATCGCTTTGCGATTAAAACAGTTTAAGGGGCATTGGGGAGAAACCCCATCCAAAACTTTTGAAAAACTCATGCAAAATGCGCATTTACTGGTAGGGACGGTTCTCCGTAACAGTCCGCAATTTTGTGCCTGAGCACAAAATTCTGGGAAACGGCGCGCTGCGGAGAGCACGCCCTACCCCAATTCGTCTATTTCGCACAACTCATAAACTTTTCAATCTTCACAGTAATGGACAAATTTCAGAATACGGAAAGCATCGAACCAGGTATGGAAAGCACGACGCAGATATTCCGTTTTTTTCGGAGTGTTTTTTAGGATTTTCTGCCAGGCTGATGAAAAATTATGCTCCTCAAGGAATCCACCGATAACCTCAGAAAGATTGCTTAGCGTTTCCGGAAGATATTCAAAATCCTCGACTGATGCGGCGTTAATCGCCTCCATCATCAGTTTTATCTGTTCATAAATTTTCTGGTTATGACATACCGCTGGCTCCCCGGCGAGAATCCGGTTGAGACGCGGTCCGGTTCCAAAGGCAACTCGGTCGGACAGTCTTGATTCCGGATGCACCGTAGTTGTGTTGATATCATGAATCGGCCCCAATTTACGCAATGCTTGAAGGAAATAAAAATCTTCTCCGCCGTTTTTGGTCTTCATTCCGCCACATTTCACATAGGCATTTGCCGGACAGATAATCGCCGAACCAATTGCATGGTAGGCATAGGGCGACCCGGCAAACTCAAGCCCTTTCACAAAGTCATCCATATAATATTCGTAAGAACGAATAGCCGCCTCAATCTCCGGCGTTTCCGCAGGTTGATGAATCACCCGAAAAACTCCGCCGACCGCATCGGGATATTGCGCAAAGAACTCTTCACCGGACGCGATATAGTTATGTTCAACCAACGTGTCTGCGTCAAGACAGAAAAGCAAAGGAGATACATCCAAACTGAAATCCAGCATAGTTAACGCAGCATCCATTCCGATTTTTCTGGCATCGCCTACTCCACCTTTCACGGTAACTTCATAGCCCGGAGAACAGGCATCCATAACGATCAAGTCAAAGGGATATTTCAGTCCGGTCAACTTATGTATAAGTTCCTGATTCGCAACCTTTATAGAGTCGACAGCTTCCGAAGAATTATTGACAACAACAATAACCGCTGTCGAGTCAAACTGTGCCGGATTTTCGGAGAGAGAGTTCAAAGTCAAGGGTAAGGTATTCAGCTCATCACACGCTGGAATCACAATCGCGTTGCGATACTTCCTATTGCTCCCCAGCCCTGACACAATCGGGCGGGTTAACGGATGACGCTTCAGATATTTTTTTAAGCCGGCGTCATTCATCGCCGCAAATTTCCAGTGCCAGTTCCCAAAACTGTTCAGGTTTCAGATGGCTTGGGCGGATATCTTCACGATACCCTAACTTTGCATATGCAGCCTCAACTGTTTCCCGGGGATATGCGGATATCAAAGGTTTAATCATTTTTTTGCGCTTCTGGGAAAACGCCGCTTTGATCATTCCAAACGCCCTCTTTCGAATCTCAAGTTCGGGAAAAGATTCTTTACGGGTAAAAGTAACAATGGCGGAATCAATATCCGGCATCGGATAAAAAACCTGCTTGGGAACAGTACGTGCCAGTTTAACATCATAAATTAATTGAGTACGCACCGAAAGCGAGCCGTAATTCTTGGTTTTATTATCGGCAGCAAGCCGCATTCCCATCTCTTTCTGAAGCATAAAACACATTGTCAACGGAGGATTTTCCAGTTCCAGCAGATGAGCAATAAAAATACTGCTGATACCATAAGGCAAATTGGCAATCGCCCGAAAATTACGTCCCTGCACAATTTCTTCGACGTTGACCCGGGCCGCGTCGTCTTCAATCAACGTAAAATTCGGATGGGTCATGTTCTTCCGCAGGTAATCGCTGATCCGGTGATCAAATTCGATCGCGGTAACCAGCGCTCCAGATGCAAGCAGGCCACGAGTCAAAGCACCAAATCCGGGACCGGCTTCAAGAATAAGCTCTCCTGCTTCCGGCTGGGCGGTACGGACAATAAAATCAAGCAGATTCTGATCAATTAGGAAATTTTGCCCAAGGATTTTTCCGGGACGAAAGCTTAATGATTCTAAAGTTTCAAGTAATTCTGTTTTTTTCATCAATAAATAATTTCGTTAGTATAATAAAGATATCAAACGGCAAAGGCTCAATGACCACCACAGCAGTTGCCGCTTCCGCAGCTGTGATTGGCGGCTCCACAGCATGAATGCGACATCGGGCATGAAGATTCGGAAGAGCCACCGCTCTTCGGAGCAAACGTTGACAAGCGCTTTTCCACTTTTTCGGAACCGCATTTGAGACATTTCACCTTTTTTTCGGTCGAGCTGACAATCTCTTCGAACTCGGCTCCGCATTTCGGACACTGATATTCAAAAATTGGCATATTGTATTTTCCCATTGCTAATGCTAATCTAAACTCACACAGGTACTATAACTTTAAAGTTGAGCAAGAGCAAGTTATCAAGATGAAATCGGACAGTAAAAGAATAATCGTGACCGCCGCGGTGGTAATTAATAACGGCATGGTTCTGTTAACCAGTAGAACCAACAAGGCAACCGGAGAACTCTTCTGGGAGTTTCCCGGCGGCAAAGTAGAACCCGGAGAATCGCTGGATGTGGCCCTGCGCCGTGAAATGGTCGAGGAACTGGGCACCGATGTCATCGTATTGGACCTGATACGCAATATTGAATATGACTATCCGGATAAATCCGTGAACCTGCATTTTTTCCGCTGCCTGTTCCGGGAACCGGAGCCCAAACTGCATTCTCACGACGGACAACGAATCCAATGGGTAACACTGAAAAATATTCAGCAAGTAAAACTATTGCCGGCAGACGCTCCGTTGGCTGACTTTCTGGCAAAATATTAAAGTGATTAATAATATTTACTGAATTCTCAAATAGCTGTTTGCAGGGCTATCAATAACGCTTATAGTATTTAAATCAGTCATAAATAATGTTAGGGTACATATATAATGAACGGTTTATTTTATGCAGCGGCATGTTCAAGTTGCGACAGGGGCGGTATCTATGCTTTTTCGACAAAAGACTTATCGCAAGTAGAATTCACCCCCTATCCAGAAGTCAGTTATATCATATTTTCACCCGATCGATCCCTGATTTATGCGGCAATCAGAGATTCAAAAAAGTTCCCGGGGGATGGCGAAGTCGCGGTATTTTCAGTTGAAAACAATGGAAAACTAAAATTTATCAATTCGCTTCCGGCTGGCGGCCTGAGCAGTTGTCATGTTGCCGTAAACGGCAGCTATCTGTATTGTCCCAATTACGTTAGCGGAACCCTGGCTGAATTTCGGCTGTCCCCGGACGGTTCACTTGAAACACGATCAATGCTGATTCAACATACCGGAAGCAGTATTCATCCGACCCGGCAAACAGAAGCACATACGCATTGCGTGTGTATGACTCCGGAAGGGAACCAGCTTGCCGTGGTTGATCTCGGCTGTAACAAAATCTTTTTCTATAATGTCGATCCGGCTAACGGCATCAATCCCGATCCGGCTTATATCTGTGAATGCGAACCGGGAATCGGGCCACGCCATATTATTTTTAATTCAGCCGGCAATACTGCTTATGTGATCAATGAACTTGGTAACAGTATTTCGGTTTTTGCCTGGGCTAATGGAGAAATGACGCATCGCCAGACAATATCAACCCTGCCCAGGGAATTCAGCAAACAAAACACTTGCGCGGCAATTCGGTTTTCTCCGGATGAAAGTTTTCTGATCGGCACCAACCGTGGTCATGATTCAATAGCGATATTCAAAATCGGCACGGACAATCTGCTGAAACTGGAACAAATTGTTTCTTCCGAAGGCATAAGTCCACGTGATTTTGACTTTATCCGTGATTCGGCAATTGCCGCTGCCGGCAATGAAACGTCCAATACCCTTAACTTGTTTACCTGGCAACAGAATGAACAATTGGAACTTTTGCCGTCTCAAAGTGTAACCATCCCCCGGCCTTTATGCGTCTTATCATAAAAGAAGGATGATTATTTTTAGTTTTTTTATGAATGTTTCGCAAAGCTGGCAGTGACAAGCTTACAAAGTGGTATATATTATTGATTTTTATAGCAAACAAACCTGAAACGGAATGTGATGAAGGATAAAATACATAGCGGGCGTTTTCTCATTGGTATAGCCTTGTTAATGGTTTGCGGATTTGTCGCGACCAGTTTAATTAGTTTCTATACCTCACGAAAAACCCTTAGAACCCAGATAATAAATAATGAGCTGCCGCTTACCAGTGACAATATTTATTCTGAAATTCAGCGTGACCTGCTTCCTGCAGTATTTATTTCTTCGTCGATGGCCAACGACTCTTTTCTGCGCAACTGGGTGATCAATGGAGAAAAGAACGTTAATGAAATCACTCAGTTTCTATACGAAACCCAGAAGCGATATAATACATTCACCAGCTTTTTTGTTTCTGAACGCACCAAAATATATTATCAGAGTAAAGGAATTCTGAAACGGGTCGCAGCGGATAATCCACTGGATGATTGGTATTTCCGGGTCAGAAAAATGAAAGCTCAGCATGAAATGAATGTTGATCCGGATATGGCAAATGACAATGCCATGACCATTTTTGCCAACCAAAAGGTATACGATTTCAAAGGAAATTATATTGGAGCCACCGGAGTCGGATTAACCATCCACGCGGTAAAAAAACTCATTCGCGACTACCACGAAAAATATAACAGGACCATTTGCTTTACCGATATGAAAGGAAAAGTGATCCTGTCCAGCAGCGAAAACCTTTTCCATGGCAATGTTTCAAGTATTGACGGCATTTCAGCACTGACTGGAGACATCATTAAGAAAGGTTCGTACAGCGGTCAATTCGAAATGAATGGTACCCCCCATTATATCAACACCCGTTATATTCCGGAACTAAACTGGGTGCTGCTCGTAGTCCAATCAGAAGCCGGACTGGTAAAAAATATATATCGGACATTATTAATCAATCTGGGTTTATGTGTAATCATTACAATCCTGGTTATTATCATGGTCAGTATTGTTGTCAAACTATTTCAGAAACGGCTTACCAATCTCATTTCAGAAGAACTTGAGCTGAAACATGAAAATCATGAACAACGCCGCCAGATTGACCGACAGCATTACGAACTGGAACGTCAGAATCAACACCTGACCCAGATCAATTCCTCCAACAATAAATTGTTCTCAATCATCGCCCACGACCTTCGGGCTCCACTGGGGAATATTTCTACGCTGGCCAATATGGCGGCTGACGACCTTGAAGTTCAAAGCAATACGAAAAAGCTACAGGAAAGACTGATCGCCATAAAAACCCTTGCAACTTCCGGTTCCAATATGCTGGAAAATCTTTTTGACTGGGCTCGCAGTCAGATGTCGGAAATGACCTGTATTCCGATAAAATTCAACCTGCGTACTCTATTGCTTGAAAATATGGTTGAAGCCGATATTCAGGCAAAAAAGAAAGATCAGCAGTTAATCCTGAATTGCGATGAATCGCTTGAAGCCGTAGCGGATCGTAATATGATTATGACTGTGGTTCGAAATCTGATCTCAAATGCCATCAAATTTACTGAAAACGGTGGCAAAATCACCGTTAAAACGGAGACATCTCCCGATGGCATGATTACTGTTTGTATTGAAGATTCAGGAATCGGACTTACTTCCGAAAGACTTACTTCTATCTTTGATTTCGCTCAAAATAAAAGTACCAGCGGAACCGACGGAGAACGCGGAACCGGGCTGGGACTTTCACTCTGCAGTGAATTCGTCAATATGAACGGCGGCAAAATCTGGGTGGAAAGCATCCAAGGCGAAGGCAGCAAATTTTTCTTCAGTTTGAAACAGTACTAAAAGAACAAGTCACTCTCCGAGCGGAGATTTACTCCAGTCGACAAGACATTTGTGTCCATTGCCATCTACCGCCACAAAAGTACATTCTGTTTTGAATACGATTTGACCTCTGACTTCCGCGACAATATCAAAATTCAAACTGGTATTGCCCTTTCGGGGATTCTCACAATAGAAGTCTATCACATCTTCAAGTTTAACCGGATATTTGAATAAAATCTCACCAAAGCGCAAGCTAACAACCCGGGCGGTTCCCATCATCTGTCGCGCATATATCGCCGCCGCTTCATCCATCCAGGCCAGCATATTGCCGCCGAATAACGTATCGTGGACCCCCAGGTCCCTTGTCATGCATATTTTCGAAGTAACTCTTGTTCTCATGTCTTCTCGTCTTTCTTTTCACTCATTGAGGATATTATAAACACGAAAAAACAAAAGTCCAGCCCAAAGCAAAAATCTAATACGAATTGAAAATTTAATTAATTGCCAGGGCTCGTATAATATGATATATTAAATCATCAAATAAATATTGGACACTAACAATGTATAAACTAATCATAGCCCTATTCTTTTTTGCTACGGTCCTATCAGCCGGACAAGATATCTGGCTTTGCCCCAAGCAAGAAAAGGAAACTTTACTTTTTGGCTTTGTTGATTACAAGGGTAACTGGATCATTAAGCCGCAATACCATATGGCGGGACACTTCGGTTATGGACTAGCTTATGTAAAAAAATTTAGCAAAGGAATGCTCATAAATAAACAAAATGAACCGGTAATAACGGAAATAATTCTTCCTCCGGGAGCAAAATATAAAAGTAAAATTCATTTCGGTTATAATTTTCCATTCAGAGGCGGAATGTTAATTGTACAGATGAATGATTATGAAAGGGTAGGAGCAATTAATCTTAAAGGTGAACTGGTTGTTCCATGCAAATATGCCTGGCTGGAAGGATTTTGCTGTGGTTATTCTCAGGCAAGGCTTCCCGGAGAAAAAGAGTTTTTTCTTATTAACAAAAAAGGCGAAGCCGTTACAAAAAAATACCTATCCATGACATGTGTTATTGATGGATACAGTATAGTAAAAGTTAATTATGGAAACACAAAAAAAAGCGGCGTTCTTGATGTAAAAATGGGAAAACTCATTGTTCCAGCGTTTTATGAACAATGCGGCTTTTCTGATGATTCAGGTAAAAATAAAACTTTTAGAGTAAAACGAAATGGCAAGTGGGGGATTGTTGATGTAACAGGAAAAATGCTTATTCCCTGTATGTATGAGCGTATGAGTTGTTTCAGTTTTGATTTATGCGCAGTAAAGAAAAATGGCAAATGGTTTTATATTAATCCAGCGGGGAAACGGATTACTCCTATATTTGATAAGGCGATATATGCAGATTTTTTTATGACAAACAATTTATCAATTATTTACTATGGTCGTAAAGGACCACATGCATATATATACCGCAATGGAGATTTTGTTTTTCCAAAACAAATATTTCTACACTATAATGGAATGAACTGGCAAAAAGGCTATATTGAAGTTGTTGTCTACAAAAAAATGCATTTTCCTGTCCCGCTAAAAATCCTTGACAATCGAAGACAAAATGAAGTTATCAAGGAATATATCAGGAAGAATATTCACGGCTTATCTGATACTACAACAAGCCTAATCATGCTGGCTGAAATGTGCCGTAAAAACAATGATATATACCGTACACTGGACATGTATAATTACATTATAAAAAATGAGAAACTCACGCCCGGCCAGAAAAAGAGAATTCAAGCGATAATTAACGAGCTTGACAGTATGGAAAAGCATCGAGTTAATTATCATCTTGAGTAAAAAACTATGAATAAACTGATTACAATCCTATTATTTTCTATTGCGATTATATCAAACGGCAAGGAGGTCATACTTTATCCCAAACAGAAGCTTGGAAGTGAATGGTGGGGATATGTTGATCAAAGAGTGGGTAATAAGACCACAATATCATGCGGCAAGACCGTTTGGTGAGGAGTTAGCCTATGTCTATAAATATCCGAAAGCAATGTACATCAATAAAAAAGGTAATCCTGTTATCACCAAAATAATATTCCCTCCCGGAGCAAAATATAGTAGTAAAATTAATTTTGATTGTGGAT
Source organism: Victivallales bacterium (assembly GCA_963677165.2). Classification (GTDB taxonomy): domain Bacteria; phylum Verrucomicrobiota; class Lentisphaeria; order Victivallales; family SZUA-371; genus JAFGXT01. Next base: position 632,304 of record CAXXSX010000001.1, on the reverse strand, counting down.
GGCCATTTATGGAAGGAATGGCGATTGTTGAAATGAATGATCGTGACAGAATGGGGTATATTAATACAAAGGGAGAATTAATTATTCCTTGTATATATAGCTTCGCCAAACCATTTTGTTATGGCTATGCTCAAGTTAAGCTTCCTAATGAAGAAGGCTTTTTCCTGATAAATAAAAAAGGTAAGGCTGTTACAGGTAAATATTCTTTGATGTCTGGAGCTCTTGATGGTTATTGCATTGTTTATATTGAAGATGGCGATGCTAGTAAATGCGGAGTTCTTGAATTAAAAACACTAAAATATGTTGTGCCTGCAATATATGAAGAATGTATGTCATTTGTCTTATCCCAAAAACCTGATAAAATATTTGGAGTGAAGTTACATGGAAAATGGGGATTTGTTAATGCTAATGGCAAAATGATAATTCCATGTCAGTATCAAAAAGTAGGACAATTTGGCTTTGGTTTATGTGCTGTAAAAAAAGATGGGTATTGGTTTTATATCAATACAACAGGAAAGAGAGTTACCCCTGTATTTGATAAGGCCATTTACGCTCAAGATTTCAAGACTGACAATCTAGCAGTAGTATACTATGGTCGTCAGGAACTGTATGACTACATATATAGAAATGGCGATTCTATTTTTCCAGCTAAAGTCCTTGAACATTATACAAAGTTAAATAGATTACGTGATTATATTGAGATCATATCTTACAAAAAAATGTTATTTCCGTTACCGCTGAAAATCCTTGATAACCGCAAACAGAATGAAGCCATCAAGGAATTTATTAAGAAAAATATTCCTGGACTATCTGATTCATTAACAACTCTTGTCATGGTTGCAGAAATGTGCCGTAAGAATAATGACCCATACCATACGCTGGACATATATAATTACATTATAAAAAATGAGAAACTCACATCTGCCCAGACAAATAAAATTAAAGCGATAATTAACAAGCTTAACGGTATGGAAAAACATCGAGTTAATTATCACTTTGAATAACAAACTACTCGGTTTTGTTATCAGCAATCTTAATATCACTGGAATTTTTCACGCTGATTTTTTCGGTTGAATTCAAACCGAAATCGCTGCCCCCCCGGGCAGACTTGTCATAGCAAACATCTGAGATCACGTTGCCGGAAACTGTTACAGCTTTCGCGGCATTGATGAATATTCCGCTTACCGGACAGCCTTTGATCGTATTATTGATGATTTTAATATCGGTGTTACCGGACGGACAGTTTTTATAGTCCCTGAGCCTGACAAACGTACAAATCGCGCCCGGCGTGTAAGAATCCGGTTTTCTTACCGCCGTTCCTTCTCCGACATTACTGATCTTGTTATTTTCAACTACCAGGTTATGTACCCAGCCGGCTTCGCGCCAGTAGCCGTACTCACCGCCCATTGATATCGCACTCTGTTTAAGATACTCAAAGCTATTGTTTTTTATGATACCGTCAGATGCCATGATCCTCAGTCCACGAGCACGGTGATCATGAAATTTTGAGTTGATGATTTTAAACCCGGAAGCGGATATCGCCGGAATATCAAAGAAATCGCCTTCAGCGACTCCGGTAATATCAGACTTGCAATGAACTTTATAAACCGTATATTGAAAATTCTTTTTATGAACGGAGAAGGGAAACAAATCCCGTATTGTTTCGCCGGAAATAAGCTCTTCCGATGCCGTCTCAATGCGACTGATCTCCGACTCGGCTTTTATGGCATAGTTCCCTTTATTCAACAGTCTCAAATGGTCACCAGTTTTTACAACCTCCGGAAAGCCTTCCCTTTTGTACGGCCTGGCAGTAATAATTGTCTTTTTATCCAGAAGCCTGATCACCGGAAAGGCCACAGAATGAAAGTTTACCCCGTCATCGCCCATATATGAAAAATCGCACTGATCAAGCACCGGACCGTTCCGGGTATAGGCAAAATTCAAACCGTCCGCGGTTGTAGACATCAACCGTGGCTCAGTCGCGCCTTTCGGTGCGGGTCCGCGTTTGATGACCACATTAAAATAGTCGTTTCCCAGCCCGAAACGTCCAATAATCCCTATACCGGGAGCGGTCAGGATCGTGAAATTTTTAAAAGAAATATTGCGGCAGAGGTTTCTGAAATATATTCCGGCAGCTTTCCGCTTATTTAAAACAATGTAGTCACCGATCGAAATATGATCCGTCGAAACATGGGTAGTAAATACGCCTTTGTCAGGAGAAAGTATCTGAGTTTTTCCATACATATCTCCTACGCCTTTCTTCCATTTTCTTGATTTCGCGTCAAAGATATGTCCTCTTCCCACAGCAGAGTTTTTATCGAGGCGAGGATATCCGGCATGAACTGAAAACTCAAGCCTCCCCGGTTTCACATCGGTTATAGTTCCCTGGGTAAACGGCAGCGGATCATAATCAACCGTTAATCCGTTGATTTCCAGGTTAGAACATTTATCAAGCTGTAGCGCGGTCCTGGTTTCCGTCATGATCAGCGTAACGTTTTCAGCATTGATTTTCACATCTTTAAGACGTGAAAGATTCAAGGTTTCAGAAATCCTGTATTCTCCCGCTGGAACAGTGATATTTTTTTTATTCTGCGCGACTTCGCCGTCAATAAATTCCTGCAGGTCCGCAGCTTCGATTTGTGTATATGCCAGTCCGGCTAATGCTAGTGTCATGATTCTACCGATGTTCATTGATGATCTCTGGTGTTATGAAAATTTTTATAATTCAGGTCCAAGATAAACTCTTGGACGGGTTGATGTAAAAGGTTGAGTTTTGCTGCGCAATCGTTCCGCGCCCCACGTCTTCGGCTTTTCAGCGAGAGACCTGGCGTCATTTCCGGCCCCCTGAAGCTGCTTTAGCGTTACGCTTTTTTTATCGAGCATAAAAACTGCCGGATAATAGATGTTACAATTTCTGGTAAAGCCGGACTTCGGAAAAAACTCCAGCGCCACCTTTGAATCCAGAATCAGAGAGGCTTTTAATACGCACTCCGCTTTATCGCCCACGTAGATTCCGGTTTTACATCCTTTCAACGCACAGTTTACAATCTGGGATTTCGTACGCTTCAAGCATTGGATACCGTAATCTCCGCCCCGAATCACAGTATTCTTAATAAACGTATTTCCAGCGTAAATCCAGGAATCCCTGTTTTGTGGCAAGTATACCGATGGAACTCCTGACGTCAGGGAAATCTGAACCGGATTATCTTTCAGCAGGCTTCCGATAAGTGACCGGGTTCCTCCTGAAAAATTAATACCCACTCGATTATTATAAACTTTTACCCCATGATACATTGAGCGTGATGCGTTAATGTCCTGGATACCATAATCATTATGATGGAACTCTCCTCCCATCACCACCACCTCGCCATCTTCATGGATCGAAAACCCGTCGTCGCCATTATTTCTGCCAACAATATTTTGAAAGATCAAAGAATGACACGAACCGTGCAAGTTAAATCCGTCATTGGAATGACGCTCCGAGATAATATCCCGCACAATAACGTTTTTGGCATTTACACACATAACGCCGGAATCGCCCAGGGTCCCCTGAATCGATAAATCTGCCGGTTTCTTACCCATTTCAGGGACATAGAAGAATCCGTCACCGGTCCAGCAGAAACTGCCGGGTACGCATTTCTCAGGAGAAGCCGCCTGCTTTACCACTTTGCCATTGATCAGAATCGTCAGATGCTGATTTGACGAACGTTTTCCAACTTTGTAAAAGTAACCCTTGCCTTGAACGACCCACTTGGACAGCTCAAGAACCTGCAAACCGGAAATTACAGCACCACCGCCATTGATGACAAACGGCTTTGTGGCGGTACCTTTTGTTCCAACCAGTTTAATGGGTTCAAAATATGGAGTCGGTGCCGCTTTGATATTTATCGTATCACTTCGACCGCCGGCTTTAATAGCCCGGGCTATCGTTTTAAAAGGTTTTTCAGAAGACTTACCGGAAAAGGTGTCATTACCTTTCTGTTTATCCACGAACCATTCGGCAGCAGATAAACTCATCCCGGAAAATAAACACATAGTTAGTATCATCTGGAAGGTTTTCATACAGATTCTCTTCGATTTATTATAGTTATAAAACTCGTGCGAAATGCAATTTATCTGGCAAAGACGGTTCTCCGTAATCGTCAGCTATTTTGTGCTTGAGCACAAAATACCGGAGAACGGCGCGCTACGAAGAGCGCGCCCTACCCAAATCCAATCATATAAACATATTATTTACGTCCCCAGAAATGAGCCCATTGGGGATTATAGTCGGCATCAGTGGAACTCCAGTATCCGGAACCGAAAGACTCGAAATGAGGATTACGGAACGAATCCACGTGACCATCAAGAAATGCGGAACACGCTTTTTTCATGTGCCTCGTATAATCAATATAATCCTCTCCACCTCCGCCGGGACCAACGGATTCGCCGCTTGCATCCATAAAAGTGGCAGTTTCACTAAAAGTCGTAATTTTGTCTCCGTTGATATTACAGCCGTAGCGGGTAAAGGTAAAATTCTTGAACAACTGACTGTTCCTGGCATAAGCGAACAGGTTATCTGAATCAGAAAGTTTTTTTCCTTCAACGACCGGACACGGCAGCGGCCAGGTTGTCCGCTTCCAGTGATTTGGACTTTTCAAGCCAATATAAGGATAGATGAATTCCGGCCAGCTAAGAGTTTCGCTCCAGCCATAAGAAGGACTCATATAGGCCGCAGGCATCATTGAATCATTGCTGTCGGAATACAGGATGAGTCCTGTAGCAAACTGTTTGAGATTACTTTTGCATTTGATCTCCCGTGCGACATTCCTGGCATTGCTCAATGCCGGAAGTAAGAGTGAGGCGAGGATAGCTATAATAGCTATAACCACGAGGAGTTCGATCAGTGTGAATTTCTGTTTCTGCATTTTTCTTTCTCTCGTTATTATTGGATTTTATAATAATATTAACTTACTCTTAACATAAGAAACTACCGGCTCCGGGGGCAGCTCCCCGGCAATACGCTGTTTTAGAAGTCGAATCAACGCCGTTCCCAGTTCGGTATTATTTTTATCCACTGTAGCAAATGGTTTTGCTGTATTGAATTTTCTCCACGGATTACTGACTATCTTATTATCATAGCCGCCAATGAGTATGTCTTTCCCCGGCTCTAGTCCGAATAACTTGCAGGCTTCCGCGATAATCGGAACTTCCCAGTCTGAGGCAGCCAGCAAAGCATCCGGTTTTTTAGAACCATTCATATATTCCAGTAAATATCCAGCACAAAGTTTTACTTTTTCCTCGAATACATCTTTGGTAGGATGGACAAACTGCATATTGATTTTTGAAGACAGAGACTTCATTATTTCAAGGCCGGATTCAGCCAGGGCGCGTTCATAACCAGCATGTCTGACTTCAAACCAGTAACGCTCTTCATGCTCCGGAAACAAACAGAGAATATTCTCGCAGCCACGAGCAATCAACTCTTTGGTAAGCAGATATGTCGCGTTTTCATGATCTGCGATCACCCGGTCGAATTCAAGAAAATCACTGCTGTCATAGTCTACAACAACCGGAACATTGAACTGTTTAATCAAACTTGCGGTTTTAAGTCCTCGCGGAGTCATGGCAAAGTCCTGAAACAAGACAACACCATGCGGTTTCAGCCCCAAAAGTGCTTTCATACTTTCCAGGTCCACCTTATCTGCATGCATACACATCGCATGACTACCGTTCTGTGACAATGCTTCCAAAGCCCCGGCCTGTACAGCCTGAAGGAAACCGGTATTTTTGAAATTCATCGGCTCGTCAGTAGTAAGTCCAAGCAGCAGAACCGTCTGCTGCAGAGGAGTGGCGACATTGCCGGAAGACTTTATGGAGTCAGAAACATAACGGCGACGATTCTTTTTTTTCAAAATCCCCCGTTTTTCCAGAAGCTCCAGTCCGCTGCGAACCGTTCCCCGGGCAACACTGAAATGCTTTGAAAGCTCTTCTTCTGCCGGAATAGAATGTCCGGGAGCCAGCGTCCCCTGCTCAATCCATTTTTCAATGGTGCTGGCAACCGCTTCGCGGGGAGAATGATGAATTTTGTCCAGTTCTTCTATACCAATACTCATGCCGTATTTTTTACCGTTGTATAACTTTCGTTCTTAATTGTACAAAAATTATACAATGGAAATTTCGGTTTGTCAATACCTGGACAAAAAATTTCTGCTTCTACACCAGCAATTCGTAATGCCTCAGTCTTTTTGTCATGACATTATAACAAGTCATTTTCAGGTAGGGCGTGCTCTCCGTAGCGCGCCGCTGCTGCACCAGCAGCAGACGAATACCAATAAAATTTAAAGTTTTCTCAGCGGCACTGGTGTGTCGACGGCGCGCTCGGAGAGCACGCCCTACCAACACACGTACAAGCACGATAGCTATATTTGAACTCTCGAAGTAAGTAAGCCATTACAGCAATTCCGCGACATTAGCGACATAAACCCGGCGGGTTCCGCCAATAAACGTGTTGAAGAAAATGCTCTTGAAATCGCGACTCCATGCCGGATGCGGATCAATACGCAATTCAACATGCTTATCCTGATATGGCGATTCTGTTTGAAAACGGCATATGGCTTTCTCCTCTCTCGTTTCAAGATTGATGAACCGCAGCGGCGTGGTTCCATCACCATAAGCCAACGGCTCAAAGCAATAGGTATCGGTGATCAGATATTTCATGTCGGGATGAATCGACGGATGCCCGGACCCAATGGGTTCTTCAAACATCATTTCTAAAAATGAACCATCAATATTAACCTGGGTAAACCTCATAATTTCGTCCTGTTTCATGCCAAGGTTCATCGAAAGTTTGCTCGCGTCCGGGAACCAGTTGATATGGTGCCCCTGCTTTTTCCATTGTTCGGCTGGAACCGCGTTATACAACTCAGAACCATCAGGTTTCATCGTGAAGACATCAAAAAGGCAATGACCTATTGTATTAAACTGACTGCTCTCCTCGTTGATAAAGCGGCGCATAGTAAAAATCAGCCTGTCGCCCTGTGGACTCCACTTTGAATGGAAGAAGTAGTTTTCATATTTATCGAAATCGAAAATTTCCGATTTCGGCACTGTACGTTCCACCGCTTCCTTTATTGATATCAACAGCTTGCATTCTCCGGTTTCAAGATCGGTCAGCCAGAGACCGTCATCATCACGCAATCCAACGTGTCTCGGAGTATGGGATTCCGGCACGACAACTCCATAGCCCCACTGAGTACGGCACATCGCGGCAGGATTCGTACACAGAGCATACCTGCCGTCCGGCGATACATGGTATACGCCACGCCCGATCATCTTGCGTTCGCCAGTTTTCCAGTTTAACACCACACAACGCGGTGTCCATGAAGAAGTATCGACATCATTATATACCAGAATATCGTCATTCTTTCCCCAGTTGAGGTTCGCTCCCATCTGGAACTCCCAGCCACAAGTCTCATCGACAACTTTTTCGATTCCGGTTTCAAGGTCGACCACCACGATTTCGCCCACATCACCAGGCTGAACCTGATGATCCTCGTAAGGCAGCTTGAATACAGCCAGATAACGTCCCGAAGGACTTTGCGGACAAGTATCGAAAAAACGGTGTATACAACTTCCATTCTCAGGCGTTAAACAATAGACTGGAACGAGCGGATCAAATTCTTTGTATTGTGGAAAAACATTCGAAACATTCATTTTCATAACTCCAATAGTTTTATCTATATTGACAATCATAAATCTTTATTTATATTTAATAAATAGCAAATTCACCAATTAATTTATCAAAATCAATAATTCATAACAATGTTAAAACTAATTTATTATTCGCATGACATAAGAGCCAAGGGAGAGACCCCGTTTCATAGCCATAAATTCTGGCAGCTGGAAATCATTATCTCTGATCGAATTCTGCTGAAAACGGATGAGGGTGAAAACATTCTGCCTTCAGGCTGCACGGTACTGCTGCCTCCGGGAGCCAATCATCAGCTCAGATATCTGGAAAACAACAGTGAATACATCTCCTTTAAATTCGAGTATTCGGAAGAAGTCAACGAAAACCGGACAAGTATTCTTTCAGAAAACAATGATAACAGGATTTTGAAGGAGTCGCTGACAGAATATCTGGCAGAACGCGAAACCCTGAACATGACCAGTACACGAATTACCGAACATCTGATTTCTGCCCTCGTTGAAAACAATACATCAACCCAGGAAAAAGATGAATTTTTCTCTATCGCAGAAGATTATGTTTCCAGTCATTGCTTCAAGCAAATCACTGTGGACAAACTAGCCCAAGCGATAGGATGTTCTGTCAGTCTGCTGAATCTTCGTTTCCGGGAAAAACGCGGGATTTCTCCCAAGAAATTTATCGATAGCGAGCGCGGAAAACTCCTTAAATCGTATCTACTTTATTCGACCCTGAGCATTGCGCAGATTGCGGAAAAAATGAATTACCCGGACATCTATTCCTTTTCAAGGTTCTGCAAACGCCTCACCGGCTCATATCCCGGACAACTCCGAAAACAACACACCGAATGAATTAAAAATTAAAGAATCGTGCGAAATACCGTTTTACGGGTAGAGATGGTTCTCAGTAATCATCTAAATTTTTGTGTTTGAACACAAAATTCCGAGAGACGGCGCGCTACGGAGAGCGCGCCCTACCTACAAATGCACAAGCCCGGAAGTCTCATTTTATCTTCCAGAATAAGTGAGGAATTACTCTTAATTCCTAATTCTTCATTTTTATTTCTTGACTTTTGAATAATGATTGTATACAATACTTATACATTACAAAATGGAGACTCTATGGCAAAATCTGTAATACAGGAAATTTATGATGGATTGAAAGGTAAAATTCATCGCGGAGAAATAACCGATAGAATCGTGGAACAGGATATCGCCAAAGAATATGGCGTGAGCCGTACACCGGTACGGGAAGTTATCCGACAGCTGGTGATGGAAGGCATCCTGATATCAATTCCAAACCTTGGAACTTTTGTAAAACAATATAATCTGCAGGAGATCATAAATATTTATGAAATTCGCGGCGCACTTGAAGGACTGGCTGCTCAATTAGCGTCTCAGCGGATCACCGAAGAAGAAAGTAAGGAACTAAGCAAAACGGCGGAAAACATCGAAAAAGAACGCCTGGCCCAAAACTGGCTGGAAGTTTATGAACTCGATAAAAAATTTCACGAACAGCTTGTCGCTTGCGCACGAAACGAAAATCTGGAAAAACTGATCAAGGACTATAACTTTAAAATTACTTGTGCGTACTCCGACCTGTTCCAGGCCAAGCGGTTCACCGGAGAAGAATTTCAGGGAGTTTCACATGTAAAAATAGCTAAAGCCGTAGTAAACCATAAGGCAAATAAGGCGGAAGAGCTGATGAAGGCTCATATCGCATGGTACAAACAATTCATTTTATTATAGGAAAAAAAATGAAAACATATAAAATCGCAATGTATCCCGGTGATGGAATCGGTATCGAAGTAACCGAAGAAGTCACCAAAGTATTAAACCAGATTAACAGCATATCTGATTTCAAGTTGGAACTGACCGAATTCGACTGGGGACATCGTTACTGGGAAAAAACCGGTAAGATCGCTCCTGAAGATTTTCTTGAACAGCTAAAAGGGTTCGATGCTGTGTTTCTTGGCGCCATAGGCGATCCAGCAAATGTTCCCGATCATATTTCCCTGATTCCGCTGATCAAAATGCGGCAGCAGTTTGATCAATATGCCTGCATCCGTCCAGCAAAACTACTCCCTGGAGTTGCAACACCTCTCGCCAACCGGAACAGTGAAGATATAGACATTGTTGTCGTACGCGAAAACTCCGAAGGCGAATATGTTTCAGCCGGCGGCAATTTCGCGACATGGTCCGAACGCGGCTGCTCGGTGCAAACCTCAATTCATACTCACCAGGGAATTGAACGGATTCTGCGTTACGGTTTTGAACTGGCAGGACAACGTGGCAAAAAACATCTGACGATGGCCACAAAATCCAACGCGTTGAAATACAGCATGGTTCTCTGGGATGAAATTTTTGAATCGGTACGCAAAGATTATCCGGATATCCAATCGGACAAATGCCACGTCGATGCGCTGGCTATGAACTTTGTCTGCAAGCCCAATTTTTACGATGTCGTTGTTGCATCAAACCTGTTCGGCGATATCCTTAGCGACCTCGGCGCGGCAATCTCCGGTTCCCTGGGCCTGGCTCCCAGCGCGAATATCAATCCGGAAAGAAAATTCCCATCACTGTTTGAACCAGTCCACGGCTCCGCGCCCGACATCGCCGGAAAAGGCATCGCCAACCCGGTAGCCGCCATCCGTTCTGCGGCAATGATGCTCGACTTCCTAGGAGAAAAAGACTCAGCTGATAAGCTTGATGAAGCAATCAATAAAGTACTGGCCGATCCCAACGCTCCCAAGACCGGAGATATCGGCGGCAACGGCACGACATCGCAGATGGGTGACGCCATCACGTCTGCACTAAAATCATAATTGACTTCTCGTACCTGTTTAAACTATATTGAATAAGATCACGCGGCTGAACTATCACCGCGTGTTTTTATTTTGGTCCGGCATCTGAACTGCAGTCTAAAGATAATAATAAAGAGGACAATCAATAACGAAGTCGTTAAATAAGGAGCCGAAAGTCCGGCGGTATCGGCTATAACCCCGCCCGCAAGTGGACCGACAATTCCGGTCACTCCAACAATGGCTTCGTTCACCGCCACATTTTTCGCGCTTTTTTCGGGATGTACCAGGGAATGAAACACAAAGTAGCAACAGACCGAACCGCTGTAAATCCCAATCAGCAACGCTCCAAGAAAAAACACCGGCGGAGTCGTTCCTTTGATAAACAATGCATAACCAACAATCCCCACAATTGAAAACAACATCATCGGAAACGACTGATACAACCATTTTTTGAACCAACACAAAGTTAGCCCGGTAAGCCCCTGCCCCGCAAACAACAAGGCAAAAACAATTCCCTGATCGACTTTCCCTACAGTCAAGGCGGTTGCCTGAGAAGGGAATACGGCCCGAAACATGGAAACGGCCAGAAAACAAACCGCCCCGCAAATCCAGCCCAGCATTACCAGATCGGGATGATTGTTTTTCGCGATCTTCATTTGCGGTTCACCAATCTGAACGTCCGTATGAGTATACCGGTTCATCACAATAATTCCGATGCCACTGATGACCGCCGCCGCGCAATTCACCGCATGACAAGATTGCCAACCGAAATGTTCCCAAAGAAAACCGGAAACGAAGGGCCCAAGCGCCATCCCCATGCTCCAGGCAAACGTGTAGAGTCCGGCGGAAACTTCCAATCCCATCGATATCTGCCCCATCACCTCTTTCATAAAGATTTGAAAGGGAGTAAAAAACAAAGCCACAGCCACACCGCTGCAGATCATCAAGAGATATTGTATCCAGAGTCCCGGCAGAATGATGAACAATACTGAAATGAGCGCAACGGAAAAACATGCTCCAATCACAAGACCGGCAGCATTCTTGCTGTTGATGAAACGTCCTGCCATCGCTGCGGTTATGGAATAAGTCAGCGCCCAGACAGTACAAACCATACTGACAGCAAAAGCACTGGCTCCGCTTTCAGCCATTCGCAGACTACACACAAAAAACATGGTACTCAATGCCATGTCGATTAGCAAAGGAAACAAATAAATAATAAAACGTCGCATTCAATTTTACCTCATGAGCGAAACCCACATTTATTTTGCTTCCACGCTCATGAAGCAAAATAACTTTTTTTCATCTTGGGAAATTAACTCATGATCAATTGAATATCCAGTATAAAAATAATATCTTTGGATAATTTTTTATTGTCCGCTGTAAAGGTTATTATTGTTTAGAAAAATATCAGCGGCTAACCAAATAAATTTCCAGCTTTTCTGATGGCAAAGCACTGTATCTCACTTGCTTGATTTGATGCGAGACAAAGAAACGATCCCCCTTGCAAAGCGGCTGTCCCTTCATACTGTTCACCTCGCCCTTTCCGGCACAGACAATTCCAAGATACCAGGAAGCATCGTGAGAAAACTCCACACTGGTACCCTGGTCAATGGTCAGCTTATCGACCCGGAAACAGTCCGTACGCTCCGGCCCGATAATACGTTCGAGCCTGGCATTATCCCATTTTCGAACAGTATCAGGCTCAACGCGAAGTTTTGCAAGAAGTTTAGCTTGTGTTGTCGCATTGTAATCAAAGCATGCAAACGCCGTATCATGATCAAGACCGCCCCACATTTGAGCCTCGCTCAAAGTAACATCACCAATCTGTCGTTCCGGCTGAATAACCAGATCAGTCGGTTCCTGAACTTCCAGCAGCATCAGCCCCGGACCTATGGCATGAGGCAAACGTCCGGGAATAAAGTAGACTTCGCCGGGATTTACATCTACTTTGTTAAGGCAGTCACACACAGCGGGAATATCCTGACTTTCTACAGCAGCGCGAAACTGCTCTTCCGTTTTTCCCGATTTAAAGCCAAACAGAATATACGGCTTTTCACCATTGATCTCACGCGTGCTAAGAATGAGCCATGATTCCGTTTTTCCATACTCTGAATTATAATATTTCCGGGCAAATTCACGGTCGGGATGACACTGAATCGGCAACCGCATAGCCGAATCGAGAAATTTACACAAAACACCGAGCTCCCCGTCTGACCCGGCTCCCAACATCTCCTCCGGATACTTTTTCAGCAGATCGGCAAAAAATACATCTTCTCCACGAACTTTCGACAGTCCTTCATCCAACGACTGTTGCTGTTCTCCGTTATCGGCGCGGGTTACGGACGCAAGCCAGTCCTCCGGGAAATATCCATCAGCTCCGGCTTTACTACCAGTAAACTCGTCCAACAACTGCCCCCCAAGGTAGCAACGCCATACTCTGGTAGATTCAAAAAAAATAGGGTCGTTAAACATTTGAACACTCCATTTAAGCTGTCAATTAGAAATTATATTGCGGCAGTTTCCACTCTGTTCAATGGTACTGCCACCAGGACCGTGAGTAATGATATTTCCGGAAATACGGCAATTCTCACAATCTACCAGACGTATCACGCTTTCAGTAATCAATGTATCGATAACATTCGAAGAAAACAGCAAATTCGAACATTGTTCGAACTGAACAAAACAACTGCCATCAGGAAGAACATCTGTTGTCAAAGCCTTTGTTCGACTGTCGTGCTCCTGAAATATGGAATTTGCGGTAATAGTTACATTCCGAGCCGGACCGGCAATTCGGCAGAAGGCTCCACAAGCCGCGGCTCCGGTCGATGCGTGCCAGTTATTCAACACATTGCCGGTTATCGAAGAATGGTATACCTCGCCGAATGAAAAACATTTGCTGACATAGGCAAAGCTATTGTTATGCAGAGTAGACATTCCCATAAATTCAAGCGAAACACCGGTTTCGAGGTCCGCAAAACAGTTGTCTGAAATATTCGTGGCTTGTCCGGGGCCATGATTTCTTACGCCATACACCAATTGTGCAAACCAGCTGTGGGAAATCGTCGTCACATCACAAACATCAATATCCACCCCGACATACAGGTCTGTAAAACAACAGTCAAAAATTTTCAGCATTTCAGGTTTACATTTGTCGGAAACCTTTTTCAAAACAATCGCACGTTGTCCATCGCGTTCCACATCTTCATAACGCCCTTCAACAGGATACCACTTTAATCCACGGAAATTCGGTTCGTCGCCACGCATACGACAATAACCTGACGCCGTATCAACATCGGTATTATTGTGTCCGACGAAAGTAATTCCGGTAATCTCAGCCCGGGCGCACTGTAATTCCCAATCATCTTCTCCGGCTGGGAACGATTTCTTCACGCCTCCGCCCGAAAAAGTAATACAGCCGGGAAAACATTCCGGCCCGAAATGGAAACAGGTTCCTCCGGCAATGTTAATACCATGAATATCAATTCCACTATGCCCGGTACCGGAGATTTTTACATTGGCATGACGGATTTCCAGCGGTCGGTTTATATAGTAAATTCCCTGAGTAAAAAGGTAGCTGGCTCCACCATCTGCACTTTTCGAAATATCGGCAGTTTCATCAAAAATCTGCTGGAGAACCCAAGCAACATCGCTCTTCCCGCTGTTATCAACATCGTATCTCTTTCTTCCGGCAACAGTAACTACTTCCAATGTATAGTTTTTATTCATTGATTAAACTTCCTTTTATAAAGGTTCTGGATGCTTTCCAGCGCTCTCCTTTTTTCTGCTGATTAAGCAATAAACTTACTGCCGTAGCAGCATAGTCAACCATAGGCTGACGACATGAAACGAACTCAACACCAAACAAGCCATCAATACCGTACAGATTATTCCGATCGACAAACGGTTCAAGCTTTTTCGCCATCGCGTCATTTACACAGAATACCGTATCATCAGCTCCAATAATATCCGGACATGATAATACTTTTCCCATTTGCGGCAGTTCAATCACCCTGCTCTCTATTTGATAGTGACGGCATTGTTCGAGAAAGGCCTCCTGACGCATTTTATCGCTGTCCGCCATCAAGTCGGAATGGGTAACAAATACCGGAGCGGATAAGTTACGTGAAGCCGCTTTGGAAAAAAGCTGCTTCATGGCATCGTCGTTATCAAGTCCCACATAGTCGGCATACGCTCCCGGCATCATGCGGTCAAAGAACACCATATTGGTTCCAAGAACACGCAGACGCTCAAACGTTCCTTTCGCAAACCGATGTCCGCTTGGCCAGATGATCAGATTATTCACACCTTTACCAACCAGTTCAATTGCCGCCTGCTCTTCTTTTTCGGCGGATTCGTCCGTAATTCTCAATATCAACAGCATATCCTCGGCTGAAAGCTTTTTTTCCAGCTCTCGGATAAATTCCAGGGCAAACGGATCACTCACACTGGAAAGTAGCGCAATCTGATCACCGGGTCTGGGGTTGCCGCCGACATACGACGAAACAAATGTTCCCCTACCCTGTTCACGCTGTAGGATACCGGAATGCTCCAACTGCTCATACGCCCGGCGGACAGTTACCCGGCTGGTGCCGGTACGTTCCGCCATATCACGCTCGGTCGGAAGCTTATCGCCCGGGGAGAAATCCCCATATAAAACAGCTTTGAATATTTTCGTACGGATCGACTCCGTCTTGTTATCGGTCATGCGGCACGTCCTCCCGCCTCCAGACGTTTAATGATATCTTCCTGGATTGCCGGAGATAGATCCAGGAAGTTTACGAATGTCCCGTGAATTCGCATAATATACACGCCACTAGGCGCGAGTTCTTCCGGATATTTCAAAATCGCCCGAAGATGGTCGGCACTGTCAATATTAAAGTATACGTAATAGGGGGAAACTTCTACATTCTGTCCCAGCCTGAACAACGGTTTTATCACACGGTCACGCATCCACAGCGATTTCTCATCGGATGTATTTCCGAGTTCCGCGTCAACCGGACACAGCCCGATGTGCGACGCATATCCACCGGTCATATTTCCGAAAGGCAGTTTATAAAACGACAGAAAACGTTCCGGCAGTTCGCTGCGCGCGGCTTCCGGACGCGGATCAATACCGTATCCAAGCATAGCTCGCGCCTCACGTCCATCCGGCATTGCCCCGACCCAGTATCCGTAAAGCAGATGCGTACTCGGGGTGGACCAGTCTGCCAGATACGCATTACCGGCCGGATTACGCAAAGCGGATACTTTACGGCTTACAAGAGCCGCGAGCCTCGCGGTCTGCTCATCGCATTCCGGGATATTGTTGCCGTACTTGGGCTGATCTGCCATAAACGCCTTCATGCGTTCACAACCGGCAAAGTCAGATGTCAAAGCTTCACGAATATCATCAGCGGACCAAATGGTCAGCGCGGCTTCCATCGCCGTGATCGAATCACTAATCACGCTAAGTCCGTGAATCAGGCAACCGCTGCCGTTGTAGCGAACACCGGGATTTTCCGGGTCGCGCATATCACGGAAGCTATCGAAACTGTCCATCAAAGACGATGTAAACGGAACCGGCTTTTCATTTCCAAGTACACTGGTAACGGCATTTCCGGCAGCTTCCATCTGAGGTAAAATGATATCTACCATTTTGAACAAGGCGTTTTCAAGGTCGGCATATATTGCCTGAGCACCCACATAACCGAGCTCCTGCCAGGTCGGACCGATCTGATTGCCGGAAATCATGGATTTTCCGTCGTTCAAAACAAGTTCCAGCAATTTTCCAAGATTAAGCCAGGTATTAGTAGTATTCAGCGAGGCTTTACCCATAATCAATGGCTCCTGGCACCCGGCAATCGAGTAGTCCGGCAAGTCTTTATCGGCAATCCTCTGCTTTGATAACATAGGGAACAAGGAATCGTCGTTAAATAATGATGGTGTAGAATGTCCGGGACTAAAGAAAAAACGTCCCATATCGAGGTAGAGTTTCTCCGGCGTATTTGCATGAACCTTTACCGACAAAGCTGGTTGCGGATCATTGCTGCGGAAAAAAGCTTCCAACACAACATGCGTCATTTCACTACTCAGGTCATTGCCGTTTTCATTGCGGCCGCCCGTCATAATATTTTGTGAAATGGCCCAGCAGCGATTCCCCACCTGGAAGAAGCACAACAGATGACGCACCAGCGCCACGGCTTCCTCAAATCCGGTATTTTTCCTGTAAGGTTCCAGTATTCGATCCAGATTGCCTACGGAAAAAGCATATGGGTTCGGCGCCTGCTCCAGCACCAGAATCTGCCAGAGCAGTGTAAACATCTGCACGGCTTCATGCAGATTTCCGGCACCATTTTCAGGAACTCTTTCCAAAACGTCAGCCAGCTTTTTACATCTTGTCTGTTCTGCAGCATCATTACTTTTCCCCGCGATTTCCACTGCCATCTCACGATAACGCTTTGCAACAATCAGTACCGCGTCAAGACTGCGCGCCATCGCTTTACCGTAATCAGTATCTGACGCAAGCGCCTTCCGCTGCATTTCCACAATTCCGTTTTTCAGGAACGGACGCAAATCCGGAATGGTATGTCCGGTAACCGGTTCCATAAAAAACACTACTTCGCTGGTGTATTGAGCAAAGCCGTCATAAGCAGAATAAAGTTTCTTCACAAAAGAACTGTGTTCCCAATACTTTCTAACGATCTGGACCCGGTCAGAGGTCAAATTATCATCTAGTTCTACATCGTCGTAAACCGCGCATGGATCACAGTATCCAGCGAATTCTTCAATTTTGAACGATGGATTGATCAGGGCATAGGACGGAGAGAAAGCCACATCCTGCGAGCCAGCCAGCACACTGCCGGGAGGAAGTGACAACGGCATCTTCGCCGCGACGCGGCATAATAATTCCGCCTGTCCGGAAGCATCTTCAGGATTCATGCCTTCACGAAGCATAGCTTCCTGTTCCTGCATTTTGATTTCCTGAACGTAAAACCAGGTATTTACCGTTTTCTGGCTACGTTTGAATTTTCGCAGTTCTTCAACTCCATCCGATAAAATATTGTTCCACTGTTCCATTTTTTTATTCCTAACTTTGTAAATTACAGTTAATTCCGCAATCGTTTATTTGAGCAACAAACGCATTGATCTCTTCCAGCTCCGGCGCATGCATCGCTTCCGCTTTTGACTTTATGCCGAGAGCATTATATTTAGGAATTCCCAGTTGATGAAGCCTGAGAAGTTCAACTCGCATGGGATTTGCCTGTTTCAGAAAATCAATCATGTTCGGTTGTTCGTCCGGTGTAAAATTCAACTCCTTTATCAAAGGAATCCTAATAATCTTTTCCATCGGCAACAACAAATTTTTCAGTACCTGATCATTCGAAATGCCAGTCATTTTAATATGCAGATCACGGCTCACACATTTCAGGTCACAAAAAATCATATCAAAAATATTTTCCAATTCGGCAAAATGCGGAGAAGTTGCATTCGACTCAATCGCAAGATGAATCTTTTCCCGCTTCAGCCTTTCCGCTGCCGCTATCAGTTCATCCCATTGCAGTGTCGGTTCGCCGCCGCTGAAAGTCACTCCTCCGTCTGCGCCAAACAGTTCACGCCGTTCCAACACTTCTTCTACCAGCGCGTCAACAGAAATGTCTCGGCCGGAAATCTCAAAGGCGGGATCATGCCAGACATTTACACATTCTCTTCCAGTACAGTTACTACATTTTTGCCTATCCAGAACACCACCTTCAGTCACTGCGCTATGCGGACAGCTTTCCGTTGCAAATTTACTTTTTTCAGGATAGAACAGCATCTCATCGTTCCGCGAAATACTTTCAGGATTTCCACACCAGAGACAGGCAAAATTGCAACCTTTCAGGTAAAAAACCAGCCTGCGTCCCGGGCCGTCGAATCCATTGCTCCAGCCTTGAGAAAATATCTTCATACTAAACCAGTCCTGTCGCCTTGGCAGCCGCCATCGCGGCTCCGACCGCAGCTTCCTCCCGACTGTCGGACGCCACACAGGGAAGCCCTAACTCTTCTGTAATGAATTCCATAGCCAGCGGATTTTTTCTCACGCCGTTTCCACTGACCATGACATCAGCAAATTTTCCGATCTCGTCACGATCAACCATTCCTGTCAGTTCACGAATCATGCCACGGGTAAAACCTCGACAAAGCGCTCCCGGGGAAAAATTATTCACGGTAATATTTTCAATCATTCCCGACAATCCCGGTTCCAACCGGGTCCCGGCAAACCGGGAGTCAACCGTCAACTCAGCATGGGATCCCGCCGCCATGCGGTCCATTACTTTGTAAAGCTCTCCATCCCCAAACTCCTGTCCTGTGAATTCTTTCAAAGCTTGACGGAAAAAATCTTTCAAGTACGCGTACGACCTGCCGCCACACAGACTAGCCCCCACCAGCAAAAAACCTCCGAATGGAAGCGGACGTGTCTCCAGTTCATGTTTGAAATCAAACTGATCCAGCGGAAATGATATCTGCCCGCCAGTACCAAGATTCAGCAGCATAGAGTTATTACCGAAACCGCAGGTTCCGAAAAAACTGGCCTGATTATCGCCCAACGGCAAACATACGGTTACTTCTTTCGGCAGACCAAGATTAACATTTAATCTACCGAGTTCTGTCATTTCAGGTTTAATTTCAGGCAGAATATCAACAGGAATATCAAGGCGGGAAATCAATTCTCTGTCCCAGCAATTATCCTGGACATTCATGATCCCCCAACTGGCGGCATGACTTGCCCCGGTCGCAATTACGCCGCAAAACCGTGCCGCAATATAATCAGCGATCGTTAGAGCAACGGCTCCCGCCGGTATCTTTTGTTCCGAAGCCAGTACCGCCAGCGTAGCACCACCATAACCGCTGTGCAGAAAACAACCGGTACGCTCCGCAGGCCAGGTATTGCGATCAATAGACGCAACCAGTTCGGCAGAACGCTGGTCGCACCAGGTTATCAAATTAGTCAAAGGGCGCAACTGTTGATCAGCCAACAACACGCCATGCATTTGCCCGCTGATCGCAATGGAACGCACCTCGGCAGCATTCAGCTTTTCAACGAAAATCAACTTATTCAGCAGATTATGGCACGTACGATAAATACATTCCGCATTCTGTTCATGATGCCCCGGTTTTAAATCATCAAGCGTCCCTAAATTCGCATCAGAAACAAGATCTACAATCTCTTCCGTCTGACAATTCCATGCCAGTGCGGCAATTTTCGTCGTCCCGATATCAAGCGCAATAACAATATCAGCCATAAAAGTATTCCTCTACACTAAATTGGTCTTATATTATAATACCATATAAAATATAACATGTCAATAGAGAAAACTTCTTTTTAAATAAATGAGCCTGCAAAGTTTAAATCAGGTAAGTTTGAGTTTACGGAACTTTGACGGAGACTGTCCGGTTTCACGGGTAAAAATCCGGGAGAAATGGAACGGATCGTTCCAACCGACTTCCCGTCCTATTTCCGCGATGTTCAGTTGCGATACCATTAGCAATTTACGAGCCTGCTCTAACCGTATACGGCAAAGATACTGTTGTGCCGTCATACCGTTTTCCAGCTTAAACAAAACATGGAAGTATGGTCTGGATACCGAACAGATTCGCGCCAGTTTATCAATATTCAACGACTCCCGATAGTTCTTATTTAAATATATGACCGCTTTTCGACAACGTCGCGGATGTCGCTGTAGTTCGGGCTCAGACTTCAACTGTGCCGCATCCATAAAAAGACCAAGCAAAATATGAAAATAACGTTCAACTTCAAGTCTATCGCAAAACTTCTGGTTGTCAGGATCTGACATCATATTCAACATCAACTGACGAATTTCCGCTTTATGCTTCGGCAAAAGACGATCCGGAACATCATAATATTCGCTAAACCTGGAACCGTCGTCGTAATCCAGCGAAAAACGCACCGCAATAATATGCATCGGAAGGTCATTCAGAACATCGACGAAACGAATTGAATCAGGCGGCAGATAGAACAGATAATTAGTCGTGTCGTCCGCCTGAACCGGATGTTCCTGGTCGTCTTTCCAGTTCACAATCCCTACCCCGGAAGCAATCAGCATCAAAACATGCATCGACGACGAAACCCACTCCACCGGCCGATGGTAGATGTCAAACTCATGATAAAACTCAAGGTGAGGATTTAATCTGTTCGAAATATCCGGCATGTGCACTATCTCCTGTTTTTATATAATACGACATGTTTTGAATATTATCAACTATTCCAAAATATTTTATTTGCTATATAATTATGCATAATACAACAAAGTACTACATACAAAGCAACAGGTTTATAACAATGAGCAATATGCTGTGGAACACATATGATTCAGTCAAAGACAAACTAGACCGGCAATATTCAGAACCGAACTTTTCTGCAGAAACCGGAATGGCGGTCGAAGAGCTGGAAGAACATGTGAGAAGCTATTTAAAAGAGCACCCAAACGAACCGAGAATCCGCCAGCGTGCGGGAATCTTTTCATTCCTGCTTGAAAACGCTAGAATCAGGGTAGATGATTTCGACTGGTTTGCCGACCATATTGATACCGGCAATATCATGAGGGAAATCCAAGGTGAATGGATGAACGAAGCGGCATCGAAGATCACAGTTCCATGGTGGGACAAGGAACTTGCCGGTTACGCAGCTCTTGATCTCAGCCATACCTCGCCCGGATGGTGGAACCTGCTGAAATACGGTATCTGCGATATTCGCGACCGCGCACAAGAAGCAATATCTCTGGCCAAAGATGACGAGGCCAGAGAATTTTACAACTCTGTGGCTACGGTTTACGAAGCTATCCGTAAATATATTATGCGCCTGGCGGAAGAAGCCGAACGAATCAACGCGACACGCGTAATCGAATGTTTGCGGAATATCGCAAAACAACCACCGCAAACCTTCCACGAAGCCTTGCAGCTTTCGTTTATTTACAACCAGATGCAGGAAGTCGAAGGCGAATATGTCCGTACCCAGGGAATTTTCGATCATCTTTATATCGACTACTACCGCAGTGACCTTGCTGCCGGACGGCTTACCAGAGAACAGGCAAAAGAACTGATTAAATTTTACTTTGATAAATTTCATGCTCAGCATTTTGGAGCTGGAAACAATATTTGTTTCGGCGGAAAAAATCCTGATGGATCAGACTCATGCAATGAACTGACGGAACTGGCACTGGAAGTTTTTGAGGAACGCGGCAAAATTGATCCAAAATTATCACTCAGAGTTCATGATAATCTGCCGAAAAATATTTTACGACATGCCTGCCGGTGTGTGGCAAACGGCTCAAACGCCATTGTTTTCGCTAACGACGAGGCGGCATATCCGATGTTCCTGAAACGCGGCAAGAAACCTGAAGAACTGATCGACTTTGTGCCGGTCGGCTGTTATGAACCGGCAATCATGGGACGTGAGCTCTGCTGCAGTATGAGCGCCTGGCTCAATTTGGTCAAAGTCATAGAACTGATGATGAACGAACTTGACGATCCCCTAAATATCGACGAAGTAACCGCAGCCTACCTGAAACAGCTTGGAGAACGTATCGACAAAACCCTGGCGCGTACCCGGCAGTGGGAAACCTATTGGCCGGAAGTCAATCCCTCGCCGGTAATTTCGGGCACAATGGAAGGTTGTTTCGAAAAAGGACGCGATGTCTCCCATGGCGGAACGCTGTATAATAATTCCGGTGTAAT
This sequence comes from Victivallales bacterium, assembly GCA_963677165.2. GTDB lineage: Bacteria > Verrucomicrobiota > Lentisphaeria > Victivallales > SZUA-371 > JAFGXT01. Next base: position 610,099 of record CAXXSX010000001.1, on the reverse strand, counting down.
GTGCGCGGGAATCGGTACCGTCGCAGATTCGCTGGCGGCAATCAATTATCTGGTTTTCGAACAGCAACTCTGTACCTGGAACGAGTTGCGAAATATTCTCAAAGCAGACTGGGAATGTCATGAAAAACTTCGGTTGACCGCCATGAAACGAGCGCCCAAATGGGGCAACAACCTGGCGGAGGTCGATCGCTTTGCCGTAGCAATTTCAGAGTATTCGACCGAGATCATCAATCACACGCCAAACACACGGGGAGGATTCTTCCAGATGGGTTGCTGGTCCATTGATCATGCCGTAAAGATGGGATGCGAAACCGGAGCAACTCCTGACGGCAGGAAAAAAGGAACTCCGCTATCTAAAAATGTGGGAGCCTCTCTTGCCGCCGACACCCGCGGAGTAACTGCGTTGCTCAACAGTGCATGTAAACTCGACCATACGGAATTTCCAGACGGCTCAGTACTGGATGTAATGCTGCATCCTTCCGTATTGAAAGGAATTGACGGAGTCGGACTTATTGCCGAGCTCATTCGCACTTATTTCTGTCAGGGCGGCCTGTTTACCCACTTTAATATTTTCGATGCGGAAACCCTCAAAAAAGCGCAGCAAGAACCGGAAAAATACAGTAACCTGCAAGTCCGGGTCTGTGGCTGGAACTCGCGCTTTATCGACCTGTCGCCGGAAATGCAGGCGACATTCATCGCCCAAGCGGAGGCTTTAGCATGAAAAAAGCTGTAATCTGCGATGTCAAACGGTTTGCTGTTCACGATGGCCCCGGAATTCGTACCACGCTATTTCTAAAAGGATGCTCCTTGAGCTGTATCTGGTGCCATAACCCGGAAAGCATCGATCACAAACCGGAACTCGCCGTATATCTCAACAAATGTACCGGTTGCGGTGACTGCGCGGCAGTCTGCAACCACCATCAAATTGTTGACGGACAACATGTTTATGATCGTAATGCCTGTACCGCCTGTGGCAAATGCGTTGACGCCTGTCTGTTCGACGCCCTGGAACTTTACGGAAAATCCCTAACACCGGACGAAGCGGCAACCGTCGTACTTGAAGACCGGACATTTTATACGGAGTCCGGTGGCGGGGTGACGGTGTCAGGCGGGGAACCGCTGCTTCAGGCAGACTTCTGTGTAGAGTTGTTTAAGATCATGAAAAAGGAAGGAATTCATACCGCCGTTGATACCTGCGGCAATGTCCCATGGACCGCGTTTGAATCGGTACTTCCACTGACCGACATGTTCCTTTACGATTTTAAACATGTAGATTCAAATGAACATAAGAGACTAACCGGATGCGGCAATGAATTGATCAAAGCCAACCTGCTGAAACTGTCGCAAACCGGTAAGCCGATCGAAATCCGTATGCCGCTGATTCCGGAATTGAACATGGCAGAGTCCGATTTAAACAGCGCCGGACAATTTCTGGAAGAAATCAATAACATTACCAAGGTGCGCCTGTTGGCATACCATTCCATGGCACATAACAAATATGCCGCCATCGGGAGTCACGACACATTGCCGGATATACCGTCCCCCTTGCCGGAAGAATTAGAAAAGGCGGCTGAAATCTTGAAATCCTACAGACTTAATACTATATATTAGGAATCATCTGACATGACAGATAAAACCAGTATTTTAATGATCGGCGGCACCGGAGTCATTAGTACAGACTGCACCCGACTGGCACTTCAAAACCCGGAATTCAAGGTCACGCTGCTAAATCGCGGCACCACTCCAAACCTGATCGGAACCGAAGGAAATTATCAAGTAATCCAGGCCGACGCCAATGACGAAAACGCGCTCAGAGAAAGTCTGAGAAACAAAACTTTTGATATTGTCTGCGACTTCATAACTTTCAATCTGGAAAGCCTGCAAAAACACCTGAAAAGTTTGCGCGGTCACTGCCGTCACTATGTGTTTATCTCTTCGGTCATGGCTTACCGGGCCAACGACCATATGCTGAAAACCGAGGCAAATTCATCAATTGGTAACACCGACTGGGTTTACGGCTGGGATAAAAGTCTGTGCGAACGTTATATTCGCACAAATTGCCCGGAATTCGGCATGACTTATACCATCATTCGTCCCGGTTATACCTTCAACAATATCCGTTTTTTCTCGCCGTGGTCGATCGCTCACAACCGTAGCTGGACCATTGCGGAACGGATGCTCAAAGGCAAGCCGATTATCCTTCAAGAGGATGGTATGCAACTCTGTACCATTACCCATACTACAGATTTTGCAAAGGCGTTTGTGGGACTGTTCAATAATCCAGCGGCTGTAAATAACGATTTTCATCTCACTTCCAGGGAATATATAACCTGGAAACGCGTAGCAGAAATTCAGGCAGAAATTCTTGGAGTGAAACCAATATTCAAATATCTTCCAGCCGAGGAAATCTGTTATGTCATACCATTCCTCAGCGCAAGCCAGAAAGTCATGCACTGTACACACCACGACTGTTACGACAGCTCTAAGGCCCGCGCAGCAGTACCGGAATTCAAATGTACAACTTCCTTTGAGGAAGGAATAGCCCAAACCATCAACTTCTATCGGAAACATCCGGATTTCCAGGTTATCGATCCCACCTGGGCCGATATTTTTGATAAACTGGAACAGCTCTAAAAAAACACCGGTCACAAATAATCATGACCGGTGCTGAATGAAGCAATCAATTACAGGAAAGACTAATCGACATAAATATTCGTCAGGTTTGCCTCTAGTCTTCTAATCCAGTTGTTATAATTATGATTAATAGTCTGCTGAACTGGATCATACATTAGTTCTACACTATTTTTATAGAAAATTGAGAAGCGTTCAGTATCATATTTTATCGTTACCGTTGCCTTGCTGATACGATTTTTAGAAATAAGCACCGCTTCGATTTCTCCCGGTTTAACTACTTTCATGGCAATTTGGCGACGTTTCCCAACGGCCAGTATTTTATTAGTAGTCTTCTGCAAACTCACTTTTGCCGGAGCATCAAAAAACGCAACATTTGAGACATTGTTTATCGGTTTCGTTCTGCATCCCGTTGTTAAAAACAGTCCGATACATACCATAGCAAACATGACAACGAAAAATTTAGATTTAATGTTTCGCATAAAATATCCCTTTATTTTATTCTTATTAGAAGATTTCAGGTGATTATACTGAAAATCAGCATGCCCCCACTTGACTATAAATAATATATCTAAAACGATATGGAGTCAACTATCAACGCACAATTTATTCCGCCGAACCCAGAGTTAACCGACAGAAAACAGCCGGAATCGATAGCGGTGGCACTGGAAGATATCCACCCGTTCATTTCCGGCATAACTCGATTCAGATTGATATTCGGTGGGATATTGTGTTGTTTACCGGCTTCGATTCCTACCGCAATCTGCAACAGTCCGGCAGCGGCAACAGTATGCCCCGTTCCGCCTTTGATTGAAAACGTTGGTTTCGGCTTCTGAAAAACCAGTCTAAAGGCCTCACATTCCATTTTATCATTGTAAAAAGTTCCGGTTCCGTGAGAAGCGATATAAGCTATATCACTTTGTTGTTTACCCGCCATTTTCATTGCGTCTGTCGCGGCTCGCGCAAGCGCGGCGCCGGTAAGATCCGGACTGGTGACATGACAGGCATCGCTGTTCAAACTCCATCCCTTTATCACAGCATTAGCCCTAATCCCTTCCGCTTCGGCAAAATTCTTTTCAGCCAAGACCATGATTCCGGCGGATTCACCAAGAGACAGTCCTTTACGATCTTCATCAAACGGCATGGCTCCGCGCTCGTCTAAAGCTCCGATAGACGAAAAGCCCGAAACAATAAGTTCACTCAGTGAGTCACTGGTAATGATCACTGCAGAATCAATCCTGCCGGAAGCAATCATTGACGAAGCCCGGATTATCGCACACGCCGAAGCCGCACATGCGGCCGACACGATATAAACCTTACGGGTTCCCCACTGTTTTTTTACATGGGAAATCATTTTAGCCAGGTGCGAAGAATACTCCTCATCGACTTTGCCAGACGCGGCAAACTCCTCCAGAGACTCAATCGCGCCAATTGTTACCGCCAGAAAGATTGGGCTGGAAGCTGGAATTTTCACATCTATTCCAGCCAGTTCGGACAGCATTTGAAAACAACGGGGAGAATCACCATTAAGTCCATCTACCGGAGCAATCGGCATTTCCGTGTAAGGAAAATCATGCTCCGCCGTGATCGCCGACTTTCCGGCATACAGCTCCTCCAGCAACGTCTGGAGTCCGACTCCATAGGCGGTAATTGTCTCAAATCCCCCTATTATGACTTCACGCATTATCAGCAAACATTCCTTTTTTCCAGTTATCGCGACATGAGTCCAGCAATTCAGGAGAGAAGAAACACACCTCACGGCTATACAAATCAACAAACATCTGAACGGTATATCCCGTACAAGCCAGCGTTCCGTCTTCTTTGGTAATGGCATATTCGATGTTCAACCGCGAAGCCTCCGTCCATATCACGGAAGCTTTAACCGTGCATACCTCGGAAAGGGTAAGAGGACGGTGGTAATCCACATGCAGTTGGGCTACCGGAGCGGCAACACCGGCATCCTTCATGGCTTCATAGCTAAGTCCGATTTTACGTCCCAGTTCCGCAGAAGCTTCTTCAAAAAATCCGGCGTAACGTCCGTGCCAGACAATCGCCAGCGCATCAACTTCACTGAACTGACAACGATGCATCACCTTGATGCTGACCGGTTCCGGCGCATCCTGTTCCCGTTCAAAATAAGTATATTTTCTTCGCGATCTCATTTTTTCTCACAAGTTATTTTGATTTCCGACCTCTTCTGTTCGTCACACAATACCTGAACCTTCAGCCTGACGGAATCTTCCGATTTATCCATAACCTGAAGTTTATAGACAATCTCATCGTCCGGCATAACCGGACTGTAATATTTGGCTGACTTCATGGCCTTGATCGCATACTGAGATTCGGGCCATGCCTGCTCCAGCAACAGTCTGATCGTTTCAACCTGACAGAATCCCGGCAGAATCGGATTCTCCGGAAAATGTCCCGCGAAAACCGAGTTATCCGCATCAAACCGTAACGCGGCTGTAATATTTCCGTCCGCGTCAATTTCAAGTTGTTTAACGGCACTTTTTATGGCTTCACCTAGTAACATTTGCGCGCCCCTCTATAAATTCAAACTCTCTGATATCGATTAAAATGGAATAATTGGTACGGTAATTCAGCAACTGTATTTTAAGGGGTACCGTAAAGCCCTGGAATAGTTTATACTCACGAAAACATATTTTCCAGTCACAGCGGTCGCCGTCCATGTATTTTTTTTCCGCTAACAGTGAACTTTTCCGGTCGAACAACCATATCGTATTCCCCTGCTGAACCTGTTCCATACCGTCACCAACAGATATTCGATCACCTGTCGGCCTTAAATTGAAACTGATTTTCGACATATCCAAAGCAACATCTCTCGGCAAGTTTTTCAGTTTCGCAAGCTGAGGAATCACATACTGATGCTCAATTTTACCGTTGACCGCCACCAGCTCCAACACCCGAATTCCGGAAGATGCATTGAGACCCACCAACGCGATTTTCCGATTAATACTGTCGATTTCAGCAGTACTTAACACCGAAAAATCATGTCCCCTGAAAGAAAAAGTCAATTGCGCCACACTGCTCCACTTCCCTCCAGGCGGATTAAATGTTTTTATATCACCGCTTTGCAAAGCCGCTAACGGCAGAGGCTCCGGCAGCGAACTGCAGCCGGTAACGATCAGCATTACCAGGGATATGAGAATAACCGCATTTACTCTATGGCTTTTCTTCGAAGTCCCCAATAAGGTCGCCAACGCCGGAATCATAGTAAAAGCCGCCAGCGCAGCCAGAAAAACACCAAGAGTCAAGAACACTCCCAGGTTAAACAGAACAGGATGCGAAGCCAGGATCAGAGACCCGCCGCCGGCAATCGTAGTCAGCGCGGAAAGCATTACCGCCGATGTAACATTGTCACTGATCATTCCAAATGCCTGATAGACCAGAAATATACCGTAGTCGATAGCCAGCCCGATAACGATAACCGCCGCGACTCCGACCGGGACCGAAACACTGACTCCAAATAACGCGCATATCCCGGCAATCATAACCAAAGCGATAACCACCGGCAGTAAAGCAATCCCCCCCCGGTAAAGACTGCGGGTTACGATGATTGAAAGCAATGCAACCAGCAGGATTGACCAAAGCCCGATTGAAACCAGCCGTCCAAACAGTTCATCGCCAATCCGGTCATACAATACAGCCGGAGAAATCAGGGCAATATTTTCATTATCGCCAAATTGTCGGGAAAGAGCGTTGAAATATTCCAGCCGATCCGGAAAAAAGGAAAATAACTTCCACGAACCGTTTTTATGCTGCCGGACAAAATATTTTCCGAGCAATTCAATAACCGCCTTGTCGCCGCCGGAAGTATCCGAAAGCGAATCGACAAAAGCGTCGAAGGCTTTGGGAGCAAACCCACTTGCCACGGCTTCTTTCGACAAAACGGCTCGTAAATGTTTCAAGTGTTCCGGGCTCCAGAACGTCTGCCAGCGTTTCCGGTTCTCCCGTTCTGTTTTATCGGAAGGCATAATGGAAACCGGACTGATATAACCATTATCCGTGAGCTTTGCCACTTCAGGATAAATCTTTTCAGCCAACCGCAATACATCTTCCCGGGTTTTCCCGGTTACAATCAGCATCGCATTGTCTGCTTTTCCGGTCCAATAGTCTCTAAAAGATTTTTCATCGGCAATGATCTGCTTCCCGGCTCCATCCATCGTATTAACGTCATTAGCAACTTTCAACTTCGGCAGAGAAAGCAGCGCCGCGATAACAAGAACACCCCATATCACCAGGCAAACAATCGCGCCTTTCCGGGAATAAACCGGCATTTTAAGTTTTACCGCAGATGGCTTCAACTTCTTTGGGCCAATCATAACCGGTAGCAAAAAAATCGACATTGTCAGCGAAATCAAAACACTGAGAACAGCAAATATCCCCAGAATTATATAGCTGTCTACCCCGGAAAAAAAGAAAGCGGCAAATATTCCCATGGTAGTCACCGCACCGCCAATCAGCGGACGAATGATTCCCCGGATATGCGTTCCGCCGCCTTTGGCGCATGCGCTGTACACATGAATACCATAGTCCACCGCGATTCCGGCAATTACCCCTCCAAGGCCGATGATAAATCCGGAAAGCGACTCCACAAACAGCGCCAGCAGCGTAATCGAGAACAATACCGACACCGCGGGAATAATGATAATATAGAAACACTGGTATTCAAAACGGTAAATCAAAATGAACATAACCGCAAAAATCAATATTGAAGCCAGCGAAACCTTAACAATATCACTACGAATGATTCTGGCGTTGTCTATCGAATGACGGTGTCCGCAAAGAACCGTGGCTTCAACGGGCAGATTCAAAGCTTGAACCTGTTTATCGATGTAATCAAGCAATTCAGCCGAGCGCGTTATGTTCACAACCGGAATATCGGTTTCAATCACGATCAATGCCCGGGTACCGTCATATCCGATAATCCGCGAGGCTCCGGTTTGCAGCTTATAATTGAAAGCCCGGGCCAGACGATTTATTCCCGGCATCACCAGACGGTTAAACCCAAGCGGATCAGCCTCAATAAATCCTGCCGCGCCTATTCCGCCGGGAGCAGTAAGAGTCAGAAAGTTCTTCTTCATTTTATTACGGATATTTTCCGGTGAAGACAACTCCGCTACTTTCGTGATCATTTCTTTATCGGAAATACAGGGAAGCAACTGATAAAGCTTCATCATTTTTTCCATATCGGGAACGTTGAAATGATGAGTCATTCGAATGATTTCAGGATGTTTGAGTTTTTTCAGAAGAATATCGGCGGCTTCAAGCAGTACCGCGGAATCTGTTTTACGATCCTTCATGCGAAGTTCCAGCAGAAATCGCCCGGATATACGGTTCTTTTCCAAAGCGTCAAGCATTTTGGCGGACGTGGAATCGTCAGGAAGCATTGTCGATATATTACTACTGAATGTTTTACCGGCAATAACCCACAGACAAATCGCGACAAGAACCGGCAGGATAATCCAAACAACTGGTGGTATAAATTTTATTTTTTGATCTGCCATGCTTCTGATGCTAGTGGTTTGTTTACTGCCGCGTTTTTGAAAATAATCACTGTACTGCTGCCACGAAGCTCTTCGATATCAATACGTTCGAGCCAGGTCAGTCCGGTGCTGAAATAAAAAGATATTTTTTTTATGAAACGTCCCATATTTGATTCGGGACCGGGAACCACATTCAGACACCTGGAGGTTCCGACATAGTTCATTTTACAATTCTTTTTGAAGGTGGAAAAGTCTCCGGTAAGCATACTGCGGTAAGTATCGGCAACGGTTTTCATCACCGGATTATCCGCCATTTTTATCTCCAGCGTCTCGCTCCCGCTTTCGTCCCACTGCTTAAGCGTATCGCCATCCATCACGGTCAAGGATTTGACAGGACGATCCACATGCCAGCCTAATTTAAAGGGATTGCGTCGAATATATATCCTGCCGGATAATTTCAGGGGGCGGGAAAGAATCTTGAATTTTTTAACTTGTGAATAGTCGGCAGAAAAAGTCTTTACCTTATCCATCCCGGCACTGATCCGGTCAAAAGGAATTTCTGCGGCAACAGAATAAAGTCCGGAAAACATGAAAAGAATGATAAGAAAAATTACTCTTTCCATACTTTCACCTCCGCTTCGGCTATTAGTTTGCCTGACTTATTTACCTGCCCGTGAACAATGCCCCAGTTGCCGAATTTTACGTCTTTAAAAATACGGATGTTCAAACAGTCTCCAACTTCGGCCCCGCCATGTACCTTAAAGTTAGTGACTCCAATAATCACTCCTTCGCAGGGGCCGTTGCGACCAAATCCGTCATCGGCAGCCAGAGACTGCGCAATCATTTCTATAAATGCCGAGTCCAGCACCTTTCCCGCCTCATCCACATACGGAACGCCGGGGCCGACCTTTACTGTAGCCTCAGCGTACTGTTCGCCAATCTTATCCAGGGTATCAACCATTCTTACAGGCGGTTTATGGGGAATAAATTTTTCAGCATCGACCGGCAGAAAATCGATTGCGCCACGCTTTTCTCCATGCTTCCAGCAAATGGGATCGGCAGCCAACCAGTCGCCAGTCAGCTGATACGCGGCGCCACGACACCCGAAACACTCTGAATGCATCTCGCAGGAAGCACACGGCTCTTTAATTTTATCAGCATACTCGCGCAAATCCTGAATAATTTCACTGTCGTGGATAATATTGAACAGCGAAGTTTCCCGAACATCTCCAACCGGCTCATCAATGCCCACACAGGGAAAAACCTTACCTGAACTGGTTACCAGACATGAATACAGGTGCCGCATGCAGCGATCTCCAACCAAAGGCGGACGCGGAATCCATTCATGACCATATTCCCGGTCAACCTCGGACAACCGCTCGAATACGCTCTGCAGCTTGCCGGAATCGGGTTGCAGCCAACTGTTTTCATTGGCTTTTCCCTGAGGTGTAATTGCCTCGAAATATGGGGTAATTCCGTTATCCCTGGCATAACGCCAGAGCTCTTCCATTTCATCAATGTTCGCGTTGCTGATAACCGTACTAATCGCCAGCCTTACATCCTCCGCCGGATATCCGGCATTACGGGCATTCTCAATTGCGGCCTTCGCGTTGGCTAAAGCATTTTCCTCCCCGGTCAATTGTGCCTGCACGTCGGCTTTAAAGGAATTAAGTTTGAGCACCAGGTTCACTTTTTTCTCAAACAGTTTCATGGCCATTTTCGATGTCAGCAACGCACCATTGGAAAATAATTCAGTGGCCATTTCAAGGGAGCTGATAAAGTCAATCAAATCAAACAGCCGATCATAAATCAACGGCTCTCCGCCAAGAAGGACAACTTTTCTGGCGCCCAGCTTATGAGCCTGGTTGATCACATCACAGAGTTCGTCGAAAGAAAGTTCATTATCGGGAATATCATTATTGGCGGCATAGCAGTACGGACAATGATAGTTGCACGCCAGTGTCGGCTCGATTTCCAGTGAAAGCAGACGGTTATTCCGAGCTGCTTCCTTTATCTCATCCAGTAAGAAAGTAAAATTATTGTATCCCATCAGCCCCTCCTTCCGAGCCGTCTGAATTCAGCACGAAAAAGCGCTGGGGTTTTCGGTTGCTGGAAGAGAATACTTTTGCCCTGACATCGGCGATATCGGTAATATACATGGGCAGTTTTATACGGATATGCGCGGCAAGACGTCTGATGATCGACTCAATATCAGCCGCATCGCTTTCCAGCGCCACATGCACTTCCGCATAGTCGTACATTCTGTTCTCACCTTCACGGGCAATAACGTAATAGTCAACAACCGGCTCAATATTTTCCAGCGCGGTAAAAACAGTCTGAGGATATAAAGTAGTACCGTTAATCTTCATCATCTGCTGCTTGCGTCCAAGCACCGGCCCAAGCCGTAAAGAATTTCTTCCGCAGACACACGGTTCACGGGTAATATAACTCATATCGCCAGTACGGAAACGCAGCAGCGGCATGGCCTCCATCCGCAGAGGCGTCATCACAATCTCGCCGACCTCGCCATCCGGAACCGGGTTGCCATCTTCATCAACAATTTCAAGTACGCCAAGATCAGGATGAAGGTGTCCGCCGTTACCTGCGGTGCAATCGCAAAACGATGTAATCGTTTCAGAAGAAGCATAGGTGGAATACACTTTTGCGCTCCAGCTTTTTTCCAGCAACTTTCCAAGAGAGTTCAGGCCAAACTGCCGGTCCCGTATCGGCTCTCCGATACATATCAGCATGCGAACATGATCAATTTTCAATCTTTCATCTTCAAGATACATGCCCAGACGTTTCAGAAATGAGGGTACCCCGACAATCACTGTAGGCTGCAAACGCCGAATGATCTCGACATGACTCTCCAGCGTATTCAACCCGTTTCGGATCGTAGCGGCACCGATCGCTTTAGCCCCTTCGTAATAGGCCAGACCGGCGATAAAGCAACGGTCAAGGGTACAAGTCAGCAGAACCCTGTCGCTGGGCAGCATTCCACAGGCAAGAAATGATTTATACTCATTGTAAGTGAGCCGCTTGAGGTCATTCTCTGTATAAGGCACCGGCAGCGGATTTCCGGTAGTACCGGATGAAAATACGATGTCACGAATGTCATTTTCAGGAACCGCCGTAAAACTTTGAGGAGAGCTGTTGAGTTGGGATTTATCAGTAAAAGGGAGAGTTTTTAAAATATCAAATGAATTACCGGACAAATCGACATCACTTAGCAACTTACGGTAAAACGGGGAATTGTCCTTGCAGTGGAGCATATGTTGTTTCAGAAGTTTTTCCTGCATTTCCACGATATGCTCCAGAGAAGCATAGTCCAGTTCCCTGTTATAAATAAATTCACCCATTGTCTTTTTCCAATTCGCTGATCTTGTCAGCCATTAAATCTCTAACGTAATTTTTAAGTTTAAACCCGCTCCAGCCATCAAAGGTTTCCGGTTGAACTGCCGGTAATTTATAGATATTCACTGTCCCCGGATGCATAACAAATTTCAGGTCCGGAATCTTATCGTTACCAGTTAGCACCACCGGATATACCGGACACTTTATTTCCTGCGCCAGACGAAACAACGCGCCATGGAATTTCCCCATTTCCGCACACCCCGACCTGGTACCTTCCGGGAATCCCACCACGGAAAACTTGTACTTTAAGATATCATCTCCGGCTTCCTTAAGAAATTCCTCCCATGGAGTCCCCTTGATATTATAATATCCACCCAGTTTTGCGAAAAAACCGTAGAAAAACAACTTAAAGGGCCAGTCGTTTACCACCTGGATCACTCCGCCGGGAAGAAACGCCACCATAAACGCATCCGATCCCGAACGGTGATTCAAAATATAAACCCCCGGAGCCGTTTCCTCCGGCGCCAGATCGTTATAGTGTATCCTGATGAACGGATAACCGGACAGAGCCAGCACCGCTTTGCCATAAAATTTAATTGCCCACCGCCAGGTATTCTGTCGGCGCTTTCTGGACTGAAACGGTAATACCAACAAAAAAAACAATCCAGGACAAATGCAATACAAAAACGATACGACAATAAGCCGAAAGTAAAATAGTGAGCTGAATAATTTCTGCCCTAATGTATATTGATTCATTTTTATCCAATCAAAGTAAAAAATCGGAAACAGTAAAAAAGGAGACAGGACTATTTCTGCTTTTCCTTGAGGATTTGCTCTACAACTTCACAAACATCACCAAAAGTACGGATACTCTGGATCTCGCTGTACTGGCGCAGGTCCAGTTTGAATTGTTTCTGCAATCCGACAATCAAATCAACAATGTCCAGACTGTCAAGTCCAAGGTCGTCGAATAACAGTTTATCGTCAAGCAACTCCTCCTCCGGTATCTCGAAAAATTCAACAAAAACGCTTTTTACTTTCGCTTTGAGTTCAGTATCCATTAATATGTAATCCTTTAAGCATAAATTCCACCTCATTCTAATATAATACAAACAAAAGACATTACAACTTAAAACTACTGCTTAAGAGTCGTATCTCTTCCCCACAACAACAGCATTTATTCCCCCAAAAGCAAAACAGTTTTTCAAAAATACGTCTATATGCTTTTCAAGAGGCTTGCTGACATGATTTATCCCGGTACATTCCTCCGCCACCTGAGTCAGGTTCACTGTGGGATAAATAAGATCTTCCTGCATCATCAACATTGTAGCAATCAGTTCAATCGCCCCCGATGCTCCAAGCGTATGCCCGATTCCCCCTTTCAGACTGCTCACCGGCACCTCCGCTCCTATTGTTTCAGCAATAGCCTGAGCCTCTGCCGCGTCCCCCTGCATCGTAGCGGTGGCATGCGCGCAGACATAATCAATGGATTCGGGAGCAACTCCGGCATCGTCAAGCGCCTGTCGGATGCAGCGCCCAATCGACACGGTATCGGACTGACTGATGTGGCTTGAATTGCCACAGGTACTGTATCCGGTTAATTCCGCATAGATGGTTGCTCCCCGTGCCAAAGCGTGATCAAGACTTTCCAATACCAAAACCCCGGCGCCTTCGCCGCAAACCAGTCCGTCACGCGCGGCATCAAATGGTCTCGGAGTCTTTTCCGGCTCGTCGTTATACTTGCTGGATGCCGCCATCAAGCTGTCAAACGTACCGACAACCAGAGCGTTAAGTTCTTCCGCACCGCCGCAGAATACCACATCCATCATTCCCGAACGGATCATCTGGATTCCAAGCCCGGTTGCCTGCAGCGAAGACGCGCAGGCCGACGACGGACTGAGTATGCATCCGCTGATGCCCAGCATCTGGGCACAATTCATCGCCACGGTGTGGGATACGCATTTAAAAAACTCCATGCCGGAAACTTCCGCCAGATTGTTTTCCTTAATGATTGTTTTAAATACTTCGTCAAGCGTTCTGGCACTGCCCATGGTCGATCCCATGATACAACCGGTTCGAGGGCCGGTGATAATCTCTTCGGTCAGTCCCGAACTTTCTTTGGCTTCATTAGCGGCAAGAGCAGCAAGCTGAGCAATCCGGCCCATGGAACGACGATATTTTCGGGGAATTGATTTGATCTGAGCTTCAACATCATCAACCACCGCGCCAATCAACGAATGCAGTCCTTTGTAAGCGGCAAGTTCCTCAAGTCTTTTCACTCCGGAACGCCCCGATTTCAAACCGTCACGGAGCGCATCCGCTCCAAAACCGTAACAACTGTTCACTCCATAGCCACTGACGACAACTCTCTGCATATATCAACCTGTTTTATTGTCCGTTCCAACGGACGGCGTTTATTAAAAGCGTTTTCAATCCCTCATATGCTTGCATTGAGGTAGGTTATTGTTTTTTATCTGCATCCGGCGGACAACAAATAAAATAAAGCACCTCCCCGGTATAGAAAAAATTCGGAAGAGTAGCGCTCTCGCACTTCCACCCCCTTGACTCGACCAGCCCTCTGAAATGCTCAAAATCCTTAGCCGCATACGCGTTCCAGCGCGAAATAAATCCATCAATGAAAATCAATACCGGAACGACTGGTAATATATACGTTAGAAGCAGGCGTGTCCATGAAAAAGGACGCAAAAATGGGGTAACACACCAAATAAGCGGGATGAGGCCCGGCATAAGCAGCAGAGTCAACAAGAGATTTCTAGTGGCATAATCAAAAAAACCGATGGCACAATTATTATCCATGGCGTTGCTAATAATATTTTCAAGTTCTTCCTCATTAAAATGATGCACCGCTGAGAACATCATCCGGAATTCTCGTCCCTCCGATGTTGTATTCATCGCGTCCACCGGTTGTTCGCAGTAGCTAACCATCGGTCCCGCCGCATCGGCAACGCGCTGGAACGCTTTTATATTCGGATACAGATCGGTTAGTTCTATCCGCACATTGCACGAATTCTTTTCATTAAGATATTTTTCAAGCCGGGGAACGCAGCTCGCCGCGCCGGAACAAAGATCGCGAATTTTTGTTATCCCGGTATCACGCAACACCTTTGCGATAACCGGAAACACCGGATTGTACTGAAAAAAATGCAGTGCGAAAAAAGCCAGAAAATCCGTCATATATTCACGCATTAAAGCCGGATACCAGTAATAATCGTGCAGTTCCTTCAGCCGCCGCCTGCTCATGATGACTTCCGTTTCAGTTTATTTTTACCGCTCAACGTTTTCTCTATGCGGTCAACCACCAGGAACTCTTTCGGTACTTTCCACGGACTCAGGCTCTCATAGCAATGCCGACGTATCTCCGCGATATCCAAATTGTTACCGACTACATCCGCACATGGAAGTTCACCATATTCAGCATTGGCAACGCCATAGACCACAGTATCAGCCACACCGGGATACGTTTTAATCACACTTTCCACCTCGCCGGGAAATATCTTCATACCAGCAAAGTTGATAATATTTTTGGACCGCCCCACAATATACAGATTGCCATCCTCATCAAAATGCCCCAGATCACCGGTATCGAACCATCCGCCCGGACATGCCTCATCAAAACTCATATAAGGACGGACATACCCGCCAAACATACCGGGTCCCTTAATCGCGATCCCTCCAATCCCCTGTTCGTCACAATCCCGAAGTTCCACGTTATAAACCGGCAGCGGATGTCCCACCAGGCCATGAACAAACGGTATGCCAGGAGCACTTATGCACGGCAGCCCCACTTCGATAATGCCGTATGCCTGACGGATGTCCGTGCTGAATTTGGCCTTAAAATCATTTGCGATATTCTCATCCAAAGCCATAGCGGTAGACACCACCAGCCTGACTTCATCCAGCATCAAGGCGGAAAAAGAATCCGAACGGGTCATCATGCCGTAATGATACGGGGTCGCATAAAGCACGGTAATATCATGTTCCTCCAGCAGAGGAGCCATTGACAGCAAAGTAGGTTCATGACAAATCACCATTGTCGCGCCGCGACGCAGAAACAATAGTATGGTCACCACAAAGTGATACGCCATCGACAACACCCAGAGCACAGTATCGTTGCTGGAAATCTCCAGCCCGTAATTAGCGGCGGCGGTACGTTCCATTACCGCCTCATGCGTGATCATAACGCCCTTGCTTTCGGCTGTGGTTCCGGAAGAAAATCGAATAAACGCCGGATGTTCATCTCCTTTATATGCCAGAGAGCTTCCGTCATTTAACGGATTCAGGAACATCTCTACATCACAACAAAAAAACGAATAAGCCTTGTTATTCAACGCCTTGGTTTCAATAAAAAAGTCAGCTCCGATACTGCCGCACAGTTCGTTAACTTCATCATCCGGCATCGCCGGGGAAACAGGAATCAGGACGGCATCCGCCGCCAGCAGGGCCAGACTGATAAATACGCATTCGGAGGAGTCATAGCAGCGCAGCGCCACCATTTTTCCGACCCCGTTCAACTGATCTTTGAGTTCATCGGCAAGGAGGTTAACAATATCAAACATTTCACCATAGGTCCACGACTTCCCGTTGTAGACCACAGCATTTTTCGCGCTGAACGCGGCAGCTTCAAGCTCTATGCATTTATAAATGTTCAATATCCACCCTCTTGATTCATAAAATGATAATATATCAATCCCGCTCTATGATTACAAGGCCTTATCAGTCAGGCATCCTTCGAGAATTTCCAGTTCAAATCTATTAATTACGCCATCAATCCACGACAACGTAACATTCAAAGAATCGCCCTTACGGTTCATAAAAATACCGATTCCGGGACGCGCCGGAATCTTCGGTACATGATAAAGGTTTTTAACGCCGCAGCCAAACAAGTCCGGAGAATTGAACTCTTCCCGGTTGAGCAATGCGGTCATTGCCGTACCAGCCGTACCATGAAAGGGCGTTACGGCAAAACGGGTATAAATGGGTAAAGGCACAATGCGGGTCAACATATTTGCCCGGTTCAGACAATATGGGAAACGGTTCTTCATATACTCGTAAAATAGTTCTTTCTGAGCTTCAACAACCGATTTAAAATCGTGAAAATCAGCACCATGCGAATACATCGGCATCATCGACCAGTTATTAAAAAACAGCTCATCGGAACCCATGCCACGTAAATCAACGGAAATCGGACACAGGCAAAAAGGGTTGTCAAAACCCCGTAATTTCAAGACCTCATAAAGTCCATTCTGGATAAGCGCCTGAAGATACGGCATTAACATCATGGGCCCGGCAATATTATCGGAATGGGCAAGGAGTCGTTGAAAATCATCGCCGTCAATAACAATTCGGCGGAAATGATTTGTTCCGTTGTTATGATCGCAAAGCTGCGCCGGCACCCCCTGACTGGAGACCTGACGCAGCACCCGATTTACAGTGCGTCCGCATTCAAACTGGTGCTTCCACTCATTCAGCCACGGCCCCTGCTTCAACATATATTTTTCGGGTTCGATTTTCTCACCGTCCCAGGTTTTGCGCAGCAGCTCAATAAACTTTTCGCCTCCCGCCGCGTCGAAAATACGATGATCAAATTTACAGGCAAAAACAGCTGTATCATCGGGCTTTTTCAACAACATACCGGCAACCAGGGGAGCCTTGTCGTCAAACCGGAGATTGAGCCACTTTTCAAGCTCATCATGAATGCCATCGTCGGACTCGACTTTAATATATTTAAAATCACATTCGACAATTTCCCGAGCGGTTTTCCAGTAAGGTGCCAGATTCAACCAGTCACGACAGAAGCGCCCCTGAACAGGAGGGAAGAGTTCGGTAATACGATTAAAACATTCCCGCAGTTTTGCCGGGTCAGGAAAAGTATTAAGTTCTACCGCGATAAAAAAATGGTAATCTCCTCCGGCTGCGTTTCGACTGTCGCGATGCAAAGCCTGCACAACCCAGTCAATACCGTTGAGGTGATATCTGCTTTTCACGAAATCCCCGCTACTTTTGTTTTTCCAGCTCGGAAGATATTCGCTCGGCAAGCGATGAAACGCTGGTCAGGTCAGCAACTGCAAGTCCTGAATTAATAAGCTTTACCCCATACTTCTTTTCGATACTGATCAACAGTTCAACAAATATCATGGAGTGCATTCCCAGCGACAGAAAAGGAGTATCGCCAGTAACTTTGTCCTTACTGCAATGAACAACCGAAGCGATCTCATCACATAAAAATTCTACAATCTCTGAATTTTTATCCATTATCTATATTCCCGGTTTTAATTAACAATTGGGTTCCGTCTTCCATACAACAGGATGTCACACCATCCTTTGTCAGCAACGCGGTAATCACCTTGGTAATGCCTTCCATCGAATCACCTTTTTCATGGATACCGACGGAATTTTCATCGTATGAAATTGAACCTGTATTCAACTCATCCGCAATATTACTAAGCAATAAACATCCGGCTTTACAACGAACTTTTTCATCAGCCGACAGGCTGGTAGTTTCCTGTTCAATACCTTTCATGCCGTTGGCCAGAATATTAACCAGTTCTGAACATGATTCAACATGAATAACGATCACATCACGTTCAATCCCCTGTTCGAGATGGGCCATTGCAAGCCGTAATCCGTTGATAAAAGTATTCTCAAAATTGATTAAAGTCGCCACCGCACCGCCGATATTAAGAATCTTCGCTACATACGCCGCGGCTGTATTATGGTTGGAATGGGCAAACTTTATCGGCGATCCCTGATCCATGCCAAAGTCGATGAGGTCATCAATAAAACGTCCGGTCGTATCTTGATCGCCAAAACGTGAAACCAGAATGATCTCGGCATTCGCCAGACGTTCTTCCGAAAGCCCGTTGGCCCCGGCTCCCACCACGGCCCGCACGGCCGAAGCATGAAACGCCCCGGTACGCCGCAACTGTTTTTTCTGAGCCGAATTCAGAGCCTCAAGCTCTTTAAATTCATCAACGCCGAGCCCGACAGCAAGAGCCGCGACGGCATCGGAACCATCAGGAGCAATCAGGCTGTAACCGTTAATTTTAATCATGACAGCACCTCGTTTTTGATGATCAAAGCGCTGTTGCAGCCGCCAAACGCCAGCGAAGTCGATAAAGCGTATTGAGCATTGCTGTTATTCACGGTAGAAGTCACCGGCACAAGTTCCACACCGTTGCCGCAGGACTCGAATCCCACGCTGGCAGGAATAATTCCGGCATTCAACAACTCCACAGTAACCGCCGCTTCAATCGCTCCGGCAGCTCCAAGAGTATGTCCGGTACAACCTTTAATTGAAAAATATTTACAATTTCCGCCAAAAACCCGGGAAAATGTTTTTGATTCCGCTTGGTCGTTATGAATAGTGCCCGTCCCATGCGCATTTATAAATCCCACATCATCAGGCGTAATCCCGGCAAGCTCAAGGGCCTTTCTCACAGCACGCTCCAGTCCGTTCCCTTCCGGGTCCGGCTGTGTAATGTGGTGGGTATCGTTGCTTCCGCCATAGGATGAGATAGAAGCTTTAATTTCAGCCCCGCGTTGTTCGGCAGACTCACCGCGTTCAAGCACCAGTATTCCGGCACCTTCGCCAAGATTGAGCCCGTCGCGGCTTCCATCGAAAGGACGACACAGCCCTCCTGACAACACGCCAAGAGAATAGAATCCGGCATTCGAAACCGAATGAAGTTCGTCACAGCCTCCGGCAAAAACAATATCGCACATACCGGCATTGAGCCATGATAAGCCAATTCCGACCGCGTCGGTCCCCGAAGAACAGGCATTTGTGACCGTTGCCGCCGGACCGGTAAGTTTTAAAGTGTGTTTTACATATTCCGCCGGATTACCGGACAGATATAGTTTCAGTGTTTCCTGATCAAGGTTGCCGTCCCTGAGCCTGCGGTGAAAACGAATGTCATTAAGAAAGCTGGCCGAAGTTGTCCCGATAACCACGCCAATTCGTACATCATCTGGCATATCATCAAGTTTGGAATCATGCCGGGCTTCGTTTAAAGCCTGAATAAGTAATTCAATGGATCTGGAATAGTCGGAATTATGCTTCAGAGGAACTGAAAATGTTTTCTGTCCGGTATCGGAAACCGACAGATTATCGCGACATCCATTGATTATTGACTCAAGGTTTTCCCTACAGTCCATTCCTGCCGCCGAGATACAGCCGGTTCCAGTTACCCAAACCGTCATCAATCTTTACCCGTTTCTGCTTTCAATTATAAATTGAGCCAAAGTATTTATACTGGTAAAAACTTCTTTACGACTTTCCAGTCCTTTGGTATTTACTCCAAATTTGCGTTGAAGCACCACAACGATCTCGACCGCGTCAAGCGAATCCAGGTCCAGTTCCCCTCCAAACAAAGGATCGTCATCACCGATGTCATCAGCGCTGAAATCTTCAAGCCCAAGCGCGGAAATAATGTTTTCCTTAAGCTCAAGCTTTATCTGTTCAATATCTTCTGCCATAAAATTATATCCTCTCAACTACCTCTCACTACAATAATAAGCTAGTAATATAACTCCCGACATAATATATTCAAGCAGAATTTGAACATGATTCAAACACGCAACCGACTATGATTTCCGCCAAACGTCAGAAAACAGGAAACATTGTTCGGGAAACTCTTCCGCCATTTTTTCAAGTTTTTTTGCATACTGTTCAACCCATGGCTTCACCCACTCCTCCACCGGAACTTTTCGCTGTTTCACTGGTCGCATCGGCTCCGAACCATAAGCATAATAACGTTCTGATTCCCAGTCCTTACAAATAAACAGCGAAATAATCGGACTGCTGGTTTGAGCGGCAATCACAAATGCCGAATACGGAAAATACGCGGTTTCGCCCATAAATTCCACACCAATAGTATCCGCACCATAGTGCCGATCCCCCATCATGCAAACGATCTCGCCGTTACACAGAGCCGCCGCAATTTCAAACGCGCCATGCATTTCGCCTTCGGTAAAAATGTAGTTGATGTTACTGGAGCAACTGTTAAGCTCAAGATGTTTGCGTACGGCCTCGTTCTGCTCCTCTTGCATCACAATATTCACTTTACACTTGATGTCTTTCAGCCCCTCGACCGCCAGTTGCCAGTTACCGAAATGCGCTCCGACCAGCAAAACTCCTTCGTCGGAGTTTTCCGCCAGCTCCCGAAAGCTGTCGTAATTAATATAAATATGATCAAAACCGCTCAGTCCGCAAAGGTTGGAAGCCCGATCCAACAACATACAAGCCTGACGAAAAAAAAGCTTATAGACTTTCCATATCCTGTTAAAAAATCCCGCTTCAGGCCAGGCGTGCTTTACATAAGGCAACGTTTTCTTCACAGCCCGCCAGTCAAACAAAAGATAATAAAAACAAATTATTCCGGCAATATTCCGGGCATGTTTCATTCCCATCAACCGCAAAATCCAGCGAAAAAAAGTAAATCCACTGTCGTTTCCACGTCTCCGGTCGACTTTTCGAAATTCCCCTTGTTCTTTTTCGTCAGGCACGGCGCAGCCTCCCTGTAAAGCAGGCGCATGCATAAACCAGCAACGCAATAAAAACAGACAACACCGGAGCCAGCACCAGCGCTCCAATCCACCATTCAAGAATCCGGTATCCCAGTTCATGCAATACCGATTCAAAAGTCAACTCGGTAAACCATCTGCCGTAACGAATATAGTGTCCTACTTCCAAACAGAGAAACGGCACAAACGGCGGCATAAAGAAATGCTGCACATTGAATGCCACAATTTTATTCAGGTGAAGCCTTGCGGCGGCATATAGAATAGCCACAGAATGAAAACCGGGGATTGGAATCACCGCCAGAAACGTCCCGACCGCCGCCGCCGCCGCAAGCCCTCCCGGCGTGGCGTGTTCCTTTAAAAGTTCACGCATAAGTTTCAACGGATTCCTCAAATGCTTCAACATCTCCTCACGAGTCATACCCGATTTAACCAGCTTGCGATGCGGAATCGGCAGCAGTCGAAGTCCAACCAGATGGGTGTTAATCAGCGAAATTCTGAGATTATCCATGAATGGACGAAACGATGACACCCGTTCTTCCGGATTTTCGGGATACCACACCCGTATCGGCACATCAACAATCGATATTCCCGCCCAGGCGGCCTTCACCATTATTTCCGTCTCAAAATTATAGTGTGAACAGAGGCAGCGCAATTGTTTGATATATTTTACCGGATACGCCCGGAAACCCGATTGGGCATCCCCCACTTTGATTCCGGTCTCAACATACATCCAGAAATTTGAAAACTTTCTTCCGAAACGACTTTTTTCCGTAGCATGAGACTTTTCAAAATCACGCATACCAATCGCCAAAGTATGATCGTTGTCAGCCAAAACCGGCAGAACCCCGGCAATATCCTCGGGATAATGCTGTCCGTCCCCGTCGAGCGTAATCATATAGTCGATATTTCTTTCAGCAAGGTAGTTCAACGCGGTCGTAAGCGCCCTGCCCTTCCCCAAATTCTTCTCATGCCGGATTACAGTGACTTCCTTTCGGTCCGCCAGCAGGTCACCGACAACCGCGTCCGTACTGCCGTCATCAATCACCAGCACTCCGTCAAGATGCTGTTGCAGGCAGCGTTCCACCACATCACGAATCATCGCGGCATTATTGAACACCGGCACCACACAGTATACCGACCATGGGAACTCACTTCCAGTCATTCGTGGCCCCCTTCATCATCTGCAGTTTACGGAAAAACTTGAGTTCCTCGTTACGGGACTGCGGCGGAAACACCACATACGACACATCTTTAAAGCCCTCGGACAAACCATTAAAAAGCTCTTCTTTCGAAATTTCCGGCGACAAATAAAACACAGGCTTCAATAAATCCACATCAGGCTCAACAACTCCCTGCTTTTTCGCGATAGCCTCAATCGCCGCTCCCGGCAGAATCCTTATGCCCATAAAAACAAAACTTGAAATCCAATCGAGCGCCCGAAGATTTCTGATCCCCTCATTCATGGATTGCTCATTCTCTCCCGGCCCACCGGTAATATAGGATGCCGATACCTTGATCCCTGCGTCCCGAAAAACCTCACAGGCATTTACTGCTGTCGCAAAATCATAGTCTTTTCCCAGACCGGCAAGGGCCCGGTCGGAACATGCGTCGATTCCCAGTTCCACGGTTTTCAGTCCGGTTCGTTTCATCAATGCGACGGCTTCACGATCAAACTTTGTCGGAGAAAAAAACGCGCACCATGAAACCTTGATATCGCGCTGGGCCATTTTCTCAAGCAATTTCAGATATTCACCACCGCCATCGTTAAATACCGAATCGGTGAAATATATGCTTTCTGGCGAGAACTCACGCTGTAGATAAACCAGTTCATCAATAACTGTCTCCGGATCACGAGCAAGCACACAGCGTCCTTCCAGCTTTGGATACGAACAGTAAACGCACTTCTTAGGACATCCCCGCTTGGTTTGAAGCGGCAGTATTCCGGTTTCAGACAGATAAAAACGACTGATCACCTGTTCATAGAAACATTCCCCGAAATTTCCGTCTATGTTCCTGCCGTGGGTGATACGCTCCGGTGTTTTTCCGGCGGCAAGCTGTTCCACCAAAGACACAGCGGCATGTTCACCAGCTCCAGCAATTCCGTAATCAGCACCGATATATTCAAGGATACGCTCCGGCATTAACGAAAATCCGGCTCCTCCCGCAAATATCGGGGCATTCGTTTCCCGCCGAATTTCACTGACCAGCAAAGCGGCGTCATCAAGAAAAAATGCCGGCTCAAGAAAATTTACATTGTCAACGTTCCGAATTCCTATGCCGACAACTTCCGGTTGAAATGCTCGAATCGTATCAACAAGGCTGCCGCCACGGTTTTGTTCCAGAAGGTTGTCATAGATTTTCACCTGATAACCATTGTCCAACAGTGACTTTGCAATAACCCCGATACCAAGGGGAAATACCGCATAAGGTTCTTCGGCCAGGTTTGATGATATCAGCAATACCCGCATTAAATGGTTCCTTCATCAAGTACTGCTTTTAATTTGGAATAAATATCGTGAACATCGCCACTTTCTTTTGTCGCGGCATTGGTCAATAATAGACTCAGAACACGATCTCCTTCGCGGTAAGCCGCCATAATATAATCCGCACTGCCGTCAGCAATCAGATCTTCGGCAGAAGAATATAATCCACCAAGCACATCGTCCTCGTCCCGCCAGTAAAACAGCGGCCCGGCCAACTTGAGACATACTGAGGCGTCAGCGGCAGCACTGGTCGGCAGGGTATGCACAAACAAACTGGAACGCCCCAGCTCCCTGCCGCCCTCAATATAATCCCTGAAATATGTTAACTGATCTCTTTCGTGCTCAAAATTATCACCAGTAATAATTCCGCAACGGGTAAGTTGTTCGGGTTCCGATAACCCGGCATCATAGAGTGCTATTCCACATGCAAGACAAAGCTGCTGCGCATCGCGGGAAAAACGACTGAACATGTTCCATTGTCCATTCAGTTGTCCAGCGTCCGACAATCCACGCCGAAGCTTTGAAAAAGATTCAAACGATTCCGTTCTTTCACGATTCAGAGTTGTATAAACTCCGGTATCGATAAGGCATCCGCCAGCTATGTTTAATTCGCCCATTAAGACCTTTATTTTGAATAATCGTTCTCCCATGACCGTAAGATAACTCGAAATGAGCGTTTTTTCAATCTGTCTTAAGGTTTGAAAAAAACATATAAAGTATTATCTTTCCATTGCGTATTTTGCAACAAATAAACATACAGGACACATTATATATGGCAAACAGGCAGGCACTGGTAGTCGGAGGCAGTCGCGGCATAGGCAGAGCAGCGGTATTGAAACTGGCACAACTGGGGTTCGATATAACTTTCAGTTGCCGCTCGGAATCAGAAAATGCCCTGAACACCAGAAACCAAGCTCGTGAATTGGGAATCCAATGCGATATCCTTACATTCGACCTGGCAAGCAGATCGAAAACTGCCGAAAAATTAGAAGAATATTTGAACCGTACCGTGCCGGACGTAATCGTCTACAACGCCGGTATCACCCGTGACAATCTCCTGGCATTTATGACTCCCGAAGAATGGGATTCCGTTCTAAGAGTCAATCTTGACGGTTTCTATAATGTGATCCAACCGGCAATTTTCCACATGCTGGCACGCAAGAGCGGCAGAATCATCGCGATAACCTCCGCCTCCGGACAGACCGGTCAGGCCGGACAAATGAACTATTCCGCCTCAAAAGCCGGGTTGATCGGCGCGGTAAAATCGCTGGCGCGGGAAGTCGGCAGAAAAAACATCTATGTCAATGCCGTGTCTCCCGGCGTTATCGAAACGGATATGACCAAGGACCTTCCGGCAGATAAGATCAAACCGCTAATCCCGCTCGCGCGCTTCGGTTCAGTCGAAGAAGTCGCGGCAGTAATCGGATTTCTGGCCGCGGAAGAGCATATGTACATTCACGGACAAGTCATCGGCGTTAACGGCGGACTGGTTCTTTAAACCGGATTTCCTTTTATGAAAGAATATGATGATATTGTTGTAGGAAGCGGAATTGCCGGAATGACCATGGCACTGCTCCTGGGGAAAGCCGGTCACAAGGTTCTACTGCTTGAGCTTCAGTCCACTATCGGCGGATGCATGCGGCGCTTCACCCGCGGCGGACTGCCGTTTGATACCGGTTTTCATTTTACCGGAGGATTCGATGACCTGCTTTCGGATATGCTGAAAGCGCTTGGTATCACTTCGGATATCGAACCAATCTCTCTTGAAGAAAGCGATAAAAATCATATCTATTTAGACAATTCCTGTACACTTTACGATCTGCCATCGGGTTTCGGACAACTCAAACAGGCACTGTATTCTTATTTCCCCGACGAACACAAAGCAATAGATAAATATTTTAAAGATGAAGAAAAAATTCGGGACAATACCCCGTTCATGGATATCCGCAAGCTCAATACCTGCGATTTCGCGGAACTGCTGATTGACCTGGATGAAGATCACATCTCTTTACGAAACTATCTGGATTCGATCAGTGACAATCAAACTCTCAAGACGATCCTTGCCAGCTTTGCCCTCTGCTACGGCAGCGCACCGTCGCAAACTTCGCTGGCAACTCATTGCCGGGTATCATACAACCTGCATAATAAGTTATCACGGGTAAAAAACGGTGGACAGGCATTTGTAGACGCCTTTAAAAAGGCGGCCGCCCAATACGATATCGAAATCCGAACCAACTGTACGATCAAGTCCATTGAAAACGTCAGCCGTCGAAAAGCCGCTTCCGTAATCCTGACCGATGGCAGCGAATGCGGCATGAAAAACGGCATCATGACAATTCATCCGCACGACATCCTCTCTATTTTTCCGGACAAATATATTCCCGAAACCGTTCGCGAAACGGTAGAAAACTACGAAGAAAGCATTACCTTTTTCTCGATATTCGCTGAAATTGAGATCAGTGAACCAGTTAAATCCGCGCTGACTTCGGTTCTATCCTGCCCGGATTTGGACAAAATCATCAGTCAGGATTCTCCGGAAAGCGCGATGGCCATTTTAACCTCACCGGAGGAAGTAAACGGACAAATCCGAAATGTCCTGTGCGCCTTTAAAACCGATTCGTATCATTCCGTTGACCAATGGCGCGGGGTAAAGAATCGTAGGAACGATGAAGAATACCAGCAGTTCAAGCAGCAACGTGCCGAAGAAATGATACGTAAGATAGAGGAAATCTTTCCAGAATACAAGGATAAGATCAAGCTCATCTGTACCTCATCGGTACTGACCTTTGAAGACTATATCCCACCCTACGGTTCGGCGTACGGCATCATGCACAAGCTGGAAGAAAATTCCCTGTGGGGAAAACTCCCAATCCGGAATTTTTATATGACCGGACAAAACGCCATTCTCCCCGGCCTGGTCGGAGCCATGCTGTCTTCATTCATCAGCGCCCGATTCATTCTCGGCAAGGATTTTCTGGACTAACCTTAGCGGGGTTTGCCGATTGGGAGCTATAGATAAGATTTAATCGGAAGATTTTTCTTGCCACCGGAAAAATCTTCCGCTAAAGAAATCTACTATTCATCGAAAAATTTGCCGCATTTCATCTTACTCCATTATTTTCGCCTCAATATCATTATTTTTTGATTGGCTTCAAAAATATGGCACCATAGTTGCTTTTAACACACTCGTGATAATTCAGTCATTAAATTGACAAACCAAATAAAGGAACGAAACATGAGCAGCATTTCAGAACTAGATGCCAGTTGGCTTAGCGGAATGGAAGAAGTTTTCGCCAATCAGCAGGCCCAGAATCTTGACGCCCTACTTGGCAGCGAAACCAATTCAGACGGCACCAGCACCGGTGAAGTAACTTCATTCAGCGAAATTCCGGAAGTAGCCAACTTCACAGATGCAATCATGAACATTAAGGATACCAATGAAGATGGTCTCCTTACAATGGATGAAGTAAATAATGATACGCTTTTCCAGCGCATTGATGCCGACGGCGACGAAGAAATCACAGAAGAAGAACTTACCAACCAGATTCGTTACGATGTGAAGCAATTCAGTGATGTAATGAATTTGCTGATGCCTAATTCAGACTTGAAAGGCACTTCCGAGCTTTCCGAACTGATGGGCAATGACGCTCAACCATCTACCGCAATGTTTAAGCAGCTGATGCAGCAGGCATCATAATTAAATAACCCATTGGAAGCGGCAGCTGACGAACTATACCGCTTCCATAAAAATCTGCCTCTTACCTGTGTGGATAGAGCGGGAAGGCTTAGCTTTTCCGCACTATCCTCCTTTTTTTACACAAGCAATGAACCTTGATTATACCAGTACAGACTCATTTTGAGACCTGACACATTCTCTTATTTTTAAAATATTTCCGCAATCTTCCAGATGGAAAAAATGCGGTCGTTCCATTCCTGCCGGGGCATTCGGCATGTGAAACGTTAACATCAATTCACCTTCGAAACTTTTGAATATCATAGAATGTCCGCCATTCTGATTCCACATGGGTTCATCAACCTGCCGCCATGGACCGGTGATCAATCCACTTTCTGAAACTGCTATACCAATGGCATATTCCTTTTCTCCGAAGCTGGACCAGAGCACCAGCAAGGTTCCATCTTTCGTCCGATAGATAAAAGGACCATCCGTAACATAGTTTAATCTACTTCGATCCCACCCACTATAAATATGGGGTGGAATTGAATGTTTCCCTTTACTCCAGGGAGCCTGAGAAGCCTTAAACAGAAAAACCGGCTCCCCTGCGACTGTCGTAAGATCCTCACTCATTCGCATCGCGCATATTTCTCCGTCATTAATCTGAGTCCACTCATGACAGAAAATCATCCACGGCTTATTGTTTTCGTCAACAAAAAGGGTTCCATCCAGACATTCCCAGCAGGAAGGCGTAACCGGCCTGGAAGAAACAGGCAGGAACGGACCTTCCGGATATTCCGCCTTCAAAACCTGAGTTCCGCGAGCAACCATTGGATCATGAGATTTGAAGCTCGCAAGCATATAATATGCTTCATGGTATAAATAAACTTCAGGCGCCCAGAAGTTGAGGTCGGCCCAGAAATCATGTTCTGGTCTGAACGCGGCAAAGGGTCCTTCCCATTGCTCAAGGTTTCGACTTCGATAACAATCAAAACCTTTATCCTGCGAATTTGCGTCAATATATGTAGTTCCATACATATAGTAAAAACCGTTCTTTGTATCCGTCAGAATAAACGGGTCCCTGATTCGAATTTCTTCACTTTTTAACATTTTTTCTTGCTTTTTCTTATTTGAATTTTATGGAGTTCATATAAAGTCCAACGTTTACATTAACAAACTCGGCATTCCGTTCCTATCCCAGCTCAATGGGACAGCCAAGGTGCCATAAAAACGGTGTATAGCCAGCCAAAGTCTAACTGGACTTACTCAAATTATATGAATTACTCATTGATGAAATATTATTATCTAAATGCACCGTTACTTAAGAGGAATCCGGTATTATAATCACGGGAATCAATATGATCAATTCTCTTAAGCTCAGCATGTCCATCCAGAAACAGAATGGATGTTTTATTCAAATGCGGCATCGTCAGAGCAGAATAAATAGAACTTTGGGCACGCTCAAAATTCAATGAAATATTGGTGCTGCTACCGCATTTGCCATCCGCCATTACTGCAACAAGGGTAGGATACCGGCACCTATTCATACGTTTGCAGCCGTAGTTATATTCACTGGCATAAAGATATGCCGGAGAACCCAGGCGATGGTTATATTTGTAATTACTGATTGGCGATGAACTTCCTGCCGCTGTATTATAATGCATAATCTGATTAACTCCAGATGGGCAGAATAACGCCTTTGAAGTTCCACTTCCACCCCCATCCCACTTTTTACCATTCAGATACGGATGAAGTTCGTGAATCCAGACCGTTGCTACCCCGGAATACGAATCCGTGTGACCATTCGGATTGCAGGGAGCAATATAACCATCCTGATCATTTATATAAGATTGTTCCGCAATACCAAATTGCTTTAGATTGTTAATACATGAAATTGCCTTTCCTCTTTCCCGGGCAGTGTTTAAAGACGGCAGTAGCAATGCAGCCAGAATAGCAATGATCGCTATCACCACGAGGAGTTCGATGAGTGTGAAAAATGATGGTAATGTTGTTCTTTTCATATTCCTTTTCCTTATTTTAAGGTTAATTGGTTAGTCGCTTAAAGTTATTTTCTCCGATAAAATTCGACATTTTTTCGGACCTGCTCTTTTGTTGTTCTTGTTTCATTATTCTTTTACGACCTCCTTAAACTTTTACTAAATGTCCACTTGCCGTACAAATTCGGAATAGAAACGTCTGCCATGAACTCTACAAACGTTTCATTCTATATCGACTGATTTATTGTTTGCTGTTATTCTTTTGGGAATAAATCGGTAACGCATAAATAGAATCAATAAACAATGATGCTTTTGGCTTGTCGAGTGTAGCCCAAAAATACATTTTGTGGTCAAGTGGATGAATTCCCAAATCTACCACATGATAACTTGATCCCGACAACATCTCCGCCATCAAATGTTTTCGCATGATGGTTTTAGACTGCTTTTTATTGTAAATACCAATTGTTCCGACTTTCCCCCTTTTATCCGGGGTATTACAACGAACTGCGGCATAACAGTGCCAGGCTGGAACTTTCTCCAGTTCATCCGGGAGCGGGCATTGCAAAACCCACGGACCGGAACGGGTAATGCAGGCAACCGGTTGGTAGGAAGCAGATGGATCTTTGACAAAATCGCCCCACCCTCCGATACGACAAATCTGAAAATAGGAACTCAAATCCACCGCCCCTTGCGGCAACTTGCCGGAAACCGGAGAAAATGCCCTGAGCAGATTCTGGGCGTAACCGGAAAATTTGTAGCCTTCCCGGAAATCTATTTCATGGTATTGTTTGCCGAGCTCAATCAATTCACGCACTTGCTGTAATGCTTCCGGATCGGGAGGTAATGGTTTGCCCGCCACAGCCAGGCTCAAGCGCTTTGCACGGCGTTGTTCCAACCCGACAACCGTTACCGGCAGTCGGTCGCGTCGCACTCTGCCACTTAGAATCGGATTATCTTTAACTGCCGCTTCCGCCTGATCCCAATCCTGTTGTGCCAACGCCTCAACCTGAGGGGTCAGCCAGGAATAATCAGGAGTAAGAAAATGGAATTTTTTACCTGAATGTTCCGCCGCGTTCTGAATTCGCGTCAGATACCTTTTAATAAAAGGGGCGGCTTTCCCATAATAGCCGCGAAGAAATGTATCGATCAAATGATCGGCATCCAACTGCGGATTCCATAGCAAATGCCCGGTTACCCATGCCCGCAAATGAACCATATCTCCCAGAATCGAACCATAGGAACCCTGTTCAAAAACCCCGCGAACTTTATGGGCTGCCAGAAATCGCATATTCAGCCCCAATGACTGAATAGTCGGATGGGGCAGCAGATAGTTACTGAAATTGGCCGCATAATTCCATACCAACAGTTGTTTGGACACATCACTCCAAACCATAATATCTCGTTGAAAAGTAATATTCTTCTGATCGGTAAAAGGTCGCGAAAAGTCACATCCAATTGAACAGAGCCGAATGATGACGTTATGACGGGGTCGAAGTGTTTTCGGCGGCTTGCAGCTGTACTTATATGCCAGAGTATCTATCCAGACATGTGGAAATTCCTTTTCTACTGCCTCAGCCACATGATTGACCAGTGACAACAGAGGAGCCGAAGCACTTCCTTCTTTTTTGATCAGGGCCTGACAGGCAGGACACCGGCAATAATTAATATTATCATTCTGGGATACGGAAATGATCCGGGGATTGTCGGTTGTCCGTAGCCGTTGCAGTACCTTATCCGTCAATGCTTTTCGCAAGCCCTGATTGCAGCAGCATAACTGACCGTGATACTGTCCGCCATAGCGTTTACCGTTAATCAAACTGAACCATTCAGGATGATCCTTCATGTACGTTTTGGCTGGAATAAGCTGGTCAAAGGTATGGACAAAGCCAATAATTTTTATATTACCGCCCAAGGCGGGAGACAACTTGTCATGATGTCCGTTGTCTTTCAACTTTACGGCAAAATCCGGATGTTGGTACACATCGGTATAAAAAGTTTCCCGATAATAGAACTGCGGTGTATAACGGATATTCAATGCGCCTATGACCACCGGGCTTTGTTTGGGGATATAACTCTCACTTGAAGTCCACCAGCGGCATCCGAGCGTATCTTCCAGAAATGTGTAAACGGAATACAGCGTTCCCCGAGGACGTCCTCCAACCAGAAGCAAATCATTTCCCATGGTTTTGATAATAATCTCATCGTCCTTCAAAGCAGAAAAATCAATGTCCGGCAACAAACGTTTCACGATAGCCGACTGTCCCACCAGAATTTTTTCAGCGTTTTTTTCAGCTTCAGATGCTTTAATAATTTTCAGTGTCATACCGCTGATCTGTTGTAGATACTTTTGTAATTCCCTGGCAGCGGTAATTTCCGTAGGTGCCGGTTGAGTCGGAATAACAATTCTATATGAATCGTCAATGGTCAGTCCAACATTTTCGTTTCCCCAAAGCCAGCAGCTCAGGAACAGTAGCCAAACTCCGAAAAAAAACCGGCTCCAACTATGGTAATACGGGGTAAATTTTCGATTTTTCTGCTGATGCGCAAATCGTTTATTATTCATCATTATAAAAAAACTCCTTTCACCTGAATCCGTGAAACTTTTTTCTAAATTTCCTTCTTTTTTGATTTAATGGCTGAAAAATCAGCCAAACGATGCGATTTTAGCAGTCATTTTGTAATGTGAGGCTTTCGTTTTCTGCTTTTTGCCCGAACTTTTCTCTTTGACTGCTAAAATCCTGATTTTCAAATACAATTCTCTTGTAGGTATCTCCTCTCTGAACTTGTTTTATCGATTAATAAAATTTTTTATGCAACTTAGAGAAATTCTGTCAATTGAGTTGATTTCTTCACTTCCACGCACTACTTTTTCTTTCATGATATCCTGTTGGGTGAATGATTTATATTGAAGTCTTAGTCAACTTTAATATAATCAACTCGACAAGTTATCCCTAATTCCAGCTCAAGGTATTCCTGTTTTTTTTCACGGATTCAGAAAATTATATTTTTGCTAAAATTATGTGTATATTATAAACGAAAAAATGGTAAAAGCATGTTTGGATTAAACAAAAACATTTGTAGAATTATCAACATATCCCAGGGAACCACAGAACAATTTCTCCCCAATCAATGCTGTGGAGTCTCGGTGTGGAAGAAATATGGGATCTGTATGGCCGGCCTCAGCTGCGCGGTAAAAGATTACAAACTTCAGGCGGGGGAGCCATTTACTCATCATTTTTTAATTACACTGGACGGAGAAGGCATATACCAGACAACAGATAAAGAATATCATTTACGTCGCGGAGACCTGCTTATTCATTCAGCAAAATATCCTCATCGTTATTTTCATACCGGCAACAAGCCATGGAAAATACTTTGGATCCATCATAGTCCAGAACATTCAGACTGGCAGCAATTATATGAAATAAAAACAGTATATCAGCGAAATGTAGATTTCAACGAACTGCTCCAAATTTTTACCAGAATAATAGCTTATCAGAAAGAAAGGACTCCAGTATCCGAAAAAATTGTGGCAAGTTACTTTGAACTGGTCAATCTGCTGGCATTGAATTTATTTAACCTGGCAACAGGTTTCTGCAATTATGACCAGTCGCAGCAATTTACGGAATTATGGAACAAGGTCGCGAATAATCCTCATGAAAAATGGACCTTGAATAAAATGGCGGAAATCATGAAAATGACTCCAATCACATTAAACCGTAAGTGTAAAAAACTCTACAGCATGTCCCCGATGAATAAAGTATTGTCGCTGAGAATGGAACGTGCCGAACAGCTTTTATGGCGTGAACATCTGCAAATTTATCAGGTTGCGGAAAGAGTGGGCTATAATAATCAGTTTGCGTTTTCTGTAGCTTTTAAACGTCAGTATGGCATGAGTCCAAGGGAATATATAAACATGCGTAAAAGCCTCGAAAAACACACCGAATAAATTTAATGTTCTTCCGCTTCCACAAGAAGCGATATGTTCGCAACGTATAGGTCGTGGGTTCGACTCCCATGAGCTCCACCATTTATTTCTCCATTTGTGGTTTACTTTGGAATAACATACCGAAAAAACAGCTCGTAACGGTGTTACCGATACGAGCTGTTTAATTTATGTCTGAACTATCTTACTTCTTGACACGAATGACCGGTTTTTCAATCAGTCCGCAGGGGACAAGGTTGTATTTGCCGGTGTATTCGTACATTTGTTCTGAACCGGTCCATGGCTGCCATTTGTGGCTACCATACATCGGACCGTGAGAGTTTCTCCGGCTGGAGAAGACTTCCACTACAAATTTGTTCGTACCATCAGTAACGAATTCAGTAACTTCAAGCTCATTCGGAGCCCAGCCTATCACGCCGGCTTCAGTTCCGTTGACGAATACTTTAGCGCATGAACCGCAGTATTCCGGCAGATGAATAAACACCCGTTCGTTTGCGGCAGCTTTGACTTCGGTCTCAAATTCGTATCCGGTTGTGCCGGAGTAGAATGGCAGCCCTTGTTCGACCCAGTCTCCTACGGTCAGTTCGGTGACCCGTTCCGTCATGGTCAGCTTAAGATTGTCGACTTCTATACCAAAGTTCCCCAGCAGGAAGATTGATTCCAGGCCGGGATGTGCTTCGGAATATTCAGCGCATTCCAGTACCAACTGGTTTTTTCCGGGTTTCAGCATCATCGGATCAAAAGCGATTTTTTTCAATGAAAGATCGCACCACCAGCCGCAATCAGTCGTAGTGCCAATTTCATTGCCGTTTAGTATGATTTTAAACGTTTCCGGACGTTCGATACCGATGTATATAGCTCCAGGCGGAATGCTTTTGCAAAAAAACTCATATTCCAGCGTGACTTTGGCTTTTGCCGTAGACAGCTCAAGATTTCTCAACCAGGGCTGAACCATGCAGCCACCGCGATGCTGCAGACCGATTTGCTCACGCAGGCACTGATCCTGTAGCAGAATGAAGTTTTCATCGGTCAGTTCACCGTCGTTTACCCGCATTCTGCAGCGGTCGAGAGGTAATACATTGGCTTCCGACAGAATAGTTCCGAACTTGTCGGCTACCGGTGCTTTTTCTGAAACCGTGGTCAGTTTTGTCGCAGAGCGCAGTCCGGCTGCCGAAATCTTGTCTGATACAACAAACAGGCGGCTGCCAAGAGCGACAAAGCTGGTAGTGAATTTCCAGCCGCCGTCGACTGCGGTTGCGTCAACGGCTAACACTTCGCCGGATTCCAGGTCTATTTCAAATACCCCGCCGGTTTTAGCGGTTTTAATGATGACATTGGCTACCGGATATTCTTTACAGCGTTCTTTAGACATCGTTTCAACACTATTAGATGGAGGCTGTGGCTGGTCGTATCCGGTGTTACAAACGAACATGAATGCGCTGTCATCGTCTTCACGGAGCTGATACAGTGTATTGAAGATTTCGGTTCCGGTTTCGTCGGTAATGGATACCCGGCGGTAGCCGTTGCCGATAACCAGAGGCAACTCGTCGAAGCCGGAGGCATGTTCAAACGATTCGGACAGATTAATCATTGCGGACGATTGGTCACCATCCACATAGGCCGCCGGGGCTCCGGTAATGATTACTCTGCCGCCTGCGGCTTTAAATTCTTCAAGCAGTTTGACAGTCGACGCACGTACGGTCAGCATCGGCGGAACTACAACAACTTTATATTCGGCCTTAGCTATTTTGAACACCGGTTTACCGTCGGCACCGGTGACGATGGAAGCGTGGCGGCTCATGAGTTCTTCATCGCCGTAGTCAAAATCGATATTGGCG
Organism: Victivallales bacterium; assembly: GCA_963677165.2. Taxonomy (GTDB): domain Bacteria; phylum Verrucomicrobiota; class Lentisphaeria; order Victivallales; family SZUA-371; genus JAFGXT01. Next base: position 575,127 of record CAXXSX010000001.1, on the reverse strand, counting down.
TTAAGCAGTGCATCACGCATGACCATGAAATTTTCATCCAGAAGATGGCTCTGTTTATTTTCCCGCCAGTCAATACCGATCAGGGTCCACATTGATTCAATCGGGTGAACCACCATTATATTGCGGACTTCATGTCCCTGGATCATGGCCAGGTTGATACGGGCATAGTAGTCTTCAACCTTCTTGTATTCGCGCCACCAGGAGGACTGGTAAAAGATACTGGCCGGAAAATCGCGTTTGGCTTCGCCTTCCATAGTGTAATAGGCCAGATGCTGACAACGCAAGGTAATACCCAGAGCCGCCTGCCAGTCGCTTACCGCCTTGTGACCAGAGAACGGAAAGTCCCAGCCGGTGCAGCCGTAGGTTTCCGACAGTCGCCAGGTGCGGCCGAACTGATGGGCCACGGAAGAGTTTTGTTTTGCGGTATCGTATTCGCGCCAGTATTCGGTCAGAATGTCAATGCCGGGGGCCTGCATGTGTTCGTAAAAACGCATGGTCGAACCGACTACATTTGTCTGGCTTGATGGGATGGGTTCATCCAGACAATGGCCGGTAAACAGCATATTGTTCTCTTCGCACCATTCGCCAATCTGACGGGAAAAAGCGTTATCGAACATGAAGGTCAGGCAGTCGATATAGTTGAGACGGGACTTGGAAAGTTCGATGCCTTCGAGGTCATAGAACAGTTCCGGCAGATGATCGATAATATCATAACCATAACGGTTCCTGAACAGTGCCGGAAGCGACGAGGTCCAGGCTGTAGTTATTTCATCATTATCATAGATAGATCTTTCAACGATCCGGCCGTAATTAGGTTCATCGGTAAAAATACCGGGAACGCGTTTGCCAAACTCTTCGCCAACTTCGCGTTTATAGGCTTCATGAGTAACTTTGATAAATTCTTTAACGGCATCAGCATTGAGTGTATCCAAATAGGTTTGCTCGTTGTACCATGAACCACAATCGTAATCTTTCACGAAGAAGTGCAGCAGGGTTATACCTTTGGGGAGTACAGCGGGAGGAGCGTCGATACGTTGAAGCAAACTCAGTTTTAAGCCGTCAACCTTGCCGGTAAACCAAGCCAGAGTATTATCCTGCGATTTAACTTTAGATAAATCGGTATAACTCTCAATGTGCAGTTTTTTCATCCGGTACTCAGGATTTTTTGTGACGATGCCCCCGGCAGCGCCTGACGGCCAGCGGTCTTCGTCGTAGAGCCAGGCTTCCATGTCAAGCTTTTCCGCCTCGTCAATACATGCCTTGATACAGTCGAACCATTCATCGGACAGATAATTGGTTCCCATGCCGACACGGGAGTGCATGAAGAATCCACCTAGCCCCATTTCGTGCATCAGGCGGATTTGACGTCGCAACTCTTCCGGTTCTAATTTTCCGTTCCATGCCCAAAACGGCTTTCCCCGGTATTGGCTGCCGGGCTGGATAAATTCCTGAAAAAAATCATTATTCATTATTTTTGGTTTCCATTGTATAATTATTCCCAACTTACTTCAATATAACCTGAATCCGTGAAAGTTTTTCCGGATTCCGTTTCTTGTTAGATTTAATGGCTGAAAAATCAGCCAAACGATGCGATTTTAGCGGTCATTTTGCAATGAGGGGGAGTCCTTTTTTGCCCGGACTTTTTACTTTGGATGCTAAAATCCTAATTTTTAGAAATTTATATTTTTGCTAAAATTATGCATATATTATAAACGAAAAAATGGTAAAAGCATGTTTGGATAAAACAAAAACATTTGTAGAATTATCAATATCCCCCAAGGAATAACAAAACTCTACAGCATGTCCCCGATGAATAAAGTATTGTCGCTGAAAATGGAACGTGCCGAACAGCTTTTATGGCGTGAACATCTGCAAATTTATCAGGTCGCGGAAAGAGTGGGCTATAATAATCAGTTTGCGTTTTCTGTGGCTTTTAAGCGTCAGTTCGGCATGAGCCCAAGAGAATATATAAACACACGTAAAAACCTCGAAAAACACACCAAATAGAACAATGAATTACAGCTGATTATTTGCCAGGATAAAATCGACTATGGGAGTGGGATCTTCAAGGCAATGCGGATGATGCTTCCCGCCGGGCTTGATTATAATTTTAATCTCGCCGCCAAGCTCGCGGTAACGCTTTTCTACAATCGCGGTATTTTCAGGGTACGGCACGACCTCATCGGCATCGCCGCAAACATGAATCAAAGGAATCTTTGCAGCCGCCAGAGGAGCCAGGTTATCCAGCGGATTTAGTTTGTATTCCAATGCCTCTTCCATGGTCATGCCATAAACTTTCAGGCAGTTTTCCATATCGCCGACACTACCGGGGCCGTCTCCACAACCCAACGGCCAGGTTTTAAAGTCACAAACCGGATTGTCAGCGTAAATGCACGCAACCTTATCCGGATTACGTTCGCCCCAGTTAAAAATGATAAGTCCGCCGCGACTAAAACCTTCAAGCACAGCTTTTTTCGCAAAGCCGTATTCTCCGGTCAGAAGATCATAGAATTTATCCCATCGGACAAGAGCTTCATCCGAACCATAGAGGTTTGCCACATCGATATGAACCAGATAATATCCCTGTTCAAGCATGGCAAGATCAACAGCGGGCCACGCATCCCAGAAACGCGCCCGCCACAGCCAGGGACATCCCAGAGCGGCTTCTTTGGGTTCAACAATATAACATTGCACTCCATCCAGCTGAAAACTGTAACGGGTAAAACCGTGGTAGATATCCTCTGTCCCCTGAAATTTCATTGCCGCACCGTCTAGAGTTACTTGACGATATTAGAGGCGGCAAATTCAACCGCATTCTTGAAGATTACGCTGCCTTCGCCTTTTTCCGGTAGTTCGCCTTTCAGCTTCTGAACGGTCCAGTCCGGAGCGTTAAACGGAGAAAGAAAGGCTTCCGGATGCGGCATCAAGCCGAAGATTCTACCGGTCGGATCGCAGATTCCGGCAATGGAATTAAGTGAACCATTAGGATTGGCAGGAAATTCACTGGTCACGTTGCCGTCGCTGTCAGCATAGCGGAATACCACTTGATTATTTGATTCGATTTGTGCAAGAAGCTCATCGTCAGCAACAAATTTACCTTCACCGTGACGGATAGGAAGTCTGATTTTATCAACACCTTTGGTAAATACGCAAGGACAGTCGGCTTCGCCTTTCAGGCAAACCCAGTCATCGCGGAATACGCCGCTGTCGTTATGACCCAGCGCGGCCTGCTGTTCGAAATATTTTCCACCGACCGCCGGAACCAGTCCCAGACGAGTCAGAGTCTGGAAGCCGTTACAGATACCAATGATCAGTTTACCATCAGCAACAAATTTATCGAGCTGGTCGCGCAGGTTGAATTTCACGCGGTTGGCAAATACGGTACCGGCACCAAGATGGTCACCGAAAGAGAAACCGCCGATAAATGCCAGGATGTGGAATTCTTCCAGTGAACGCTGTCCGTCCAGCAGATCATTCAGATGAACCAGTTCAGTGGTAGCGCCGTTACTGGTAAAAGCCGCGGAAGTCTCTTTTTCGCAATTGAGTCCGAAACCGGTTATAATTAATACTTTTACTTTTGAGCAATCCATAAAAACTTACCTCAGAGGAATATTTGAATTTTAAATTATTATCAAGTTCAAAGTAAAACTACAATAATTTTGCTGAAAATCAATGGCGCTAAGCGTTTTTTTGCGAATAAGGACCATGAAAAGGAAATGCTACAATTTTATCGATCACCATAGTGGGCACAGATCAACCTTGAGATATGCGCGTTCCATTTCTTCAAAGAGCATTAAAGACTGAAGTTTGAAGATGACACTGACATCATTCGTCTTATGATTTAGAAATCGCAGTCGTCAAAAGCCGATGAGAGTTCATCCTCTACAAATTCTTTGGCGAGTTGCACTGCTACGGCACGATGGCTAATGCTGTCTTTAACTTCTGAATCAAGCTCTCCGAAGGTTTTATCATAGCCGTCCGGCACAAATACCGGATCGTAACCAAAACCGTTACTGCCACGCGGAGCATCTGCGATTACGCCGTGAACTTCGCCGGTAAAGGTCTCAATGACTTCACCATTAATAGCGATCGCGATTACACAAACAAATTTGGCCTTGCGGTTATCTTTGTCTTTGATAGCGTCAAGAAGTTTCGCGATACGGTTTTCGTCAGTATCTGCATAGCGGGAGGAATGAATACCGGGAGCTCCGTCAAGGGCTTCTACACACAGACCTGAATCATCCGCGAAAGCAGGCAGATCAGTATATTTATTGGCTGCCAGAGCTTTCAGTGAAGCGTTTTCAGCAAAAGTCTCGCCATCCTCTTCTACTTCAGGCGCTTGTGGATATGAATCAAGCCCAACGATCTTTGCATCCTGATCATCAAGAAGTTTACGAAATTCTTCCAGCTTATGTTTATTTCCGGTTGCCGCGACTATCTGTACCATAACTACTCTCCGCTACAATTTACGCTTTATTGCGATCCCCTGTGCAATTAATGCCATACACTTTATATCGTAATCGCCCCGACTGCAAATCATATTGCATGAGATTTAATACTATCTAAACAAAAGCAAACAAAAAGGCAAGATATAATCCTAACTAAGAACAACCGTTTCATAATTCTTTTATTATTGAATGGACGAACGATTACTGAAAGCTATTAATTTCAGGCACTATCCTGGCAATTCCATTGTTTTCACGCTAAATTAATTTAGAACTTTATTCATCGGGAAGACAACATGGAAGAAATTGAGCAGAAGAGCAACGGGAAAAAGATCGTCAAAGAATTATTGGTTGATCTCGCGTGGTCTCTTCCATTTCTGTTCTGGGTCCGCAATCTTTTCAATTTTAATACGTTACTATGCAGACATCACTTTGGATTCATCTTTTCTTACATCAAAAATTTAAAACCAGCAGCAGAATCCCATTGGGAATTTCACATCTTTACAGGATTATTATCTATAATAATCATTCCTGCAGTTGTTGCCGGAATTCGTTATCTTCGAAACAATTTAAATAATAAACCATTAATTACCGCAGTCATCAGATCATTATCTTCTGGATTTTACTTATGGAGTATGGCTGTTCTTGCTAGAAACTTACTGTGGTTTATTTGGTTTTATGGTTATGTATCAATTAGTGGTAAAAAATTTGGAAACGTATTAATTTGGGATTATATAACCATTTCCATTATTTTCTTTGGCCTGTCTTTATACTGGTTATTTAAAGAATCCAAATCATTTAAGGCAATCAAACACAAAATACCGTTTGCAGTTGTGATGTTAACATTCAGTACATTATATATTACAATTGCATTACCTCATGTCGCTAGACACTGCAAATTTTTCTATCAGTATTATTTTAAGAAATAGCCTTGCTTATTCTTAAAGATATAATCCACTATATACTGGAATTTCAATTCACCGGGTATTTCTTCAATAAAGAAAGTCTTTGGAAATTTTATAGAAAAATCCTCTTCTATCGCCATAATCGCTTCGACTTCACAAAGATCACCGGTATATAGTTCAATCATCAGACAAAAAGGATCATCCGGTAAAAATATGGTGTTTTCTTTCCACCCTATTTGCTCAATGCAAAGATTGTTTATTTTTCTTGCAATGTCAGCCTTTTTCCTGGACTCCCATAATATATCAAGTTCTGTGGAACCAGGCATAGCTCTAGACTCGCCCAAATAAAAAATATGATTAGCTATCTTTCTATTTTCAACAGTCCACATTTCAGAGATAATAATTACCGGCAGAATCGCAAACAATAAGTATAAATATGAATCTCCTCCCAAAATTCCCTTAACAACAACCATAGCTACAGGAATCAGCCCCAATGCAACATAAAGAAATTTCCCATACCTATGAGGAGCATCGTACCCATTCTTTCTTTTCTCAATCAAATCCAACAGATTTTGAGGCACTTTCAGCGGAGGGTATTTCTGATTCAGCTCTTCTACAGTTGTTGATTTACTGTTCATTCTAATCTAAATGTTCCTACTCTTCAGGTTTCTTTTCAAACAATGGAGTAGGAAGAACAAAATTAGTACCGGAAGTTATTTTGCCTATTCTTTTCTTTTCTATATCCATTAAGTAAATATAGTCTTTATCGCAAAACACAACTTCTTTGCCATTGGATAGTAAAGCGGCACTCCACCCATGAATTCCAAAATGAAGTAACCCCGGATTTATCGCAAACTTAAATCTTTTCCCTTTATGCTGAATCCATATACTACTCCCCAATCCCCTGTAGACAGTAATTTCAGTTGTACTATTTTCATCATGAGCACACCGCTTCTTCGAATAATAACGCTTGCCGTTATAGTCAACATAGAATTCTTTGACAGGCTCATCTCCAATAATCCTGCGTCCTGTACCATCTGACATAATCGTGGCAAGACATTTCGTCTCGGGGTCGATAAAATATATTGGCGTTACAGGATGCTTGGCCCAGGATGAATCCGGGGTGAATTCTTTAATATCGTGCGTAGGCTTTGTTACATAGTAATTTAAAGGAGCCATGATTGAGTACGATGCGATATTAGCAATCAATAACCATTTCACCAATTTCCTCCGGTTCTGATGATGAATAGATTTCTTCTCTACAGGAGTAAAAAACGAAGTAACATTCACCTGAAAAAGCCATTTCTTAAAGGTCATCCATAAAGATAAATTTTTATCACTCCCCAGATAAACATGCCGTAAAAACAGGTACTCGACAATCAGCGTCACCACAAAATAAAATAAGGTCCCCACTCCCACCAGATATGGATAAACTTTAAAAAATTCATATATTTCATCAGGCATAGTATAACCGTAAAATATCATATTCAGAATTTTCACGGGAATACCCGACAGCATGCTTAAAATATTGGCAACCAGCATAATTTTGAAGCCATATCTGAAAGACAACTTTAAAGGCTTGAAAATGATTGCCGCTTCCAGTACAGAAATAAACAGAATTACCGGTGTAAAAACAATAAACCCGCCGCCAAACAGAATCGGAATCGATATTCCATCGGCTCTGGCCTCGAACGGTATGAACATGCATAGCACAAGAATACATAAAGGAACAACATACTTTGATTTCATTATTACCTCTTCTAATCCATTCTGTCGAAAGGGATCACTCCCTTATTGCGTAAATCTTTCCGGAAGGAATCAGCGAAGCTATGCGCATAGCATTCTTTTTCGGAAACAACTATTTCATGATAAGCATCAAGACGTTTCGTCCATTCCTCATGCTCTTCATAGTCCGTCCCCGGAAATTCAACCATTTCGAGATAATGAGCATAATGTCCGAATTCATGAGGGAGAGTACGATACAGTTGTATATTTCTAAGCGTATCTGCTGTTAATTCAAAAGTATAACTTCGTTTATCCTCAGTAATATCAACTCCATCATCTCTTAATCTGGCAAGCTCTTTTTGCCTGTCCGGAGAAAGTTTTCTATTCCACTTGAATTTTTGGCTACAATCACAAGCTTCCAGGATAATAGCCGGTTCAAACTTATCCTCAAACTCATAAACATATATCAAACGTCCCCAAGCTGGAGAGATGATCTCCTCTTTTCGCTTAGGCTGTCTGAAAATGATGAATTTTAAATCTTCATAATACTTTACTGGAATATGATTAATTATTTCGGCAACATCATTCACACTGCAAGCATGAACACAACCTTCTCTGGTCTCCTCCAACACAAAAATAAACTCATGGTCATTAATCACTTTTTTGATTTTGGAATATCTATCAAGCCTCTCTGTAAAAAATCTTGGAATACTCATTGGTTCAGGTATGGTCAACTTATTATTCTGACCATGCCCCTGTTTTGCAGTTCCGATATTCCGGTTTCTTCTGGTTGGATTATACATCCCTCTCCCCTTATATATTTACTTCTAATAGACTCTCAAAATGTATGATTAAAGGTAGGGACGGTTCTCCGTAACCGTCAGCTATTTTGTGTCTAAGCACAAAATTCCTAGGAACGGCGCGCTGCGGAGAGCACGCCCTACCAATTGGCATCTTATTTCACATAACTTTTATATTTATTTCGAGCTGATGTGGAAACCTTCCGCTAACGCATACGGTGCCATTCCCGACCAGTCCAGGTTGCTACTGAGCGTAACGTTGTCCTTGAAAATATCATAGCTGTTGCCGCTAATCATGGCATCCTTGATTCGACCAATGATATTGCCGTTCTCAATGACAAAAGCCAACGCCAGATTCGCACTAAAATCTCCGTTGATAATATTCCCCTGCCCGAATCCCATCATGTTTTGAACATATATACCACGTTCCACGGAAGCGATAAGTTCTTCGCTGGGACAACTTCCCGGACTGATAATCGAATTACTAAATGAACATCCGGCATTTCCCGTCGGTTCGACTCCAGCAAGGAATGCGGTATCATAATCATACAGGAACGTTTTCAATACACCTTTATCAATCACCGTCATGGGAGCAGTAGGAATGCCATCATCATCCAATTTTCCGCTTGACGGAGAAAACGGCACATGTGGATCATCGATGACGGTAATAGAGTCGGCCAGTATTTTCTGTCCAAGCTTTTCTTTCAAAGGGGAACCGGCGCGGATCACATTATTGCCGTTAATTCCCATTTGGAGCGGATGCAGCAGAAACTGCTGGAACAAGTCGGGCGGCAAAATCGCCGGGTACTTTCCACTGACCAGCGTTGCGGCGGTCTTACTGTGTTCCAGATCGAAAGTAATTTCTTTGATCAGCTCATCCGTTGAAAACTTCTCATCGAGTTCGTTCCAACTGCGATAGGCCCAACTGTTGACCATCTCGGTTCCTTCGGTCTTCTGTACGGAAGGCATCAGGTGCCAATGACTCTCATGTTCGGACTCACAAATACCGGTAGACGTCACCAGCAGCGTTTCAGACTCACGACGTCCGGCTTTCGCTTCGATATACAGCTCCGGATCATAGGCTCTCAAGCTGTCACAACACACGTTACAGGCATCAATCAGTTGCTCGACCGGCAGTGCTGCCGCCTTTGCCGAAAACAACTGTACATCGGCATAAGTACCGGGCACAGGCCAGTTCGAAAAATGGGCGTTGCTGCCGTCTGCGGTCAGGTCCAGCGCGGCATCAATCAGTTTTTTCAGTTCGCTGACGCGATTGCCGGTCACTCTACCAAGTCGTCCGTTTTTCAATACGGTAATATCGAAGGATATTCTTTCCGCCGCAGTGCCGTTTTTAAATATTCCGGCCTCAAATTCTATCTTATCTTCGGCAGAGTGATGAAACAGCAGTTTGGCTCCCTGTGCCCCTTTTGATACGGCATAATCCACCGCATTCTTAAAATCTTGCGTATATTTATCTATCTGACTCTTAAACATTTTCCGCCTTCCCCTGTTAATTATTACCGCCGACAACGACATTACGGATTCGAATATGGGGAGCCCCCAAACCAACCGGCAGCGGACTTTGTCCGTTTTTACCACATCCGCCGCCACCTTTACTGAGCGTCAGATCGTTGCCGATCCCGTCAATATTGTGCAGGGTCTCAAACACATTTCCGGTTAACACCACATCCCGCAGCAGTTCACATATTTTACCATTGCGGATACGATAGCCATAGGCGGCGGAAAAAGTAAACATCTCCATCATCGTCTGTCCTCCGAATGCCTGACAGGCATAAATGCCGTCATCAACACTCGCAAAAAGCTCCTCTTTCGGGATATCGCCGTTATCAATATAAGTATTGGCCATCCTGACGATCGGCTTATTGCCGCGGTTTAAAGCTCGAGCATGCCCCGTGGGTTTCGCCTCCATTTTCCCAGCGGTTTCTCGGGAATGAAGATGACCGGCAAGCTGTCCGTCACGCACCAGCCATGTTTTTGAAGCCGGTGTACCTTCATCGTCATAAGTATACGATCCACGGCAGCCGGGAATCGTGCCGTCATCAATGATATTCAGATTCTTTACGCCCATTTCACGTCCGATATACATCAGGTCACGCATCTGTGGATTATCCTGAAGGAAGTCGGCTTCACTCAGGTGTCCAAATGCCTCATGCACAAATACTCCGCCGAGATCGTTGTCCAGAATAACGGTTTTTGCTCCACCCTCACATTTTGGAGCCTCAAGCAAAGCCAGAGCGCGCTCGGCAATCTTTTCAGCCTCGCCTTCCAAGCCCGTGAGTTCGTTGTAATCATTGCGCGAAGAAATGCCCTTATGCGTACGTTGAATCAGACTGCCGTCACGGGCAACCGCCAGGAATCGACAATTAATATAAGGTCGTTCCTCCATATAATATGACCCATAGCTGTTTGCAAAATATACCGTTCGCAAGGTATCGGAATAGGAAGCGGAAGAAGACTCCATTTTCGGAGACTTTTTCAGGATAATATCATTATAGACGCTGATCATCGCCAGCTTGTCTTTCAAACTGACTCCCCGAAAATCCCGTTTAAACTCGGCTCTTACTTCGTTGTCAACGATATCGACCTCGGCAAGTTCGGTTTTCTCCCTGGCGGCAAGCGCGGCATAGGTACAAGCCTGTGCAACAGAACTTGAAAGATTATCCAGCGAATCGAAAACGGCAGTTCCCCAGCCGCCTTTTTTACAAGCCCGGACGATCCCCCCGCAAAAATCGGTCATCGTAGCTTGATTTACTTCTTCTTTCAGCAGGGAAATAACAGTTGAGTTACTGGTTTCGTACCTGATTTCGGTATAATCAGCCGTACTTTTTTTAATTGCATCAAATAGAATATTCTTCATGGTCCACTCTTCCTAAAGGCAAGTTTCATCTCATTGAATTTACTCTACTATAAAGCCGATAGATGAAAAAACAAACATGAAGAGAATTGGAATGTATCAATAATTAATACAAAAAAATGAAGCTCCGTCATTCATAATCCGGAAGCTTCATTTATCCTTAAATTATCTTAAATGCAAATTATCGGGAAGGGAAGATTCTCCGCAACCGTCAGCTATTTTGTGCTTGAGCACAAAATCCCGGGAGACGGCGCACTACGGAGAGTGCGCCCTACCCAAATTCGATCATTTCGCAAGACTCTTTTATTTCAAAACAACAGCCATTGGAAGTTTCTGTCGTTTGATATCGCCGGCAATCAGACTGGCCAGCCATACAGCCCCCTTGTCAGAAAAGTGAGAACGATCGTTCGGGGCAAACAATGAAACAGTTCCTTTATCTCCCAGCGTCTGCATTTCTTTTTCCGTCATGGAATATAGGTCGACAATCGCCAGATTTTTCTCTTTCGCGACTGCTTTCATTGCATTCGCATAAGGAGCCAAGGCCTGCGATATTCGACCGCTTCTCCCAAATACCCGCCGGTGCGGAGGCGTAACAAAAATCAGTGTTGCACCGGCTTTTGCCGCTTCATCAGCAAAGAGTCTCAGGTTATCCTTGTAATCCGTTTTTGCATCAGTCGATTCCGGTTGATCTTTTTTGTGGGAATCATTGTGTCCAAACTGAAGAAGAATAAAATCTCCCGGCGTTGTCCTACTCAGCAACTTATTCCAGTCATTATACTTGCGGAAGTTTTTTGTACTGCGTCCTCCACGCGCAAGATTAACGATCTGAATATCATCCCGGCAAAACTGTCCAAAAACCTGTCCCCATCCTTTGCGATTTTTATACTTTGGAGCAACATTTTCAACGGTGGAGTCTCCGGCAATAAGCACTTTCCCTTCCGCCATCAATGCAACCGGCATCATCGCAAAAAGAAATATGATCAGCCATGAAATAACTCGTATATGCAAATTCATCACTCAATACCTCATTTCAGCTTTTGTCCGGGAAATACAGGTACGGCAGACAGATAGACCGCGGCAATATAAATACTTTCACGCTGAGCAATTAATATGTTATTTACTCCTTTGTGAAGTTTTACTGTTGAAGTCTTACCCGCTTTTTTATTCCAATACCATGTGCCACTGGCAGTCAACGCACAACGTTCCAATTCAGAACCATTTATCCTGACAAAAATTGAATCGTGATTTGGAAACGGCATAGGACATTTTACCTTGTAATAGAGGAAATACTCGCCATCCGCGGGGACATCCGGCTTAATGGTAATCCCGTTTTTATAATTATCGCAGAAGTCAAGACATTTTACCCCATCTTTAGTTACTTTGTCGAAATACTTCGCACCTTCGCAATCCACTGCCTGATAAAATTTGCCGAACGGCTCCTGTCTGACCATACCGTATACACTGACCGGGACCGACTCGCCGGACTTCAATTTGACTACGAACGCACCGGGGAGATAAGATGCTTTTGCTTTTGACGGATCAAACGTTACCTTAAGTTCCACACTGCTGTCCGGAGTAATTTCGCCTTCGGCCGGAGAAACTTCCAACCATGGGAACGCGGTATTTTTCAGAATCGTGAACTTAGTCGCTTTTTTCAATCCGGCAGGACTCACTTTTACCGTAGCGGAAACGGCTTTGCCAGAAGAAGTCTTCAATAAAAGTTGTCTTTTATCAAGATCAATTCCGGCGTTACGCCAGGGCAAAGCCTTAAGTGAATCGTTGCCGACCGCCCCCATATCAACCTTGTCACCGGAAAGAAATCCCGGGATCGCGACTCCCGCGCCCCGAGCAGAACTATTATCTCCAAGAGAAATATCACCATGGAGCGGATCACGGAAATCAGGATTTCCGAAGACTGCATTTTTTTCCATATCTTTCGACTTAATATCATAACCGCCTTTTCCTCCGAAAGCTCCGGCAAAAAGGTCATAGTTATAAGAACAGCGCGGAGAACATTCCATATCGGAAATGCCCGCACCTTCCATCATCAGAATATTATTTCTTGATACGCCGTGAAACATTCTGCGGTTACTGCTTTGCCCAAATCCAACCCCAGTAATCCCTCTACCCTCGGACAGAAATGTATTATTATAAAAATAGGTAACTCCCTGAGAATACAGATTACCACCACCGTTCTTCACCGCAGCACTGGCACAACCGCGATCTTCACCAAGATTAACCACCAGGTTGTTATAGATATAAGCAGGTCCAGCCAGATTGGCGGCAGTACTAATCCCGCAGAGACCGCCTTCGATCTTATTACCGTAAAAGCGGATATTCTGCATTCCACCTTCAAGCTCAATACAATCATCATTAGGATATGCGAGATAGTTGCCATAAATATCTGAATCAATTCTGAATCCGCCCCAGGGCTCGCCATTGGCATAAGCTTCAATCGCGTCATTCCAGCGATGTTCCTGACTGCCAATGATATCGTTGTAACGCACCACAAGTCCGCCCTTTTTTCCGGCTCTGACAAAAATACCGTTAGGGCCCACCGGATGACCGAATGTCCATGAATTAGCAGTACTGCGGGGATCATGAATATAGCAATGCTCAATTAATATCTGTTCCGCCAAATCAAGATACACGCCCGCATCCCAGTTGTTGGCTTTTGATGCGCCCGGTTCATAACGGATACCTTTCTTCACAAGTTCACCTTTACGGCCAAATCCCGCGATATCACAGTTGGTGATACGGATGTTTCCGGCTTTCTTTATTAGTATACCGTGTCTTTTACCGCCACGAATCCGGAAGCCGTCAATAATAATATAAGAAACATTTTCAATCAGTATGGCCTGCTCTTCATCATAACCACCCTCAATCTGTTTCAGCTTGGGATCCATGATATAACGAATCCAACCAGTCGGCTTACCGCTTTTCGTAATCTTGAGCCCTTTTTTATTTTTTACCACTATAGTACGGACAACGGGTACTTTCTCACTCCACGTACGAAATGAGGTTTTAGCAACCTCACTCCCATCGGCAAGGCATCGGACTTCATAGTTCGTGGCAGACTTAAGTTTAAAGATCGAAGTTCTTGGAGTATGGTTGTCCAGGGCATCAGTCAGGACATGCCCTTTTTGCCACTCATTCTGCCCTTTCAGGCGATATTCAATCTTAAAATCATCCGCTTTCTTATCACCGGCATCTTCAATATAAACGCTACAGTTTTCAAACGTCGGAACCGCTCTGATTTTCACGGCAATAGCATTCGTAGCGGCAATACATGTTATGCCCACGACGGCAAGACACAAAAAGAGTCTGTTTCTCATTTTATTTCCTCAAATTTAATAGGGTATAAAGACAGATAATTCGATAGTACGCAATCAAGCAATACTCAATTGGTTTTCATATTGGACACGCTGTTCACGGTGTTCCTGTATTCCAACAAATACTTTTGACGCCATAAGCAGTTCTTTAATTCCGGAATCAATATCCATACAATCCGTAAGAATACGATCCATGCCGGATACTAACAACCGGGCAAGCTCAGGATGTTCTGCCAACGGTTCCGAGGCAAGCTTGCCCATTTCAACCGCAAATAGCGAATCCCTGGGATCAGTTAAGTCTATGCTCTTGAATGCGGAACTTTTCCGGATAGGAATCGCGTATTTATGCCTTCCGATATAATCCTGAACCTGCTCCGAAAGCATTATTTGGACATACTTTCTAGCTAAAGCCATGCTCGTACATGATTTTCTAATACACAGCAAGTCAGTGGCCTGACTGGTAACATCCCTGCCACCTGAAATATGCGGCAGAGCAACCGTTTTCCAGTCGTCCGCGTTTTTAACTTTCAACTGGCTGACAAACTGTCGGCCGCCGATAAACATTGCCGCTTCACCTTTAAAAAACGAATTTGCAAAATCCCTGCCGTCAATCTGGCTGTTTTCAACTTCTTTCCAAAGTTCTGCAAACAGCTTTAATCCCCGGACAGTTTCATTCGAACCGATATCAACTTTCCTATTTTCAAAAATATGCCCGCCACTCCTGTGGACAATATTGAGCCAATAAAAAGTCTGAGGAATTATATTGATAATTTTATCAACCGGCAATATTTCCTTGAATTTACGGACATCATCCACAAACTCCTCCCAGGTCCAACTTCCTTCCGGACAAGGAATTCCGGCCTTTTCAAAGAGTTCCGGATTGTAATATAAAACTCTGGGAGAAAACGAAAAAGGAATGCCAATAAGTTTGTTCTCAAGCTTAAATGGAATAAACGCGTCTTCAAAAAAGATACTTTCATCGGGAAAACATTCTTTAAAGATCTCAGACATATCCATAAATTGCTCATGGTTTTCCTGAACGTATAGCGTAGTTTTAATCTCAAGCATTCCTTTCTTGAAGGCATGAGTAAAACGCAATCCCGGAATATGTTCAGCAATAATATCGGTCAAACCTGAGATCCATGGCAATTGATCCGCCTTATTAAACACACTGATATTATCATGAAGAACACGTTCTTCCCAGCCCTGTTGAACAAATGTACCTACACGTCCTCTGGTTTCAAGAATCCCGTCTCGAGCTAAAGTTTCCAAAGCCTGCTGAACTTTAAGAAAGGAAACTTTCAGTTCTGACGCGAGATCCCTGGCTCCGGGTATTTTATCATCCGAACAAATAATGCCCTTTTCAAGCAGATCCAAAATGTAGGAACGTATCAGAGATGTTTTATCAGCTGTCATATTAAAAACTCCAACAATACTGTTCGACTTTATTTCGCGCCGCCGTTTTCACTTGCAGCAGTTTCTTCTTTTACCGCAGGAGGAACAAGCTTCATATCCGCGATCAAGATTTTGGAGTCGAGATACTTCGCATAATGTCTCCAGCGGAAAATAACTTCCATCTTATTAACCGAGCTGGGCAAGTTGATATCATAGTTGAACTTATCCCAGTCCTGAGAGCTGTATCCCAAAGTCAAACGCTTCAATTCTTTTTTATCTACATAAAGTTTAACCTGAATATAAGCGGCACGACTCTTCGCGCTTTTCATCCAGCCGCTCAAAGTCAGCTTTTTGTATTTACCCTTCCTAAGATACACCCTTTGAAGCAACTGTCCATCATATTTTTTTTCTTTTGCGATTGTTATACACAAGGCGGAAGACACTCCATCGGGCAGTCCCTCTTTAACAGACTCAATCGGCATGGATTTGGGCGACATAAACCAGCTGCAAACCTTCCCTCCGGAAAGAGCGAATGAACTATTTTTCAGCATTTGAGTCGATTGCGCCATTGTACTGAATCCCAGTAGCATTACAGTTGCAGTGAAAGTAGTTTTTAACATCTTACAAAGCATGGTTATCTCCTTATCATCTTGTTAGATTTTTAGTTTAAATCAATTCCATCTCTTTTCTGTGGATTCAGCCACTGAACATATGAGGAGGAAGTTGTAACTGTATTATAAATTGGACCTTTCACCATCGCAACATGCCCGTCACAGAACAATGCCGCGGTAGAATTATTATTATGCCTCAGAGAAATGTAGGCTGGAGGTTTATCTCCAAACCAACCAGATGTACTGGTCACACTTGACCCATTCCCCATTCGAAGAATATAATCTTTCTTATTGTTGGAATAAAGAACCCAGCAGTCTGCCATTAAAACAGCCTGAGACGCTTTTTTTACAGTCTTATTCAAATCAACGAACCGCCTGTGATAATCACGGTTCCACGACGTATCGTCAACAACTTTAGCATTCTCCCCCTGGGTAATACTGGTATTTGTACCATAGCTGATTCTGGGAGTTCCTCCGTCGGATGGATCATATTCCGGCCGCCTGTCTTTCGGGCACACAAATATTGAGGTCTTCTTTCTCGCGTCACTGTATTGCGAATGATTTAAATATCCCAGAGTTGCTAACTGGTAAAACCAGGGATTTCCGGTCGATTTACCATCATTGATCAGCTGGCGTCCGCGAACAGTCCAATTATCATAATCGGACGCATAAAACATATAAATCGAACCGATCTGTTTGAGATTACCGGTACAGTATATCCCTTTTGCTCTATCCCGGGCACTCCCCAGCGCCGGCAGCAACAACGCGGCAAGAATAGCGATAATCGCTATCACAACTAAGAGTTCGATGAGTGTGAATAATTTTTTCATGAACAACTCCGCCTTTTTAAATTGTTAATGCTTTCTCCTTAATCCATGCTAAGAGTATAACACAAACCGCTGACTATGTCAAGATATTTCTGACATATTTTTACAATAAAACTTTAATTAAGCGACAAAAATCACTTATGAGAAAGGACGTTGGCAAGCAGTTTGCTGAGTTCGGCTTGAAGATAAGGTTTGCGGATAAATCCCCGTACTCCATTTTCGATCATATCGCCGACATTTTTATTTTCGGAGAAACCGGAAGTTATAATAACCTTGACCTCGGGATCGATTTTTTTGAGTTTGAAGAAAGTTTCACGTCCATTCATTTTCGGCATGATCATATCCAAAATGACAGCAGATATATCTTTTGAATGTTTTTCGTAAATTTCAATAGCTTCTAAACCGTCGGAGGCAAGAATGACATCATAATTAAGCTCTTCGAGCATTGCTTTGGCGGTAATCCCAATGAGCTCTTCATCGTCCACCACTAATATCACCCCGGTACCGGCAACCGGTTTATCGGAATGAAGATTGTAATCCTGATTCTCTGCTTCAGCCAGCGGAAGATAAATATGGAATACAGTCCCCTCGTCAACCTCACTATAAACCGTGATGGCACCGTGGTGTTCCTGAATCGTTCCGTATACGGCAGCTAATCCCAATCCGGTTCCTTCCCCCTGGGACCGGGTTGTGAAAAACGGTTCAAAAATACGGTCAATATTCTCAGGCGAAATACCGCAACCGGTATCGCGTATCTCGATTTCCAGATAATTACCGGGAATAATATTAAACCGACTGTTATTGCAATATATCGAGTCTAGTTTCACGTTGCAGGTATGGAAATTAAGCTTACCGCCATCCGGCATGGCATGCCCGGAATTAATGCCGATATTCAACAAAGCATTCTGTAACAGAGAATCATCGCCAATCACTTGAGAATTTCTGGCATTCAGACTGACGTTGATCTCGATTTTCTTATCCATACTGCGTTCCAAAAGTTCAACAGTATCATCAATGACCTTAATCATATCAACCGGCGATGAAACTGCTTTTCCCTTACGGCCGAATGCTAAAAGCTTTGAAGTAAGATCGGAAGCCCTTAAAGCAGCCTTAAGGATGACATCAGTCATTTGCCTGTCTTTTTCATTGCTTGTACGCCGCTTAAGCATATCAGCAGATCCGACAATTCCACCCAGCATATTATTAAAATCATGCGCGATGCCTCCGGCAAGCTGGCCGATCGCATCCATTTTTCGACTATGCGCAAGTTGCTGTTCCATCTCTATATATTCCGTAATATCATCAATACGAATAACTGCGCCATCAACACCATTGGTCACAAGCGGATAAATAGTAATATTTTCATGGTTGGTCTTATTGTCTTCGGTAGAATGAATGACATCAGTTTTCCGACTAATCTTACGCATACTGATGACGTTACGAATATTTCCAACTTCCTCCTCAAGCCGAGGAAGCAATTCAGACAGTCTCCTGCCAATCGCCTGATTGGAATCAATACCAGTAGCGGCACGCGCGCCCAAATTCCACTGAGTAACTTCAAGATTTTTATCTACTCCAATAAGAACGGAGGGCATGGAATTAATAATGTTATCAATGTAACTCTTGGCTTTTGCCAGCTCTTTTTCTGCTTTTTCACGTGCCCGGATAATTTGTTCCTGACGATAATTCTGGTAAGCTGTCCTTGACAACTGGTTAGCAAATATAAACAAAAAATCACAAATCCCTTTAAATTGATCTGTCGACATTACCTCCACTTCTGAATATGCCTTCATGAATTTATCCGGATCAGCTCCGATTTCCATACAATAATCCAACATCTTTTCTTCAGACTGAGTATCATTGCGAACCTGACCGATCAACCAGTTAGCAATATGAATTCCATCAACGGTAATACTGGAACCACCATCCCACAGGCCACCACTGAGACACGGACGAATAGTCGGTCCGTCTAAATTAACTTTTCCAATTTCTGCATCCGAACGAAAACAGTTGATTTCCCCCTTATAGGTACTTCTTATTAACTGGCAAAGTTTACAAAATTTACTAGGGTGAGTAATCGGACTACCGTCGGGACGGGTTATGATAGAAGCAACACCAGTAGCCTCTGCAAAAAGATCCTGCATCTTTTGAATTTCATCAATATCGAATAAGTCCTCAAATCGAACGGAAGAATCGGGGTGTAGATTTATATTTTCGGCATAATTTCGTTCTAACATCTGATACTCCTGCAAAAATACGGTAGCTTAAATCCCCTTAACACAATCTAATATAGCAAATTTACCATAAGAAGTCAACAAAAATCCCGACCATCCAGACCAATAATATAGGGATTAATCAAAACCGAATGGAAAATCAAAAGTCCAGATTCCGTTCCGGCCGGAAAAATCAGCCGTGCGCGATGGTTTTGGCCAGTATCCTGCTAAGCTCCAAATTTATTTTTGTAAATCAAGAGCTGGACTGCATCTTGTCAAATTTAATATGACCAATTACTATTAATAATGTATTATGACATTTTTATTTTTCAGGGAAAAAGTAATGTTAAAAAAAATCCTTGTCGGCCTAATAGCTGGAGTAACGGTGCTGGTAACAGTATTCCTGGTTTCTGTCCAGCACTATTATATTGCCCGCCAAGCCAAAGAAGAAGCATTTGAAAAAGCCAAGGAAATGGCTTACCACTATAGCTTTAAAGTAAAGGCGCATTTAGATAAAGCTCTGGTATCAGCCAGAACTTTGGGCAAAATCTTTGAAGCATACAAATCTCCTGAATCTTCGATCGTGTTAAATCGGCAAAGCGTTAATGTTATATTAAAAAACATCCTCATAAACAATCCTGATATTCTGGGGGTATGGACTCTTTGGGAACCCAATGCCTTTGACGGAAAGGATTCCGATTTTATCGACACTCCCGAATCAGACCATAGCGGCAGACTGATTCCTTACTGGCATCGAGCCGGCAACAAGATTATTGTAGAACCAATCATAAATTATAATGAAAGCGGCAAAGCCGGGGCATTCTACAACCTCCCCAAACAAACCGGAGACGAAATAATAACGGAACCGTTTTTCTATCCCATCATGGGTAAAAATACACTCATGATCAGTCTTGCGATTCCAATAAAAAACAAGAATAACCGTTTTCTGGGCGTAGTTGGAATTGATGTTGATCTTTCTGTTTTTCAAAAAATAGTTACTTCCAGCAAGCCATATAAAGATGCATATGCTATTCTAATTTCATTGAAAGGTGATTATATCGCTCATCGCTTGCTTGACAGGATAGGTAAAAAATTTACAGATTTCGGCAATACAGCATTAAGATTAAAAGCCTTGGGCACAGTGAGACAAGGCAGGGAATTTGCCGCAGTTGAATATACCAAGGAACTAGGCGAAAATTTTCTCCTCGAATTTGTCCCGGTCTGGTTAGGCAAAAATAAAGCCCCCTGGGTTTTTCTAATAATGATCCCGGAAAAAAAAGTAATGAAAATCCCATATCTTATAACCCGGATAAGTATCATAGCCGGACTTTCCGCAATTATTATTATTATTTTCATTTCTTTCTTTATCAACAAGATAGATCACGAACGCGACCTGGCAAAAAAAGCTCTTGCAAAAGAAAAAGAACAACTTAACGTTACCCTGAAAAGCATTGGTGATGGCGTTATTTCTACCGATTTTCGTGGTAAGATTATCATGATGAACAAAGTTGCGGAACAACTCACCGGGTGGAAAAGTTCTGAGGCCCAAGGGAAATCTTTTACAGAAGTATTTAACATTATCCACGAAGAGTCTGAACTCCCCTGTAAGAATCCTGTTGAATCAATTTTATCAACCAAACAAATAATTGAACTGGATCAACATACGATTCTTTTGTCCAGAGATAAACGCAGAATAGCGATTGCCGACAGCGGAGCGCCTATTTTTAATGCAAAAAATGAAATTATCGGAACTGTTCTGGTATTCCGTGACAACACACTTAAACAAAAAATGGAACAAGAGCTGCATAACAGTCAGAAACTCGAATCTATCGGCATACTTGCCGGAGGAATCGCGCATGATTTTAATAATTTGTTATGCGGCGTATTTGGGTATACGGAATTAGCTTACAGACATTCAACAAACAATCCTAAAGTTCAAAATATGCTGAACAAAACATTAAATGTCATTGATCGAGCCCGAAGTCTTACTCGTCAGTTACTGGTGTTTTCCAAAGCGGGTATGCCTTATAAAAAAACTGTTGATATGAATAAATTGTTACGTGATAACGTTAACTTCGCACTATGCGGAACCAGTGTTACCTGCAACTTTAAAATTGATTCAGACTTGAAATTCTGCGATGTTGATGAAAATCAGATCGGACAAGTTATTGATAATTTAATCATAAATGCCTGTCAGGCTATGCCTTCGGGTGGAAATATTGAAATTACAGCCAGAAATATGGGGAAGAACAATCCAGCATATCCGCCTCAATTGGAGAACGATACTGAGTATATTGAAATAACCCTCCACGACAATGGGCCGGGAATTCCTAAAAACATTATTCTAAAGATATTTGATCCTTTTTTTACAACCAAACAAGAGGGCAACGGGCTTGGATTGGCTACCTCATATTCCATTATAAAGAAACACGATGGATATATCAGTGTTGAATCAGCTCCTGGAAAAGGAACCACATTCCGCATTTATCTCCATGCCTCCTCAAGCCGGAAAGAACCGCCCAACCAGAAAAGCGAAATAAGAAATCATTCCGGCGGTAAAATATTATTGATGGATGATGAGGATTTTATACTCGACTTTGCCTCCTCAATGCTTAAAGAAGCGGATTATGAAGTAGCTACAGCAAGAAACGGAGAAGAAGCTCTAACCCAGTTTAAAGCAGCACAAACAACGAAACATCCTTTTATAGCAGTAATTCTTGACTTAACGGTCCGAGGCGGAATGGGAGGCGTTGAGACAATAAGACGACTACTGGAACTGGATTCCCAAATAAAAGTAATTGCTTCCAGTGGGTATTCGGAAGATCCGGTTTTGGCTCATCCTCAAAAATATGGTTTTAAAGCGGCAATTGTAAAACCTTACCGAAAAGCGGAGTTGATAAGCGTACTCAAACGAATACAATCATAAAAAAACAGGCGCTTCTTATGAATTTATCTGAAGAAAATACCGATAGGCTCTTGAAATTTTCCTGCCCCGTTACAAAATAAATATTAATATTGTTATATAATTTGGAGGTTTTTCTGATGTTCACAGGGGGAAATTATACTGTTCTTATAGCATTTGGAATGACTTTATTTGCTGGTCTGGCTACCGGTATTGGAAGTGCGCTGGCGTTTTTTGCAAAACGAACCAATACATCATTTTTATCCATATCATTGGGCTTTTCCGCAGGGGTAATGATTTACGTATCTTTTGTTGAAATACTGGTAAAAGCCCAGGACAGCCTGGGCGAAGATATGTCTGCCGCCAAAGCCCGTCTGGTAACAATAGCAGCATTTTTCAGTGGGATGGCAATTGTTGCTGCAATCGATAAACTGGTGCCAAAAGTGGAAAACCCCCATGAATTCCACCACATTGAGGAAATGGATCAGGAACATCTGAAAAAACATAAGCTGATGAGAATGGGATTACTGTCGGCTCTCGCCATCGGAATTCATAACTTTCCGGAAGGCCTTGCAACATTTGTCGGCGCCCTGAAAGACCCGTCCCTGGGATTGTCTATTGCTGTCGCAATTGCCATTCATAATATCCCGGAAGGTATTGCTGTATCGGTACCAGTCTACTACGCAACCGGCAACCGTAAAAAGGCGTTTCTCTATTCTTTTCTTTCCGGTCTGGCAGAACCGGCCGGCGCACTAATCGGATATTTTGTACTGCTGCGCTATATAGACAATTTGGTGTTCGGACTGGTCTTCGCGGGAGTAGCCGGAATCATGGTTTACATCTCATTTGACGAACTGCTGCCTTCTGCGGAAGAATACGGCAAACATCATCTGACAATATATGGACTTATTTCGGGAATGATCGTCATGGCGTTAAGTTTAGTCCTCTTCATGTAAATTAAACAAAAAGAATGCTGGAAATATATCGTATATCGGGTTATATTCGAAATACACGAAAAATCAACAGGGAATCATGATTATGAAACACTTATTTTTCACAGCTCTTGCGGCGGCAGGTGCAACAATATTACTGTCAGGATGCTTCAGTGGTTCTTCAAACACTCCAAGACCTGTATTCAAAGATTTAGAAAAAGCCGATGTTTTGATAAAAAATGACAAGCAGGAATGCCTTGAACTATTCAACCCGAAACGCGACCATACTTCAAGCCATCTGGTACACATGACTTTAAAGCCAGGTAAAGCTTTAAAATCAAGAACCTCACAATCCCCTGAAGTCCTGTTCGTGACAGAAGGTTCCGGAATGATTAATATCGATAGTGTAGCCTATATATTGAAGAAAAACCTTGGAATCTATATTCCAGAAGGTTCAACAATACAATTGACTAACAACTCGAAGAAAAACATTACATTCATGATTGTCACGAAAAAGCTCGAAAGCCTCTCGGCTTCAAAACCAGTTGTTTTCGATAAAAACGCACCTAAGTCGGGAGAATCTCAAAGCTATAAAGAAGTGATCAGCAGTGAACCGCTCAACATTAACTCATCCAAAGAAAAATCTGAAACATTGTCGCCTTCCGAATCCAAGGTGAAAACCCTTTCGGAAGAAGGCTATAAATAATCAGTAAATTTTCTATTACGATTTCAGGCTCATTCATCACGAATGAGCCTTTTTGATATTCTTTAGAATCAACAGAGTATTAAGGTAAAGTCTGGTTCAAAAAATTTTTTCTGTATTGTGTTGCCGGTATGCCGTAAAAGCGACGAAACATCCGCGAGAAAAAAAGAGGGTCACGATACCCGACCGAATAAGCAATTTCTTTTATAGAAAGTTCCTTGTTTTCAGTCAGCAGTTCCACCGCTTTACGCATCCTGAATGCATTCAGATAACCCGAAGGCGAAGTACTCAGAAATCGACGGAAGATTCGGGCCAGATAATACCGGTTGATACTGGCTGCAACAGCCATATCATTTACACCGAGGGAATTATCTGAATAACGCCGTTCAACTAATGAAATAACGCGACTTATATACTCAGCGCGAATATCACCACTCCTGTAACTGCTGGAATTATCCGGACACGCGGCAACCAACAATGCAAAAAGCCGGTATAAAACAGAAATACAATTTAATTCATTTTCAAATAATGAAGTATTATCGTAATCAGAAAAACGTTTAAAACACTTTTCTATTTCCACCATATCAAAAATTCCATTTCCCCATGGTATTTTCGGGTCAATTCCAGCAGTTTGAAAAAGTTCCGATACCTGAATTCCGTCGAATCCGACCCAGCAGTAATGCCAGGGATTATCCAGATCAGCCTTGTACCAGGTTTTTACACCGGGATATATTATGAAAAAATCTCCTGCCTTCAGTACTTGTTCCCGATCACCTACCTGAAAACGTCCACACCCGGAAAAAATCACATGAAGAACAAAATGATCACGTACCATTGGACCCCATTCATAACCGGGAGTACATTTTTCTTCTCCGGAATAATAAAAATCCAATTCCCTTTTTGAATGTTTTTCATTTATGTGAACCTTTGCAGGACTGGAAACAAACA
This sequence comes from Victivallales bacterium, assembly GCA_963677165.2. Taxonomy (GTDB): domain Bacteria; phylum Verrucomicrobiota; class Lentisphaeria; order Victivallales; family SZUA-371; genus JAFGXT01. The sequence goes on along the minus strand of CAXXSX010000001.1, from coordinate 550,514 downwards.
TATCACAAAACTCCATATAATATCACATCAATCCATTGTTGAGAACTACCATAATGATTATAATATATCCATAACAATACACAATCAACAGGAGATTAAAAATGTCGAAAAATATATCATACTATACTTATGGCTCCAGTAATGTGGAATTATCTGTTAATGACGACGGACTCTTTATAAAAACACCTGACTGGCAACTGTCTTCCGGAATTCCCGGAATAATCCTGACTGATGACGCAACTTCGGCCCCACGACCGATACATCCATCATCATTTGAAATTTCCAACATGCAGAAAAGTTCCTTTGCTGGCCCGGGTATCGAATACACATTCGGCTGGAACAGCCAGGAAGGGCTGGATATCTCCTGGCACATAACGGCTCACGAACGACTGCCGATTGTGTTGCTTGGAGCGACAGTAAAAAATACTTCCGAACAACAACTCAGACTAGCAGAAATGGGATTGTTATCTTCAAAAAACTCATATCTAAATTGCCAGGGCAACCCATATGACTGGATGCTGTCGACAGTCGGCGCCAGTAAACGCAGCGGTAACCTTGCGGAGAAAATGCTTAGTAACAACGAACAGATAATCAGGTTATGGAAAGGCTTTAATATGCCGATTCCCACTCCACTTAGCCAACGTCCATTTGATACCGATGGAGACTGGCGCTGCTTCAAAGACTATGTAACACTTTACAAGGACTCCGGCAATATTGGTTTTACTGTGGCAGCAACCGGCTCTCCGCGCGCCTGGACCTCATTTCGCTGTCATACCGGGAATCCGGAACAGCTCCAGTTTGAAGCCACAGCGGAAATGTCGGATATAATCCTTGAACCGGGCCAAAGCCGCAATGCTCAGGAGATTGCGCTGGTAATTCTGCCTTATCATGAAGCCCTCCCGCTAATCATGCGCTGGCAGGCAGCCACTCACGGCTGCAGAACTGCCAGGAAAACGCCATCCGGCTGGTGTAGTTGGTACAGTGTCGGCCCTGATGTCGATGCAGAAACCGTTCTGAAAGTAACAAAAACATTCAAAAAAGAAGAACAGCGTATTAAACCGGACTTTATCCAGATAGATGACGGTTTTCAACAAACGGTTGGGAACTGGAAGTGTAATGAAAAGTTTCAGGTCGGATGGAAACCAGTCATATCAACAATTCAACAAACCGGAGCATTACCGGGAATCTGGCTAGCTCCCTTAGCTGTACATAAAAACACCGCGATTTTCCACTCACATCCCGACTGGTTTCAGCGTTCAGCAGACGGTTCACTCGCAAGGCAAGCCTCCAACTGGGGACCAACCTCATACTGGCTGGACCCCTCTCACCCTGAAGTAAAGAAATTCCTCAGAGAATTACTCATTGAATTCAAAGAACTGGGATTTAAATATTTCAAAATAGATTTCAACACTATCGATGACAAAACTCGTTTTTACGATTCCTCAAAAACCAGTCTGGAAGTTTACCGGGAACTATACCAACTCTATCGAGAGGTCGTCGGAGAAGACTCATACCTGTTGGCCTGTGCTGGTTTCAACCGAGGCGTATTCGGTTACGCTGATGCGGTCCGCACCGGACCGGATTCCTGCTCACACTGGAAGGCCGCCCATGACTGCACGATCTCTCGCTGCCTTGAAACAGTAGGTTCTTCCACCCATGCCAACAGAATACTGTTTACATGTGATCCGGATGTAACATATCTCCGATCCACCGGGAGCCTCTCAGAAGATGAATGGCGAACGTGGCATAACTATGTTGGTACCCTCGGAGGATTAACGGCGATATCTGACCTGATCGACAAACCAGAAAGTCACGAGAATCTGCGTATGCTGGAAATACTGATGCCGCCCGCGCCTGAAACCGGTTTATCACTTAACGGCGGAACGGATATAAAACACCGCTGGCTCGGTTATCTATCTCAACGTTCCTGGGGGAAAGCCGCAGTCGTAACAGGATATAACCCGGCAGACACCTCATGTTCAATGAAACTTGGAATAAAAAAAACCGGTCTTCCAGAATCAACCTCATACCTAATCTGGTCTTTCTGGAATGAAACGGTTGAAATCGTTAATAATTCCCTAATACATTTTGAAGAAGTTGCTCCCCACGCAAGCAACCTTGTGCGTATCACTCCAATTCCACAAGAAGTGACCGAACCTTTTCTGGCAGGTTCCAATCTGCATATATCCTGTGGAAGCGCTGAAATCGCCGATTTTTGTTTCACCACCAATACAATTCAATTGAAACTTACCGATGCCGGAGCACGAAGCGGAGCGTTGTTCATATATTGTTCGGACCGCCTGACCCTCGGGGAGACTGTTGGCCTGGAAGCCCGGAAACCATGTCCAGTTTCTCAAAATATCTACCGCCTTGAAATAACGAATCGTCAATACGGAGAAAAACAAAGCATAAACCTCTTGTGCTCAAAATAAATATATAATTTTTTAATAATTCCTGATTAAAACTTGATTATTAACGTAGTTATGGTCTGTTCTCTGTTTTAGCTTTAACATTAATAACCATAATTGGACTGGATTTAAAGATGTACGAGTTTTTTTTCGGTAATTATCTGCACTGGCAGGTTATGATATTATGCCTGTGCGCCTTTCTGGCGGGAGTAAATAAAAACGGTATGCCCGGCGTTGGAATTGTAATGGTACCACTGATGGCAATGGCTTTTCAGGCCAAAGAGTCAACCGGATTGATCCTCCCTATCCTGGCAACCGCGGATATCTTTGCGATCACCTATTTTAATAAACATGCCAAATGGAAAATCGTCCTGAAGCTCCTCCCGTGGGCCCTTTCCGGTGTCGTTGCCGGATCGGTTATTATCCGTTTTATCAGCGATAAACAGCTCAAACCGATTATCGGTATTATCGTACTTATTATGCTGACAGTCAGTTTTATCCGTAAGCGAATGCAGAAAGGCGAAGAACTGCAGGTTCCAAGTAACCCGGCCTTTGCCGCCGCGATGGGCTTTGCGGCCGGAATGGCATCCCAACTGGCAAACGCGGCCGGCCCGATTATGGTGATTTATCTGCTGGCCATGCAACTCCCCAAAGAGGAATACGTTGGTACCGGTGCATGGTTTTTCATGATCCTGAACTGGACAAAGATGCCGTTTTATATCTGGGAAGGCCGAATCACTCTGTCATCGGTACGTGCCGACCTGCTGATGATTCCATTTATTGCTTTGGGAGCTGCGGCTGGAATTTTTATTCTCCACAAACTACCGCAGAAATGGTTCAATATCATTCTTCAAGTTCTGGCACTGGCCGCAACCTTAAAACTTTGCTGGTCCATCAAAGATTTGTTCTAAGTTTGATTGCTGCCGTATCAGGAGGAAGCCGATTCTGATGCTTTTCTGATGCTTCCGTAAAATTATGACGAGCAATATCATCAGCATTATTATGCATCAGTATTGTGCCAAAATATCTCATTGCGCTCGTGTAATTTCCTGAGAGATATTGAATGATGCCACTATAGAGATTGTGATCGGGAGACTTCGCAACCATTTCCTCCCTGGCAGTCCTCAGGGCTTCCATTGCTTTCAGGCGCTGCCCCCTTGCTAAGTAGCAATGCGCAAGGGCATTGTATGAATTTTTCATTACAAGCGGTCCCATATATAACCTGATTTTTCCCTGCTGCCGAATACGATCAAATTCTCGCAGGAAAACCAATGCACGCTGATTAAATCCCAACTGCTGGTATCCGGTTCCAAAAATTCCTAATGCGGTATTATACATAGTCATTCCCTCCTGCGATGTTAACGGCAGAGGTTTACCCGGCATATACAGGGAATGATCAAGCAGGAGCCTACCACCTTCGATCACGCGGTCCGGACGTTGTTCACTCAACCCGTTTCCTGCAATCGCAAGCAACACTTTTAAATTGGGATATTTGTATTTCAGAGATGCTTTGAATATAGCATAACTTGAACTCCAGGCTGGCAAATACATAACAGTCAGCATAGCAAGATATGACAGGTAAATCGGAATCGCCAACCGAACAATCCTGTGAATCATTACACTCTTTATCCGAATACTATTTTTTGTCACCAGTAATCCCAGGCCGGTCAGCAAAATTCCTGCCGGAATGTAATTGTACCGGTCACAGTAATTCGTACTACTGACCATCAGAATACCGAAAACAGGAATCAGGCTAAATAAATAGGCCGTTGTAAACGGCAAAATATCATAGAACATAATTTTCCCGTTATAACGCCTCCATAAATAATACAGCAAACTACTGCTCAAACTTAATACAACAATCATCATGAATATCGTACCAAGAGAAAAACGAACCAACGGATAAATAGGACAAACTTCAACGGGCAAAATTGCGGTAGCCATAAACCAGCAGATATTGTGAAGCGCCACCAGTAAGTTATGGGGAAACGTCAAAGGAATGATATCATCAGTAGAAAAACGCCAGAATACCAGGGAAGCACAAACAGTAATCAATATACCGGGCCATAAAATTTTAAGATATGGCTTAATGCTGAAACTTCGGTAATGATGAACTGCATACACCGCAAACAGCAGCGGCAAAGGAAATGCCATGGGCTTGGCTCCGAGAGCAACAACCAGCAACACAAGCGAACCAATGGAAATCCGATCTCGACGACATCCCTGAATAAAACAGATTAGCGCTCCGAAGTACGCTGCCGCGCAAAGCACATCTTTTCGTTCAGCAATCCATACAACCGATTCAACCCGTTGAGGGTTCACCGCAAAAGCAAGTGTGAAAAGAAAAGCCACAATACGCTTTACTCCGATTAACAACATTAAGCGATATAGCAGCCAAACAGAAAGACAATGTAGTAAAATATTGATGAACCGCGACAAAGCCGGATTTACGCCCCACAAGCTGAAATCAAACATAAACGAAAACATGGTAGCCGGAGTATAAACTGCCATTGTCGGATGTGTCAGCCAGTAAACCACGTTATCAAAACTAAACCCCATCCGGTTATTCATCAGAAAATACGCGTCGTCCCATTGGTAATATAATCCGAAACTTAACGACGGCAGCAATAAAGCGGCTGGAATTATGATAAGAATAATCTGATATAACCAATCGATCTGATCGTTAAATGTTACGGTTTTCATTAAGTCTTTTATTCCAACAAGATATTTATTGTAGAAAATATAGGTTAATAATTTGTTTAATCAAGTATTTCATATTATAATCAAAAGTTAACTTTTAATAAATGAATTAAGATATTTCACAATGTACAACGGGAAAAAAGTTATTGTAGTAATGCCAGCTTACAATGCGGCTGAAACTCTGAAAAAAACCTATGAAGAAGTTATTTCACAACCGTTTGTAGACTGGGTCATTGTCGTTGATGACGCAAGCAGGGATGATACAATAGAAATCGCGAAAACCCTGGAAAAAGCAAGCTCCTACCAGATGGAACACAATACCGGATACGGCGGCAATCAGAAAAAATGCTATGAACTTGCCCTGGAAGAAGGTGCAGACATTGTCATAATGGTACACCCGGATTACCAGTATACTCCCATGCTGATCCCGGCCATGACATCAATGATCGGCAACGGATTGTATCATTGTGTTCTCGCTTCCCGTATTCTCGGTGGAGAAGCCCTGAAAGGCGGTATGCCAATATACAAATATATCTGTAACCGTTTCTTGACTATGACAGAAAACATGATGCTTGGCGCAAAACTTTCAGAATATCACACTGGCTATCGTGCATTCTCACGCGAACTGCTGGAATCTCTGGACCTAGGCGTGAACTCTGATGATTTTGTTTTTGACAATCAAATGCTTGCACAGATTGCGTGGACCGGTACAATGATCGCCGAAGTCAGCTGTCCCACAAAATACTTCCCGGAGGCCTCCAGTATTAATTTCAAGCGAAGTTCTATATACGGCATCGGCTGTCTAATTACGGGACTGAAATTTCTGCTGGCAAAACTTGGACTGGTTAAACCGCGTCTGTTTGCCGGAATAAAACGGAACTGTCTGAAGAGATAATTGTTTTATTTCTCACAACTGCATCTTTTTAGGCTTACGATTCTCCGGAATTCAACCGGAGTGAATCAACAAGCTCTCTAACAGCGCCCTCACCGCCCTTGCGGCTCAAACGGATAATTCCCGGAATCAGTTTTATTTTTTGAACCGCATTATCGGGACATGCCGCAATGCCAACTTCATTGAGCAATTCATAACAATTGATGTCATCACCGACATAAACCGTCTCTTCCATCGGAATATTCAACTTTTCACACAGCTCACGCGCAGCCTCAACTTTTCCGCCATGAGTACTCCCCTGAACCACAAAATCTATTTTCAGTTTCTTTGCACGATTCTCCACAATCCGGGTATTTTCAGAGGTGATGACCGCGGTTTTTATACCAGCTTCACGCAAAATTTTAAATGCCATTCCATCATAAGTATGGAAACGTTTGAGTTCATCGCCTTTTTCGGAATAATACATACTCCCATCGGTCAGAACTCCATCCACATCAGAGATAAAAAGCCGAACTTTCCGACGCAGCTTTGACTCCGCGGTACAAACATACTTATACATTAAATTCTCTGCCAGAAGCCAGTCATCTTGATTATCAAGCTCAATGGAGGTATATTCCGGCATTTCATATATCCCAATTTTACCGGACAAACGGTTTCCGCCCTTACGGACATTTGCGACAGTATTAATATAGAATGCGCCATTTTCCATCATTATACCATCAAAATTCTGCCTGAGCGGACGATTCATATAGTCATAATTGACCGGCGTTCCATCACGATGCCAGTAAAAACGTTTGATCCTGACGCAGGAAAGAATAGAATCAAATGCACCCTGTCCATACATCTTAAGGGCTTCGGAAAAGTGAATCGACTGTGTAAGGGGAGAAGTTGCCTGAACCAGCATAAAAATATCCGACTCCTTTAAATCCCCGCTTCGCCAATCAAGATATTCAAGCATTACACTTTCCGTAGAAGCTGTATCAGTAGCGTTCTCCCAAAGTCTACGGTAAATACTGACTTTTGAAAACTTGATGCTTTCCACAACACTTTCAATCTCGTCGTAGTCAGTTGCAACAATCACTTCATCGATCTCCGGAGACTGCTCCAAAGCCAGGAGATTCCAGTAAATAAGAGGATATCCACAGAAATTTTTTATGTTTTTTAAAGGAATTGACTTACTGCCTCCCCTGATTGGTATAAAAGCAATTACTGCCATTTAATCTGCCCTTTCTTAAGTTTATCACGCTGGACCTGTTCAATATCAAGAACTTCCTGCTTTTTATTTGTCATCGCTTTCATGACAGTACGACAGTCTCTGGCTATCCTGCGCATACCGTCCGGCTCAAGAGAAGCCGCATGATCCGTGCCTTTCCAGGTACGATCGAGAGTAAAATGACGTTCAACCCACTGAGCACCAAGCACGACAGCGGCAACATCAATGGCAATCCCCAGGTGATGTCCCGAAAATCCTATCGCTTTGACCCTCTGCCCAAAGACCTCTTTCAATCTGGTAATTTCCAACAGACAAACATCGTCAGCAGGAACAGGATATCCTGATGTACAGCTGTATAGAACCAGATCCTCATTCCGTTTATGTTGTTCAAAAAGGGTTACGATTTTTTCTTCTTCTTCCTTGGTCGTCATCCCCAGTGACAAATGAATCTCTCCTGAATAATTTTCACATAAATACTCCAGCATTGCTTTGTTCAAATTACAGGCAGATGGAATTTTTATAAGTTGTGGATTAAGTGACGCGATTTCCTTTGCAGAAGTCAAATCCCATACCGAGGAAGAATATACAACCCCGGATTCTTCACACCACTTCTTTAATTGACGGTGCTGGTCAAGGTCGAATTCAAGCTTTTCGCGATGTTCTCCATAAGTCTTACCGTAGGAGTGGTAAAAATTGGGATGCGGAGCATTGTATTGTTCTGTAGTTAAAAGCTCATGAATACATCGCTTTTGAAATTTAACAACGTCAACTTTGCAGAAAGTTCCTGCCATCATAATCATTTCATGAGCAACGTCCATATCTCCTTTATGGTTGCAGCCAATTTCAGCAATAATTCCAGGTTGCGACATAGTTTTGTTTCCTTCGCTTACTCCCTGATCCGTGAAAAAATTGCAAATATTACGGATTCAGGTTATTATGCATTATAAGTTCCTGTAAAAATAAAGTAAGTTTTTTTACTCATAAATGCAAGTGTATTGCTCCATAAAAAAATGAAAAATATTAACAACCAGTTTGTCTCTGGATGTATAAAACATTGTGTAAAAAGTTATTATACAATAGAACATATTTTAACAGGAGGCTCCCCTTAATCCTTAACTCAAAAATGAAAAAAAATGTATTTCAACGATGACTCTCTAAAGAGTTTGACAAAACATCCGATTAATTTATATTACTATTTATGAAAAATTACGCCACAATAATTAAAGCATTTCATCGACAGATAGCGGAGTACACCGTAATCAACGAACTTATTCCCGAATATCCAGCTCTAAGAATTTATTTCGGTTTAGGAACTCTTGAAAACTTCGCGGAAGTTAGAACGAATACATCCTCAAATGATATTCTGATATACCTCTTTCCTAAATCATCGAACGTTAGTGAAAATGACTTTTACCAGATTAAGCCATCTCCAGGAAAAACACTATTCATCGAAGTCAGTAAAAATTCTTTTTATGCTGATCGTCTATCAATGGCCGTATCACTGATTAAACACTCTTCCTTGGTCCTGTCTTTTGACGGCAGACTTAATAAGGATATATTCAAGCTGTCAGGAGAAATCGACAGTACCATTAAAATAGCTGAAAACAATAACAATTTTCGTAACGCTGACTGGTCAATGTCTATGTCGCTTATTACCGCGAATGCGGCTGCCGCCTGTCTAAAAAAGAGTCTGGCTTTTGCATACGAAAAAAAACATTTTCCTGCGGTAATTTGTGGAGCTGGTCCATCACTAAGTTCGAATTATAATGTTCTTCGAAAATACCGGGAGAAATTGTTTATAATTACCGTGGGAAGAGTTTGTGGTTCATTAATGGAAAATGGCATCGTTCCGGACCTGGTTGTTGAAGTTGACCGAATTTCTCGATGGAACTGGATGGATCATGATTTTCATCCTGATGTTCCGTTGTTATGTCCTCCAAACCTCTCTCCGGGTGTTGTATGTCGCTTCGATAAATTTGTCTGGACATCTGCCAGACAATTTAACTTATTAACGGTTAACGGTCCGCTTCAAATTCCGAAAGCACCTGAACTGGCAGCTGCCGTATCAGTCATCGTTCCCGCTATTGACTTCGCGGTAAAAAGTGGATTCCAGAATATTACACTCATTGGTAATGACCTATGTGTTGAAGCCGATGGAATGTCGCATGTGAACAATCATTTTGGTTCTGAGCAAATAGAAAGAACCGAATTTAAACCATTTAAGGGCAACCACGGTGAAACCGTTTATGCTCCATTCTGTTTTTCAAATTTAAAAGAACAACTTGAAAATTATATTAATAATTGTGGGGTAAAAATCCACAACAGTTCAACCCGTGGAGTCATAATAGAACATGCTGATTTCATCGAATTAGAACAGTTCTGTCAGACTTTTGCAGGATCAGAAAAAACTGATTTTTGGCAGGAAATCCCTCCATTCCCAACGATTATCCCTGAGAAATTCAGAGACTTTTTAATTGCTTACTTGAGTAATCTTTCTCAGATAGTAGAAAATGCAACTTTAGCTTTAAAAGAACTCGACAAGCGGCATAGTGACACAGAAAAATTTAATGAACATCACCAAAAATTAAAAGCTGCTATTGATCAGCAAACTGTAATTCAAAAAAATAAGAAGTATGAATTCGTCAAACAATTAAAGTCATTGGCTGATGATATTTTAGAAGGAATGCCGCTACCAAAACAACTTCATGACAGTTTACCGGCACAGCTATCCAATATAAAATTACGTTATCAAATAATGCTGGATTTTTCATCCGACATCTTTAGGGGTCTTGAAAAAACTATTAATCAAATATATTCCGGTGAACTGGACGAACAATATATGTCATCGCTTGAACCCTACAGGGTCAATGCGTTACGAAAAATGGCCATTGAATTCGTAAGACAGAACAATACAGAATATGCTCAAAAACTTGAAGCTGGTGAATTTTCTAAAATCGATGGTGAGTTTGAATTTGAATTGCACGGTATGCAAGTGGCCCCTATTATTACCCGCAAACATGCCGATGGAACAAAACGCCTGTGGTCATTTCAGAACAGCATAAACGTTAAAGACATTGAACGAACAGACCTGCAATCATTCTTAGTTGATAAAAAATTTAATACCGATGATTACTCCCTGGTTTTTCTGGTCCCGTGCGGCTGGAAAAGTATTGTCAGTTTCAACCGATTTCATCCGGAAGTTGAATTCATTGTAGCGGATCCATATCCTGAACTATTTTCAGAACTAATAAACTATTGTCATTTCACGTCAACACTATCCGATAAAACTGTAGTAGTAGGCATTCATCCGAAATTAAAACGTTGGAGAAAAGTTTTCCAGCGTACAGTAGCACGATGGAAACGTGAAGGACGTAAAATCCTCATATACTCCCCTTGGTTAATACGCAATGAGCTTGAAGTAGCAAGTTGTCGAGTTATGCTGGAAAAGCTGATTGAGTCAGCATAGGCATGAACAATGATCAGAATCACTGAAAATCTAAATATTTCAACGGATGAAGTAACCGAAGAATTCTGCTGCTCCGGCGGTCCCGGCGGCCAAAACGTCAATAAAGTGTCAACCGCCGTCCGACTTCGTTTCCATGTAGCATCCTCTTCCTTGCCGGACAGTATTAAATCAAGAATATTTGCCCGATTGTCAAACCGGATCAACGCTCTCGGCGAACTGATTGTGGAATGTCGCGTACACCGTACCCAACTGAAAAACCGACAGGAAGCATACGATAGATTCGCCAATATCATCCGTAGTGCACTGGTCAGAAAGCCCAAACGGATAAAAACAAAACCAACCAGAGCATCTAAACAAAGACGCCTCGACTCAAAAAAACGCAACGCTACCACCAAAAAACTTCGTAGCGAAAAATTCAACGACTAAATGATTTAAAGACTTGCTTTAAAGCCTCAGCCGCTGGTTTAGGGTTGCCGTGAAAGTCAAGAATCGATGTATTAGCCGAGCAGGGAAATGCATCATGTCCCATCCAGATTATAATTCCACCGCAGGCAGGAAAACGCCTTTTGCACTCAGACGCAATGACATAAAGCATTTCCGCCTGACGTTTTTGACTCCATTCAACATATTCAGTTATAGACTCTGGTTCCCGTCCATATATCTTAACAAATGTCTCATGTTCGTTCCACCATGACAATGGACAATCCCAATCATTGCCGTATTTCTCGATAATCTCCAATGGACTGGCTCCGGGACTGCCGACTTCCGAACGAAACAGGGAATCATCGTTCTGCCAGTAACTCTTCCAGTTATTATCCAACGCCCCCTCTGCTTTCCACGGACCGTGAACATCCCAGTGCAAACCTTTCCCATAATCATTTTCATCGGCAAATTCGCGCGGCCCTGATGCCGATGCCAGTACGAACCGTCGCAAAGGGTCACGCCGGCTTACCAGTTCCTCGAATCCAGCTAATACAGGTTCCTCAGAAGTACATGGATAACCGCTGCCTTCGTCGGCACCATCCGGACCACGCTGAAGTTCATTACCGCCACACCACATAATCACGGAAGCATGTGGGCCCAGCCGATCAATGTAATATTCCGCATCAGCCAGCAGACCGGCAATCAGTTCCGGTTCTGACGGCGGCAGATTTTCAATACCGGAAGAACACAGCGGAAACTCTTGCCACACCATAATACCGTATTCATCACAAAGATCATACAGAATCTCACGCTCTAAGGAAGCTCCTCCCCATATTCGAATCAGATTTACACCGATATCACGGTAATGCCGGACACGAATTTGATAATCTTCATCATTAACATCCGCATAGTTCGGTCGAATCGGCGTCCAGTTCACCCCCTGAATAAATAATGGTTCTCCATTAACTTCACACAACCACGGATCTGCACCCGACGGTGCGTTCCGACAGTTACGCCAGCGAATTCTCCGAAACCCGACCTTGCGACGAACCTGGTCTATTACTCCTCCATCCCGTTCAAGAACTATTTCAAGAAAATATAGCTTTCTATCACCACAACCGTTCGGCAGCCACAGCTCTACAGCAAAATTATCAATTGTTATTCCCTCTGAAAGACAACCACAAGCATAACTTTGCTGTTGAATAATATCAGAACCATCATACAGGGTTACCGTTATTCCATCTCCCGATCTTTCTCCTGAAATCTCTCCCTGCAGGCAAATACTTCCGGTTGACTCCTCCGGATCGGCGTCAATCGTTAATTCCGATATTTTCAGCGCAGACTCTGGAATAGCCCGTAATTTCACCAACCCGGTAATGCCGGTCTGGACAATCCGCGGCATCCAGTCCCAAGTATAATAAAATCGGGATTTTCCAACGGAATACTTCGAAGTATAACCGAACTGACCCAGCCAGCGGGGCGGCAGATCAAATATTATCGCAAGAGAATGTTCCCCTCGCTCTTTTAATATTGGAAGAGCAAAACGGTGCAGACGATTTGCTCCTGAAAATTCTCCGATAATTTTTCCGTCCCAGACAATCCAGCCGGAATAATCAAGTCCTTCACAAACCAGTTCAAAATTTTCGCCGATGATGGCTTTTGAAGGAACAATTGTGGAAAACATCCAGTGCCGGTTTTCCACCCATTCGCAACTGCGGGCATTTCCCATATAATTCCAGTCCGGAATAATCCCGGCGTTTTTCAGTGCCAGTTGAACCGAACCGGGAACCGTCACCGGAACATCGTTAAACTCGGCATTCTGTTCCTCATCAAGTTCCATAGAACGCCCGAGCCTCCACAAATACGGCGTCCAGCCGGACAATGTCCATAGTAAACTGCTTATATCAACCATTTATATATTCCTTTGCAAGAAACCTTTTGGAAACTCTCCGCCCCCTGTGTCCCACTGCTATATTAATATGAGTGCTGTCCCAGGAACGCATCAATATAGCACGCCTTCTTCTCTATAAGAGTTTGGCCGTCTGTTGCTTCCGCATGACCATCAGAATAGGCAACATTGCATTTTTTGGTATGAGCCATATAGAAATTTCCTTCCGCAAAATGATCAAATGCAGCATAACCGTTCACAGCCGGGTTGGTACTCCAACAGGAATCACCATATAATGGCAAAGTAGATTGTTTGAAAGGAATGCGCATATAACACTCCGGCCAACTCATTTTTGCCTTGTACAACTCAATAGTTTCAGCAGCAGTCGGAAAACGAATAGCATATGTATTAAATTTCCATGAATTGAGATCATCAACATCGGCCACAGGATTTTTTACCATTTTCGGACACTGAAGCAGTTTAGTATTCTTAATATAATCATTCCATATCATGTTAACAACCCATGGCTGTCCGTCTGAATTCTCTACATAAATCCATCCTTTATAATCATTTGAATATAAGTTGGTAATAGTATTTAACTGTTTTAAATTATTTAAACAGGCAATTGCCTTTGCCTTATTTCTGGCATTCCCTAAGGCAGGCAGTAACATCGCCGCAAGAATAGCAATGATCGCGATCACTACGAGGAGCTCGATGAGAGTGAAAATATTTCTTTTCATTTTTCTTCTCCTTTACCCTTTCGGGCATTTTTCAATTACTTTCAGAAAACTTCAAAACAATAACTCCATATGGTCCCAGAGTTACTACATTATTCTTCATCTCGAGTTTCGAACCAAACAACTGGGATGTAAGTTTCCAGGATTTCGGATGCGTCAACTTACTGGAGACTGTATTTCTGCCATAGGGGTTTACCGCAACCAAATAAATATATCCCTTATATTCCCATGCTCGGAACTGTATATTGGGAAGTGTTACGCCTTTAACGACCTTTCCTTGCAAGTAAACATCCTGTAATTTGACGATCTCGGAATTCAGATCACCAATCTGGTCCCATAATTTACTTTCCGGCAGATACCAGTGTTTTCGGTCAGGATTGCCGGGCATTCCGTTTTTAAGCGGCTCTGAAGTATAAAAACCATAGTAGAAAATACCTTTTGCCCCACCAACCAAAGCCGAATAAACCTGAGCCTTGACTTGCTTTATTGTCGGTTCAATAAACATACCGTCCATTGCGAACAATTGAGGAACCGCAATTTCACAGGTAGTCGGATCATTCTTGTTAATATGCTTCCGGGCCAGATCAATCATCATAGGAAATTTTTCTACATTGCTGTCCGGCAACCCAACAGGATAATAGTCTATAAAGGTCAAATCATTTACCGGAGCTTTCAGCTCTGCTCCGACAGAATTAAAACATACCACAACGGGATGATAAGGGTCAAGCTTTTTGAATTCTCTGTAACGCTTGATACATGTGTCAAGCTTTTCCCCCTGAGGTTCATCCTGAGAATACCAGGCAAGAACATTTGGATATTTGCTCCTGTCCTTCAGGGCTTCGTCAGGAGAAATATAATTACACTCATTCAAAACCAGCAAGCCGTGTTTCCGGGCCGCAAGATGAAAATCAAGGTTTCCCGGACTCCAACTGTGATGTACTGCATTGAAATGACGCTTCTTTAGATCATCAAAGACTTGATCACGAGTGATCTCTTTCATTCCAAGTGCTTTATTGGTCTTGTTTAGAAGAGAAATAACCGGATCGCCGGAATGATACAGCCCGAGAATAAAATACGGCTTCCCATTATAGTACGGTACTCGATTAAATATAGTAACAGAATTCTCAGCAGACGGATACTTGACAAAATTCAGTGTCCGGATAAGTTTGTCATTGTCTTTCAGCTTTACAATATATTCTCCTTCCGGATATTTTCTCATATCAAATGACTGTACCAGCGTCTTTCCAGCACTAATGCTGTTAGTCTTCTGATCCAATACTTTCCCATCCAATTCAAGAATAGAATCAATCATGTGTTTTCCAGTATTTACATGCCAGTTGACTGCTATTTTTTCTGAACCGCAACCGCTAATGACCTGCCCGGACTGCGGCGAATAAGTAAGGTCAAAAGCAGGCAGCGATTGCTTTGTTACTTCTATATGAGAAATTTCGAATTTATCACTACCGTTTACATGTCCCTCCATTACAAATTCCAGCGTGACTGTCGGAATCTTCATTTCGTTGAACGACCTGATAACGCCATATTTCTTACTGATATCATGCCATTGATTGTCTGCAATAATCTCCAAATTATGCCGCATTGCCGGCGGTTCGACTCCTACCCCCCTGGAAATAACCAGCGATAATGGAACTTTCACACTCGTACGATATCGGAAAGTAAACGTTACTTCACGAGTATTTTTCGGGCACGGAAAGGTTTTCCAGTAACAGCCAGCAGTATCCCCGGTTCCGGTAAATGACAAAATGACACTTTCCGGCCCCGGCTTAGCAACCAGTCTCACCGGATTTCGGAAATGTCGAGTCTGCCAGCCAGCAATATCTTTAGGGAAATCTACAACAATTTCCGCTGCCATTCCCCATGAGACAGACAAAGTCACTACAATACTGATCAATAATATTTTCAACTTCATATTCTCTCTTTCTTTTTGCATTAATTTATTATATGTTCCCAAATGTCCCAATTCCCATCAGAACAACACACCATAAAACCCATTTAACTCAAAAAAAAACCTCTCCCTTTTTTCTTTTATGTATTTTTACTATTTAATTAAGTCACGTACAGAATCCCGCTCGATCAATACAGGAGGAAGACAGTATTTGACGAGGACATCGGATTCCAGTTTTAACCGTTTCGCCGTATTAATGATTCCTTCGGCCACACTCTGGGACTGAATTCCAACTGTCGTAAGAGGAGGTTGATAAAATGCGCTGTGCCGTGACGCATCCGATCCAATCAGACTAACCTGATCCGGAACCTTAATATTATGTTCAGAAAACGCCTTGGTAACAGCAAGAGCAGCCTCATCAATCACCAAATACATCGCCGTAAAATCAAGTGGCTGGTTCTTTAAACGTTTTGAAAGGACATTATAGGTTTTTTCCTGGGCAAAATCACCGGGTTTTATATCAGCATCGATTGTTGACACATTACAATTCATCGTTTTGGCGATAGCGTTGAAACCTTCAATTCGAGCTTGTATTACTGATGAGTCCATACAGGAAGAAACCATGACCGCCAAATCACGATGCCCTTTTCTTATCAAATAAGATGCAGCTTCCGCCCCTGTCATGAACGGATCACCATATACGCTGTTAACCCTCACCTCCGATATCGGAACCCAGCATATTATCACCGGAACAGGCAAGGTTCCTACAGTGTAAATAAATTCCGGTGTAAGCATATTAACTTCAGGTATTAACGCCACGACATCATAGTCTCTGACAGGAAAATTACTGGGAAATGAACCTCCCACCGGATAATTATACCTGGAAATCTGGCACTTGGCAGTGCTTCCCAACGTCTTCAGCATTTCTTCAAGTTCACTCACCGGTTTTGAAGGCCAGTCGGATGCCATAAAGCAGATTCGAAGCAGATCGGTATCGGCTTTTCCCGCATCACGGACAAAATACCCCTGCCCTGGTTCACGAGTCAGGATGCCATCACTCTCAAGCTGTCCAAGAGCCTGCATTACAGTCAACTGGCTGACTCCGAAGTCCTGCATCAGTTGACGCACCGTCGGCATCCGGTCGCCCGATTTCATATCGCTTATCTGATCAGACAAGCCTTCATAAACAATTTCAACTTTTGATTTTTTCAACATAAATACACACTCCACCACTGTATTACAACAATATGATACAATAATAATACAACAAAGTCAATATGTATTAAAATATTTTTTGATTCTTTTTTTATGCCGGTCTTGAGACGGGCACAAAAAAAAGACCGTTGCTGGACATGCCAGAAACGGTCTTAGTAAAAAAAATTCCGGCGCCGTGCTACTCTCCCACAGTCAAATATGCAGTACCATCGCCGCAGAGGTCCTTAACGGTCGTGTTCGGGAAGGGAACGTGTGTGACAACCTCGCTATGGGCACCGGAAAAAAAATTATAAAAAGAAGAAAATACAATGATAAATAGAGCTGCTTAACTCATGCAAAGACTTTGCTGTTGATGCTTATTTTAGCTCTTTATTCATAAGTTTCCGGTGCAGGAAACCGATGAAAAAAGAGGTGGTTAAGCCGAACGGCTGATTAGTACTGGTAAGCTGAACACATTGCTGTGCTTACACCTCCAGCCTATCGAGGTCGTAGTCTTCAACCTGCCTTCAGGGATATCTAATCTTCGGGTAGGCTTGGCGCTTAGATGCTTTCAGCGCTTATCCGTTCCCAACATAGCTACCCAACAATGCCGCTGACGCGACAATTGGAACACCAGAGGTTAGTCATTCCCGGTCCTCTCGTACTAGGGAATGATCCCGTCAAATATCCTACGCCCACGGAGGATAAGGACCGAACTGTCTCACGACGTTCTGAACCCAGCTCGCGTACCACTTTAATCGGCGAACAGCCGAACCCTTGGGACCTTCTTCAGCCCCAGGATGTGATGAGCCGACATCGAGGTGCCAAACAGCGCCGTCGCTATGGACGCTTGGGCGCTATCAGCCTGTTATCCCCAGAGTACCTTTTATCCGTTGAGCAACGACGATTCCACATTCCATCGCTGGATCACTAGGACCTGCTTTCGCAACTGCTCGACATGTCTGTCTTACAGTAAAGCACACTTCTACCCTTACGCTCTGCGTACGATTGCCAACCGTACTGAGTGTACCTTCGTGCTCCTCCGTTATGATTTAGGAGGAAACCGCCCCAGTCAAACTGACCCTCTGACACTGTTCCCTGTCCGGATTCACGGATCAAGGTTAGATATTCAACTGCACAAGGGTGGTATTTCACCAACGACTCCACCGGTACTGGCGTAGCGGCTTCAAAGTCTCCCACCTATGCTACACATGAACAACCAAATACCAATATCAGATTACAGTAAAGGTTCATGGGGTCTTTCCGTCCTTCCGCGGGTATCCGGCATTTTCACCGGAATTACAACTTCGCCGAGATCCACGTTGAGACAGTGCTGGCATCGTTACACGATTCGTGCAGGTCGGAACTTACCCGACAAGGAATTTCGCTACCTTAGGACCGTTATAGTTACGGCCGACATTCACCAGGGCTTCAGTTCACTGCTTCGCCTAAGCTGACAGATTCCCTTGACCTTTTGGCATTGGTCACGTGTCACTCCCTATACATCCTCTTACGAGTTAGCAGAGAGCTGTGTTTTTGTTAAACAGTCGCACCAGCCTCTTTGTTGCAACCGCCGTATGCTCCAGAAGCAAGTTCTTTCACAATGGCGGCACCCCTTCTCCCTAAGTTACGGGGCTAATTTGCCGAGTTCCTTAACGTGGTTTCTCTCGCGCACCTTAGGCTTCTCGCCTCACCTACCTGTGTCGGTTTAGGTACGGATACCCTATCTTCAACGTTTAGAAGCTTTTCTCGTCAGCGTAGCATCAGCGGATCCACGCATCCCGAAGGAATTGTGTCCATTCAGTTCTCAGGCTTAATGTGAAGCGGATTTGCCTACTTCACGCCCTACGACCTTAGACTGCCACTATCAATCGACAGCCCGCTTAGCATACTGCGTCCCTCCATCACTCAGATAAGGTAGTACAGGAATATTAACCTGTTGTCCATCGACTACGCCTTTCGGCCTCGCCTTAGGATCCGACTAACCCTGGGCGGACGAACCTGCCCCAGGAAACCTTAGGTTTTCGGTGACCAAGATTCTCACTTGGTTTTTCGCTACTCATGCCTGCATGGTCACTTGTATACAGTCCACCTCCGATTCCTCATCGGCTTCAATCCGTATACAACGCTCTTCTACCGCCGTAAATAAATTTACGACCCGCAGCTTCGGTTTAGTACTTAGTCCCGATCATCTTCGGCGCAGAACCACTCGACCAGTGAGCTATTACGCACTCTTTAAATGGTGGCTGCCTCTAAGCCAACATCCTGGCTGTCTATGCAGCTCCACATCCTTCAAGCCACTTAGTACTAATTAGGGACCTTAGCTGGCGGTCTGGGCTGTTTCCCTTTTGTCCATGAAACTTATCTCCCATAGACTGACTCCTGAGATACGGAAACGCGGTATTCGGAGTTTGATAGTTGTTGGTACCCCGGTAAGGGCCCGCGAACAATCAGTGCTCTACCCCCGCGCTCTAATTATACTCAAGGCTAGCCCTCAAGCTATTTCGAAGAGAACCAGCTATCACCGAGTTTGATTGGCCTTTCACCCCTTACCACAGTTCATCCAAACGTTTTTCAACACGAACTGGTTCGGTCCTCCACTTCCTGTTACAGAAGGTTCAACCTGACCATGGTAAGATCACTCGGTTTCGGGTCTACTCCATACGACTAGTCGCGCTATTAACACTCGCTTTCGCTTCGGCTGCTCCTGTGGATTAACCTTGCCGTATAGAGTAAGTCGCAGGCTCATTATGCAAAAGGCATGCGGTCACTTGCGCTCCCACACTTTGTAAGCACATGATTTCAGGATCTTTTAACTCCCCTAACAGGGGTACTTTTTCACCTTTCCCTCACGGTACTATTTCGCTATCGGTTTCTGACTAGTATTTAGCCTTGGAAGGTGGTCCTCCCGGATTCAAACGGAGTTTCACGTGTTCCGTTCTACTTGGGATACTCCTAGGTCAGCAATTAGTTTCACTTACGGGGGTTTCACCCTCTATGCCTGAATCTTTCCAAATTCATTCAGCTGGTAATTACTGTACCACATCGGAGTCCCGCAACACCGTCAAGTAAACTTGACGGTTTAGGCTGTTCCGCGTTCGCTCGCCACTACTTACGGAATCTCGGTTGATTTCTTTTCCTTCAGGTACTGAGATGTTTCACTTCCCTGAGTATCGCGACCTTAACCTATGTATTCAGTTAAGGACGACCGAACATTACTTCGGCCGGGTTGCCCCATTCGGAAATCCCCGTTTCAAAGCTCATTCGCAGCTATCCGGGGCTTATCGCAGCATATCACGTCCTTCATCGCCTGTCAGAACCAAGGCATCCATCATGTGCTCTTAGTAGCTTAACCACCAAAAATATTATCTCAATGCAAAGTTGTGCGGTTAAGATTACCCTATATTATTCATTGTATTTGTCTTCAATTGTCAATTAACATCGGCTACTCGCTGTTCATATATATTATATGATATCAACTTTTACCAACCGGATTGCTCCGGTAAATTCTTTTGTCGTTCGGAAAAAATGGTGGGCGTACCAGGATTTGAACCTGGGACCTCATCCTTATCAGGGATGCGCTCTAACCAACTGAGCTATACGCCCAAAATGGTGGAGCTTAAGGGAGTCGAACCCTTGACCTTCTGGATGCAAACCAGACGCTCTAGCCAACTGAGCTAAAGCCCCTTATGGGTCCGCCGATCTTTCGATCAGCTGTATTTCGTCTTTTCCGACGTTAAATTTATTTGTTTTACAATCAACACGGCGCAACGAGTGCGCCAGTTTTGTTTCTTAAAAACTGAATAGTTCGATGTATCCAATTGGTAACGTTACCGTTACCCACACCCCATTAAGGGGGTTTAGCCGTATCCACAAACCGTTGTTGGTTAAAATATCGGTTCATGGATTACTCCTTAGAAAGGAGGTGATCCAGCCGCAGGTTCCCCTACGGCTACCTTGTTACGACTTCATCCCAGTTACTAACCACACCTTAGGAAATTCCCTCCTCGTGAAAGGTTGGGTCATTTACTTCGGGTGCAATCAGCTTCCATGATGTGACGGGCGGTGTGTACAAGGCCCGGGAACGTATTCAAGGCGTCGTAGCTGATACGCCTTTACTAGCGATTCCAACTTCATGGAGTCGAGTTGCAGACTCCAATCCGAACTAAGACCGGTTTTCAGGATTTGCTCCACTTCGCAGTATTGCTTCCCATTGTACCGACCATTGTAGCACGTGTGCAGCCCTGGACATAAGGGCCATACTGACTTGACGTCGTCCGCGCCTTCCTCCCGCTTAACACGGGCAGTCTCATTAGAGTTCCCAGCATTACCTGATGGCAACTAATGATACGGGTTGCGCTCGTTGCCGGACTTAACCGAACACCTCACGGCACGAGCTGACGACAGCCATGCAGCACCTGTATACAAGTTCCGAAGAAAGTCCATGTTTCCATGGATGGTCCTGTATATGTCAAGCCCAGGTAAGGTTCTTCGCGTTGCCTCGAATTAAGCCACATGCTCCACCGCTTGTGCGGGCCCCCGTCAATTCCTTTGAGTTTTAGCCTTGCGGCCGTAGTCCCCAGGCGGTGAACTTATCGCGTTAGCTTCGTCACGGAGGGGGCTAAATCCCCCCACAACAAGTTCACAACGTTTACGGCGTGGACTACCAGGGTATCTAATCCTGTTCGCTCCCCACGCTTTCGTCCCTGAGAGTCAGTAATCGTCCAGTGAGCTGCCTTCGCTCTTGGTGTTCTTTCAGATATCTACGCATTCCACCGCTACACCTGAAATTCCGCTCACCTCTCCGATACTCTAGTCTTTCAGTTTCCAATGCAGTTCCGGGGTTGAGCCCCGGGATTTCACATCAGACTTAAAAGACCTCCTGCGGACCCTTTACGCCCAATAAATCCGAACAACGCTCGCTACCTACGTATTACCGCGGCTGCTGGCACGTAGTTAGCCGTAGCTTCCTCTCCAGGTACAGTCATTATTCGTCCCTGGTGACAGCAGTTTACAACCCGAAGGCCTTCATCCTGCACGCGGCATTGCTCCGTCACGCTTTCGCGCATTGCGGAAGATTCTCGACTGCAGCCTCCCGTAGGAGTCTGGGCAGTGTCTCAGTCCCAGTGTGGCTGATCGTCCTCTCAGACCAGCTATCCATCGTTGCCTTGGTAGAGCCGTTACCTTACCAACTAGCTAATGGAACGCGAGCCTATCCCTAAGCAGTAAACCTTTAATTAAGAAAACATGCGAATTCTTAACCACATTCGGTATTAGCCCCAGTTTCCCGGAGTTATCCCCAACTTAGGGGCAAGTTACTCACGCGTTACTCACCCTTTCGCCACTCGTCCGTTGAAGCAAGCTTCAACTTCTTCGTTCGACTTGCATGCCTAATCCATGCCGCCAGCGTTCGTTCTGAGCCAGGATCAAACTCTCCGATAAATAAATTATTAAACATCAGTTAAACCGATGTTATTATTTATGGAAAATTCGTTCTTGAATTTTATATATATTTAGGAACTTCTTTTTAAAAGAAGATCTCAAAGTTTTATGATAGATGGGTATCTATCACTTGACTCGGATACATCGCACTATTCAATTTTCAATCAACTTTGGATTCGCATTAAAAGCAAGCATCGTAACACTCACAATATTAATTACTTATCCGTTATTTTTATTAAACATTGTCGCAATCAGCAACAAGGTTTTAATTTATCATCAAATGTGATTTTGTCAAATCAACTTCGGAAGTTTTTTAAAAGTTTTTTATAACTGACTTTTTCGTTCCCTTCCAGATCATCGTGTCGTGTTTCAGACATGAGCCGTTTAATTTATCACGGTTTCGCATCCTGTCAAATACTAATTTCAACAATTTCAGGATTTATTTCGAACACCGTTTTAATCAACGTTCTCAGTAATGAACACGAGCTTTTAATTTAGCACTGTATCGATTTTTGTCAAACTCAAAATTCAACTTTTTTTAAAGGAATTTTTTAACGACTGACTTGTCATCAACACCATGTTTAAGCACAGGCTTTTAACTTATCATCATATCAGTTTTTGTCAAACACTCAAATTAACTTTTTCAAGGAAATTTCAAGGACTATTTTCAACTGACACCATGTTAAGAACACGAGCTTTTAAAATACGCTGTTCTTCACATTTTACAAATCGCTTTTTAAACTTTTTCTAATCTTTTCTCAGGACCAGTTTCGGCTGCGCCGACCAACGACTCGCCGTTGGATCGCGACCGGCAAGGTGCCGGTGCCAAACAATGTCGTTTATTTGACTGAAAACAAGTTTTCAGATTCTAATAAACGCCATAAGAGCGCCACAACTGCTCCGCAGTTAAAAAACGTATGCATATATTATATAAATGATTTCAAACAGCTCGTTTCTGCCTTCCGGCAGATATGGTACACACTTTACAGCACTATTTCCATTGCAGCACCGGCTTTATTTATTTGTTCAAGTCGGAGATTTCCATGAATTCAATCAGGCTCCTGTCTGATACAATATTTCCAGTACCGACAACGACATTATATATGCTGTTGCGTTAACCTCAACTCTTCCCGCCATCAAGCGGAAAAGCCTCTAATGTACACGAGAGCCCAAACAATACAAATCAACTTCTCATCTTTTTCGTGTTTTTCTTCCCCTGGCACGACCTCAACATATCACCAAAATCGCAGCAACACATTGAGCATTAAGAAGCAAGACACAATATCAATCAATTCAGCTCCATAACGAAAACTACTCAGAGAAGTACTGTTTTAGAGGAATTATCTGCCACACAGGCTGGTCTGAATGGTTGACTATCAACTCTATTTCAGAGGGGACAGCAATTACTTGAAAGAGGGTCCCTTTCCATTTTGCGCCGCCCTGC
This sequence comes from Victivallales bacterium, assembly GCA_963677165.2. GTDB lineage: Bacteria > Verrucomicrobiota > Lentisphaeria > Victivallales > SZUA-371 > JAFGXT01. The sequence goes on along the minus strand of CAXXSX010000001.1, from coordinate 526,801 downwards.
CCTGTTGGAACGGCAAGGATATTCTCAAGAGTTTTAACCGTTGCGGGAGCTTTCAAAGCACCGCCAAGTCTCTGCAATGCCTGTTGGCGCGATATACTGGAAATACATCCCCCTTGCGATGCACCAGGCAGATTTGTCCAGCCTTTTCGACAAAAATGGTTGGCTGTCGCAAGGACCCCATTATTACCTTTAACTATAGCGCTATTCTTGTCAGCGCTCCATTCATACGCAATGGCGTTTTGAGAATCAGCAAGACCAATAACATAATTCCCCGCAGCCTTGAATGTTTCCAACATGCGACAAGCATCCGGTATATCATTTGAATTCAACAGAACAAACCATAACATCCAGGCATTAGGATAACGATTGGCATAATATGCATTTCCGGAAAACATGCCGGAATTCAATTCAACGAAGAGCCCCGACGAATTCATGGCGCTGGTAAGATAAAAGCATCCGGCAAAATTCAGCATAGCGACCGAATTACAGCCGTCATCAGGATGAAATACAGTCAGAACAAGATCAAGTTTACGAAATGAAGGCAGCCAATCATAGTTACGTCCATAAAGAGTATTTCCATTGGTAGTACGCTGCCCCCATAATGCCAGCGTCGAACACTTAGAGGCCGCAAGCAATTTACTCAGCTGATCCGCATAAGCAACCTCAACGGCATTGGCACGAATCAACTCAGGAATCGTCATACCGGTCCCTTGTGACACTCCCAGAAAAAACTCATCAAGAAAACGAATACCAGTCGGCTTATCACCAGAAGCAAAAAATTTATCAGCATCCGCAAATGTTCCAGCTTTTGAAAACTCGTATGTTCTACGAAGTTCGTTTTTCAATAACTTCCCATATTGCCTGCCCATTTCAAGCCATGAGCCATGCAGAGAAACAATCTTAATATCTCCACAGGCAGTTTGGTTTCCAGTATTAGATACACATCCCTGGATCAAAATCACCAGGAAAACAACCGCAAAGACATTCCGTATTGTTTTCATTTATTCTTTACCGCTACTCCCTTGTTGTTTTTTTAATGCCAGAGCTCCGGCACAACGCTCATCCCACCCATCACAGGTCCACCTCCATGGAAAACTCGAACACTGGACTGGTTTGACATCATTAATGAGGCAACCCTCGACAAAATCATAAAAGATACAAGTACCATCACCTTTCTCAATTAGAGAAAGACCACGACGGGTAACCGCCAGCTTGGTATATTTTTCAATAAAATCAAACTCATTCATCTCCAAAAATTCGGCAATACGTTTGATTTCCTCATCGGTAACCTTAACATCTCCGGGCCAGCAGCAACATGCACCGCAACGCAAACACACAAATTCACTTAAATCAATTTCAGCCATAAGTTATAAACCTGTAAATAAAAAAACGGGCATCCCCACAAGAGAATGCCCGTAAATTTTACGAATCTACAATAAGGATTATTCAAAATCCTCAGAGGTGATATCATCACCTTTAAGATCAATAAAGAAGAACCCAGTAATAAAGTCAGCAATTTCAACTGGGTGAAGAGCCGCATGCAGGGTCACAAGCAGGGCACCGTCAACACCTAATTCCCAGTAATCTCTGGCACCTTCATGAAAATCATAGATGTTATCAGAAACAAGAGGGAAACCGAAGTATTCATGATAATATTCCTGCACAAAACGGTTCGTGTGGTTTCTTTCCCAGTCTTCACCACCGATACAGGTAAAAGTCCATTCCCATTCATTATCGAGCGCATAACCATACTGGCGGTTATATGCTTTAACTAACTTAGCAGAAGCACCGATACCACCGCCAAAAGAAAAAGCACGAGTCGCTCTCATCTCGGCGCGGACGGTAGGACCAAAGCCTACTGAAACAGAAAAGATGTCGGTGAGATCTACAATACGGTTTGGAATGTACAACAGTAATTTGTCTTTAACTCCGGCATTGACCCCGGTTACGGTAACGGTCAAAAAAAACAGCATCACCAGAAATCTCTTCATGGTCCTAATTCCTCTCTTCTACTTTTTTTATAATTATAATTGTTGATATTGAAATTTACCTAAATCCCGAATTTGATTTACAATAGCCCGCTTTGCCAGCTATGCAAATATTTTTGATTAAATTGTAATATTTTTGTACCGAAAATCACAATCCAAATTCTTCCGGGCCATATTCCATTAATTAATAATTAGTGAAATATCGGACAAATAATTGACATTTATTCTATGCCAGATTAATTTTGCGTCATGTTTTTTATTTTTTCCAGTAACGAATCGGTGACCAGTTACGACATAAGAAATTAAGACACAAGAAACCATAATCATACACATTGGAGTTTAGAGAGGTGAAAATACAAGAGGACAAGAAACTATTCATTCTGCTACGCGCGGGAATATCCATATTTATATTGCTGGCCGGCGTAGGCGGTTTTTTCCTGGCACAATACCTAAAAGGAGACCAGACAAAAAAAATAACGACCGAAGCAATAAAAAACCTGACGGGAATTCCAGTTATCCCCGGCCCCGTCAGATTGTCCATATCAGGTTATGGGAAAGTCCAAACAGCACAGGATATCATTCTCAGCTCAGAAGTTAAGGGACGCATTGTCGAAAAACGTGACGACTTGAAAGCCGGTGTACTGGTAAAAAAAGGCGAAGTTTTACTTCGCATTGACAAATCAGATTATATCGTTGCCCTCAATCAAGCCGAAGCAGACATCAAACAATTAACCGGCGAAAAAGCAATCATCGAACAATTTATTATAGATACCGAAAAACAATTAAAGTTGCTTAGACGTGTCCAGGAACTTCAAACAGAAAATTACAAACGAATAAAAGGTCTTTATGACAAGCAGGCATCATACCGAACCGAACTTGAACAAGCGGAAGTCACCATGCAGACTCAGGCAGAGAAAGTAATCAGTACTTCTGCAACCCTGGCAAAATCAAAACTGCAGTTGGAAACAACAGACGCTCAGATACGCCGTGCCATAGCAGAAAAGAACCTCGCTCAAAATAACATTTTGCGTTGCGTAATAAAAAGTCCGATACGCGGACGGATCAAGGTGTCATATATAGACAGAGGCGAGTACGTCAATTCCGGCGACAAACTGTTTGAACTAGCCGATGACAGCACACTTGAAATTCCTGTATCACTAGGAGCGGATGAAGTAGCAAAGACTTTACCTATAAAAGCGGTTCACCACAATAATTACAGCAACTGGTTTACGAACGCGGCTGGAATTCCGGTTACGATTGACTGGATCGAATCCTCCAAAGCAAGCAGTTGGAAAGGGAAAGTCGTCAGGCTCGAGGGATTTAATTCCGATTCAGGAACATTCAAGTTCACCGTATCACCGACAGAACCATTATCAGAAAAGCACACTTCCTTCCCGTTAATCGACGGCATGTTCTGCAAAGTCACATTCCTGGGAAAAACAATTCAAAATGCGGTACGGGTCCCCTGGATATCAGTACAAACAGACGGAGACATCTACATTGTTAATGCGAAAGGTATCCTGGAAAGCCGTCCGGCTGATATCTACAGCAGCAACAAGAATTTTCTGGTTGTCACTTCCGGATTATCACAAGGAGAACACTTAATTGTACAAAAACTCCCGCGTGGAGTAGTTAACGGCATGAAAGTAAAAGTTGTTCCGCCTTCTCCGGGCAAATTTGATTATTGCAATACGAACTTAGCGCCAATAGATAAACATTCCGAGAATTCGCAGTCCAATAAGAAGAAGAAAATCTCAAAGCCACAGAAATAATCATGAATAATTTACTAAAAGTATTTATCAGTAATCCCGTACTTTCCAATATTTTAATGGCGTTGATCGTTGTCTGCGGTGTATTTGGTGTCGAAACCATGGTCCGGGAAACAATGCCCAAGTTTTCCCTGGATCGTATATCCGTATCGGTATCCTATCCGGGAGCAGATCCGGAGGAGGTTGAAGAAGGTATTTGTATAAAGATCGAAGAAGCGCTTGACGGCCTTCAGGGAATCAAGGAACTCACAACTTCCGCCAGCGAAGGAAGCGGCTCGGCATCCATTGAATTAACAGAAAACGCAGACCTCTATCAGGTACTAAACGATGTAAAAAATCGCGTTGACTCCATCAACACCTTTCCTGACGGAGCGGAAAAGCCTTCAGTCTCAGAGATGAAATTCCGCGGTGATGTAATGGCGGTTGTAATCTGGGGAGACTTGCCGGAAAATCAACTGAAAGAACTTGGCAGAAAACTTGAGCGTGATATCGCTGCCCTACCGGAAGTGACCCAAACATCGGTATCCGGCATCCGTGATTATGAAATAACAATTGAGCTGTCAGAAGATCAAATGCGCCGTTACGGCCTAAACTTTGCCCAGATAAAACAACTTATTAAAGCCAACAGCGAAAACGTCTCTGCCGGACAAATCCAAACGAGCGATGAAGATTACCGCATTCGGGCCCTGGGCCGAAAGTACAGTGCGAAAGAATACCGGGATATTCCAATCATCTCTAATTCCGATGGTACAATGATTAAATTAGGGCAAATCGCAAATATCCGCGATTCCTTCGATATTGATTCAAAAAAATATTCCATGTTCAATGGTATGCCATCGGTCTCTGTTAATATTTTCAAAACCGAGTTTGAAGACAGCATAACCATTGCTAACGCAGTTAGAAAATATGTTGAACAAAAGGAAAAAGAACTACCTAAAAACATCCACCTTACAATTTTCCGCGACCGCTCACAAATGGTTATTGACCGTATAAGCCTGCTGATGAAAAACGGTAAATCCGGTCTTATTCTGGTATTTCTGGCCCTTTGGCTATTTCTTGACCTCCGGTTGAGTTTCTGGGTAACAATGGGAATTCCAATATCCCTGGCAGGCGGACTTGCACTAATGAGTGCGTTCGACTGCTCAATCAACATGCTTTCCCTGTTCGGACTGATCATGGTACTGGGTATTATCGTAGACGACGCAATTGTCATAGGAGAATCTATTTATACCCGAAGGCAACATGGCCATAGCATGCTGGACGCCGCAGTTGAAGGAACCAACGAGGTTGCCTGGCCTGTCATTGCAGCAGTATTGACAACCGTTGTGGCATTTATTCCATTATTTTTCGTAGATGGTGTAATGGGTAAATTCATTCGACAGATTCCAATCCCCGTAGTTGCCGCACTAACCTTCTCTCTTATTGAAGGATTGTTTATTCTGCCGGTTCATCTAAGACATCTCCCGCCAAAACTGGAAGAAACGGGAAAGGGGATTCTTGGTCTACCATCAAAACTCAGGCTAAAAATAAGCCGCAGCCTGGAATATTTTGTAAACAAGATCTATGGTCCATTCCTGGTAAACGCACTGCATTGGCGCTATACAACATTGAGCAGCGCCCTGTTTATTATGCTGATTATTTCCGGTCTGGTCCATTATGGCGTTGTAAAATTCATATTCTTTCCCAAAAGCGATAGTGATTTTATTAAGGGACGTGTTGTAATGCCCCCCGGCACTCCGCTGGATGAAACCCGAAAAATATCAAAACGCGTCATTGCCGGATGGAATAAGGTTAACGCCGCCTATCAAAAGGAATTCGGACAGGATGTGACAATCGGGATGTATACTGTAGTCGGCGACAATATCAGCTGGCGTGACTCCAGCGGCCAAAATCAGTTCACTGTTGTTGTGCAACTGAAAGGAGCAGAAAACCGTTACCTGGAATCCAAGGACCTGATCACCCGCTGGAAAAAAGCAACCGGAAACATTCCGGAAGCTTATTCAACAACATTCCAGTCAATGCGCGGAGGCCCCGGCGGCAATCCGATTGAATACGAACTGCGCGGCGAAAATATGGATACACTTCTAAAGGCCGCCAACGACCTCTTGGAAGAATTAAAAACGATCAATGGACTTTATGACCAGCAAATCGACTGGACCCCGGGAAAACGCGAATTCGTGATCCACCTGAAACCGGAAGCCCATTCATACGGACTAAGCCTGGATGATGTTGCCAGCTATGTCAGGGGCGGTTTTTACGGAGCGGAAGCGATGCGTATCCAGCGAGGGCGCGATGATATCAAAGTAAAAATAAAATATCCTGAAAAAAGTGGACGCAACTCTATCGGATACTTCAATAAACTTAGGATAAAAACCTCGTCAGGCGAACGGATTCCTTTCCAGTCTGTAGCCGAAATTAAACTACAGGAAGGCCCCAGCGCCATCTCCCGCAAGGACCGCCAACGCATTGTTACGGTAAGTTCCGACCTGGATAACAACGTGGCAAACGCTGAAGAAATCTATGCAAAATTAAATTCAACTTTCATCCCTCAACTGGTAGCAAAGTACAACGATGAAATATCCTGGAAAACTGGTGGACAAGATGAAGAAAAACGTGATTCGTTTAAAAGCCTCTGGACTTGGGTACCGCTGTGTCTGTTTGGTATCTACTTTATCATTGCTTCAATCTTCAGATCATACGTCCAACCGCTGGTCATCATGACAACGATCCCGTTCGGCCTGATCGGCGGAGTAATCGGCCACATGGTGTTCGGCATGCCGTTGACAATCATCAGCATATTCGGCATGGTCGCTCTGGCAGGGATCGTGGTCAACGACGCGATTGTTCTGATGGAAGGAGTAAATTGTCGACTGGAAGAAGGACGATCGTTGTTTATGGCCCTACGCGAAGGCAGCAAACGCCGTTTCCGGGCAATTTTCCTAACAACCTTCACAACCTTCGCCGGACTTATGCCGATCATGCTCGAACGCAGTTTCCAGGCAAGATTCCTCCAACCAATGGCTGTTGCTATCGCGTTCGGAGTCGTTTTTGCAACCCTGTTAACCTTGGTTCTGATTCCATGTCTGTTTGTAATTCTCAATGATCTGCGTAGATTATGGTATGCGGCAGTTCATATGCGCTGGCCTCAGCGGGAAGAAGTTGAACCGCGCAGTGTGCGTTATCTGCGCCAGCATCTGGAACTAATCCACGAGCATGAAGAAATGATGGACGAGAAAGAGAACTAAAGCGGCAAGGTGCCGCAGCCAATGAGATGCTTTCTACTTCCATCCTGCGGATGGGAACTCCAGGGATCGCCGGAAATTTGAAAACAAAGAGAATAAACATGGAAATAAAAATAAAAGACGAATACATCGAATTAAATAAGTTACTGAAATTGTCCGGCATCGCCGAATCAGGTGGCCTTGCCAAGACTATGATTGAAGCCGGAGAAGTTAAGGTTGACAACGAAGTCGAATTAAGAAAACGCTGCAAGCTACGCCCCGGGCAGAAAGTCGAAGCCGCGGGTCAAACTGTAACAATAGCCTAATACACAATGGAAAGAGCCCTTTACGAATATCTTCGCGATTACGTTACGGAAGAGCGGCTTGCCCGCTTTGAACAAATCCTGGGGGAACGCACCCGTCACCTTACCGTTGTTCTTGAGGACATTTTTCATCCACCAAACGCCGGTGCGGTGATTCGTTCCGCTGAATGCTTCGGTATTCAGGATATCTATGTTATTGAGAACACCAAGCCGTTTCACGTCAATACCAACGTAGTCAAGGGTTCGGCAAAATGGATTACCATGCACCGTTATTCCGATAGTGCGGACTGCACGGAACAATGTATAAAAGACCTCAAATCCCGTGGCTACAAAATCGCGGCAACGACTTTGCGTGACGATCTGCCGATGATTACACCGGAAGAAATACCGGTTGATGAACCTGTGGCCCTGTGTATGGGCTGCGAAGAGACCGGGCTCAGCGAACATATGCATGAACATGCAGATTATTATGTTCATATTCCCATGTGCGGCTTCACTCAAAGCCTGAACATATCCGTCAGCGCGGCACTTTGCCTGCGCTCCATGGTTAACCGGCTGCATTCATCTGACATAGATTGGAGTTTGACAGATGATGCGAAACAGGAGCTTCGGGAAACCTGGATCTGCAACAGCATCAAACATCTTGAAAAACTGATTAACCATTATAACGAAAACCTCGCCGGTAAATAATCCACTCAGAAGTTGTCGTTCCACATAAACTGTCCTATTTTTTATTTATGTTTTTTTATTTTCAAGTATTGACTTTCATAAAACAGGACAGTAAAATAGGACTGTTGACATTAAAAGCAGGACAGCAATGAAAAAACGTGTAACAAAAGTTGATTTTCTTAAAAGCTCCATTATGGGAGATATCCAAGCCGGCATTTATCATCCAGGCGATGACCTGCCGTCAATTCGTGAACTTTGTGAACGTTATAAGATGAGCAAGCAAACAGTGTCATTAGCCCTGGCTGACCTGAACAAAAATGGAATACTGGATGTATCTCACGGACGCAGTACACGTATTATCGGTAAATCAAAAGCTAAAAAAATAGAATTGATATACAGCAGTAAAACCAGTATCGAGTCACAGGAATTCTGGCGCGAGTTCTATTTTGGAATAAAAGACGAACTGAACGGGCGTCACAATTATGATCTGGAATTAATTCAAATCGGAACAGAAGCGGAAAGATTATCAACCGAACGGCTGACATCCCCCTTAACCTGCGGAGCCATACTCTGTGGCTCAAATTATTATGATTCCATGTGGAAATATATCCACCAACGGAATATTCCGTTAGTCAAAGTTTATGACATAAAAAGTAATTTGCCCCAGAATCAAGCCCAAGTTACATCGAATTTTCATGAGGCAATGACAGAAATCGTTCGAAAATTTATCATTGGAGGAAGAAAACAGATTGCTTTCATGGGAATTTCTCTCAAAGAATCCCGTTATTTTATTGATCATGAAAAATATGAATGTTTTGTAAAAGTCTTAGATGAAAATGGTATAATATTTGACCCAACGTACCATTTAACTGTTCCTTCCATAGATATTGAGAAAAGTTATGAACCATTCCTTGCAATGCTTCGAAGCGGTAGGCAACCCGATGCAGTTTTTCTTTCGTCTGATTTACTGGCTCCTGGAATATACCGTGCCGCTTTCGAATCCGGTCTGACAATTCCACAAGACCTTGCTGTTGCAGGATGTGATGATCTGGCGATTGGAAGACTATTGGTTCCCTCATTGACAACCATTAACCAGCGTAGATACGAAATGGGACGATGTGCTCTGCGACAACTTATGAAAATGATAGAAGGAAATACAACAACCTCACATGAAATTATTCCAGCTCAATTGATTAATCGGGAGTCTTCCCCTTCCCCGAGACCAATTCCATGGAATATTCGTAATGCAAAAGTCAAATCAACAAGTAATGTATAATTTTATAAATCATTAGGAGAATATCATGAAAAAAGAATTCACACTCATCGAACTTCTGGTTGTTATAGCAATCATAGCAATCCTCGCTTCAATTATGTTGCCAACATTAAGCAAAGCAAGAGAAACAGCCTATCAGGTTTCCTGTTTGAATAATCTGAAACAAATGGGCGTCGGGGCCAACATGTACACCGGAGACTATAACGGTAACTGGGTACCGATCTACAGCAACTGGGTATCCTGGGACAGCAATAAAAGTTTTCTTGAAACACTGCATATCAAATTTGTTGCTACTCATTTCTGGCCGCAAAAATGGATCTGTCCAAGGGCAACCGCAGCTATCCGTGATCAGAGCATGAAAAACTGGGGATATACAGGAGCCGATGCGGAATACCGTCCGGTTCAAGGCTGCTATGCGGCAAATTATGCAAATTTAGATGTAAGTTCAGGCAATGCGGCATTTTCAATGGTAAAAGTAAGGAACCCATCCTCAAAAATAGCCTTTATCGAGGGAAATGACTGGATGCTCAATGTCTGGGGAAGCAACCCGGACGGTTACTGGTCTAATGGAGAAGTATTATATGCAGCACGTGTTGCTTATCGTCATGGAAACCAGAAATCTACCAATATGACTTTTTTTGACGGCCATGTAGAAAACCGCCGTTATAATGATGTAGGATACAGCTATCTGGGAAACTGGGATCTTGCTGAAAGAACAACCTGGGACCCTTTACGTAAGTAGTCAAAAGAAATCATAAATTTTTAATCTGTAACGAAAGCACAAAGAAAATAAATGAATATCAAAGCTATATCATATACAGTCCTATTGAGCTTCTTAACGTTATCCCTAAGAGGAGCGGATACAACAGCAACCGTCATAGATTTCTCTAACGGCAAGTTACCGCCGTCCTCCTGTTTGAAATATTGGCCGACACAAGGATGTCGTTTATCGGTTAGCAACTTCGTTCAGACACCAGATCGAAAAAAAACGATGGAAGTAGTCATAAACAAAGGACGGTCAGGACAAGGTATCGGCTCCAGACAGATTTTCTTTCGTTGCCTGAACAACCTTTATCATGGTCAGCAGGTTAGAATCAGTTTTCCGGTAAAGTCGAATTCTGACATGAAGTTGAGAGTTAGTTGTACACAATTGCAATCACCTTTCGCATCTCCTGGCAAAGAAGGTTTTAAAGACTTTAGTGTAACTGAAAAATGGCAAACACTGGAATGGAAGTTTAAAGTTCAAAACAACCTCCAAGATAAATATATCGCAATTCCACGACTAATGTTTGGAAATGCACCTGCCGGAATAAAATTCTGGATTGGTCCTGTAACGATACAATCAATCAATGAGACAGTTCTGGTCAATCTCAGAAAAGTGGCCAATATGGGCTTTGCCGATGAAACCGCGGAGGACGGCAAAGGCGGCTGGTCAGACCAGGGAGCCAACAATGATTTCAGGGACTTCAATATCCAACAAAAAATATTTTGTGACATTCCGGTACATATTATTAACCCGGTCGAGAATAAAGGAAAATCGGTCATCTCCTTTTATAGCAGCCAGTTTCCTTCCGGCCCCAAAACAGTTTGTCTAAAATTAAAATCAAATATCAAACGAAAATATCTGTACATCCTGCATTCTCTTTGCTGGGCACCACTAAAAGGAAAGGAAATCGGAAAAATCACAATGAGCAGTGCCGGGAGAGAGGGAAAAATCTATCCGGTTATCTCGGGTATAGATTTAAATGACTGGTGGAATCCCCAAACAGCAGCCAATGCAGTGATCGCGTTTGAGAAGAATAACCGAGGCATGTACTTATCCCGTTTCCCTTTGCCTGACTCCGGAGTCGACGAAATTCAACTGAATACGGAAAACAACGGATTGTGGATTATCGCAGGAATCTCACTTTCGGATCAAACCGCGAAAAACGTCACCCAAAAAACTGTAGAAATCAACAGCAACAAAAAATGGCGGCCAGTTGACACCAGCAATCTGAATGTAGAAAAAGGTTCTGCGCTTGACCTTTATGATTTAAACGACCACCATCCCGTTGGAACTTACGGAAGAATTATAGTCAACAAAAACAATCGACTTGCCTTTGAAAAGAAACCGGAAAACGCAATTCGTTTCCGTTGTGCAGCGGTACAACCGATTCTTGATTTGTCCAGACTGACCAAAGATCAAATCCCGTTATTCGCAGAAATGATTTCCCGACAAGGTTACAACCTGGTCAGAATCGCAGGTGCAGACGGCTGGCTGATGAAACAGGACAAGGCCCCCTGGAAAGAAGTTAAACTTGAGATTCCTGAACAAGAAAAAGATATCCACTTCGCCCCTGAACGCCTGGATAAACTGGACTTTTTTATTTCTGAACTGAAAAAGAGGGGAATTTATATTTACATGGAAGGAATGGCTTCCTTCGTTGGTTATGTTGCAAATGCAAACCTCTGGGTATATGGTCCTCACCATCCCCAGACAGCTATCGCCCACTTATTTGGAGAAAACTGCTGGAGAAACAACTGGACTGCTGGAGTAAGTAAACTATTGACCCACATTAACCCATACACAGGTATTGCCCTGCGTGACGATCCGGTACTGGCTGTTTTTCTATTCACAAACGAACAGGACCTGCTGCCCGGACACATTAAATCAACAGCCAGGATTCTATATCCCGCATGGAAAGAATTTCTTAAGAAAAAGTACAAAGCGTTCCCGGCACTATCACAGGCATGGAATGGAAAATACGGCAACCACACTCTTAATTCAAAGCAGAAGTTATCCGGAATTCCAGAGCTGGAGGCAAATGTCTCATTCGGAAACAGTCGGGCCGGAATTGATACTACACTATTTTTTGCTGCTGCAGAAAAAGAGATGACCGAATTTTACCGTCGGCAAATCGCCACTATCGGTTACAAAGGGTTGACTTCATTATGGGATTTTTGTCCACGACTACTGGAAATTCCAGGCCGGTGTTTAAATCCAGTCGTTTCAATGCATAATTATCATGCCCATCCCAGCCGGTATACAAGCCCAGGTTCACAAATCAACCAGAGCAGTGCATTGAAATCCGGTGGAAACGGCTTCAAACAATTCGGTCCGACAAGACTGCTGAATCGTCCTTTTATGATAATGGAATATGGGATTGTCTTTTGGAACCGCTTTCGACACGAACAAGGACTATTGTTTGGTGCCGGAGCGGCTTTACAGAATTATGACGCTATAAATCTGCACTGTGCTCCGGCAAGATTAAGCGATAAAGGTGAACAGCTCAGACCATTTAATAACACCGGACTCGATCCGATTAACCGCGCCTCTGAGGTAGTGGCAGCCTTTGCTTACAAACGCGGAGACGTTGCTGCTGCCCGGCATGTTATCGCGTTTTCAATAGATAACAAGTATATTTTTTCCGGTCGCGCAATGCATGGCTTCAATGATGAACTGTCACAACTTTGGGCGGTATCAAAAATCGGACTGCGATATAAAAATGACTCCCGTCCTCAAGCTTCATCCGACATTATATTGCATGCAGGAAAAACCTCAAAATTAAAATACCAGGTCGGAGCAACAGGTACTGAATATACCACTGATGATGTTGGTACCCTGTCTGCAGCAGTCTCTGCTTTGCGAAAAGCCGGAATCATTAATAACAAAAATTTAAGCGACCCGGAAAACAATATATTACAAAGCGATACCGGAGAAATTACACTCGACATAAAAAATGGTACATTAACAGTTATAACGCCCCGGCTGGAAGGAATTACTGTAAAACAGAACAAACCGTTACAATTAGGCGCTGTCCGTATTGAGAAATGTTCAGTTCCAGCGGCCGTATCAGTCATTTCACTGGATAAAAATGCTGCAATCGACAAATCAAAACACCTACTGGTTGTTTTTGCAACAGACGCATTGAATTCCGCAATGAAGTTTGCTTCATCCGATCACAGTAAGCTACTAAGTATTGGAGAACTTCCTGTTCTGGTACAAACCGGCAGACTGCGATTAACCGTCAAACGTAAAGATTCAGGAGAAAAAGTTGATGTTTTCGCTTTAAAGCTTAACGGACAAAAACTCTGTAAAATTGCCAGCCATATTGATAATAACAAATTATATCTTGACATCAATACGGCGACGATATCCACGGAACCGGCCCTTTTTTATGAAGTGAAATTTCATTAATTTCGGAATCACAGAATTAACGATTTATCTTAATTTATACTCCTCTTTACAACCTGGAGCTAATTGCAAAAGATACTTTTACAATTAGCTCTCTATTGTAACTAAAATCATTCATCCTCCCAAATACTACTAGCGCACCAGCCACATTGTCTCTCGTAGTCATATATATATAACCAGCCAATACAATCCATAAAAAATCAAGTATTTGAAATTTTTATTTTAAGCTCAAAACAAGCATTTAAAGAAAAATTAAGAAATTAAATTTCAAGTACTTGATTTTTTATTTTACATCCTTTATAATAGAAACAGAACAAGAATTAAAATGAATACAAAATATGATTTCATTAAAAAACATTGCACAACTTTGCGGAGTATCAGAGTCAACTGTATCCAAAGCACTGAAAAACCATCATCAAATAAAAGTCGCGACTCGCAATCGTATCCAGGAAGTCGCAAAAAAATACAACTACCAGCCAAATGCCATGGTCGAATGCATGCAAACCGGCAAAAGTAAAACCATCGGAATTGCCTGCAATAAATTCGATGACGTCTTCGCCGGCGGAATTATGCAGGGAATTCATGATACCTTGTATCACAATGGTTACGAAACAATCGTTATCTGCTGGGACATGATTGTAAAAGACGGCGCAAAGGTACTGACCAAATTCTCACGCCGCCGGGTCGACGGGCTGCTGATCTTCCCAATGGAAAAGCTGCCATCATCTTACTATCTCGAACAACTGCGCAATTTTCACAATCCGATTGTGATCATTGACCAGACCTGGCCGGGCAATGAATATGATTTTGTCGGCAGCGATAATTACAAAGGAGCATATCAGGCCACGGAACATATGATCAGCAAAGGAATCAAACAGATTGGATCAATCTGCTATTGCGCGGTAAGTTCCGGCGAAGAACGCCGCAAAGGTTTTCAGGACGCCATGGCTAAGCATAATCTTCCGGTAAATGAAAAATGGCTGCTGGACATCAGCGACTGCCTGGACGACCCCTATGAAAAAATCTATGATTTTTTAAAAGCTCCGAAACGACCGGAGGGCCTGTTCTGCTTCAACGACAACTGTGCAGTTGATGCCATCGCCGCAGCAAAGGACCTGAATATCAAGGTGCCCGATGAACTATCCCTCGTCGGATTCGGAGATTTAAAAATCGCGGCAAAAGTTCGTCCTCGCCTGACAACCGTCCATCAATCTCCGGATGAAATTGGCCGGAAAGCTTCACAAATGCTACTGGAAAGAATTAAAAAAGGCAGAGCAAAAGAAGGACATCAAAATAATTATCTGGTCGACATTAACATTATTGAACGTGATTCTGTAAAGAACTAATCATATTAAAAGGAGAAAGAAATATGAAAATGCGACAAAAAAAATTCACACTCATAGAACTCCTGGTCGTAATAGCAATCATCGCTATTCTTGCCAGCATGCTACTCCCGGCATTAAACCAGGCACGTGATCGTGCCAAAGCAATTAAATGCACAGGAAATCTCAAACAGCTCGGACTGGCCGTTACAACTTATGCCAACGACTTTGACGCCTGGTTCACTCACCCCGCGCCTAGATCCCATTATTACTGGTCCAACCTTATGATTGATGAAAAATACCTGCCGTTGTCCGATATTTTTCTTTGTCCAGCCGAGCCCAAACGAAAAAGTTTCACGAATAACAGCAATGCCGTTTATAGTTACGGTATCAACGCAGACATGGACCGAACCAGAACCGTCAAAGCAACCCGTGTAAACCTTCCAAGGATGTACACCAAACGAAGCCCCAGCGATATGTGGTTCATCGCCGACAGCTACGGCACCGGCGGCTGGCTATCCAAACCTCAACAGCTTTACACGATCAAATGGAACAGCGGTTCGCAGTATTACATGCAGTTGCGTCACAAACGCACGGCAAATGTAACTTATCTCGATGGTGGCGTCAGGGCTGCCGACAAGGGACAACTGCACGTTTTCTATCCAACAGTGCAGAACTACTACATTTCCGGCAGTGATGTAAGCATCTCTTACCCGTAATCAACAAGCAAACCTCTATAAAATACAAAAAAATAAGGAAAAACAATGAAACATTTATTTTTCCGGCAGG
Source organism: Victivallales bacterium (assembly GCA_963677165.2). GTDB lineage: Bacteria > Verrucomicrobiota > Lentisphaeria > Victivallales > SZUA-371 > JAFGXT01. Next base: position 511,273 of record CAXXSX010000001.1, on the reverse strand, counting down.
CTTCCCTGCTGTCAATGTTAATGCTTCCCGCGGCGGTATTCGCGGTAAAAACTCATACGTCATCGCTTCCCCGTGACGTAACTCTTCCGTCAGAAAAAAGCAACTATGCTTTTTTTGAAGGAGAAAAGGCCGCAAAAGCCGGAGACGTTCTGAAAGATGTGTCACAGAAAGAAAGAACTTTTTTCTGTGAGAAATATACTCCAAACGACAGATGGTGGGCATCACCGGTCCCATACGACAAATCCCGGTTCGGTTCCCGCGGAGCAAATATCAGCCAACCATGGCACAGCTTTTCCTGGAACACAAAAAAAGCCGGACTAACCAGCGGAATCTATGATGTTTTCGCCAGGGTCATGGTCGCTCCCGGCGGAAGCTGCGAACTCGGCATTACAACCGGGAAAAGCGTTCCCAAACAAACTGTCACCTCAAAAAAAGTCAACATTTTCTGGATACGCATCGGTTCTTTGGAACTCAATTCGGAAAGCCAAAATCTGACACTATACATACGTACAACCAAGTCGGCTGTTACTCTTGATACCGTACTACTGATCAAAGAACTGCCGCAAACCGCTTCCGCCGGATTCGAACGTATTGATAGAACGCCGTCATCGTGGCATCAAGACAACGGGATCGTCTTCGACAACGGCAAAGGAGAAATTGTCTACCATGCCAAACACCCGGAACAGATTGTCGAGGTAAAGGCCGCGATACAAACCAATCCAGAACAATCCTTGTCGTGGAAAAATATTGAAATAAATTCCAGGAGAGAGTGGAGCATTCCGCTGGATGCTCCCGGCTGGTATGATGTCCGGGTAAAAGCCCGAACCCAGTCTGGGAAAGAATTGGACCGCGACGTTACCATCGCGGTTTTGGGTGCACCAATCAGCGAAGAACTACGCCGTCAATCGGTATTCGGACTATGGAACGTTCATGGCGATCCGGCTCTCGTTAAACTTGCCGGAGCAAGATGGAACCGCCGGATGATGGCGTTTTTCGGTATAACTCAAAAACAGGTCGCCGCAGCGACTTCCGAATCAGCCCATTCCTATGCCTGGAAGGATGGCCTTGAATATCTGGGAGTGTTCTCATTCGGAATGCCGATGTGGTGCATGAAAATTCCGGCAGGCTACAAACGCCACGGCTACGGAAGTCCGTTCTTTCCGGCTAAAGACTGGAATACGGTTAGCGATATTGTCAGGACATACGCCTGCCTGAAAAAAGTGCCGGAAACCGTTGAAATGTACAATGAACCGCTGGCGCACTGGAAAGGAAGTAAAAAAGGACTCGTTGCCTATGCGGAAGCTGTCCGCAAAGGGTTAAAAGCCGCTGACAATAACTATAAACTGGCCGGACCGTGCCTCTACTCCATCCGCCTCGGAGACCTTGAAGGCCTGGCTAAAGCCGGACTGTTTAATCATCTCGACGCGATTTCCATGCATGCTTATGTCAACGGCACTCCACCGGAAGGAAAGTTTCTGGAAAAGATCATAGACCTGAATAAATTACTGGCCCGATACGGTCAACAACATAAACCGGTTTATCTGACGGAATTCGGCTGGACTGCCTCTGACGGCACCTGGCAGCCCCCCGTTGACCGTGATACCCAGACAAGTTATGTGGCACGTTCCCTGGCACTTGGCTGGAGCCAGGGAATCGACGCACTTATCTTTTTCGCACTCAAATTCAACACACACAATAAGGGAGAAGCCGCTTTTTCCCTGTTTGATAAGGAAAATCGTCCTCAACCGGGATATGTGGCTTTCTCAGCCGTATCCAGATTCTTTGCCGGGTCAAAACCATTCGGCTATTATCAGTTGACCCCGGACGTCTACATGACAGCCGGTAAACGTGGTGACAAACTGCAGCTGGCACTATGGAGTTCCGGCAAGGCAATCGATATCGCCCTGCCCTTTCCGGTCACCAGTGCTTATAATATTTTCGGCAAAAAAATCAGTTGCGATCCGCAGAAAATCCACTGTACGGGAAATCCGGTCTATCTTGAAGTTGACGCCAACGGCATAGACGATATCAAACAACGTGCTCCTGTTACCGTTACGACAGGCGGAACAATACCAGGCAATATCGTCTGGCCCCTGAAGGCTATGACCAGTAATATGGCAGAGCTTACAGCAGGAAAATATGCGGGCCTGTCGAAAACCGGAAAAACCTGGAATATTCATCCTGTCAATCTGGTAACTCCGCTGACTCTCCGGGACATCACGGTGGAATGGCCGTTAAATAAGACAGTACCGGAAATCAAGGTAACGGTCTGTTCAAACCTGACAGATAAAATCCAGAAGCCTCAAGTCTGGATCGATAACGGACGCAAACTAAAACTAAATGTACCGGGCGACAGCATCCGTCAGGCCCTGTTCCCGATCCAGTCGTTTGTTCCAGCCCAGAAGACCATTACGAAAATCAATTTGCAAACCGACAAAGGGAAAGTCCTTACATCGAAGCTAGAATGGTCCGCTCTCTCAGCCGTTCCCTCCAATCAAAAGAACCCGTGGGTTGACTTTACCAACTGGCACAAATTCGGCAACAGCGGTACTGGAGGACAATGCGAAGGGAAAGTCAGGCTAAGTTACGACAAAACAGGAATCCGGGTCGAAGTAAAAGTAGTCGACGACGAACATTACCAGAATCAAGCCGCAGACCGGTTATGGGCCGCCGACTCTCTGCAAATCGCATTTGACATGGATGCACTTAAACCCTGGCTGGCCGGAGTAATCGGTGCGGGGCTGAGCGGACACCGTGTCTTTGAATACTCCATCGGGGCAAAAAACTCCGGCAAAGCGGAAGTATTCCGGGAACGCTCCTATATCAACGGCATGCGATCCAACGTGAAAGAACCACGTGTAGAAGCAAATCTAAAGCGTGAGGGAAATATAACTGCATATACAATCCTCTTCCCATGGAGCTGCCTCGGAGTTGATAAACCGCTGCCAAGAGGAAGCGTGATCGGCTTTGCTCTGGCAGTGAACGACGTTGATCCTTCAAGAAAAGCCAAACGTCACGGCATCAGTTTGTTCAAAGGAATCGTTGAAAGCAAAGACGCCCATGAATTGGGCCGGGTATGGCTACGATAGATATCATAAGTAAACTTCAGAACAAAATACCTGTAATCGGAACTCAGGCCGCCAGTAAAATACGCTCCTGAGTTCCGTTTTTTTTATGCGCTCTAATGCAGATATATTTTATTTTTGGTAAGCCGGATTATTAACGATCTTATCGCCAATGAGATCTTTTAACGGATCAGCATCCTTGGAACCAAGTCCAAGATGAAGCCGTCTTGACCAGCCTTCGGCATACTCAAAGCGACCGGACATTTTCCCACAGTCGCCCACCTGGGTCTTCATTTCAATCAGATAGGAATCCATTCCCTGACTGGCGTCAAGCCACTCTTTCTGACTTGTGTGCTTAGCCAGCATGGTTGTTTTCTTCTCAATAATTGAACTGATGTCGACAAACATTTCCGGCTGTACCAGATTCCGCATCGGATCATACAGACCATAAGGCATGGCATGGTAGGCCGTGATTTCTTTCGATACCGGAGCAACATACGGTTCCACCGTCGCATTACGCATTTCACGGTTAAACGCCGCACTGACCGCCAGACGGCAGGCGTTGTTATGATCCTCCATATAATCATGGGGATATTGAACCAGTAGAATATCCGGATTCACATCACGCATGACGGAAGTCACTCTCGCGAGCGTCTCCCGTTCGTAATAAATTTCCAAGTCAGACACCAGGCTTTCATGAAAAGTCGCGCCAAGATATTGCGCCGCCTCCATCGCTTCTCCGCGACGAATGCGGGCAATTTCCTCTCTCTCATGGACGGCAGTTCCGCAATCACCGTTGGCAATATTCATATAATGAATTTCACAACCGGCTTCTTTCAATAAAAACATCGTTCCGCTCATCATGAATTCAATATCATCCGGATGCGCGGCGACAGCAAATACAACTTTATTCATCAATTTTTCTCCCTAGTGCATTTCCACGGTACATTCACCGATACCGGAGCGCAGGAAGTTAAACTGAACATTCGGATGAAGTCCCAGCAGTGACATCGGAACTGCGGCATCAGCAATTTTTTTGCCGATCATCAGCGTCGAAAGTCTCATACCGAAAGGATTGTCGTGATGTCCCGGATGCCAGATCGAAACTTTTTCAGCCTTCCAGGTCTGTACCGGACCAACGGTAAGAGCACGGGTCGGTACATTCTGAACCACTCCGCCTCCGGAAGTTCTGGCATTCTGAATCAATGTCATGGGGTGTAATTCAACTTCACGAGTCGTCAACTGCAGGTATTCTTCCGGCGTAGGAGGATTATCGGCATATTTGCCCTGGCGCTTAACCGGATCATTGAAGGCCCAGTGCTTGGTTTCGCCCTGTCCGCCTTGAATCACTTTGCACGCGGCCTTATTCCAGGACGCAATATACTCAGCAGTATCAAATGCCGGAAAATGCAGATTTTCCTTAGGCATTCTCAGTTCCGGCTTGATTCTGCCGAAACACAAATCCCAGTCGGCCTTGGCAAAACCCAGCGGAAAATTCATATCGGCTTCCTTGCCGTCAACAACCCATTCGTCCATTCCCCAGAAGTGACAATGTTTCAAATCAATTTCCAGTTCATTGACCAGTCGCGCCACCAGCGGAAGCTGCTCTGTCGGGCCAATCGGACCGCATACACCGCACGGCTTTTCTTCGGTAGCCTGCTGCCAGCTGGTAATGTATTCCAGAGCTTCCGCCAGGTAGAAATCCTCAACGGTATCATAGAATTTCACCTGGAATCCGTCTCGCGACAATTGCAGAAGGTCTTCGGGTTTAAGTTTGGCCGCGTCATCAAGAATTTCTTTATCGAGAGTGGTATAATCCCACCACTCCGGTGCTATCGTACTGTAAGCTCGTGTCATAATCATATCCTTTTTTTATTACTTACTGGCATATTATATGGCTAATTCAACTTATAATCTATTGAAATCATTGCAGATAATGATACTATTATGACATGAAATATAAACATGAAACAATATTGACCGGACCACAGAAATCATTTGTCACGCTTGATGAGATCGGCAAAGTGATCGACTGTACTTTTCACGTCCATCCAGAATACGAGTTAATTTACATAGCGTCGAGCTTCGGAACCAGATTTATCGGCGACAATATAGAAAATTTCAATCCCGGCAACCTGGCCCTGATCGGTCCCATGGTTCCGCACCACTACTACAATGATCCGGCGGATAGCTTATCCGACAGTTGGGGACACGCGAGAGTCATTCAGTTCAGGGAGAATTTTGCCGGTCAGGAGTTATTCAACGTACCGGAAATGGAGACCGTAAAAAAGATGTTCGAGGCTTCTAAGCACGGCATTGACTTCAACGCGGAAACCGCGGCAAAAGTGAAACCGTTGATCGCGCAGATATTTGCTTCTACCGGCCCGTCAAGATTGATCGGTCTGCTCGAACTGCTCTCACTTATGGCTGCTTCTCCCTATCGGAAGCTGTCCAGTGTATCCGGGGATAATGCAGCCGGCAATGATGACGATCACCGTATGAACCGTATCCTGCTGTATATTCATGACTCCCTGGCCCACGATAAATCGCCAACCCTGAATGAAACCGCCTTAAAAGCCAATATGAACCCGCAGGCATTCAGCCGCTACTTCCGCAAAACAACTTTTAAGTGCTTTATTGATTATGTAAATGAAGTTAAAGTCGGCAAAGCCTGCCGTCAGCTTATTGACACCGACAAGACAGTCGCTGAAATCTGTTTTGACTCGGGCTTCAACAACCTTTCAAACTTCAACCGCCAATTCCAAAAGTTCAAAAAGATGACCCCGAAACAATTCCGCAATAGCTTTAATCCATAAAATTGATTCCACCAACTTTCTTCAGAGTCTTATTAGAGTTGAAATATTAAATCCTTTTATTGACTGGCTACCGAAACGCAGTTATAATCGTCTAAGAGAGACATTAACAATGGACTGCATAAAATGTTAGGCTTCAACAAAGGCGCTTTGCTTGCAGTATTATCATTATTGTTGTATCAGTTTTTCCCTTCTGGAGCTTTCGCTTCAAACAGGGCAATGCAGAATACGTCTCCAGCCTCCGAAAACCTGCGTAGAATACTGCTTCTAAACTCCTATCATCAGGGATATCCATGGTCCGACCGACTGGTTCCCGCGGTCAAAAAGAAAATTTCCGCGGATTTTTCATCATATGAAGTATATGTGGAATACATGGATTCAAAACGAAAATTCAATAGCAGAACCATGGAACTGATAAAAAAAATGCTCCGGGAAAAATATCAGAATGTCAAAGTTGATGTCATTATTACTTCAGATGACAACGCGCTAAGTTTCATGAGAAAATACCATGATGAACTGTTTCCCGGGGTTCCGGTTGTCTTCTGCGGGATCAATGACTTCAAGCAGGCGTTGACCGCGCCACGTGAAATATATACCGGGTTAATTGAAACAATCGACACAAAACCTAATATCGAGCTGATATTAAGGCTTTGTCCAAACGCAAAAAAAATCTATATTATCAGTGACGCAACTCCGACCGGACTAAATTTCAGGAAACAGATCAAAGCGATCACAAAATTATTTCCACAGATTAAATTTGAAATTCTAAAAGGAGAAGAACTCACTACCTCCGAATTACTGAAACGTCTTAAAAAAGTGAAACCTTCTGACGCGGTATTAATGACCTTATGGTTCAGGGATAAAACCGGACGGTATTTTTCACAAAAATCAATTATACCGGTATTATCAAGAAATACACTGGCTCCTATTTTCGGGATGGTCAACTATCATACCAATCTTGGCGTTCTCGGCGGAAAAATGAACAGCGGAATGATCCAGGGCAGATACGCCGGTGAAATGGCAGTACGAATAATGCATGGAGAGTCACCCAAAAATATCCCGATCATGACAGAAAGTGTTAATGAGTACATATTCAGTTGGACTCAGCTTCAACGTTTTGGAATCAGTGAAGAACAGCTTCCGGACGGAAGTGAGATTATCAATCGGCCTTTCTCATTTTACCGCACCTATAAAAAACTTGTATGGACCGTGACCGGAACTTTTTGCGTATTTCTTCTGCTAGTGATATTTCTAACCATCAACAGCATACGTTTACAGCGGGCCAAACATCAACTGGTTTCAAGTGAGAAAAATCTTGAGATAATTCTCAATTCAATAGGAGACGCTGTCATTGCCACTGATTTAAACGGCAATATCTTACGAATGAACCCGGTAGCGGAAACCCTCTCCGGCTGGAATAAAACAAAAGCATACAATCACAACTATAATGAAGTCTTTCCTCAACTCTCCCCTGACGACCGCCACCAAGTATCATTTTCCCTAGAAGAAATGCTTCAAACCCAAACGTCCCTAAATGCAAAGAAATATTTTCTGCTGGTTCGAGAAGGTTCAGAAAAACTCATAGCAACGGGATATTCCCCCATTCGCGATGATCAGAACAAAACCGTTGGCCTGGTAATTGTATTACGTGATATCACCGAGGAAGCGGCCCTACAGGAGCGTCTGCATCAGTCGGAACGACTCCAGTCTGTGGGAATGCTTGCCGGTGGAATCGCACATGATTTCAACAATATGCTCGCCGGTATATTCGGCGCAACAGAAGTCTTGAGCACTAAAGTAGAAACAGAACAGGAAAAAAAACTGGTACACATCGTTCTCGACTCCGCAGAAAGAGCGTCTTTGTTAACTTCAAAATTGTTAATCTTCAGCCGTAAAGGAAAAACAGTCTTTGCTCCTGCTGATATCAATGACGTAATCAAAAACACCGTCTCTCTGCTTGAACACACCATTGATAAAAAGATTACGATATCCTCGACAATGAAAGCCACGTCATCAACAATTAACGGCGATGAATCCCAACTGCAAAATGTCTTTATTAATATGGGTATCAATGCAAGCCACGCCATGCAGAATGGCGGAAATCTGGACTTTTCGACCCGTAACATCCAACTGGATGAAAATTATTGTTCGGAAAGCAGCTTTGATATATCCCCAGGCAATTACATCGAAATTGAAATCAGAGACACAGGAACAGGAATCTTACCGGAACATATCAACAAAATTTTCGAACCATTTTTCACCACGAAAGAACAAGGAAAAGGTACCGGCCTTGGATTATCCGCAGTATATGGAACAGTTCAAAGTCATCACGGAGCCATCACCGTATACAGTGAAGTGGGAACAGGAACCGTTTTCCGCCTGTACTTCCCGCTGACGGAACAAAAGCTCACATCTTTAACCGCTAATGATGAATCCGTTTTCACCGGGGAAGGAACAATATTGATTGTCGATGATGAACAAATGATTCGCAGCATTGCAGCCACAATATTGCAGGATGTTGGTTACAAGACATTATTAGCAGAAAATGGAGAAGAAGCAGTAGATATTTACAAAGAGAATTCCGGCAAGATTGATCTGGTTATTATGGATATGATTATGCCAAAACTTAACGGAATTGATGCTTTTGAAAAGTTGAAAGTCCTCAATCCAGATGTAAAAGTACTAATATCTTCCGGCTTCTCCAAGGAAGGCGATCTTGAAAAACTGACGGAAAATGGAGTCCAGGGATTCATTCGAAAACCTTACCGCAAAGTTGAACTCTGCCGAAGAGTTGCCGAACTGATTTAACCATTGAAGTCTCTTCTAAAATTTTACTGCCTCGAATGCCTGTTCATATAACCAGTGCCCAAAGTAATTCGGATGGTTAATGTTATTCGCCAGCAGAGAAGATTGATCCTTACGCTTCAATACTCTGTTCCAAACACCATAAACATCCGCATAAGCACATCGACTTTCTTCCGCAATTTCCTTTATAACATCAACAAACTGTTCAATACGATGTGTTCCGTGATACCAGTTCTCATGCGGAGGAAAAGTCGAAAACAAAATTACCTCGGCCCTTTTGCAAAGTTTAATTAACTCAATCAATTTCATAAGGTTGCCTTTAAACTCATCCGGAGTACTGGTTCCTTTGTTATGATCGTTCATTCCAAACCCCAGAAGAATCAAATCAGGATTTATAATCATTCCCAGTGCCGGTGTAGAATTTCGTCCTTCCGGCTTCTGATCAAACCAGGCAACCCCTTCATGCGATGACTGCCCCGGTATTGAGATGTCATAATGAACAATTTCTGTAGAAGGAAATTTCCGCCTGAGATAGTCCGTATACAAACGAGCAAAAGATCGATTCCGGTCAGGAAGATCGCAGCCGGCAGTAATGCTGTCACCGTAGCTGATAATCTTAAATGTACCTCCGGCTTCAAGCTTTTTCCGGCACGCAGATAAATACAGCCCTTGATCGGTCGGAACCGCCAGCGGAGAACCATTCATAGTTTCGTAATCGGCCCAGACGAACCATTTATGATTGGTTAGATCGTCATCGGGAAAATCGAGATGATCAAACTCCCCCATACCATAAAGAATATGTTCTGAATAATCGGGAATACGTGAATGATCCGTTCGGACAATCGATCCAGCGGAATAATCTACGGTATAATCGATCCCTTCAACATACACATTCCCTCCAGTCTGAAATGTATTCCTCAATACCAAACTGTTCTCAACAATCCGGTCGAAGCATAATTGCGTTTTATTCATACCGGCAAGCACAAGACTTTCTCCGGCAATCTTCATTACTCCTTTCATTTTTTCTGAGCCACCGGTATTTTTTTTATTATTTCTGCCGGTACCGGACGTTCAAGTTTTTCCGCGACTGGCTCAATCCCCTTGGACAGCATCCTACAATAGAGCTTGAAGAGCCTTGGGGTACGGGAAATATTTCTGGAAATCGTTCTATTTATTTCATGCGCTGCAGTCCGCAGTTCTTCCGCTATCTCTTCACGAGTCATTTTGGGGGTAGCAATAAGTTTTTCAGACACCTTCCGTAAAACCCGGTTAACCGTTGCGGCATTAATGAACGGACTGTCCTTGAAAACCGCACCATACTTCAGCGACGCAATCTCAGTATTGTGAACCTCTTCTTCTCCGGGAAATTCCGGATTTATCAGCAATTTGAGATCACGATTATAATTCTTATTTCCCGGCAGCCCGTCGCCGCCCTTATTAATAATCATGCTGTAATTTTTTCCCGCCAGGTATTGCAGAAACTTAAGTGAGTCTTCACGATTTGAACTGTTTATATTTATACCGGTACATTTCGCATAACTCGGAACTACCCGTTCGTGCCCTTCAAACCGAGGAAGCATTACGCACCCAAGCCGCATAACTTCGGGAGCTTCGCCAGAATCCGCGTTCGGATGCTCCTTGAGCCATATCGCGCGCTTTTCCTTCTGCTGCTTAATCAGCCGCCGTAACTGAACCAGAATCCAGCGGGATCCCCACAGCATAGCCACTTTTCCTTCCCCGAACCATGTTATATATCCACTGCCCCAGCCGCCCTGCGACGACACCGCCGACTTCTGATTCGGAGTCGGCTCAACTTTGTAGTCATACATAAGTTTGTGGTAAAGCTCAAAGGCATCAAGAAATTCAGGACCATCAATCAGCGTCCGGGTACCGGATTCATTGAAATACGTTCCCCCCTTTGCCATGATCAACGCTTTCAGATCCGTTCCCGCCGCGCCAAAAATATCAGGGACCACGCTATCGGGCTTCTCTCTGTACGTCAAGGCTTTAGCTATCTGAATATACTTCTTCCAGGTAAGATCCTTTGACGGATAAGGTACTTTCAGCTTATCAAACAGATTTTTATTATAAAATAATGTAATACAACCAACATTGCAGGGATATCCGCACTGGCCCTCAATCAATTCCCCTTCGGGACTGATCATGGTCATCCGCACTAGCGGACGCAGTTTTTCCGGCAGCGTCTCAAGCCCGAACCCCATTTTATCCGCCAACGGTTTTACGTTCCAGAGAATCCCGGCTTCCGAATAAGTCTGAATGGAATTCTGGTTCACATGGTCAATCAAATCCGGCCCCATATGAGCGGAACACTGGACCACAACTTTCATTGTGCCGGTATTGTCCGGGTCGATTTCCAACAGGCAATTCGGATACAGCCGGTTAAATTCGTTTACCTGATCGTCACGCTGCGGACAAGGGTCCGTGGCCCATTTTAATACAACTTTGCCGTTTTTCTCCTTACCCGGAGTAAGAATAATCGCGGTTACCGTAATAATCGCCAGGAATGTCCATATCGACAATATAAACCATTTTGTTTTCATAATTTCCAATCACTCATTATTCAGACGCATATTTACGGTTAAATTCGACACAACGTTTTATCAGCGCCGGAAACTTTTCGCTCGACATGGTAAAATGCGGCTGCCACGCAAAATGCCAGACCCACAGGGCGATCAACGACACCCCTTCCTTTTCCGCCATATCGATATACTGCTGCGTCCAGCGCTGTTCCGGATCAAACTTGAGATGTTGTCCGCGCACCGCAAGTTCCCCGATAAATACCGGAGAACCCGTCGCCATCGTCGCACGAATCAGGCGGCGACGCCTGTCCATCGGCGGAATAGCCTGTTTTGCGCCCTGCTTTTCCTGCTGCAGACTGCCATAAGCGTGATAGCTGAAAACGTCCAGTGGTTCCGGCTGCGACAGTAAATTATTGCCAACATTCTCGCGAAAAGTATCGCTTCTGAATTTAAAATTCGGAAACGTTTCCCGGCGACTGGTACATTCACGCCTCACCCCAGCGTCGCCACTGGTTATCAGATGATTTTTATCCAGCGATTTAATGAATGAAGCATGCTGCTTATAAAGCTTTACCAGCATATCAAAATTCATGCTGTCCTCACGGACATATGGCGGACGCGGCTTCTGATCCCGGGTAATCGTCGTACAGGAATTCCGCTTTTTGCTCTTCTTATCGATATCGGCTTTCAACATGCCTTCATTCTGGAGTTCCCACATCAATACGATCGGATCGTCTTTGTAGCGGGTCACAAACTCTCGCATATAGTCATAAACCGCCTTATAAGTCTTTGATTTCGGATCCAACACCGCCTGCCGCGGCTCATCATAATAATCGTTGAACTTACATGCCGCACCGGCAACATTTAAACACGGGATCAGCCGGATATTATGCTTGCGGCACAAGTCGAAAACTTCATCCATGCCTTTCCAGTACGCTTCGCGGTCCTTCATATACAACAAAGTCATATCATAGGGATATCCCGGACTCGCAAAAAAACGAATGAACTTGAATCCGCTTTTCGCGGCATCTTCGACTCCCGTGATCATCGCCTGCCGCGCCGCGTCATGGGTACCGTAGATCTGAATGTTATGGTGCCAGGTACCGAGATATGACTGATGCAGATTCGGCATATTAACTCCGATCGCCCGATACTCTTTGCCGTTCAAAAATAATTTTTCATTCTTTTTATAGACAAAACCGGTTTTATTTTCAGCCAGCAGCGGCAGCAAAATAACAGCTGCGGCCAGTATTGATAATATCTTCTTCATAATCTTTTCCAGAGAATAAGGTTACCGTGAAAATGCCGGCAATAAACAAGAGAGAGATTGGGGGCGTAAGCCAACATTTCCACGGTTCCCCGTTCTCCTCTACCTCACCTTTGGGGCTAAATCTCCATGCGCCGCATATTTGCGATTAAATTCTGCACATTTCTTAACCAATTCCGGATATTTTTTACTATCTACCGTCATTTTGGGCTGCCACGGAAAATGCCATACCCACAGTGCCATCAATGAAACACCACTTTTCTCCGACGCATCAATAAGCTGCTGGGTCCATTTTTGGGTCGGATCGTCTTTGATACGGTTCCATGCTTCCTCAAATTCCCCAATAAATACTGGAGAACCCGCTTTCATCGACCTGCGGCAAAGCTCCATCATGCGATCAATCGTACCATGATAAATACCGTTTCTGCAAGTCTTATCGTTATATTTTTCGGCTGCCATAGAACCATAAAAGTGGTAGCTGTATACATCCAGCGGCTTCGGCTGTGACAGCAGGTTGTTTTTAACTTGTTCTTCAAATGAATCTTTCTTCCGCTTTTTGGGACAGTTCGGAAAAGTCTTCCGAAGCGTACTGCAATCGGGTCTGACACCAACATCACCACTGGTGACCAGATGATTCTTGTCTATGGATTTGATAAAGTTTGTGTGATCCTTGTAAAGCTTTACCAGCATATCAAAAGTAAGACTGTCCTCACGAACATAAGGAGGAAGTTTCTTTTTATCGCGGTTAATGGTATAATCCTTGTTGCGCTTTTTTCCCTCCCGGTCGAGATCAGCCTTCATCATAGCCTCGTTCTGAAGCTCCCACATTAACACAACTGGATCATCCTTGTAACGGGTCACAAATTCACGCATGTAGTCATGAACCGCCTTATAAGTTTTTGATTTCGGATTCAGCACTGCCTGCCGCGGCTCAAAATAATATTCATGAAAATTACATGCCGCGCCCGCAACATTCAGACACGGAACCAGCCGAATATTGTTCTCGCGACACAGGTTGAATACCTCATCCATCTTCTGCCAGTAGAGTTCTCGATCTTTCATGTAGAGCAAGTCTATGTCATATGCATATCCGGGACTTGCAAAAAAACGAATGAATTTGAATCCGCTGTTCGCCGCGGCTTTGACGCCATTGACCATGGCTCGTTTCGCTTTTTCATTCGTTTTGTAGATCTGTTTGTTGTGATGCCAAGTTCCCATATAGGATTGGGAAAGGTTCGGCATATTCACACCGATTGCCCGATACTCTTTGCCATTCATATAAAGCTTGTCTCTCTTTTTGACAAGAAAACCATCGGGAACGGCGCTCCATGCGGCTGTCGACATCAATACGATTCCGGCAATTGCAGTTGATAAGGTTTTAAAAAACATAGTTCTCCTCACTGTCTGTTTGTTTTCGTTTGTTTTGTTTATCCGGTCAGATTCGCGCGCAGAATCCGACTGCAGACCTATTGTCAATTTTTTTCGTTTATTTAAAGAAAAAATGGGCTTATCGACAATATGTTCTAATCAATACTGCTAATATTTATATCATTCAGAAAAAAGTTGTTGGATTTCCAATCAAGGCGTATATCCGGGCTTATATATAAGGCTTTTAGCAATCAACCAAATATTTCCAGGCTCATCCTTTGTCATAAGTAAGGTCTTTTGAGGGATAAACTCATAGTGACCGTCAATGAAGCAGCCGTTCGCTCCAGCTTTTCCGTGAGGCTTCAGCGGAACAGCTTCAGTCTGAGACGTAGGAACAGCCGCGGCAAAATACCCCTCATACCAAACACCATGCGCAAATGCAAGATTCCCCCATCCGGCATTCGCTTCGCTAATCAATAACGACTGCGATGGACGGCATATTTTTGAGGGTGGATAAAATCCAGCATTGCCATCCCAGTTCAATGCGTGGTTTAGATCATAGGTACGTCTTCCGTAATACCATTCCGCACTTATCACGGAATTGATATATGCTACTGAGGGGGCATATGCACGCCATTTATTCCATAACGATTCACAAACCCACAGGGGATGAGTCAAATAACGACCATTTTCGCTATCTTCCTTTATGCCCAGATATGGTCGAATACTACCATAATTTTTTACCGCGTCCGCACTTCCCGTGGCACACCCCCACCAAAAATTATTTTTTTTAACTCTAGCTCCCGGTAGAAAACCATAATCATTCAAATACATTAAACATCCCTGCGCCAACTGCTTAATATTTGACGCACAGGAAATACTTCTTGCGGTTTCCCTTGCCCGGTTCAACGCCGGCAACAGCATTGCTGCAAGAATCGCAATGATCGCGATCACTACGAGGAGTTCGATGAGTGTGAAATTACTTCGTTTTCTTCTTTGTGAAGTTTTACTGTTCATTTTCTTTCCCCTTTAATTTATGACTCACTCTTTTAGTTTCTGTATGTTTCGTAAATTAATATAAACCACCTACATCATATACCGGTAACCAGTATCACATGCCTTGATCACATCCTCCAATTTTGCTTCTGCCAGGCCAATACAGGCATCGGCGGCACCATAATACATCCTGATCATACCATTATCCTCCAGTAATGCATTGCAGGAGAACACGACATTGTCGACCCTCCCGCTCTGCTCATAGGGCGCTTCAGGAAACAGGACTGGTGATTTTGATCTCGCCAATACCTTCCAAGGCTCTTTTTCATCCAGAATTGCGGCGAAGAGCGAATATATCGAGCCACTGCAGCACTCCGCCACCCCATGATAGATACACAGCCAGCCGCCGTTAATTTTGATCGGCACAGCACCGCCGCCAAGTTTCAGGTGGTCCCAGTGAGCCGGACGCGTAGTCATAAACGGACGGCTCTCCCCCCAGTAAACCAAGTCAGGAGAAAAACTCATCCACATATCACACGGCGAATGCTCATCCCCTCCGAACGGACGGTCCAGCCGGCAGTAGAGCCCGTTAATTTTTTCCGGAAAAAGAACACCGTTGCGATTGTTTATTTCCGAGCAGACGGAAACACGTTCGAAATGCTCAAAATCCCGGGTTTTCACGATCCCCAGCCTCGTCCCGAGCTCATTATTATGACTGCCGTACATAATAATGTATTCATCGCCAATCTTTGTAATCCGAGGATCATAGATCCCGTTTTCCTTCCACCAGTCAAATGAGTCGGGCCAGTTTACCGGAGCCGGGTCAAATTTAAAGTCAACTCCGTTCGAACTCCGAGCAAGCCAGAAAATAATCCCCCCTTCCCTATGAAAAACATCTACTAGCAGCAGATATTCCCCATTGCACTTGATCGCTCCAGGATTTAGAATATAAAATGCTTTGCACGGCAAATCGCCCACAGTCAAAATCGGATTTGCCTGATGACGAACAAACATTCCTTCGGCTTCCATAATCACTGTTCTTTTACCCTTTTCTAGGGGGTGCGCAACTTTCTCTCATAATAAGTTTCCCACCCGGTTCCAAATAAATATTACAATCAAGCAGCGGTTCTTTCTTAATCAAACGATGCACCTGCTTGGCACAGATATATCCAATTTCACGATTTGGAATATTTACCGTTGTCAACGGCGGCGTAGTATATGCCGACTGCGGATAATCGTCGCAGGCAATCACCGACACTTCATCGGGAACTTTTATTCCCATCGTCCACAGTCCATTCAACGCCCCTACCGCAGTTTCATTGGAGGTAGCAAAAACAGCAGTAGTGTTTTTATGTTCTTTCATAAGTTGTATAGCAGCCAGCCTGCCGGCCTCATACCCATATGGAATCGCCCGGGTTTTCTGGACATTCAAACCCGACATATCAATTCCTGTTTCAGCAAAAGCCGCCTTAACACCTTCCAGACGATTGACCTCAGCACAACTGCTGGCAGGAGCGGCAATCACGCCGATACTCTTGTGTCCCAGATCAATCAGATATCGTGCGGCAGTATAACCAACCTTGAAATTATCGATTTTCAGCAGACGCTCATCAGACTGCCCGTTATTCGTAATCAGGCTGTAATACGGAAATTTCTGTCGATCAAGCTGGTCATAAAATTCGCTCTGGGAGTTCGCACACATGACAACGACACCATCAATACCATTACGTTTCAGCACCCTGACGAGATCCGCGTTATTCAGGTAGTCCACATTTCGCGCAAACAAGCTCAGTTCGATATTTACCTCATTAGTATACCGGGCAACCCCTTCCAGAATCATTCCGAAATAATTCGAAGTAAAATCAAACGGATGGTTTTCATAATTCTGAACCAACAAGCCGATATTTGTACATTTCTTATTGGTCTTTCTGGGCTTAAATCCCTTCTGACTAGCAACTGCCTGAATTTTAGCACGCAGTTCCGGACTAATCTCTGGGGAATGATTCAACGCTTTACTAACTGTCGCCGGAGCAACGCAAAGATCACGACTAAGCGAATATATTGTGGTTGATGCTGTTTTCTTTTTCATAATTTCAGTTTGTTTTTCTTGTTATTAACGAAACAATACGAAACTTCATAAAAGTATTATAATAATTCATTTTAAATATTGCAAGAGTTTATCAAAAAAAAGTCATAAAAAAACAAAAAAACGACCAAGAAAAGAATTGATCTCATCAAGCTCAAATCCTGTAATAAAACATAAAAAAATAAGGCTCGCCACACAAACATATCTTTACTGCGATTCTCTTTATTCCCCTCAATCACCTTTTTTCTATTTTACGCAACAAAACGGAACATTGCAACAGACTGTTCATAAACCTCTTACAATGCATAACAAAAAGGAAAGAAAGCAAACACAATAGAGCTAATAGCAAAAGTCCAGCTCAAAGCCGTTTTTTTTGCTATTGGCTCAATACCTTAAAATAACAATAACAACTTATTGACTCTACTTCACAATACGATTATAGTGAAATTTGGACATTGTTTTAATTTGAAAGGCATAAGATGTTAAGTTTTAGCAAAGGCGCAATATTTGTAGCTATTTTTTTCTCCCTGCTATGTACATTTCCTTTCTCAGCAACTTCAGCGTTATCAGCTGACAGTCAAATGCCATCACCTGTACACAAAAATGCGCCACAAATTCTGGTTTTGAATTCTTATCAGTGCGGATACATTTGGACCGATCAAATTGTTAAAGCGGTAGAAAATAAAATAATTAGTAATTTTCAACAGGCGGAAATCTATATAGAGTTCATGGACTCAAAACGGCTCTTCAGTAAAAATATCTATAAACTGCTGGAACACTCTCTCAAAATAAAATACCAAAACATCAAGTTCGATGTTATTATCGTTTCAGACGATCACGCCCTGGACTTCATGTTAAAATACCATGATAAACTCTTTCCGGGTACGCCTGTAGTGTTCTGCGGAATCAATAACCACGAACGAGCCCTGAGCGTTCCAAGGAATATTTATACCGGACTAATTGAGACAACTGACGAAAAAACGAATATCGACATGATTCTACAAATCTGCCCCAAGGTAAAAAAGATCTATGTAGTCAATGATGGCACCACAACTGGCCTAAGTCTGCGAAAATCAATAAGGGATGGAATAAGAGATTATCCAAAATTAAAACTTGTAATGTTAAAGGGCGAAGAACTCTCTACCGCCGAATTATTGGAGCAACTTCGAAAAGTAGAACCATACAATGCCGTATTAATACAAGTATGGTTCAAAGACAAAACCGGAAAATACTTTTCTAACAAGGACACCACACAACAAATATCAAAAAACTCCAGAGCTCCAGTTTTCGGGTTGACCAGCGCAAAAGTCAAACACGGTCTTACCGGAGGTCAAACAAATAGTGGACGACTCCAAGGAAATTATGCAGGAGAGATGGCTGTACGTATTTTATTGGGAGAATCCCCTAAAGATATTCCAATAAAACTGGACGACATCAATGAACTGGTATTCAGTTGGCCCCTCCTTCAGAGATTCGGCATTGACAAGAAAACTCTCCCCCCCGGCAGCAGAATAGTCAACAAACCATTCTCATTTTACCGAACCTACAAAAAACTTGTATGGACTGTAGCTGGAGGTTTCCTCACATTTTTATTACTGATAATAGCCTTGACAATCAACAGCATACGATTACAAAAAGCCAGACAACAACTAGCAAGCAGTGAAGAAAACCTTAAAATAATACTCAATTCCATTGGAGATGCAGTCATCGCCACAGACCTGCACGACAACATTATTCGAATGAACCCGGTTTCCGAAGCCATTTCCGACTGGAATCAAAGTGAAGCTTTGATGCATAATTTCAATGAGATATTTCCGCTAACATCCCCGGACAAACACTCCGAATCACCTCTTTCCGTCAATCATACACTGAATAATGACTCCGGCCCCAATACCAGCAATCAGCTTCTACAATCTCGAGATGGATCCGAAAAACTCGTAGCAACCGGATATTCCCCTATACGCAACGAGCAGAATGAAACCGTTGGTCTGGTTATTGTTCTACGTGATATTACCGAAGAAACCGCTCTGCAAAATCGCCTGCATCAAGCAGAACGGCTCCAGTCTGTTGGCATGCTTGCAGGAGGAATCGCACACGACTTCAACAATATGCTTGTCGGCATATTCGGAGCAGCTGAAGTTCTCAACCTCAGAATCAAATCAGAGCGCGAACAGCGTCTCATCAAAATTATTCTCAACTCGGCCAAGAGAGCCTCTCTTCTAACCTCCAAGTTACTGGTTTTCAGCCGCAAAGAAAATACAGAGTTCGCACCGTCTGAAATCAACAGCATCGTCCAAAATGCCATATCGTTACTAAATCATACAATCGACAAAAAAATCGTTACCTCCAGCACACTTGACGCAACCTCCTCAATAATTAACGGCGATGAAACTCAGCTTCAAAATGCATTTATAAATATTGGAATCAATGCAAGTCACGCTATGCAGGAAGGAGGAAAACTTGACTTTTCCACCCGAAACATCAAACTGGATGAAAACTATTGTTCCACAAGTAATTTTGACATCACTCCGGGAGACTATATAGAGGTAGAGATCAGCGATACGGGAAGTGGTATTTCGCCGGAACACATCAACCGTATTTTCGAACCTTTTTTCACAACCAAAGAACAAGGAAAAGGAACCGGGCTGGGACTGGCAGCCGTATATGGAACAGTTCAAAGCCACCATGGAGCCATCACTGTCTACAGCGAAGTCGGAACCGGAACAGTATTTCGTCTATACTTCCCCGTATCGAAACAAAATGCCAGCGCCCCGTCAGTAGCTGAAGAACCTGTTTTTGCCGGAGAAGGAACGATACTGATCGTTGATGACGAAGAGATGGTTCGCACGATCGCCGTAACAATTCTTGAAGAAATTGGCTACGAAATATTATCAGCTGCCAATGGAGAAGAAGCGATAGAAATTTACAAGAAGAATTCAGATAGAATTGATTTGGTCATTCTGGACATGATCATGCCAAAACTAAACGGACGGGAAACGTTTGAACAGCTAAAATCAATTAATCCGAACGTTAAAGTACTCATATCCTCCGGCTTTACCAAAGAAGGAGATTTTGCTGAAATGAAAAAGAACGGAGTACTCGGTTTCATCCGGAAACCTTACCGCAGAGTTGAGCTCTGCCGAAAAGTTTCCGAACTGATTTCCAGAGGAAAGAATTACCCAAAAAGAGAGTTATATGAAAATTTATGTTGATGCAGATGCCCTGCCACGGGTAATCCGCGAAGTACTGCAGAAAGTTGCAGAACGCGAAAAAATCGAAACCATACTGGTAGCAGCCCGGGCCATATATCTGCCACCGTCAAAATTCATGCAAAGCGTGGCGGCGGGAAATGCCTTCGACGGTGCCGACGACTGGATTGTCGATCATGTTGAAGCGGGAGATCTGGTAATTACCGCAGATATTCCATTGGCGGACCGCTCCATTAACAAAGAAGCCGAAGTTTTGAATCCGCGCGGTGAATTCTTCACCCCGGACAATATTAAAAACGCCATGGCAATGCGGGAACTCATGGACGAATTGCGAATCACCGGCGAGGTCAGTTCCGGTCCACCACCGTTTTCCACAAAAAACCGCGAAACATTCATCAACGCCCTGAACCGCTTCATCCAGAAAAAGAGAAAGTAAAAAAGCCTGTCTGGACCGACCGGACAGGCTTTTAATATCTTCTAAAAAAAGAACTGATTACTTGCGAGTAGCAGAAAGTTTACCGCTCTTACCGCTGCTGGTAGTGTAAGTTCCACTGAATTCATCTTCACTAGTCAGCTTAGCATTGAGGTTATAAGATGCTTTCTTCTTCGCATTGGTTCCAGCAAGAACGATAACATCACTGTTCACAGTACCAGTCAACTGGAATTCGCCTTCTGCGTCATTAGAAACACCAGTCAGCTTAGTTCCCATCTGCTGCAGCTCCATAGAGCCGGTCTTTTTCTCATCATCATAACGATAATCCCATTTACCGCTCACATTGATATTTTTCGGAGTCGCGCAACCAGCCATCAACATCATGCCCATCAAAGCAGTTCCCAGAATGAAAAACTTTTTCATAATAATCCCTTTCCTTGTTTATTTTAGAAATTGCGTTCAATATATACCCTGAATTTATACAATGTCAACCTCAATCTGCATTTTTCACAATAGTATATTTCCCCCTCCATCCCCCCATGCTAATCACCATCTCCATCGCCATCATAGTCACCATCGCTGTAATCGCCGGTACCATCATAGGATTCAGATGACTCCGTAAACTCACATTCAAGTACAAAATGATCAATGGAGTCCCAAACCGGCACATGAAGGAATTCCCCAAGCGCTTTAGAATCTTTACGAATCAACTCCAGTTCTCCGTGATCCACAACATTGAATCTGCCGCCGTCATTCGTGACCAGGTTTATTTCATAACTCATATACGACTCTTTACTCGAAAAGCAGTGTTTAGCGAGAAGCTGTATGGCATGAATCATATCAAGTTTCAGAGGAAGAGTTTCCGAATCAGCATCCTCTTCCGGAGTAACTTCCCCGAGTTTTTTACTCCCGGTCCAGTAATATCCCCTATCAAGATCAAAAAACATCTTGTCACCAGTTAACGGCATAACCCAGAGAATGATAACACATAAAAAAACACAGAGAACAACAGACGATATATTGTAAAAACTATAGTGTCCGCCCCCGCGAAACAGTATCCAGCTAAATAAAGCAAGGGCGCCAAATCCGAATAAGTAGCAGACAAAAATACCTAGAATATTAAATTTTGTCGGCTTGAATTCCATCCGATCAGCATAAGACCTGTTTTCAGCCAGATAATATGTCGCCCTTTCGGAACCTTCGTCCTCCATTGCATCCCACTCGGCCTTGCCGGCTAACGAATCATGAAACAATTCAGCAAAATCCGGCCGTTCCGCCTTTTTCTTCTTTCTTTTATCCTTCGAGCTCATACATCAACTACTCCTAAAACATAAGCAATACAACTTGAAATATTTACAATATACACCATTCTAAACAAAACAAAGGACAGAAAAAGAAAAAACCGAACAACAACAAAGGTCAGTGTTAATGCTATACCTCTAGACAATAAGAAGTGCGCCAAAAAAAAACGTTAACACCTTCTTAATCTCAATCATTGTTTCAACTTCATTCTCTGATACATTGTGTTGGCAGCTTCGACGTTGCCGGTAGCGTAAAGCGCACGGATCAGTTTGAGTCGAACAGCTCTCGTCGGAATTTTTTCTCGCTCAAGCTGGGTAATGTATTGATTAGCACGATCGAAATCTTTGTTGTGAATAAAAACTTCCGCCACCGCAAGCCGTTCCGCCGGACGACGCAGCTTATTCGGTGCGGTCCAGGTAACGGAAAAAATCAGGATAACCGCCACAACTGGAATCATACGAACCTTCCATGACTTGATCTGATAGATGGTCGCGACTCCTGCGCCGGCAAGTACAGTCAAAAGCGGCACGATTGGTATCCGGTAGCGGTAATATATGTCGAACGGCAGCAGAGATACAACGTAGGCCGCCGCCATCAACGCCGTCAGGATTATCCCGCGATTGAAACGACTGCGTTTCAGACACAGCGTTCCGGCAACGGCGACAAGCGCCAGAGCCAGAATGACGTTATACGGAATAAACTGCAGCCACATAAACGGAATAACATCGCGATGGGCATAAAACGACATACTGTTATCAATCTCATAAGAACAGATAAAACGATCAGCCTGAAGCGGAAGTTTCTTTAACACCGAAACAACCATCTGTCCAAGCCCATGAGCTTCACGGTGATGATCAGTAAAAATATTATCAAGGTGTCCTGGAACAATCGTCGGAGAATCATACAGCACCGCATTGTAAATAATGACCGGCAACAAGACCGCGACAAGAGCGGCTATATACCACGCCACATATTTATATTTAAAGTACTTACGGATATCTTTCAACACCAGAAGAGCAAGTGGCGAAAACACAACAGGAATAAAATTTTCACGTCCCAGAATGCACAATCCGGCAAAAACTCCGGCTACCGCAAACTTCCATGTTTTTTTACTGGTAAAACCCCGGGCCAGAAAAAAGGCGGTGAGGAGAAAACACATTGCCAGAGGGATCGCCCGGAGCATTGCCAGCGACAATAGACAAGCCGGACCATACAAACAATAGACCAATGCTGCTACGGTTGAATACGAACGTCTCACGCGAATAGCCCGACACAGTTTGTAGACAAGTACCGGCATAGCGGCACAAAGAATCCCCTGAAGCAGACGCATGACCAACAGCTTTCCGCTGGACACCGCCACTAGTAAGTACAGAAATACAGTATACGACGGTGAATAGAAATTCTTTTCGGGAATATGTCCGTGATAAAGACTTACCGCCGATTTCAGCATTGTCAGTTGGTCGGTCCCCTGCATCGGAACGCCGAACAAACCGCAAGCATCGCCGTAAAACAGTACAGCAGTTGTGAACAATGCATAAAATACAAAGAACAATATCAAAAAATGACGTTTAAAAACGATTCTCATAAAATAAAAAATTTTTACCATTTTCTTATCAGATTAGATAATATATACCCCATTACAGGCGGCTTGCCACAAGCATCATGCGATTATTCCATAAAATTGTCTGGAATCAGGCAAAAATCAGCTTGTTAAATTGGGTAAATCGTGCTAAATTACATGGATTTGAAAATATAATTCAATTATCCTACAGGGAGACATTAATTACAATATGAGTGAGATTACAGCCAGAGACATTCCCGTAAACATTGAAGACATTATGCATACCGCATATCTTCAGTATTCATTGAGCGTAAACGTCGGACGCGCAATTCCGGACGTTCGCGACGGATTGAAGCCGGTGAACCGCCGAATTCTGTTCGCAATGCGCCAGCTCGGACTTTCAAAATCGCATGCTTATACAAAAAGTGCGAAAGTAGTCGGGGAAGTAATAGGTAATTACCATCCGCACGGTGACTCATCGGTTTACGACGCCATGGTACGTCTGGCTCAGGATTTCGCCATGCGCATGCCGCTGGTCGATGGTCAGGGTAACTTCGGTAGTATCGACGGTGACCCAGCCGCGGCATATCGATATACCGAGTGCCGTATGGAACGCCTGGCAGAAGAGTTGCTGGCCGATATTGATAAAGACACCGTCAACATGATGTTGACATTCGATGAATCCCAGCGTGAACCGGAAGTTCTCCCTGCCCGCTTCCCGCACCTGTTGGTAAACGGTACGACCGGTATCGGGGTCGGTATGGCAACCAATATTCCGCCGCACAACCTGCGCGAAGTTATCAACGCCACCATTCAGCTGCTTGAACATCCGACTTCTACGGTTGTCGACCTGATGGAGCATATCCATGGCCCGGACTTTCCAACCGGCGCGTTTATTTGCGGAAGAAGAAATATTAAGAAATTTTATGAAACCGGTCGCGGCTCTATAAAAATGCGTGCCCGCGCCGAAGTTATCGAAAAAGACGGCAAAGAGCAAATCATCATAACTGAAATTCCTTATGCGGTAAATAAGGAAAACATGGTTAAGAAAATTGCCGACCTGGTAAATGATAAGAAAATCACTGGCATCAGTGGACTGCGTGACGAAACCAGTCGTCGTGTCGGTATCAGGATTGTTATCGACATAAAACGCAATGCAATGGGCAGCGTAGTACTGAATCAGCTTTACGCACATACGCCTTTGGAATCGACTTTCGGCAGCACAATGCTGGTGGTTGACCATAACCGTCCGCGCGTCATGAACCTGCCGCAGGTGTTACAGGCTTACATTGACCATCGTCTGGAAGTAGTAACCCGCCGAGCCAGATTTGAATTGAATAAGGCTGAAGCCAGAGCCCATATCCTTGAAGGTTTGTTGATTGCTCTGGATAATATGGATGAGGTTGTTAAGATCATCCGTAATTCACGGACTCGTCAAGATGCGGCCGAAGTTCTGGGTGAACGTTTTAATCTGACAAAACTCCAAACTGCAGCGATCCTGGATATGCGACTGCATCAGTTAACCGGCTTGGCCGCTGAAGACATTCAGGCTGAATACGATGAATTGATGAAAAAGATTGCGTACCTGAAAGAACTGCTTGCCAGTCGTCAGATGCGCCTCGGCGTAATCAAAGAAGAACTGATCGAAGTCAGAGACAAATACGGCGATGAACGCCGTAGTGAAATTACTCATGATGAAGGTGACCTGAGAGTAGCCGACCTCATTGCACGTCATTCCTGTGTGATCACTGTGACCAACACCGGTTACATCAAACGCGTACCGACTGTTACCTATCGCACCCAGCATCGCGGCGGCAAAGGTATCATGGGTATGGACACCAAGGAAGAAGACTACGTTGAACATCTGTTCAACGCAGACAGCCACGATGTGATATTCTTCTTTACCGACCGTGGATTTATGTATTGGCTCAATGTCTTTGAAATACCGGAAGGCACCCGTATTTCAAAAGGTAAAGCAATCGTGAATATGATCAAGATACAACCCGGTGAAAAGATCAAAGCCATGCTTACCGTCAACAAAGACGACCTGGAACGCGATGATCAATACATCGTGATGGCATCCAAAACCGGTTATATTAAGAAAACCGCGCTCAGCGCCTTTAAAAACCTGCGCCGTACCGGACTTCGTGCGTTGACCATTGAAGACGACGACGATTTGATCGGCGCAGCTGTAAGCGGAGAAGGTGAAGAAATTATTCTTTCCACCGCAAAAGGTATGGCATGCCGGTTTGATGAAGGTGAAATTCGTCCGATGGGCAGAACCGCCCGAGGCGTGACTGGTATCCGCTTCAAATACGACAACGACTCTGTTGTAAGCATGTTGATCATCAAAGAACATGTTGACGATGTTGACGGCAGTGACGATGATGACGATAGCGAAACCGATGTTACCACTGATGAAAATATCACTCCTCCGGGCCCGCAGTTGCTGGTCGTTACCGAAGGCGGTATGGGTAAACGTTCGCTGGTCGGAGCTTACCGTAAGACCCGCCGAGGAGCTAAAGGCGTAACCAGCATCAAGTTGCTTGAAGGAGAAACTGTCGTTTCCGCCATCCAGATTATCATGGGAGATGAACTTATTCTGACAACCGAAAACGGTATCATGGTTCGAATTCCGGTTGATGAAATCAGAACGATCGGCCGCGCCTCCAAGGGTGTCAGGATCATGAACTTCAAGGGTGAAGACAAGATTACCGGCGTAGCCAAAGTAGTTGAAGTCGAAGACGAAAAGAAACCCGAAAGCGAAGAAGCATCAGCACAGGAAACCGAAGGTGAAGCCACTCCGGCAACGGAATCTGCAGAAGCAGCGGAAGCCCCGGCAGAAGGCAACACGGCCGATAGTGATGAAGCGTCTGAAAGCGAAGAATAAAATCTGAACAACAGCGGCATTGACTCAACTGTATGAACGGAATAATCAGATTTCTGAATCGTTCACTGGACTGTTCGAACAGAACCGGAATAATGGGGATACTGAACGTAACTCCGGATTCCTTCAGCGACGGCGGTAATTATATTGACCCGGCCCAAGCAGTCGAGCACGCCCTGGAAATGTTACAGGACGGAGCCGATATCATTGATATCGGCGGAGAGTCAACCCGTCCCGGTGCGCCGGATATATCAATTGACGAGGAGATACGGCGGACCGGACCAGTTATATCCCAGCTCAGACAACAGGTTCCGGATACAATCATCAGCATAGACACCCGTAAAAGCGAAGTTGCCCGCGCCGCACTTGAAGCCGGAGCGGATATCATCAATGACGTAAGCGGTTTGGAATATTCTTCTGACATGGCAGCAACAGCAGCCGAAACCGGAGCGGGCCTGATCATAATGCATATGCGGGGAACACCGGCAACAATGCAGTCCGGAAATTACCTGGAATACGGCAATGTTACCGATGAAGTCATAAAGTTTCTGACAAATGCTTCGGCCCTGGCGCTTGAAGCCGGAGTAGAACGTGATAAAATAATATGGGATCCCGGTATCGGTTTTGCAAAAGATCTTGACCAGAATCTGGAATTACTGGGAAACATAGACAGGCTGAAAAACTGCGGTTATGCAGTTCTCGGGGGCACATCCCGTAAAACATTCATCGGCAAACTGCTGGATGAACCGGAACCAACCGGACGCGTATGGGGTACTGGCGGTTCCGTAGCATGGCTGGCGACAGCCGGAGTAGAACTGGTAAGAGTTCATGATGTCAGAGAAATGAAACAATTACTAACTGTTTTTGAAGCCTGCCGCAACCATAAGAGCTGAATATGTATATTGACCAGTACAGTACATTGATAAACGAAATTTACGGTTTGTACATCAAACCGATACTTGAAATCGGTATTCTCACCGCTTTGATTTACGGCATGCTGTACTATATCCGCGGAACTCGCGGAACTTATATCCTGGCCGGAATGATCATCATCCTCATCGGATTGACCATGCTGTCAGAATGGTGGAATCTGGAAGTAATCAACTGGCTGCTCGCCAACTTATGGGCGATTTTAGCCACCGCGATCATTGTCATGTTCCAGCCGGAACTGCGGCGTGCTTTCGCCCAGTTAGGGAGTACATCGTTTCTATCCCAAAAACGCACAAAACGACGCGAAGCCATCACTGAAATTGTTACTGCCGCGGTCAATATGTCCAAACGTCACATCGGCGCGATTATCGTTTTTGAACGCCAGATCGGAATGGGGTCCATTGTAGATGACTCCATTAAACTGGATGTAAAACTGAACTCTTATTTGATTGAATCAATCTTTTTTCCAAATTCTCCGCTGCACGACGGCGCGATCATTATCAATGACGACAAGATTATAGCGGCCCATTCAATTCTGCCGCTGTCTCAGAATGAAGCATTTATGCCGTCAATGGGAACACGCCACCGCGCCGCACTTGGAATTACCGAGGAAACGGATGCCGTCGCATTAATTATTTCCGAAGAAACCGGCATTATCAGTATCGCCTGTCGCGGACGTATGAAACGGAATATCCCGCCGGATCGGCTCGCGCGTTTCCTGAGCGGCCTGTTGCTGGTTAAAGAAAGCAACAGTATCGGCAATCTTTTCGACACCGTAACCGACAGAGACGATTTCTCCGTATTTACAAAGGATTAGGACCAACGATATGAGTTACAGGGAACACGATGGAGACGACAAAAAACGTTTCAACTGGATTCCGAGCATAATCAGACATGATTTTGTTCGTAAATTCATTGCGCTATTTTTCGCCTGCCTGGTATACTTCACCGTTTCGATTAAGGTTGGAGAAGTTACCAATATTCAGGGTGTAGCAGTACGCATTTCCCTGCCGCAGGGACTGGTTGATAAAGATACCGAAGTAAAAAAAGTCAGAGTCACCCTGCGCGGCAGCAAACGTGCCCTCAGCAGTGTTACAGCATCTGACATTAAGATCAAACTTGATGTAGCAATGGATAAATTTGTTCCATCAATGCCGTATTCCATTAAAATCGACGCACATGATATCCGTACCCCGGTAGGAACTCGGGTATCAGGAGTGACACCGTCATTCCTGACGCTCAATCTTGAAGAAGAAGAATCCAAAGAGGTCACAATTCAGGCAAAGTTCAATTCTCTTAGGAAACTGCCGTCCGACTTGAAAGTGGATAAAGTAAAACTAACCCCGTCTGCGGTAACTTTGACCGGGCCCAAAAGCCTGATTGACGAAATTGAAAAAATATCAACGGTTCCAATTCCTCTGGACTCCACCACGCTGGAAAGTTTTGAATATCAGGTAAAACTTACTGCTATTCCCGGAGTCAAAATCATTCCGGGTGAGGTGAAAGCCCAGGTTGATATTGTAAAAGAGTTCGTATCGAAAATGTTTAAATCTATCCCCATCAAAGTACTGGGGAACTCGCAGGGCCAGCATCTCAAAGTTGAACTGCTGACCAGCCCGCATGCCGAAGTTACGCTCTCCGGCACCAAAGGAAATATAACGAACTTCAAACCGGAAAAAATTAAACCTTATATTGATATTTCCGGCTTCGACAAGCCTGGAACTTATATGGTTGATTTACGCTGCTGGATCGATGACCAGGGAATCAAAGTCACCAACATCTACCCCAAACAGGTTCAAATCAAAGTCACCAGGGAATAACGGATCAAGCCAGTAAAGTTGATGCCGAAACATGATCGGATCTGGTTTGTTTTCGATATACACCGGGAGATTGTCCGGTTATTCGCTTGAATACCCGATAAAAATATTCCTGATCCTGAAAACCGCAATCAGTGGCAATAGCAGCATTTTTCATTCCGGAACTTCTCAGTAAATAACAGGCATGATTAATACGGCGATTTACCAACGCCTCGGAAAACGTACAGTTAAAATGTTCACGCATGAGCTGACACACTCTGATTTCGCCAACGCCAAGATGGCAAGCCAGATCAGCGAGGCGCATTTTTTTGCGAAAATTCCGGTCCAGCCAACGAGTAATACGAATTTTTTGTGGTTCTTCCTCTATTAATGATGCCCCTCCGCAAATCACACTGGTAATCTGCTCCGCTGTTAATTCAGCAAAAATCCTTAACTGTGTGATAGTATCTCCGGCAATGACCGGAGGTGTCTGCCTTTCACGAACAAGGTCTATAGATTTCATCCGTTGCGCTTGAACAAGAATATTGTCATCCACTCCCTCCTGAAATGAAAAAGGCCCAACAAACATTATCCCGGTCAATATAGTATCGCAAAAAACCGGCACGGCTATTTCGAAAAAACCGGCATGACAACGCTTATAAAACGAAGTTCGACACACTGTCATTTCCTGACGGCTGTCCTGAGCCTCCATACCACAACAATACTGAAAACAGCGACTATCGTTTCTAATTATATGGCAGTACGGATTGCGATGATAAAGCGGAATCGTTCCAATTGCTTTTTGAATACGTCCCTCATAGTCATGAAAACACACATGACACTGAAACACACTTTCCAACGCGGCTATAATTTTTTGGCATTCTACCATATTTATAAATAATATTATAGTTTTATATATATTTATTATAATATAATTCATTAAATTTTCTTTTACAACCACGTATAATTATATAAAACAACAAAGGGATCAGAAAATGACTCAACAAACAGTAAGACGTAAAACAGCAGAAGTTCCGGTTAAATATAAAACCCAGGTACTGGTAGTCGGAGCCGGACCGGCAGGATTCGCGGCAGCAGTCACGGCAGCCCGCAATGGTATGGATGTTATGATCATTGAACGTGGCGGCTATCTCGGCGGCATGTGGACACTTGGCCTGCTCAGTCCGTATTTTGACAACAACAACAAAGGCGGAATCAATCGTGAACTACGCTCGTTGCTGGAAAGCCGCAATGCCTGGGGCGGCCTGTGGAATATATCGTACGACCGCTGCCAGATGATAATGGCACTTGATGAAATTGCCTTGGAAGCAGGAGTAAAAATGCTGCTCTACGCTATTGCGGAAGAACCGGTCATGGACGGTAATCGCGTTTGCGGCGTTATCGCCGCCACCAAGAGCGGACCGGCTGCGATTCTGGCGGATATCGTGATCGACTGTTCCGGCGATGGCGATATTGCGGCCCGGGCAGGTGCCGATTTCAAAGTTGGTCGCGAGGATGACGGCATGATGCAGCCAATGACCATGATGTTCAAAGTCGGTGGAGTAAAACCGGATTATCCGCGTGATGATATTATCGGCTGGTACAACAAAATCACGGAACGCACGGATGAATCAGAACTGCTCAAAAAGATTCCATATAACTATCCGGCTATAATCAAGCTCCCGCGAGAAGGCGAAGCATTACTGCAATGGACACACATCAAATACCTGTGCGGTGCCGAAGCCGACGACTTGACCGCCGCCACCCTCGAAGGACGATGCCAGATCAGGGAAGCGATGAAAGTTCTTGAACTGATCAAGGATGTTATTGGAGATGTCTATCTGATGGATCTGCCGGAAGTTATCGGGGTCAGGGATACACGCCGGATTACCTGCGATTATTATATCTCCGATGATGATGTCGTTTCCGGTCAAAAGTTTGACGATGCAATCTGTAAAGTCGACTTCGGTATCGATATTCATGAACCGGATGAACGGGAGCAAACCGTTGTCGGTCATGGCGGATTTTATATTCCATACCGCTCACTCATCCCCAAAGGATTTGACCAGTTATTGGTAGCCGGACGCTGCATCAGCGGCAGCTGGCAGGCACACGCCGCTTACAGAGTAACCGGAAACTGCGTAGCGATGGGAGAAGCCGCCGGACTGGCAGCGGCTGAAGCAATAAAAGGCAATTGCGCAGTACGTGAGATTTCCGGACATGAGCTATCTGAACAATTAGCGGAAAACTGCTGAGTCTGCTGACAAACCTCGTAATTTGTCTATTAGGTAATTTTCGCACTATGCTCTGAGCCTCGAATTTGCTTCGCTCTTCGAGGGCAGAGCAAGGCTCTTTTTCATTTTCAACACAGACTTTAACAACAACCTGCAGGTCAACGGGAAACGTCGACCCAGTTTCTTACATCCGCATACGGATAACGCTCCAATGACCCGAACCCGGAAAGCTGTTTGGCTTTGGCTTTCGTTATGACAGGAACAGTAATTCCACAGAGGAACCGTGCCAGCAAATCGTTGGACGGCGAAGTTTCCAGCCGTTCGATAAATTCACCGGCAAGTTGATTAAAGTCAAACGACTCCAGCGATTTCAGCTGAACACTTCGGACAATTTGCGCCCTGCCCTTTCGACAGACTGAACAATGTCCGCATTTATTCCCGGCCAGTTCTTCCCCAAAGTATTTTGCCAGCGCAAAACTCAGACATTCCGAGCCGCTGAAATAATGAACCATTCGCGCAATTCGATCAAGTTCCACCTGTTCCTTGTGTCCAAACAAGTTATACAATTCAGCTGCAGTATGGTCAATATTGAAATCGGGATTAGTTACCCGAAAAACCTCTATCGTTTCTTTCGCCGCCAATTCGATATATCCCTGCTGATCAAAATATTCCAAAGCGGCAACAATTCTACTGCGGTCCGTACGATAATTCTCCATTATTGAACCGAAATCAACCACGCTCCACTTTTTGCCTTTTTTTGAACTGGAAAAAATCGCGTTTAGAAAATTACAACGTTCCCCTTTAAATTTTTGGACAATCTCGTCGTTACTGATTTTGTTCGCATATCGATAATCGGCAAAGTAGGAATACATAGGCCTGACAATCCCCTGCATTTCCAGATAAACCAGTAAAGTCTTAAGGGTTAGCATCCTTATATTGCTTGCCATTGATACAGTATATGCCTTGAACTCCCAATTGGAGCCGTCACGGGGAATTTCACTCAACACTGTACGGATGCCGTCAAGTTCCGGCGTATCGCCATAAACAAAGTTTTCAAGAATATTTATGTTGTCGAGGTTCGCTAATACCGTACAGTCGGACTCAAGCCCGTCACGTCCGGCACGCCCAATTTCCTGACTGTAATTTTCTATCGACTTCGGCAGATCATAATGAATCACTCGCCGGATATCCCGTTTATCAATTCCCATCCCGAACGCGATTGTCGCCACAATACAGCAACTGCGTCCCGACATAAAATCATTCTGAATCTGTACACGATCGTCATTACGCATTCCGGCATGATAGGCCACAGCGTTGATACCCGCGGACGTCAGGAATTCAGCAACGTGTTCAGCTGTTTTCTGCAAAGTAACATACACGATCGTTGGAAGCTGCGGAGACTCCTTCAACATCCCGGCCAGTGTATTATCTTTGTCATGCTCGCCTACCGGCAACACCGACAGATGAAGATTCTCACGATAAAATCCAGTCACAATTACATTGCCGCGTTCCAACTTGAATTTATCGCACATATCATCGATTACCGCCGGCGTAGCGGTTGCGGTCAGCAACAAAGCCTGGGGAATATTGAAATCCTGTTTATACACCGGCAATTTCAAATAATCGGGACGGAAATTATGTCCCCATTCGGAAATACAATGAGCCTCATCAACCACCATTAGGGAAATCGGTACTTTACTGAGAAAATTCCTGAAACGTTCGTTCTTGAAGCGCTCCACGGCAATCAGCAGAATCTTGATTTCTCCACGCTCCACCCGCCTCATGATATCGATTTCCTGCGGACGCATAAGAGAAGAATCAATTTTCGCGGCAGGGATTCCCCGGCTGGTTAAAAAATCAAGCTGATCCTGCATCAGCGCCAATAGAGGAGAAACAACAAGAGTCAAATTCGGCAAATGCAATGCCGGCAATTGATAGCACAGCGACTTACCGGAACCGGTTGGAAAAATCGCGGCAGCAGAAACGCCCGACAAAATACGTTCGATAACTTCCCCCTGCCCTGCTCGAAATTGGTCAAAGCCAAAATATTTTTTTAAAGATTCATTAACCATTTACATATCCCATTATTATCAATAAAGGTACCATTGATTCCATATCAATCAAAAATAATCCAATAAAAAAACGGCATATCTTCGAAAGCAATCGAAAATATGCCGTTAATGATTAAAATATCCTATTGCTTAGAGATCATCAAAAGAAATAATATCCTCCGACCGCGTTGACTCATCCCAGCCGTAATCTCTGTTGTCTGCTAGTGCGGCTCTTGGCTGTGATGAAATCGTTTTTGACATGGAACTGTTTGAAATAGTAAAGTTCCCCATCAGGTTCTGGAGCTGCGATGCCTGCCCCGACAATTCTTCGGCGGCGGCTGCGGTTTCCTCTGCATGCGCCGTATTGTTCTGGGTAACCTGATCAACCTGATTCAAGCCTTCACTGATCTGTGAAATACCTTCGGCCTGCTGACTGGAAGCCTCAGCAATGTCATGTCCGATTTCACTGACTTTGGAAATATCTTCAACAATTTTCTCGAATGTTGATGAAGTCGATTCCGCCATCTCAAGTCCTATCTTCACCCGTTCAAGGGATTCCTGGATTATTTCACCGGTTTCTTTCACGGCTTTGGCACTTCTTCCCGCCAAATTTCGTACTTCACCGGCGACTACAGCAAATCCTTTGCCGTGAGCTCCTGCCCGGGCTGCTTCAACTGCGGCGTTAAGTGCCAACAGGTTTGTCTGAAACGCAATATCATCAATTACCTTATTAACTTTGGCAATCTCCTGACTGGATACATTTATTTCCTGCATAGCAACAACCATGTTTTTCATCTGTTCAAGCCCTCCGTTAGCAGCGGTATGAGTATTAACTGACAGTTCATTTGCCTTAACGGCATTGGCCGCGTTTGAACTGGTCTGAGATCCCATTTCAGTAAGCGAACTGGAAATTTCTTCAAGAGAAGCAGCCTGCTCGGTAGCTCCCTGCGACAACGACTGGCTGGCGTCCGAAATCTGAACACTGCCGGAATTAACTTGCGACACTGCCTCAGCAACCTCTGACAACGCCTGATCAATATGGGTAATCGTTGTATTGATATTATTTTTCAACTGGGCAAATTCACCTTCATAATGACCGGTAACCTGGGCCGTAAAGTTACCGTCGGCCATCTGCTGCAAGGCTTTTGAGACCTCCTGGAGCGGCTGGGCCACCGCATGCATCAAGTCATTCACGCCAGTAATAATTTCTTTGTACGCACCCTGATGCCTGGTGCTGTCAGCTCTGCTGCTAAGCTTTCCATTACGACCGTCTTTCGCTAGCGTATTTACATCTTTGATTAGACCGGACAAAGTTTCCATCATGGTTGTAAATGCCGGAATAAGCTTATCGTTTTCACTGCGTTTTCCAATCTTACGGTATTTTTCAAGGTCCGAAAGATCTCCCTGGGAAATATTAATAACGGTATTCTGGATATGTTCAAGCCGGTCACGTACACCATTTACAGAATCAGCTATCTTCTTGTAATCACCTTTCAGACCGGTTTCGTCAACCTTTTCTGAAATATCATTGATTTCAAGTTTTTCCATCACTCGCAATGCGTGGTCAACCGGAACTGAAATATTGTCAAGAATCGTATTCTGGGTATGAATAATCTCACGGTAAGCACCAGAAAACATATTTTCATTTCCACGGAACTTCAAATCTCCGTCAGCCGCGGCGGCAGATAATTTGCCGAACTCATCATCCATCGCGTTAAGTGTTTCCGGAATCTGGTCAATCGCATTGGCCAGACTTCCGATTTCGTCCTGACGGTTGAGCTTGAGCTGCTGAGAAAAATCGCCTTGAGATACGGAATTTGCAATTGCCGCAGCCTTAATGATCGGTCGCGTAATCGTTCCAATAAATATCAACGCAGTGACCAGGGAAATAATTGAAATAATCAGACCGGTAACAATAAAGCCCCAAACCATCGCGCTGATACCTGTCTTCAAAGTATCTATAAGATCAAATGCTTCTTTACTGGAGGAAGCAACTTCTTTTTCATTATCAGTAATACTCTCTTTCAGCTTATTTCCCAGAACGTCAATCGTATCGCGCATCTTCTGGAATTCCTTATAACTATTTGCGATCAAGGCAGAACGTCTTGTCTGAAGATCAAGGTTTTTCGAGGAAATGTCAACGATACTAATTGAAACCTTTTTCCAAGTATTAAAAATTTTAAGGAATTCACCATACTTTTGCTTCATTACTCCATTAAATGCACGTGATGCTTTATCCAGGCGCTGTGCAACCTGATCAATATTTTCCTTGTTATCCTTAATACATTTATTCATTTCTTCCGAAGTTGAGGCGGTAAGAGATAGAAGTTGAGCAAGATAGGCCTGATAAGCATCGCGGTCGGCACTAAATAGCAATCCACGGCAGTCATACAGATTTTTTGAAGGAGTCGACGCAATACGATTTTCGGTCATATTACTTAACTCGTCAATATAATTACGCATAGTATTGAAAAGTTTTAAGCTGTCAGCCATCAACTTCTCACGTTTCAGATATTCCCGATTCAGGGATCTGGACATTTCCAGAATCTTCCGGCTGTCCTTACGCCATACCGAACATTCCAACTTAAACTGATTGAATAAGCTCTGCATTTCCGGTGTAAAGGTCGCAGAAGCCAGATTCAAACGGTCTTCCACCTGTTGAATGTTCTCAAGATTATCTCCGTCAAGAGACTTTAATTTATCTGAATCCTTCTCGCTTACCGCTTGAGTTTCCGCAAGATAAGCCTGATAAGCATCACGGTCGGCATTCAAAATCTTTGAAATGCTGTCGTTCAGCTTATTCATTTGAGGAATCTTTTCTTTCACAATCGGAACGAATGTTCCAGTAGTAGCAGAATCCATTTGAGACGAAGTTTTGCTCAACCAAATTGCTCCAATAATCACAAAAATTATAAGACCAACAACAGGAACGGCAACGATTGAGGCGATTTTCCCCCGAATTTTCATAAGAAGTACTCCAAGTTAAAAATATGCACCCGAAAATAACAACAATTATATAACAAAAATAAAATCATTGCCAGTAGTACCGATTCTCTATTATCGACTAATTCATACAAGTGTTTAGTATAATAAATCAATAAATTAACAACCTTATAATTCCCATAAAGTCGATAGGATTTTATTCCTAAGTCCAATTTAAATAATTCGAATTTCGGATTTATTGCTCCTCTGATTTCAGCAACCAATAAAATAACATTTTTGTAGCCAACCTACAAGTTTCAAACAATAAAATCATCACGAATTCATTTTTGTTGCATTCTGATAAGTTCAAGAACGCAATTTTTCGCAATCAAAACGAAATTATCACTTTTTGTAGAAAAGTTTCGTCCGCCGCTTATATTAATACTTAAGGATTGATATAGGATTTGAGATTGAGAAGTAAACGGGCGGAATTGAAGCCATGAATGAAGTAGAAATTCTAAAGCGTTATCTGCATCGCGAAAAGATGTGTATTACGTACGAACGGTTGGAGATGGTAAGAACTCTTGCTGATTTGGAAGAGACTTTTACCGCAGATGAACTTTGCGAAAAACTAGGAGAACGTGGAGTAAAAATCGTCAACTCCACAGTATACCGTAATTTAAAAATCCTGTGTTCCGCAGGATTGCTTGAAATGGTGAAAACCAGCGGAGACGGAAAAAGTAAATTTGTCAAAGTAAGCCAGGAGCCAGTCGTTTGCCACTTAACCTGTCGTCGCGGAAATAAAGACCGGATCATTAAGAATGGAGATTTAAAAGAACTTATTATAGATATTTGTCGGGAAAACGGCTTTGAGGATTACGGTATCGTTGTCCGGATAGAGGGAATCCGAAAACGATGCATATTTGAAACCAACAAAGGAGGAATGGAAATCGCGGAGAAATTAAAGGGCATACTGACAAAATAATAATCGAATTTATTTTTTTAATTTTCTTACCACTCTTACCGCCATTATCCAGGGGGGCTGTTCCTGTGGTAGCACTATAACAGGACACTTCTGTTTAAAATTTTCATATACAGTTATTAGAAAGGGACACAACAAAAATGAAAAAGAATATACATTTTACACTTATAGAATTACTTGTAGTAATTGCAATTATTGGCATTCTTGCCTCAATGCTTCTTCCAGCTATGGCCAACGCTCGTGACGCGGCAAAGAAAATTTCCTGCACCAATAATCTGAAACAGCTGACTATGGCTAATATAAGCTATCAGTGCAATAACAAATGCTTTGTTCCGGCAGCAACAGACGGCGCAGACGGTTCAACCTCAATGGACTACAATAACATAGGAAATGGAATGATCCGCTGGTATGGAGAAAAAGAAAAAAGCGGCGATAAATATTATGACAGCAGCAACTCTCCATTAAAAGAAGAATTAGGCGGCAATACCGATGTCATAAACTGTCCGGGATTCACTTCTGAAAATAAAGACAAAATGTCAGGAGGAATTGGCTACAGCCTGTTTGTCGGCACGAAATATCGTCCCGGTGACGGCAGAGACGAAAACTGGGCAGAAGGCTGCAAACCTCATCGAATTGTAAAGGCAGCGGAAATTATGATGTTCAGCGATGCAGCTGTACTTAATGACGATGATAGACTTGAAAGTATATGGTACTCAGCGGCCCCCACAGACGGCGGCAGTAAAAGCGGTGTTTCAACAATCCATTTCCGCCATAAGGGAAGAGCAAATTTTTCCTGGGTAGACGGTCATGTTGACTCACAGCCGTTTTATCTTGGGGGCGACGAAACAGGTCATGAAGAAAATCAAATTGGCTGGTTTTATATTAGTGGCATGGACTCTGGTTGGGGCAAAGGTACCGATGTAAAAAACAACCGGTATTTCAAACCAACCAAAACATACAATAAAGCCGGAAAATAACAACAGGGCATCATCATGAAAAAAATCGTTTTTATTATATCCCTGATGCTGATCAGTGTTATCATCAATGTTTATTGCTTCAGCACCAAAAATACAGGCCCCAAAGGGGTTAATGATCGCAAAGAACTAATGCAGTCTGCAACAAAAGATGATACCAAGTATATAGAACAGGCATCAACTCAAGTCATTGACAAACTAAAGTCCGGCAATTACCAGAGCATTGTCGATTTTTTGACACCGTCTCTGACAAGGTATCAGGCCAAAAAACTCGAAAAAAAACTTAAAAGGAATTGTCACAAAGATATTTGCGTTTCCTGCGTCAGAGCAAGAAAAGGAAAAAAACCTCACGCATGGGAAGCGGAATGCAAAGTTTCCGGAGGAGATGTTATCTACTTCAGTTTCTGCATTTGTAAAGGTAAATTGAGGTTGCATAATGTTTATTAATCTACGCAAAATTATTTTTTGGCTGGCCATGCTGCTGGCAGTATCTGCCTCTGCGGATATGATTACAGACATGGCGGGACGGAAAGTCAACGTCCCGGCCCCCGACAAAGTAAAACGCATCTTCACTGCATCCACAGCTGTAAGCTATCTGGTTTATGCGGTAGCACCGGAAAAACTCTGCGGTTTAAATCGCCCATGGCGACACGGAGATGAGAAGTACCTGGTACCTACGATCCGCAACAAGCCGGTATTGGGAGGCTGGCTGGGCCAGGGCGGCCGGATCTCAAACAGTGAAGAAATTTTAGCCACCGGACCGCAGTTAGTTTTCGCTTCGATGGTAAAAAAATCTTCACTGGGGAATAAAATTGAAAAGAATCTGAAAATGTTAAGGATTCCACTTCTATTCGTTAAGTCCTCTGAGCTGAAGAACCTGCCGGAAGCATTCAAGTTTGTCGGCAAAGTTACCGGAAAATCATCCAGAGCGGAAAAACTTTGCGCGGCAACGGAAAGACTGTTGAAGAGAATCGCGGAAATCAAACCGCCGAAAAGCGGACGACTAAGAATCTACTATTCATTCAGCCCGGACGGTTTGCACACCTCGCCGGGACGTAATCCGCTGACCGAATCTTTTTTTCAGGCCGGAGGCATGAATGTTTTTGACGGCAACGCAAAAACCGTCAAAAATCCACGTGAACGCATTGACGGCTGTAATGGTCCATGGCGAGCAAAAATGAGTATTGAGAAAATTCTCGAGGCCAACCCGGATATTATTCTGACCGGTTCAAAACGTTTTTACAAGCAGATTTACAAGTCACCCAAATGGCAGGCGCTCAACGCGGTAAAAAAACACCACTGCTATCTGATCCCGTCAACACCTATGAGCTGGCTTGATCGTCCAGCCTCTTTCATGCGGCTGCTTGGCGTACTATGGCTGTCACACATAGTTGATCCGTCACAGATCAGCAAAGCGGAAATCGTAAAAGAAACCGTTGCATTCTACGAGCTGTTCCTGCAATGCAAAATAACCGAAAAAGAAGCAGCAGCGTTGTTTGAAGGGACCGGTAGATAAATGCGTAGACCTGTTGTAATTATTTCAGGAGTTATTGCAGTGCTGCTCTGCCTGGGGATATTCTCTATTACTCAGGGGAAATATCAGATTTCTCTTGAAACCATCTGGGGGGTTATAAAAGGTAATGGAGAGCGGGGAGTCGCAGAGACAGTACTGCTTAATATACGTCTGCCGAGGATTCTCGGGGCAATGATGATCGGCGCCGCCATGGCGGCTTCGGGAGCATCATACCAGTCTATGTTCGTGAACCCTCTGGTATCGCCCGGAATCCTCGGCGTTCTTTCCGGCGCCGGTTTTGGCGCAGCACTGGGAATGGTCATCGGCGACAGCTGGTTCACGGTTCAGATTCTCGCTTTCGGGTTCGGCATGACTGCCGCTGCCGCGGCGATCATGCTGTCACATTTTTATCAGGGAGACCGGGTACTTATGCTACTGCTTGGCGGTATCATATCCAGTTCCATGTTTACCGCCCTGCTCTCTGTAGTAAAATATCTCGCGGACCCGGATGACGAACTACCTGCAATCACTTACTGGCTGATGGGCGGCCTTTCCATGATTACGCTTAAATCAGTCGCAATGACCGCTCCGTTAATCCTGAGCGGACTGGCGATTATGATCATGCTTTCCGGACGCCTCAACCTGTTAAGCATGGGCGACGACGAAGCGCGGACACTCGGGGTACGTCCCGGACGCCTGCGGGTCATCGTCATCGCTGCTGCCACTCTTACTTGTGTAGCCTCGGTATCTATCGGCGGCATCATCGGCTGGATCGGACTGCTTACGCCACACATCGGACGTTTCATTGCCGGACCGGACAACCGGGTACTGATTCCGCTCAGCGCGGTAATCGGTGCGATTCTCCTGCTGCTGGCAGATAATCTTTCGCGATTGTATCTACCGGTTGAGTTGCCGCTCGGAATCACTACATCATTATTCGGCATACCGTTTTTTGCATTCTGCCTGAAACGCGCCAGACAGGGAGCAAGATAGCGATGAACTGCACTCTGGAAATTAACGACTTATCATTTGGCTATCGTAAAAACACGGTGATTGACAATATCAGTTTTACACTTGATTCGGCAGGAGTCACCGCACTGCTCGGTGCCAACGGCAGTGGCAAAACGACCCTGTTGAAACTGCTGCTTGGAATCCTCAAGCCGAAAAAAGGTACCATTTTACTCAACGGCAAACCGGTATCGGAATACCATCCGGTCGATCTCGCCTCAACAGTAGCTTACGTTGCCCAGGCACACCACTGCGTATTTCCGTATACCGTCCGTCAGATTGTTATGATGGGACGCGAAGCCCGTCATGGTTATTTCGGAAAAACCGGTCAACATGACCGTGACGCCGCCATGACCGCCCTTGAACGCATGGGAATCGCCGACCTGACAGAAAGAATTTATTCAGAACTCAGCGGCGGTGAACGCCAGCTGGTACTGATTGCCCGTGCTTTGGCACAGCAGCCCAAATTGCTGATCATGGACGAACCGGTCAGCGGACTTGACTACGGCAACCAGATGCGGCTGCTTGAGGAAACCGCGAAACTGGCCGAAGAAGGCCTGATGATAATAAAAAGCACTCACTATCCGGACCACGCTTTAATGGTTGCGGACAATGTAATCATGCTACACGATGGAAAAATTTACGCAAAAGGCGAACCGGAGCATGTAATTATTGAAGAAAGCATGTATAAGTTATATAAGACCAGGGTAAATCTAGTAAAACATGGCGAACAGACATGGCTGTGTCCGCAGCGACTGCGGAGGAACAGTGTCAGCGCCTGAAAATTTTTCCGCTTCCGCTGTATGAGCTTGAAGCGGTACTAACATCGTCCGTTGTACGGATTAATGATAATGAGGAAATGATGAAAATTACTGATGACATGACCGTCAAGCAGGTACTGGAACTGGTACCCGAGGGCATAACCCTGTTTAAAAACAATGGACTGGGTAAATTCGAAGCTCAGGAAGTACGCGACACACTGGGATCAATCCTGAAGCTGCGCAGTGCGTTGAATATGGCTGGAATTGAGATTTCGGCTTTCCTTAAAAGCCTTAACAACCTGGCTGACCGTTCGACTGCGGAAGTCTCTTTCATTGAAGACTATTCAGCGCAGAAATCCCTGAATATGCTGGCGCTGCTGCCTTGCGGCATGAAAATGCCGTTCTCACGCAAATTCAAGGAATTTGAAGCTACATTAGGCAACGAAACCGAAGTCAACTGTCTGATTGAGGGCAATGTGAACCATGAATTGTCGTACTATCCGTATATTGATCAGCTTGAAACGATGGATGAACTGCCGGACGTAATCGTATCCGCTGACATCAACAGCTTCCTGCATCATGGTTTCATGAATAAATTTATCAAAACCGGCTGTTTCAAAGCGGTGGAATTTGACTCGTCAAACCCGGACTTCGCAAACACCGATTATACTGACCCGGATGAAAGCTATACCATGCTTTCCGCCAATATTCTTGTGCTGGTGGTAAACAAGCGCAGAGCCGAAGGTTATAAGATTCCGGAAAGCTGGGCCGATCTGCTCAAACCAGAATATAAGGACACGATCACGATGCGCGGTCAGGACGAATTTTTCTGTAGTGGTGTCCTCATGCCGTTCTACAAAGATCATGGACTCGACGGCATCCGTGCCCTGTCGAAAAACGTGAAGAAAGGTCTGCATCCTGCTGAGATGGTACAGGAAATTGAACGCGCCAATGCGGATTCAACTCCTTTCTACCTGATGCCGTTGTTCTTCGCCAATCGCCTGAAAGATAAATCCATCTTCGACATTGTATATGCAAAGGAAGGCGCGATCATTTCCCCGGTATTCATGCTGGTCAGAAAGGACCATACCGAGCTGGCGGAAAAAATCACCGAATTTATTACCGGCAAAGAACTCAGTGAATTCTGCGCGAAAGCCGGATTTCCGTCTGTACGTCCCGATGTGGACAACGGTTTACCGGAAGGCTGCAAGCTGGCCTGGATGGGTTGGGAATTCCTCAAACGCGAGGACCCGATGGTAGTCAAAGACGAAATCCAGCGCGTATTTTCTGAAGGACGTAAATAATTATCTTGGGAAACTTTTAACGTGAAAATGATAACTTTCGCTGGTACCGCATCATGCGGAAAAACCAGCGTAATCATACAACTTTGCAAAGAACTGATTGCACGCGGACTCAAACCTGCCGTAGTCAAATTCGATTGTATTTCGTCAATGGATGAACAAAGCTACAATGACGCCGGAATCACCGTAATCACCGGACTCGCCGGCGGACTTTGTCCAGACCATTTCTATGTCAGCAACATTCAGGAATGCTGGAACTGGGCTCG
Source organism: Victivallales bacterium (assembly GCA_963677165.2). Lineage (GTDB taxonomy): Bacteria > Verrucomicrobiota > Lentisphaeria > Victivallales > SZUA-371 > JAFGXT01. The sequence goes on along the minus strand of CAXXSX010000001.1, from coordinate 468,203 downwards.
CGAAAATGAAGCCGACATCCTCATTACCGAGAGTGCCGGACTCTGCAACCGCTGTTCGCCGCATATCAAAGGAATTCCCGCGGTCTGCGTAATCGACAATCTCAGTGGCGTAAACACTCCGCATAAGATCGGCCCGATGCTGCGTACCGCCGATATCGTAGTAGTAACCAAAGGCGACATCGTATCGCAGGCCGAACGCGAGGTTTTCACGTTCCGGGTACGCCAGGCGAATCCACGCTGCCGCATCTACTCCATCAACGGTCTAACCGGACAAGGTACGTTTATTCTGCTCAAACAGCTTATGGGATATCCTGAAGTACAAGGCGTTGAAAAAATGCTGCTGCGCTTCACCATGCCCGCCGCACTGTGCTCCTACTGCCTTGGTGAACGTAAGGTAGGGTATGACTACCAGATCGGCAACACCAAAACCATGAACTTTAAGAACAGGATGGAATAAAATGAGCGGTAACGAAAAATTTTTAGACGTCCTGAATGCAACCCCATACCTGGAAGATTTCTTTCAGGCGTTTGGGCTCCCGCGTCCCGGCACGGTCCATACTGTTGACGACTATTTCAGAGTACTGTCGCAGGATCTGCTTGACAATCTCGGCATGACCCGGGAAGATTTAAAACGCGACTTTTTCGAGTTCAAAGCCCAGCTGGGAACTCTGAGTCATCATAATATCAATTCCCTGGAAATTGTCGGAGGGCATAATAAAAAAGGCGAACCGGAAGATGTAAATATTCTACTTTCTCCCGGCGATATTCTCAGCGTAGTCGGTCCGACCGGAGCGGGAAAGAGCCGTCTGCTCGAAGACATCGAATGTCTCGCCCAGGGCGACACGCCAACCGGACGTAAGATTCTGGTAAACGGTATCGCGCCATCGGAAGAAGACCGGTTTAACGTGGACAACCACATGGTGGCGCAGCTCTCGCAGAACATGAATTTTGTCGTGGACCTCTGCATTGCCGATTTTCTGCTGATGCACGCTGAAAGCCGCATGGTCTCGAATCCACATCAAATTGTACAGAAGATTTTTACCACCGCCAACGAACTGGCAGGTGAAAAATTTACACTGGAAACTTCAGTAACCGCACTCAGCGGCGGACAATCCCGAGCCCTGATGATCGCCGACACCGCATGTCTCAGTCAGTCGCCAATCGTACTGATCGACGAAATTGAAAACGCCGGTGTTGACCGTAACAAGGCACTGGAACTATTGATCAGGCAGGAAAAGATTGTAATCCTGGTAACTCACGACCCCGAACTAGCTCTCCTGGCTCCGCGTCGTCTGGTTATCCGTGACGGTGGCATGAAAACACTCCTCGACCGGACCGACGCCGAACTGGCAACCCTCAAGGTCTTAGCCGAATACTCAGGCAAAATCGCCGCCCTTCGCAACTCCATGCGTAATGGCGAAACCATGATCGAACAGCAATAATTTCGGCTTCGCCGAGCAGCGTTCCGCCGCTGCACCACGTCCGGCAACGTGCCGGTGCGAAGTAATGTCGTTAATCTGGCTGAAAGTTCCTTTCAGACTCAGATTAACGCCATGAGTGTCCGACCTAAATTGCGGAGCGATTTAAAAAGGTAGAAAAAAAGCCGCGAAGCGGAATATGTCACCGGACACTGTCCGGGACGGATCCAACGCGGAATACGTTGGTCGCCGCAGGCGAAATCCCTCTGGAAACCATTAAATAATGTCATAACATCAAGAGCTTTGCTCTGTCCTCGAGAAGCAAATTCGTGGTTCAGAGCATAGCGCGAAAGATTGTTAAAGTAGGGGCTGCTCTTGATAAGAGCGCCCGTCGCAACAGCGACACACAAATAACTCTGAATAACCTGAACTTCATTTTCCAACTTGACAAACGTCACCCCACAGGTTACAGTTATAATATAAAATTAATAATATCATTGGGGTTGGTATGATTGTAAGTTTTAAGCATAAAGGCTTGAAAGTTTTCTTTGAAACAGGTTCAACCAAAGGGATTCAAGCAAAACATGCTGTTAAACTGCAAGATATACTCGACCGTTTGGACGCGGCGGAAAATATAGACGATATGAACGCCCCCGGATATATGCTTCATTTACTGGAGCCTCGGAAAAATGATATTTATTCGGTGCGGGTTTCCGGTAATTGGCGTGTAACATTTCGTTTCCGCATGAGCCAGGTTGAAATAGTAGATTATCTTGATTACCATTAGAAAGTGGAGTTATGATTATGAGTGTTGAAAATGAAAAAGTACTTCCCGTAACGGAACGCAAACGTTGCCCTGTTCACCCCGGCGGTATTTTAAAACGTACATATCTTGATGAACTGCACATAACCATCAAAGACTTTGCCGAAAAAATCGGAGTATCAAGAAAAGCCGTTTCCGCAATTGTCAACGAACATAAAAGCATTACTCCGGATATGGCAATGCGTCTGTCCATAGCTCTGAAAACCACTCCTAACTTATGGCTTAATCTCCAGACAAACTATGATCTATGGCAAGCCGCTCATAACAACAAAAATTTTCTTGACAAAATTAAACCCATCGCCGCAATGTTTTAAGGGAATTTCGGCTTCGCCGACCAACGTCTCGCCGTTGGATCGCGCCCGCGGAGCCCGCGGTGGCAAGTAATGTCGTTAATCTGGCTGAAAGTTCCTTTCAGACTCAGATTAACGCCATGAGTGTCCGACATAAATCGCGGAGCGATTTAAAAAGAAAGAAAAAAAGCCGCGAAGCGGAATATGTCACCGGACACTGTCCGGGACGGATCCAACGCGGAATACGTTGGTCGCCGCAGGCGAAATCCCTCTGGAAACCATTAAATAATGTCATAACATCAAGAGCTTTGCTCTGTCCTCGAGAAGCAAATTCGTGGTTCAGAGCATAGCGCGAAAGATTGCCACAGTAACTTGGCTACTCGGAAATCCGTTTAAGGGTCCCGCTCCTCCAGGTATTTTCCTATTTTTTTTACCAGTTCTTCAGCCTCAGCATTAACGGCTACCACCATAAAACCACTCCAGTTGTCCCATTCAATTCCAATAATACTATCTTCATATGCAAAGTCTTGAAATACGACATCTAACCCACAGACCCTATCGCTATGAAATCGAAGGTGAAATTTCCTTACTATTTCATTTTTTAAATCATCATAACCATTATGGTCTGCTACACTATAAGTTAAACGCTCGCTCGCATCTCTCCATATATCAATTTTCATATATTATTTCCTTATTTGAGACCAAAATGATTCGCGAGTTGTTATTATTTTCGCACTACTCCATTTTTAATGGACCTGGCTCCAAATTACTCGTCTCAGAGTTGCGAGTGATCTCTTTATTCCAATTTACATCCATTTTTTTATCTAATCTTTTGATAAAATCAATATATCCGTCCTTGGCTATCTCGCTAATTTTAGCAACATCACGTTTCTGACTTTTCGCAATATATTTAAAACCAATTTTTTTATAATTTTCCGCAATGACATTATTCTCCAAAAACTTGTTAATAAGATATAAGCGTATATAGCAATTTCCTATAGCTACTGAAGCATTCCCCTTTAAATACTGAGCCCTGTTTTTTTCAAGTTCAATCATTGAATGCATAGCTTTTTCCGCATCTTTTATAGAACCATTTTTATATTGTTCGTAATATATTTTAAATTGTCTGGTATATGCTAAAAGTGGCTGCTCTTTTCTTTCACAAGAAGTTACCAAAAATAGTACAATAGAACATAATAGAAATTTAATCGAAAAAACTGTAAGTCTCAAGGGATCAAACCGACACACTTATACATTTCCTCTCTATATTGCCGACCTTCTACTTTTCTTTAGTAATAATTTAGACCAATGCAACAAATTATTCAAACAATTCCCCAAATTCATATGGCACATTGCTCCACGGAATATTTTACATTTTCATAATTGGTGACATTAATTTTTCCCTCGTTGAAAAAGCTTTAGGGAAGGCTTATAGTAATAAATATAATAAGGCTTGTGCTGAATTCCTGGCATTCAGGTTTTCAGAGTAGCTTGCGCTGTCTCAGCGCAAATAGCAAGTTCAGCCGATTAGAGTGTAGACATGGATTTTAAGAAGATACTTGTCTGATCGTTTGCGATTGGTCGTGCTTTATGCGCCGGGACAGCGCATGCTACTTCGACAAGTCAAAATTCGGGAGATTTTTATTCAGATAATTTAAGAATTTTACAATCATAGTTTCCACGTGATGTTCACGTGAATTTTATAGTTCGTGTATCAAGAAACCGCCAAATTTTTTACAAAAGCACGGACAGGAAAACAACACCCTTGTGTATACTTGGGCGGTGTTTGCTTGTCGCTTTTGTGAGTCTTGGCGGACTTCTTGGTACGGCAAGTACAACGCCGCCCTTTTTCATTTTAGGGCGGCAACTCACAAAGGGGGTTGTCATGGCAATCAGGGAAATCGTGGTACGTAACGGAGAAGTAACGGTCAAAATGGATGGGATCTTAACCGCAGAGGATTTGGAACGGGTGCAGGGTCAAATTTACTACAATGAGGAGTTTATAAAACAACTCAACCGTCAGATATTCGATTTTTCCGATATTACTGATAGTACACTAACCCATTCACAGATATTCTTTCTATCTGTAATGGATAATTCCGCCTTACAAACAAACCCCAAACTGGAACTGATCAAAATAGCATCGTCCGACCAAATAATAGAACTCTGCCATCAGTGGCACCAGAACCTGATCCGCAACGCAAATGTAAAGATTTTACTGAGGGAATGAAGTTTCGACTTCGCTGACCAGCGATTGAACGACATCCACGAAACCGTTTTAAATTGCGAAGCAATTTAAAACTATGCTTGAACAGAAAGCTCTACGACTGTATTATGAGACATAATATCACCGTTAAATCACGAAACATGAAGTATGAATATGATATCAGAACAGCCGGAAAAACGTATTGAACTCGTTCATATGCAACTTACGTCACAATGTAATCTGCGATGTTATTTTTGCGGACAATGGGGGGAGAAAGGCTGTTTTTCCAATAACAAGTTTCGTCAGCTGGAATTTGCCGACTGGCAAAGAGTCATTGACTCTCTAACGCGTTATCGCGATAAAACCGGCTTTTCTCCGGATATCATTCTGTGGGGCGGTGAACCACTGGTTAGTCCGGAATTTGTTCCCGTAACGGAACTGCTGATCAAGCGAAATTTCAATATCGGTATGGTCACGAACGGAGTCCTGCTCGACCGCCACACAGAGATAATCCGTAAGCACTTCTCCAAGGTTTATGTATCGGTTGACGGCAACCGCGAACTACACGACAAAATCCGTGGTGAAGGCGTTTTCGATAAAGTATCGAAAAATGTACATTTGCTGCAGGGAGGCAAACCCCAAATAGAGTTTCTGACGGTTGTTTCCCCCGATAATGTGGACTTCATGCTGGAACTACCGCATATGATGGAGCCGCTTAGCCCCGACCGGATTACTCTGCAACGATTAATCTACCTGAACACGCAGGAATATACGACATACAGTAAGTGGCTGAAAGAATGTTTCGGACAAAATGCCGAAACCGCAAAATCGTGGATCAACGACGACACGGAAAGCTATCTGGAAAAACTCAACGAAAAGCTTCCGGTACTTCAACAAAAAATCGCTAATGGGGAATTCTCCTGTAAAGTAGAATATCTTCCGCATGGACTCAGAGCAAAAAACTCAAGCTGCCTGGCTCCATTTCGCAGAATACATATTGCAGCCAACGGCAATATCGGATATTGTACTGACTTTTTCGACTTCTCCGCCGGAAACGTTGTCGAATCCGATGTAATCGATATTTTCAACAACGAGTTGTCCGAAACCTACCGTAAAGAAATCCTGCGGCAGAACAATCCCTGCTGCGACCACTGTTCCTGGCGCAACAGCACGAACTTTCATCTGTAAAGACTATTCGTGTAAACTACTGTATTTGAGGCGCCAGAACAATACGGAAACCAAGTGAAAGAAGGCCATCGGAAGGCGGGCTCCAATCACGATTAGAAACACGGCAATCCTTTGAAAAACCCATCCAGTTGCCTCCACGAATAATTCGACAAGAAGCTGATTTCGCCCCTGTGGGATCTACTGCACTTTCATCGGAGAAGTCGCCGTACCAGTCCAAACACCACTCCGATACATTTCCTGACATATCATAAATTCCAAGTTCATTGGGAGATTTTTGCCCAACTATATGGGCTCGACTTTTATTGCAGGCCAACTTATTAAGATTCAGGCTGTACTCGTCAAGCCTGGAAGTTCCTGAATTTTCGTAATACCACGCAACGTTATTAATATTATTACTACCACTATATTTATAGCCATGCCCCTTATTTCCCCCTCTCGCTGCGTACTCCCATTCAGCCTCAGTTGGCAGCCGGAACACATAGCCGGCTGGCAAACGACCTGCCGCTCTTTCCCGCTCGGTCAGTTTCTGGCAGAAATTTTCCGCATCATTCCAATTAACCATTTCTACTGGAAACCTTTGTCCTTTATAATAACTGGGATTATTACCCATTAATTTTTGGTATTCCTCCTGTAACAACTCAAACTTACCAATCCAATAGCCTTTTGTAATCGTCACATGATGTGGGGTTTCATAAATAAAGCGTTCCACATCATTATAAGGGCTCCCCATAATAAAACTTTCCGGAGCGATATAGACCATTTCCACTCCAAGACCGGAAACAATATATGGTTGGTCTATCTGCGGCATTGCTGAGATTTTTCCGGCATTCTCTTTTGATTTGTCAGAATAGTTATTTCCGCCAAACCAGCATCCCCCAGTAAAGAACGCTAACACAATAATTAAAGTCCCTAACTGTTTAATCCGTTTGCGCCGCCTGGAATGTCCAAACCAATTATTGATATCAAATTTAACAGTACTCATCACCAGAATATTTCCCCATTCCTGTTTACACCAATATAAATTTCTTACAATTTCAACTTAATGTATTACTCTGTCCGTAATTGCATACTAATAAAGTCGCATGTTATATATTATCCGCATTTCAAAAAAGAAACTCACGCGAAAAAACGAAATTTTCTATTAAAATCGAATAGAATCCACATTTTTCTAATAAAAAACAACCTTTTTATAAAAATCACGGAACAAATACAGAAAACGGAGGTCTACTCAAATATAGTTTTGGTTTTTTTGTTCCTTTCCCTTCCACTGGCTCTCCGTTTTCCCCGACGGAGAGCTTTCTTTTTTAAGTTCACGTGTTGCAGATTGAAATAGTCATGTCGAAAATCAAGACATAAAAAAACCCGGAACACAATGTCCGGGTAAAATATCTAACACTCGAAGGAAGAATTATGACTGCATTGTCAAAACTTCTTTGTATGCGTCAAGCAGTTTATTGCGGATTTCCTTCATAAGTTTAAAGGAAACTTCAGCCTGTTCCATTTTCATTACAACATCCTGAAGGCTGGTAGCTTCTCCGGAAGCCAGTTCCTGAATAGAAGCATCCGCTTCTTTCTGAGCCTGGTCAACATCGTCGATCAGCTGTCCGAGAACTTCACCGAATTCCTGATCCACTTGCTGGACATCATCGGTTTGCTGCGTATCTTCAATGCTGAGAGAATCTCTGATCTCCGCCATCTGCTGGAGTAACTGTTCGCTGGAAATCTCGTCAATCATTATACTATCTCCTGTTACATCTTCCCTAACTAAATTTTATATGCTCAAAGGCAATTTTTCAATTAAGATTTTATAATATCTATCGTTTTCTCTGCCAAATCCTTACTATCTTTCATGATAGACAAACTGGCTTCGTATGAACGAGTTGCCGTAATCATGTCAACCATTTCCTCAATTGGAGAAATGTTCGGGACCATAACCATACCATCTTCATCCGCTTCCGGATGGAAGGGCATATATTCCCTGGTAGGCTTTGCGCTTGTATCGTTGGCTACTTCAGTAAGCCTGACACCGCCAAGAGCACCTTCACCAAGTTGTTCATCATAAACGCTTTCAAACATAGCGACTTTTCGCTGATAAACGCTGCCATCCTGACCAATCGACTGTGAATTGGCAAGGTTGTTCGCCACGATATCCATACGGGTTCTTTCCGCTTCAAGAGCTGTCGAACTTATCTTTGCTGCAGGTATTAAATCAATCATCTTTCAATCCTCATTACTCTGTAATTGCTTGTTTAAGGATATTCATACGGGTTTTAAAAGCCTTGCTGACCAGATTATAAAAGACGCTGTTCTGCATCATTTCGTTCATCTCATGCGGAATTACTACGTTATTGCCGTCAATACCAGGAGGATTTTCAGTGTCTTCAACCAACTGTGGGTCAACGTCTTCAACCATATCTGTACTTCCGGAATAAACGGCTTTCGTCAGTTTATCCTGAAAATCCAGTTTCAGTCGGGTATATCCCGGAGTGTCGGCATTTGCGATATTGTTCGCAATCACCTTCTGCTGCTCCATGGATATTTCCATCAGCTTACTGTTGATTACCGACGTTTCGTCAAATACCAATGATTCAAGACTCATAATAATACTCCTTCATTCCTGCATTATAATCAACCGGTTTTTTCAGCGGCCTTTTTCATCTGCTCAATACCTTGCCAGATATTGTACCTTACCGGATAGATGCTCGAATCAGGAATGAACTGCTGACCTTTGAGATTAGCCATGTTAATGACCAGTGGACTCATTAAGTTAGCAGTAAATTTACGAATGTTAGAATTGATTGTAACCAAACTCAATACCAAAGCGTCTTTCGGGCTTTCCAGCTCAAGAGTCTCAATGTTAGACTCCGGAAGCTTGATTGAATAGTCCGGCTTAATCAAAAACGTTTCCACGCAGACAAATGACACATTTTTAGAGTTCAGTGACTGCATGAACATAAACGGAGCTACCTTTTCATTAAGAAGGAATACATATTCTTTAATATCCTCAAAGCCCAGTATTCCATTAGAAAAGGTAAAAACGTTCTCAGGATGAACTTCCTGTACCACACAGTGGTTTTTGCTCCCGATTTCCATCAGAGAGGCTTTCGAAAAATCAATTACCCTTTTCATTTTACCATTTTCCTTAGATGTTTACCAAAACAACTGCATTCACAATTTCATTTGGTAGCAGGCAGCATGCCAGTTTATCATTCTTATCGGTTTTTTCCGATTCCTTTTTCGAGATCAACTCGGTGAATGAGTTACATCGCAGTTGATGTGCCAGATTACAGAAAAAATTTTTATTGATAAAGTGAACTATGAAAAAATTGCCGGAAAAAGGAAAAAATGTCCTATCACAAGCTCAAACCACCATTACAAACAAATGTTTGAAAAAATTCTTCCATCCAGGGAAGTTGCTAAAAAAAACATCACGACATTTTAAATTGATGTATAAATGTGCTATTATGTTGATAAATCATACTGAGAGACGGAATATTTGAAAAATGCAAGTTACGTATTCAGTAAAAATTGAAGGTCGGGTAACCGGTGTCGGATTCCGATACAGCGCTTTGAATCATGCCGCACGTTTTGATTCTTTATATGGATATATCAGGAACATGGGGTATGGTCAGGTGGAATCAGTTGTACAGGGGCCGGAAGAACAGGTGGAAATGATGCTGGAATGGTTAAAGCATGGTCCGTCCTTTGCGAGAGTAGATAAAATAATGATTAATCGGATCCCTTTGGATCCGACTCTCGGGAAATTTACAATCTTATAAACATATTTATATAAATAGCTTAATCAGGAGAACATTGTCATGGGCAAAAAAGTTCTGGTAATACTGGCCGAAGGATTCGAGGAAATCGAAGCAGTCACAGTAATTGACGTATTACGCCGTTCCGGCATACAAGTAGAGGTAGTAGCACTCGGCGGCCTCGATATATACGGATCCCACCTTATCAGGATAACTGTAAACAAAAGCCTGATCAATGCCGATCTGGATGAATTTGGAACCGTAGTATTACCTGGCGGCATGCCGGGATCAAAACACTTACGTGACTCCGAAGAAGTTATGGATGTTATAAAGGCTATTTATAATAAAGGCGGAATCGTGGCCGCAATCTGCGCGGCACCAATTGCCCTTGCCAAATCCGGCATTGTCGACGGCAAAAAAATCACTGCATATCCTGGCGTAGAAGGGTTGCTCGGCAAAGCCGAATATACCGGAAACTTTACGGAAGTGGACGGCAGGATCATCACCGCGATCGGCCCCGGCGCCTCATTTGAATTCAGCCGTCTGATTGCCGAAGCCAACGGCATGGGGGATAAAGTAAAAGAAACCTTTAAATTCATGTTTGTGAATCCGCCTGCTGATGAGCTTTAAAATCCTTTCTAAATGTTCGCACACCCGGGCGCGGCGCGGGCAACTAACCACGCCGCACGGGATCGTTAACACCCCGATATTCATGCCGGTAGGCACTCGGGGTACTGTTAAAACAATGTCACCGGAAGACTTGAAGGAACTTGGAGCCGAGATTATTCTTGGCAACACATACCACCTGTTTCTGCGTCCGGGCATGGAAATCATGGCTAAAGCCGGCGGACTACATGAATTTATGAACTGGGACCGCCCGATTCTGACCGACAGTGGCGGCTTTCAGGTATTCAGCCTGTCCAATTTAAGAAAAATGAAAAAGGACGGCGTGGAGTTCGCCTCGCATATCGATGGTTCAAAATTCTTTCTGGGGCCCCGGGAATCCATGCAGATACAGCGCACCCTCGGCTCTGACATCGTGATGGCCTTTGACGAATGCACCCCCTACCCGTGTTCTTATGATGACGCCAAAAAGTCCCTGGAAATAACCACCCGCTGGGAGCGTATCTCCAGGGAACAGGAACTGGGAAAAGGGCAGCAGTTATTCGGGATTGTCCAGGGATCGGTCTATGAAGACCTCCGCATCAAGTCGGCGGAAGAGCTGGTGAAGATCGGGTTTGAAGGTTACGCGATCGGCGGACTCAGCGTGGGCGAACCGGAAGAAGATATGTACAAATGCATCGACTGGGTAACTCCGGTCCTGCCGGAAGACCGTCCACGCTACGTCATGGGTGTAGGAACGCCGAAACAGTTGATCGAAGGCGTGGCCCGTGGAATCGACATGTTTGATTGCGTAATCCCGACCCGGCTGGCGCGTCACGGCAGCGCGTACTTAAGCGACGGCAGCACAATCCCGGTCAAGGCCGGACGTTACGCCGATGATTTTACGCCGATTGACGAAAACTGCAACTGCTATACCTGCCGTAATTTTACCAAGGCATATATACGGCACTTACTGAACGTCGGCGAAATCCTCGGCATGCGGTTGGTAACCCTGCACAATCTACACTTCTTCCTGAACCTCATGAAAGAAGTAAGGACTTCACTGGAAAACGACACGTTTGATCAGCTCCGCCAGAAATTTGTTTAAAATGAAAAAACACGCGTAATTTCTCGGTCTTTTCGTAAAGCCCCCCAGGATAAGCTATTTTCAGGCAGGGCGCGCTTTCCGCAGCGTGCCGCTGCTGCAAATTCACAAAATAAGTGATACCTTACAAGCACACTGATTTTATCTAATAATTTTTTTTACAAACTATTGACAATGCTATACATTGTTGTTATAATGTTATGCATAACAATTAAGTGTGTTATACCATAATCAAGTGAGAGAGTTTTAAATAATGAGTGTCATACTGAAAGAAAATCAGCCCAAGTATAAAACAGTATACGATCATTTAATTTCAAATATTACGAATGGTCGGTTTAAAGTAGGCTCACGTCTACCTTCCGAGCGTGATCTCGCCAATAAACTGAATGTCAATATGGCAACGATTCGCCGGGCGTTCAAAGAACTGACTATCAATGGTATCGTAGAAAAAAAGATTGGATCTGGAACATATCTCAAGCAGAAACTGCATGATGACTGGGAAGAAAAAACGGTAAATGTGGTTATGCCCAGTTTCAGTAACCCAGTTTTGGAAGCAGTTGCTTTGCTGTTGCCGGAAATCACGAAACAGCTCGAAAAAAAGTATCGTATCATATATTCAGATGAAAACAAACTAGCTGAACAGATAAAAAGTTTTATCCTGATGCAACAGCCGGCAATATTCTTTGGATTCGCTTCCCAAATAATTCCCAAAGAAATTCTGCAGGCTCCGAAGCAGTTTGTTGTAGTGGCAATGCAAATGGACAATATGGGGATTCCATCTGTTGTCTGCGATGATAATTACGGAATACGCATGCTCATGGAATATTTACATTCCAGAGGTCATAAACGCATTGCGTTATTTAGAAGTAATGTGGGAAATTCGCTGGAAGAATCACAATGTTCGGTTTATAGAAATTGCGCAGGTAAATATTATTCGCCCGAAATGGAGATTTGCGCCACACTCAACACAAATCAGGATCCGATGGAGGCGGCCTTTGAAAAAATGTTTGAATCTACTGAAAAAATTGATTTCACCGCATTATTATGTCTGAATGATGAGATTATGATGGCGGCTCTGGCTGCATTTTACAAACGTGGCATCAAGGTACCGGATGATGTTTCTGTGGTTTCAGTCGGGAATACCCGGTTAAGTCGGTATTGTTGTCCTCCCGTAAGTTGTTATGATCCGGATTTGAAGCAGCATATTTTCAAGGCATTGCAATTGCTTAACAGTAATCATGATGCCGGAGAAAACTATAAACGACTGCTTCTTATCAATCCGGTTTTAATAGAACGTAATAGTGTGAAAAAATTATAATAGCCTAAAAAAACAATAAAAAGGAGCCAAAAAATGAAACAAAAAAAGTTTACACTTATCGAACTTCTTGTAGTAATAGCCATCATTGCTATTCTGGCGGCTATGCTGTTACCGGCTTTAAATAATGCAAGGCGACAAGGAAAAGCCATTGCCTGTATGAATAACATGAAACAGTTGGGAACAGTACATCATTACTATGCTGATGATTTCAATGATCGTTTCGTTACAACCTGGGGAATCACAATTCCAGGCTACTTAGCCTGGAATAGAGCTTTCTGGCATCACAATTTACGGGCATATGGTTATATAAAAAGTAGTGCTGACGGCAATATACTTCACTGTCCAGGAGCAACTTCAAAGGATGCGGCAGTTACTTGCTCCAGTACAGTAAGTGGAGATGCCTCCGGAACTCCAACGGCCCCCACCTGGTTACTCGGATATGCTCAGAATTATTTTATTGCTTGTTGTGTCAATGTTCACGTAGGAGTCGGAGGTTCCTATGCTCTACCACCTCTACGTTCAAAATGGCGACAGCCATCAAATACAGCCTTAACAATGGAAGACAGCATGACTGCATACCCAAGAAGTAACATGTCAGACGTTCAGGGACGCTGGGCTTTGACCATGCAACGTCATCATAAACTAAATATTCTCTTTATGGATGGGCATGTCGAAGGGTTTACGAAGAGTTCGGATACGGACTCAATTCTTTTGAGTCCTGATGAGTAATTATTCTTAAAATAAACTGCCTCAATGCAAGCATGCAAGGTATTGAAAACGCTTTTGAAAAAAGCTTAACAAAAAACACTTTTATTTTAAGAAACGCTCCAAGAGGCAGGGTATTAAGCCCGATTTGTTTAAGTAAGGAGCCTGGGCGACTGTAGTATGAAGCGGTATTAACGCCGTCCGTCGTACGGACAATAAATGTCAGATTTATAATCAGGTTATCAAAAAAGGAAATCCAATGCGAAATATCATAATCATTATGTTATCAAGTATATTGTTACATGCCGGGTGGACAGCTACGTCCCAAACAGTCAAATTGTCTCCGCTGACTTTTGGAGGCGGAGCAAAAGTAAATATAGGTTTCTGGAATCTGACCACAAACCGCTGGATCGGTAATCCTAATGCACTGAACCGCTGTGATCGGGTTGTATTTAATTTCGATCTCAGCAGTTATATTGAAGCCGGAAAACTGACCCGGGCAGTATTAGTTCTGCCACTGCAACCATTCGGAAAATCAGAAGACAATCAATTGGAGCTTCAGGTATTTACGGCAGAACACAATCCCATCAAAGCAATGGATCTAATTGCCAAGGATGTAAAACCGCTAAAAAAAATTGCGGTGAAATCGTTGTCCAAAACTCCAGTGCGTGTTGATGTAACGACTGTAGTAAATAAAGCCCTGGCACGTGGTGATGGCGGTATCGCCTTTCGGATAAGAAACATTACGACAGAAAAATTAGGAAACCGAACAAACAAACCGGAAGGAGCTGCAGTCCAACGTGCTCATCTAAAACTGGAGATCATTAAATGAGCAAAAAAATTGTTATGGGACTATTCATTCTGGGAATGACCAATGGTTTGCTTCATGCTGCTCTGCTATCACCTTCAGGACAACCATATCGTGAAATAGTAGTATCCGCCCAAGCACCAGCGTCTGTTCGGCTGGCAGCAGCAGAATTGCGCGATTTTGCCGCCAAGCTGTGTAAAGCGAACCTGAAAGTGGTAGAAAATCCAACGACCTCTCCGGCAATATATGTCGGAACGTCCAAGGAATTAACCAAACGAAATATTACAGCAGAGAACCTGCCATCAGAAGGTTATTTGATAAAAACGGTTGGTGGTGATCTGGTGATTTTGGGCCGGGATTATACCGGACCGCCGCTATTGGGATGGCGCAATCCATGGCGGGCCGTAGAAGCGTATAATCCGAAATTGAAATTATGTGCGTTCGGTGAAGCCGGAACACTGACCGGAGTCTATGAGTTCCTGCGTAAAGTCGGCGGTATTCGATTTTACTGGCCCGGAACAGATGGTACGGTCATAAAACCGGCTAATGACCTGCGCCTTTCCAGTCTGCAACTCACAGGCAGTCCGCGGGCCGGTTATCGTTATCCCTGGTTTTCAATGTTTCAACGCAGCCCGGAAAGCACGCTCTGGGCAAGAAGGATTGGTTTCGGCGGCAAAGCTCCGGTCATGATTATTCATTCTTACGATTTGTTTCAGAAATACAAAAAAACACATCCGGAATATTTTGCTTTAGTTGACGGCAAACGCGCTTTCGGTTCCGAATGCGTGGCTGATGGGCACGGACATCTGTGTTTAACGAATCCTGCAGTGATTCGCCAGTGGGCCAATGATATAATTGCATACTTTGAGAGACATCCTGAAATTGATGTGTTTCCACTGGCCCCTAATGATGGATTAACCAGAATATGTGAATGTCCTAAATGTCAGGCGGAACTACGTCCTGCCGCAGGTTCCAGAGGTGTATTTTCCTATCACATCTGGAATTTTACCGGAAAAGTTGCTGCACTGGTGGCCAAACGCTTTCCCAATAAATATGTCGGCTGCCTCGCCTACGGCAAATATTTCAAGCCACCGGAAGAAATAAAACGGCTGCCCAATACTGCAGTCATGATTTGCAACTGGCGCAGTCATATGGAAAATCCTGAAGAAGCGGCAAAGCTGCATGCAGATATCGAAGCCTGGAGCGAGAAGGTGGATCGGGTGTATCTCTGGAACTGGTATCTTGATCACTGGCTGCCGTGGCGTGGACTTCCTGTAATATTTCCTTCTGCTATTGCCAAAGAACTACGTTATCTATTCAAAAATCCCAAATATTGTGGGGAATTCATTGAATCAGAAGGTCAAAACGGCAAGTTCAATCAATTAGAAACACCAGGGATGCAACACATAAATCTTTATGTAACAGCTCGACTCTTCTGGGAACCCAATCTGAATATAAATCAGCTCCTTCAGGAATATTGCCGACTTTTTTATGGTCCGGCAGAAAAACCTATGCTGAAATTCTGGCAGACGGCAGATAACAAACGAAATACGGCAATAAAAAAGAATCCTAAATGTACTCCTGAAATGATTTTTACTCAAGAACTACTAACCGAATTAGACGGTTACCTGAACGCTGCCATAAAAGCAACACAGGAAAATTCAATCTATCGTAAAAGAATTAATGTTATAAGAAAAGAATTTGCTAATGGTTCCCAGAGACTGATCAGATTAGTTAATATCGGCACGCAACAATTGGACCTGCATCATGTGAATAGTATACAGGACTTGTCAAAACAGAAACCGGTCAAATTCGCGGCCAAAAACGGTGCGGCTTATTCCCCCGCAACCTGGCTTTATGCCGGATATGACCGAAAATATCTTTATTTAAAGTTTATCTGTTTTGAACCAAACATGAAAAAAATCAAAGCTTCCGCGGCACAAAATGATAGTCAAAATGCCTGGAAGGATGACTGTCTTGAAATCTTTCTATGCCCGGATCAAACTAACCGGAAAAAATGTTTTCAATTGGTTATAAATGCTGCCGGAATTTTCGATGATGGCAAGGTGATCAGCGCAGCCGGGCGGAATTTCAACTGGCAAAGCAAATGCAATGTTAAAATTCATAAATCTCCCAATCGCTGGATTGGATTAGTCCGAATACCTTTCAAGTCAATCGGTATTAACGATCCGAATTTTACCGGCGAAATGGCTGCAAACTTTTACCGAAATCGAAACGCCGGACAGGAGAAAAGCACTGTCAGCTGCTGGTCACCCACAGGAGCGTTTGCTCACTATACTCCGGAAAAATTTGGGATATTGAAACTCAAAAAATAAATAAACAACGAAGCCTAAACATACTACTTTTTGTGTCGTTTTTATATACCAAGAGAGTGAAAAACGGACCTCGATCAATGTCGAGGTCCGTTTTTTTTATGCTTTTTTGCGTATTTCAGCACGAAAAGGCTTTGCAAATTTGAAATCGGGATTAAGTTTATAGAAAGTGGGCAATAGCGATTTTTATTTTTTTTACAAGAGGTAATATGCCTTTATCACTGATAATAATTTTACGCCAATTGACGAAAACTGCAACTGCTATACCTGCCGGAATTTCACTAAGGCATATCTACGGCATTTGCTGAATGTTGGTGAAATTCTCGGAATGAGGCTGATTACGTTACATAATCTACACTTCTTCCTGAATCTTATGAAAGAAGTAAGGACTTCACTGGAAAACGACACCTTCGGCCAGCTCCGCCAGAAATTCAATTAAAATTGGGCTTATTTCCACCACGAAGAACACGAAGAACCACGAAGAGAGAAAAAGTTTAAAGCATCGAAACCAATTTTTAGAGGGACTCTACTGCCTTAAACATTCTCTCATTCTTTGTTCCTCCTTCGTGGTTCTTCGTGTTCTTCGTGGTAATTTTCAAAGTTATGCGTTGCCTGAAAAATCAATATTTTTTTGTATTTTTCTATTTCTGCTATTGACATTCCATTCGTTCTGCTATATAACTTGCTATAGTTACTATAAAACGCAGGAAATTTATTTAATGTCACATACAGAAACAATAGCTTTGCCTTTTGAACAAAGCAGAAAAAATCACGCGAAAAAACTGCTGGAAGAAATGATCCGTTCACGCAAATTTCTGCCGGGCAGTAAAATGCCCGGAGAACGTAAGCTGTCGGAAATGTTCGGGGTCAGTTATATGACAGTACGTAAAGCGGTCGACGAAATGGTCGCCAGAAACTGGCTGGAGCGCAGACCACGTCAGGGAACATTCGTCTGCAATTCAGCAGTAAAGGCGGCTGGTACTGTAGTGAATCTTATCTGCGATGCTTATGACAATTATTATGTACGGGATTTTACCAGAAAGGGTAAATTTCTGCTGGAAAAAGCCGGGTTTACCGTGAGGGTAATTTCCGGCTTTCACGATCAGCAAAGCATCAAAAAAGTACTGAAAGACGGTTCCATGTCAATACTTTTGAGGCTTCCCAAGGAATATCCGGAAACAATGGCCTTGATAAGGGAATCGTCATCACGAGTACTAGTTATTGCAGAACGCTATGATGATTTCGGCTGCTGCAGCGTTATCGCTGATGAGCGTCAGATCATTCAAACCGCAATGGAATATCTGCAAAAACAAAATCATTCAAAAATTGGAATCGTCTGCTGTAATATGAAAAACGGTGTAGAGCGGGAACGTTATGCAAAATGGCAGGAAATCAACCGTAAATCCTGTAATTCAGACGCTAAATTTGAAAACCGCTTTTTTTATCTTGATCTGCCAGCCGGAGAGCATCCCTTGAAATATGCGGAAAAATTATTCAGTAAGTATAAGACGATTGATGACTTGGAAGTTGACGCTCTTATTTGCCCGGATGAAGAAACTGCGCTTGCCGTACTCAGTGTGCTGCGTCAAAACGGAATAGAGTGTCCTAAAGATATTTCTGTGGTTGCAATTGGAAATAATGAATTATCGCTAATGTCTAACCCCAGATTAACTTGTGTGGACAACAGATTTGAAGAGCACTTGTCCTTTGCCGTGGAATGGGCCCAAAACATGAGGGATAATATTCTTCCCCGGACAATGTTGCATTTATGCAGTTGCAGGATCGTGGAACGAGAAAGTGTACGAATTAGATAAAGTCAGTAATTTAAAATAAAATTCACATCAAATAGGGAGAATAAAAATGAAACAAAAAAAGTTTACACTCATCGAACTGCTTGTAGTAATAGCTATCATTGCTATTCTGGCGGCTATGCTGTTACCTGCACTGGGACAGGCGCGAGGGAAGGCTAAGGATATTGCGTGCATTAATAATCTTAAACAAATCGGATTGGGATTTGAAATGTATTTAGACAGCAATAATGAATATTATCCTTATCCAATATATAATGTTTCAGATGGAGACTTCAATACCAACTCCTGGCACCATTTGATTTACCCGTACGCTACCGGCAAGGAATGGGTTTGGACTGCCAGCCCGCAAGACTATATGGCAAAAGGTGTTTTTAGATGTCCATCTATTCCAGACTCGAAACTTACCAGTGCAAAAATCAGTTATTCCGGTAACTTTAGAATGGCGTACGTAGAAAAACGATCACGCATAAGTCCCAAATCGATTGGTCATAAGGTCCTGGTTACCGACTCAAGTAATTCGAACGCCTCTTGCTTTAACTGGGATGGTTGGAGTGCTAATCCTTTTACAAATTATTGGGATCTACGTCATGGCAACAGTAAGGCGATTAACTTTCTGTTTTGTGACGGCAGGGTGGAAACGATGCGTTATAGTGATATAAGGCAGCAACCTTTTTACTATTGGATCCGGGTGGAAATCACAGATTAAACGTTCTTTGATGATATGAGGAAAGTTGGAATATGAAATATTTTTTTGTGCTATTATGTTTTTTTCTGCTTGGAATCGCTCAAGCAGCGGAAAAAATTGTTCTTCAAAATAAATTTGTCCGTCTGGAACTAGACCGCAATAATTTCGCATTGTTACAGATGCGTGATTTGGTCAGAAAAGTGAAATTTCTCAAAAAGAACGGCGGGTCATTATTTGCATTAGCCTTATGGGACCCTGATCACCCTACCGTTGAAACGAAACCGCCCGCCTGGTATGCGACCAGAGCCGCAAAATATTTGAAAGGAGACCAAGCAAAATCATTTCGCTACTCATTGTTTCGAAAACGAAACAAACAGATATTAACTCTAAATTATTACGGAATTCCTGAAGGCAAGGGAACTGTAGATGTCAAAGTAACTGTGATTCTGCCCGATAATTCTTCGTTGTTTAAATGGCGTTTCTCCATGAATAACAGAACCAGCTTAAAGCTCTACCAGTTGAATTTCCCCATCATGCGGGGATTGGCTTCAAATGTTCCAAACAGCGAAAATACTGACTATATGGCGGTACCGGTTTATTCCGGCAGAAAAATAAAATCCCCTCGTACCAAAAGGTGCGCAAATCAAGGCTTGAACGACTATCCCTCGGCCGGCTCTTCTCTGCAGATGCTGGCATATGTTGATGGACAAGGCGGCGGACTCTATCTGGCAAGCTATGATCCCAAAGGATACCGTAAGACTTTCATTGCCAACCCAATGGCGTCAAAACAATCCTTTTACTGGCATCTTTGTCATTATGGAGACTCCAATCGAAGCGGCACCTGGATGTTACCTTACTCAATTATTTGCGGACCCTTCCAGGGAGACTGGTATGACGCAGCCAAGATTTATCGTAAACAGTTTGCGTCAAAAGTCTGGACCCCGCTGTATAAACGAAAAGACATCGCACCTTGGTTCCGCGATCTGTCCGTCTGGTTTCAGGGAAATGACTGGAAGAAAGACAGTCGAATGGAAAAATTCACCAACCGGCTGGTAACATTACGAAACCTTTTAGGAGAAAACTACGGTTTCCACTGGTATATCTGGCAGAAATATATTGCTCATGATTACAAGTATCCTGACTATTTCCCAGCCCGTCCGGGATTTAAAGAAGCGGTAAAAAAAGCTCAGGCCAACGGGATACATGTTATGCCTTATACCAATATGCACCTGTTTGGAAAAGACACCACTCAATGGGAGGCATGGAAAGGCGCCGAGATGGCAATACGTGATCCTGATGGCAGCATAACCAAAGGTGGCGCGATAAAAAATATGGTGCCGATGTGTCTGGGGGATTCACGCTGGCGTAATTACTATGTAGATATTGAGCGTCAGCTGGTCAAGGATTATCATGTCGATGCGCTTTATCTGGATGAATTGTATTGCTTCCCAAATTTCTGCTTTGCCAAAAACCACGGACATCCGTCTTTCGGTGGTGATTACGCTGCTGTCGGAGCCCGTGACATCCTGAAAAAAATCCGGGCTTTAAAAGTCTGGGGCATAAAACGGGCAGTAACCGTTGGCGAACAAATGGGAGAAGTTTACATGGAGGGCTGTGATGGATTACTTAACGCCCATGTTGATCAGCCGCCCACCTCAATTCCAATGTTTCAGGTGGTGAACTCCGACAACACAACCGAGATAGGAAATTTTATCAATAAAGCTGAAATAAAATCGAAAGATACATTCATGAGTAATGTCGGATTCAGCTTTGTACGCGGTCGTCAACTGGGATGGTTCAATTTCGATCAGTTCGATTTGACAAAACCACAGTTTTCATGGCAATTAAATAAGCTAAAGGAATTCTGTAAAACCCGTCGCGCCGGACAGCCATTTCTATTTTTCGGAGAATTTCTGCGTACGCCGGATCTGTCCAATGTTCCCAGAGCGGATTATCGTGTTCAGACCTGGTTGAGCGGTTTCAAGAAAAAACCGGTATATCAGGAACCTGTTGTTCTGGCAGAATGCTATCGTTCACCACAAGGAGAAATCGGTATTATTCTAACCAACCGTACAGATAAAGATCATACCATAAACATTCCCTGGAACACTAAGGACTGGGGATTGGCAGTCGGCACAAATATTACCCGTTCCGACTATCTCAATGGGAATTGGACTGAGGGAGCTGTTCAACCCTTACCAAAAGAGTTATCCATAACTATTCCCGCATATTCTCCGATGATAGTAAAGCTAACGCAGGCGAAGTAATACGACCGTCCTTTCCCCAAAGCGTTACCATATTGTGTCGTTTTTATATACCAAATAATGAAAAATGGACCTCGATTAATGTCGGGGTCCGTTTTTTTTATGCTTTTTTGCGTATTTCAGCACGAAAAGGCTTTGCAAATTTGAAATCGGGATTAAGTTTATAGAAAGTGGGCAATAGCGATTTTTATTTTTTTACAAGAGGTAATATGCCTTTATCACTGATAATAATTTTTACGTTGATTTTTATCATTCTGGTAGCTTTTATTTTTATTATAAGCAACCGGAATTATAGAATGATCATTAAGATAAAAGATTTAATGCACCAGAAAGCCGAAATTTCCAACTTTCTGAGCTTGTTTTCACATAATCTGCATAACCTGCAGGATATTGAAAGTTCCATGAATATGACCGCGCGTTATGTCGCCGACCTGATCGAATGCGAAGCGTTGTGTATTTATGAACTGCGTGACGGTTTTCTGAAAGCGGTCGGAATTTCCGGCAGCTTCCCCCTATTGCATCAATCCAACCAGTATATCCTAACCAAACCGCGTTATATTACCGAAGCGCTGAAACGTGATCGGATCAAAATCGGCGAAGGAATCATCGGACAACTGGCCGCAAAACGTGAAAATTTATTCATTGAAGACGCAACGAATGATTCCCGGCTGACTGGTGTAAGCAGCCTGATGGCGATTCGAACCCTGATGGCGATTCCGATGATTCGGGAGGGGAAAGTTACCGGAGTGATCTGCGCGGTCAACAGCCGACATAAAGACAAGTCATTCTCTCCTGAACAATTCAGCCGCCTCAAATTCATTTCATCTCAAGTTCTTCTCTCACAAACCTTCGTTCAGGTCTATGCAAATCTCAGCCAGCAACAGCGCATCAACCAGGAGCTGGAATTCGCCCGTCAACTACAGGCTTCTCTGCTTCCACAATCATTTCCTGCCTGGGACCAGTTTGTGGTTCACTCATTCACCAGATCATCAAAAGAAGTCAGCGGTGACTTTTACGACTTCGTGGAAATCGATGAGAACCGGCTGCTTATCGTTGTCGGCGATGCCTGCGGAAAAGGAATTCCCGCCTGTATGATCATGGCAATGACCCGAAGTTTTATCCGCTCCGCAATCAATCGTTTCACCACTCTTGAAGACCTGCTGAGAGAACTTAACCATAATCTCTACCGCGACACCGAAGCCGAAAGTTTTATGACCCTTGCCTGCTGCCTGTTGAATAAAGAAGATTCTTCCCTCGAATACGCCCGTGCCGGCCATACTGAACTCATCACCTTTGTTCATGGTCATATCAGAATGATTTACCCCAACGGCACCGCTCTCGGACTGCTGCCGAACGAACTGGCAAAGTTCGATACCATTACATTAAATTTCGATCCCGACATGTCGATTTTGCTGTTCACCGACGGTATTACCGAAGCCTTGAATGACCACGATGAAGAATACAGCGTTGAACGGTTATCAAAAGCCTTTGAGAGCTCCAGAATCAATAACGACACTCCGGTAATAACTATCGAAAAGATTCTGCTGTCCATTGATAATTTCACCGGATCAGTCGGCGCTGAAAATCAGATTGATGACCAAACCATGGTTATTATCCAGCACCTCTGATTCATGTGAACATATTTCGTGAAATAATCTCATCCTGAACGCTGCAATCAAGCGCAACAAACCGTGCAGAAAGTCCACTGATCCGAACGGTAAGATTTCTATATTTTTCAGGTTCTACCTGTGCCTGTTTCAGGTCATCAATATTTACGCAATTAAACTGCAAAGTAGGAACTCCCGCCACTCCGGCTCCACGAATTACAGCCTCAAGATGTTCACAAGAAATTCCTCCCAACGGTAATTGAAGATCAAGAACCGCATTACCAGGATAATTGCTGAAATCGACCATATCAAGCGAATTGATCGCCGAAGTTATCTCTTCTGCAGGCTGCAGTCTTCCAGGAGCTATCCCCTGAGAAAACATCTCTCCATCACAACGTCCATCCGAAGTAGCCGGTGTTTCCCTGGACATATAAACAAATTGATAATAGACAAAAAAACTTAATTGAACAGGGCCACCGCGTTCATTCCTGATTCCACTAGTCATCGCATACAAGTCATCAGCCAAACGCGACGCCAGTTCATCAACCTCTTCGATTCCATGTCCAAATTTCGGCAACGCGATCACTTTGCGGCGTAGCACTTCATTATCCCTCCAGTTGGCACGAAGGATCTCTGACAATTCCGGCACTGTAACTACTTCTTGCTCAAAACACATTTTTTTCACCGCATACAGCGCATCCACCATTGTTCCAAATCCACACAGGCTGATACCGGATGGATTATAGCGTCCGCCTCCGGCTGTATAATCCCGATGATTTAACAGACAATCATACAATGCGGCAGAATAAAATGGAGCAGGATTGATTTCCGGCCAGTGAACCCCACATTTCGTCCTGGTTTCGGCTCCGTGCCGTAGATAAAAATGCAACCATTCCAAAATCCGAGTGTAAAATGCCTCAAAATCGGCAAAGTCTGACAACACAGAATTATGTCGAGGATATAAATCAAGCAGCGGAACATTTTTTTCATAGGGATTCATCAATAAAGTTAACACTAGAGGCAGATTTAAATAATAATATGCTCCGGCTGAATGCTCAACTCCTTCAACAATCGTTTCCTGACATCCCCCTGCCCCGTAATTGCGGCAGTCTTCAAGCCGTTTTCCATATTTCTGATTGGCGGAAATCAGGACATCATCATTAATCAATGCGAAAACATTGTGTCCTGCAAGAATTTTGTCGCCTAGTAAATGAAAATATTCGGAAGGTGAGAAATGACCATAACGACAATTTAGTTTGGGATTGATCAAATTGTGTTTATGATGCTGTTCAATAAACATGGCTGTAAGTTCGTTATACACTGGAGCTCCGGTCTCATCACAACCGCCAAGCATCAAGGTGGCGGAAGTCTCGGGCCATGCGTTCTCGTCAAGATTAAATTTACAGTCCGTGGGCAACATCCATCGGGCAATAAGGTCCTCGGCCTCTTCCCGTGTAATCCGCCCGGCCTCAATATCCGCCCGGTACAATCCGATCAGCTGTCGGTCGGGATGCCCCAAAACCGATACGCCGATCGCATCGACACTGCCGCAAACTTCCCTCAAAAACCATATACACGCCAAACCTTCATAAAAGGAACGTGGTGCTCTGCGTGGAACTTCAGAAGCCGTTTCGGCAATCATTTCCAGAAACTTGCTTGACTCAGCATCCATTTTATCTCCAAGCATCTCACGAGCCTTTGCTGCAAATTTATCCGCTATGAGAAGTACCGCGTTAATACTCATTATGGCGGCACGAATAAATGCGGTTTCCTCGTCATTTTTACAGCGAGACAGCTCACATTCCGCGTCTTCAAGAACTCCGTGCAAGCCAGACTTCAGCACTCTGGAATAATTATAATAATGATGATCAAAATCAACCGGACCAGGATGAGTATCAAGATTCAATTCGGTTCTCAGTTTCAACTCTTCGGCTTCCTGGGGATGATCTTTCCAAAACCACTCGTAACGCTGTCGGAAAAGAATGGAGCCAGGCATTTCCGACCATGGAGTCCCCCAATTTTTTGCAGGCGTTATGCCCATCTCAAAATAAAATGGAGAATGCGGAAAAATTACCGGCTCGAATCTTTCCGCGATAATCTCCTGCAGACGGGCTTTTAATAGAACTCCGGGCCACTCAGACTGCTCACGTTCCTCTTCGTCCAGCAGCACTTGGATTTCCCTGGTCATTTTGAGAAAAGCCGCATTCGAATCGACATGCATATAATTTCCATCGATAAGGGAATAGTACTTCTTCATTTCCTCTGCAAGAGTTTTCATTGCCCACCTCAATAAGTTAATAAATTTTACATTTTTACTTTTATTATAATTTGTTTTATAAATAACTATCGCTATATTTACTACATAAATCAATATACAACTCGGCAATTAATGTTTCACAAATGGTATACTTTTGATACAAGAATCTGACATTAACATCAACCACTACTGGAATATGGCGACACCTCCAGCGGGATGTAGTTTGTGGGTTCCACTTGCGGGAAAACTGGAAAGCCGAGGTTATTCTTATTACCATTCTTTCCCGAATTATTTCTGTCCGCATATTATCATATCGGGTAATGGTTCAGTAGAAGCGAGAGGAGAAAGATATGACGTTGCGCGCGGTGATATGTTTACGTTATGGCCCAGTCAGGAAATCTGTTACCATGACGATCCCGACACTCCATGGGAATTCTACTATTTTCATCTCCAGGGAGCAGACCAGGCTGCTTATGTGAACTCGCTCGGTCTGAACAAAAACGGTCCGGTAAATCGTCCAGTAAATCCGGAAGAAATTATTAAACGATTCGATCGCATCTGGCAGACAATGAAAGAAAAACCGACAGGCGGACAGTACAAAATACTATCCGACTTGTTTGAAATCCCCTGCTTATGCGGAGCAGAAGCTCCATCTCCCCCCTCCGATCATTTACTGGAAGACGCGCTGGCCCTTATTGATTCATCTCGTAACCCAGCCGGGATCAACGTCAACGAGTTATGTGAGAGGCTTGAAGTAAGCCGTGTAACTCTTTACCGGAAATTCACCTCAAAATTAAACCAGACTCCAATTGACTATATTATCAGCCATCGCTTAAAAACCGCTCATAAATTATTACTGCAAACCTCCAAGTCCATAACAGAAATTGCCGCGTTATCCGGCTTCAATTCAGAAAAATATCTGATGAAGATTTTCAAACGTCATTTCAACCTGACACCGACAGAATTCCGTAACAAAAAATAATTTTCAAAAAAATAATTTGTATTTCTATTTTTAAATGATACCTTTTTAATATCATTAAAAACACTTAGAATATTATTATTCAATAATGACACTATTTTAGAATCATTAAAAAACATAAAGGAATTACAAAATGAACAAATGCAGTACAGCGGACCAATGCCTTTCGTGTTACCTTGACAAACGTGATGACATATCAACCGCATTCAACCGAATGGTGGACCAATCAGCAAAATGCAGCTTTGGAACAAATGGAACATGCTGTAAATTATGTTCAAACGGCCCTTGCAGAATCACCCCAAAATCACCACGTGGTGTGTGCGGAGCAACCGCCGACTCAATTGTTGCGAGAAATTTTCTGCGCTCCGTTGCCGCAGGATCCGGCTGCTACATCCATGTAGCCGAAGCCACAGCAAGACGCCTGAAATCAATTTCGGAAGGGAAATCACCACTGCCTTTACGTTCGCAAAAATCTGTAGATGAACTCGCAAAAACACTGGGAATCACCGGAAATTCAGTAATGGACAAAGCCGGTAAGATTGCCGATGCAGTACTAAAAGACCTCTACCTTCCACGCCATGAAAAAATGCACCTAATTGAAAAACTGGCACCATCCGCTCGTATACAAAAATGGAAAGAACTGGAAATCATCCCCGGCGGAGCTAAATCAGAAATATTCGACGCAATCGTAAAAACCAGCACTAATCTGAATACAGACCCCATCAATCAGCTACTCAATGCTCTGACTCTCGGAATATCCACTGGACTGTACGGACTGGCCATGACCAACCTGATGAACGATATTATTATGGGCGAACCCGAAATCAGAACAGCCTCTACCGGCTTCTCCGTTGTGTCCCCCGATTATATTAATATTGCGGTATCCGGACACAGCCACTCTGTATTCGCCGGCTTAATATCACTGCTGGAAACACCCCAAGGTCAGGAAATTGGTCAAAAAGTCGGTGCAAAAGGCATTAAACTGGTAGGATTGACCTGTGTTGGTCAGGATATGCAGTTGCGCGCGGCAACCGCTTCCTCAGAAGTGTTCGCTGGCCAGGTCGGCAATAATTTTACACAGGAAGTTCTGCTGAGCACAGGAGCCATCGATATGGTTATCAGTGAGTTCAACTGTACATTTGCGGGAATTGAACCGATTGCAGAAAGATACAAGACCAAACTGGTCTGTCTTGATGATGTCAGCAAACAGACAACCGCAGAGCTTTTGCCCGATATTCATGGACAGGAACTACAACTGGCTGAAACCTTGTGTCTGATGGCTGCGGAACAATACCTTAAGCGTCGTGAAGACGTAATTATAGATATTCCGGAACACGGTTATAACGACGTTATCACTGGAGTAAGTGAAAAATCATTAGTAAAACTTCTTGGCAATTCCCTTGAGCCACTTATTGAATTGCTTAAGAATGGAACAATAAAAGGCATTGCTGGAATTCTAGGTTGTTCCAACCTGGCTGCGGGAGGTCATGATGTAACAACCGCCGCTCTCACACGCAAACTAATTGAGCGTGATATTCTGGTACTGTCAGCCGGTTGCACGACCGGTGGACTTGCTAACTGCGGCTTCTGCTCACCCTCCGCCTCGGAATGGGCCGGACCGGGCCTAAAAGCAGTTTGTGAACAGCTGGGAATTCCGCCAGTTTTAAACTTTGGACCATGCCTGGCGATCGGCCGTATAGAAATGGTTGCATCTGCACTGGCTCAGGCACTTAATGTAGATATCCCGGACCTACCAGTTGTAATTTCCGCGCCTCAATGGCTGGAAGAGCAGGCTCTGGCTGACGGCTGTTTTGGCTTGTCGCTTGGATTGACGCTGCATTTAAGCCAGCCTCCAGCAATCCTGGGCTCAGAGTTGGTAACCAAAGTACTGACAGAGGACATGACTTCCATTACAGGAGGACGAGTAATCGTTGAAAGCGATCCCGCAAAAGCCGCAGATCAGCTTCAAGATGCAATAGACCAGAAACGAGTCGCACTCGGCATAACAGAAAAAGACGAAATGCTCTGCTGCCGCTAATACAAGCCTAAAATTTTCCACCAAACAGCACTGCTAATTACTGCAGTGCTGTTTTTATTTTCTGCCCAAAGCAGCAATGGTATTGACTTTTATTTCTTTTTCCATTAATATGTATACAAATAACTTTTCAGGGGAATTATGTCGATTCGAAAAAAAATTGTATTATTGCTGGCGCTTCCGATTCTCGGCCTTGCGGCTTTTGTCATATTCAGCTCTTATCTTTTAAACAGCATTTCTTCTGATCTGCGTACCGCAACGTCAAAAACATTCAGCCCCATGCTGAACAAAAGCATGCCAATGATGAACACTCTTAATCTGGATATCATACTGTTACTAAATGCTGACCGGGATGCCTACCAAGCTCGTCAAGCAGAATTAAAGTCATCAATAACCCAAAGCTTAGCCGACCTGGAAAAAAATAGTAGATCCAACAAAGAAAACATTGAGCAAGTCAATGAACGCATGAATAGGATAAAATCCATTTCAACCAAAATGGAAAAGAATTTACTTGCACAATTCAAGAATGAATATTCCGTATGGAAAATGACTTCACATGCGATAGTAAAATTAAATATAGACATCTTCAAGAAAAGACAACGTGTATACTCCGATATCCTTGAAGCTGACAGACAGTTCGACCTTCTCCGCCAGAAGACTAATGACATTATTACCCAGATGAAAAAGTATAATGAGCGAGAAGCAATGAACATTCTTAAGTCAGCGAAATCGAGCATGAATGAAATATTTTTTATAATCAGACAGTCCAATGTAGATGGCATGAAGGCTGCAGTAGAGAAAAGATTTAAATCCGCCATAAACATCGGAGATCAGGCAGCAGCCCTCTCTCCTCATTGCTCAAATCTAGTCCTGAAACAGAAGCAGGATGTACTAAAAATCTCTAAAATAATTTTACAAACAGTACAGGCTCAGGAAGAACTCAAACACTCAACCACCAAAAGACAAATGCTGACAAAAGTCGGTACCAAAATGTTTGAGAGAATGCGTAAACACCTGGATCTCCTTGGGGAAGAACTGGAAAAAAGAATTAATTCACTGGTTATACGAAATGAAAAACAAGGTACTGAATCTATACTGCACATTAACAAAATGGCTGAAGAACTATCGCTATCAATATATCTTTTTATTGCTCTCGGTTGCATTTTGACTGCCATTTCATTCCTGCTTGGACTTATTTTCTCCGGAACGATTGTAAGACCATTGAAAAAATCGTTAAAAATTGCCAGCATGATCGCGTCCGGCAATCTTGAAGCCGCAATGGATTCTCTTTCCGGAAACGAAATAAAAAGCACTGGTGATGAAGCTGTTATTCTTATGACTGAAATGACCACTATGGTAAATACCCTGAATTCACTGGTTGGAGAAGTAAAACGCGCGAGTGTTGGTCTGGTTTCAACCTCAAACAATATTATGGCCTCATCTCGCGAACAGGAAGTAACTGTAAACGAACTTCGCGCGGCAACCAATGAAAGTGCCAGTTCAACAAAAGAAATATCCGCGACGTCACAACAGTTGGCTTCTACAATGAACGAAGTTGCGGCTGCATCAGAAAAGACAGCCAATTTGGCAGAAACAGGCAGTGACGGTCTGACTAAAATGGAAAACTCAATGGAGCAAATTGGCTCCGCGACAATTTCAATATCCTCGAAACTGGAAGATATTAACGAAAAAACCGCCAATATCAGCAAAGTTGTATCAACCATCACAAAGGTATCGGAACAAACCAACCTACTGTCGCTCAATGCCTCTATCGAAGCGGAAAAGGCCGGAGAATACGGAAAAGGATTTGCGGTTGTCGCCCGGGAAATCCGACGTCTGGCCGACCAGACCGCGGTCGCGGCACTGGAAATCACCCGGATGGTGAAGGAGATGCAGTCTTCGGTAAGCACCGGCGTAATGAGTATGGAAAAGTTCTCTGAGGACGTAAAGAAAAGCATTACAGAATCACAGAAAATCAGTACCCAGATTGAAGGAATCATCACGGAGGTCCAGAATCTTCCGGATAAATTCAATATCGTTACCGAAGGAATGAAGCAGCAGGCCTATGCGGCTCAGCAAATCAACGAATCAATGACTCAGCTGAATGAATGTTCAGAAAATTCTTCGGAAGCTGTCAGCGCCTTTAACGATGTCATTAAACAATTGAACAAAGCATCCAACAATCTGCAAAAACAGCTTGAAGCATTCAGGGTTGCCGAAAAAGCAGAAGATTGATTCCCGGTGAAATCAATTACCATCCGCCGCCGGTGCCGCCACCTCCACCTCCACCGCCGCCAGAGCCGCCTCCACTGAAACCTCCTCCTCCACTAAAGCCGCCGCTAGAATGTCCGGTTCCATAAAAAGCTTGATAACTACGGTTTCCGATGTGTGTATTATTGCTATTGGGCGAAGAGTAAAGCGCCATAGCGTCTTCACCGGCGTTTTCAACTCCGTTAAAATGATCAATACTGAAAATATCGCTGTTGTGATCCTTTGAGCTGATGTAAGAGATTTTCTTCACATCAAGATTATCATAAAGCATCCGCATTCCCCTGAGCTCTTTCAACGCAATCATCCATGGTAGAATATCTTCAAGTTTTTCAACATGTTCCGAATCAATTGCAATTCCTGGATCATGAATAAAGCGACGGCATAAAGCGGCAAGAGCATAACCTTTCGCGCTTCTTCTTATTAGAAAACGACCGGAATAAAATATTAAACTACCGGAGATCACTAATCCCACGCCAATCTCACAAGACATATTAAAAGCGACTCTGTCACAAGCCCCCCATAAAAACAGACCTGGAATTATTAACAACCCAAAGCACGCCAATATCGTCAGATGCCATTGATCACCGCTGCGAAATGACTCTACACAACACTTAAAAGCAAAAAGAAAAACAATGGTAAAAAGACAAAGAGAAATACCAAAAAGCAAAGAATTGAAAGAACAAATTCCTATGCCAGCCAGCAAAGCAACGCCTCCGACAATCCAAGCAGTCAGCCTGGCGTCAAATAATGAATTGCGGAAAACCTGAAGCATTTTCAGATCGTTCCACAATACCCGTTTAATTTTTTTCATAGACCGTTCAAACGAACAGTTGACAGAAAGAATAATATGCTTTTCTCCAATATCCAACTTGGGAAACAAGTCTCTCAATATTTCAAGTTCAAAATTCATCAACTCTACGGACTTCGGATTAATTAGAAGTTCCAATTCGTATTCGGTAGATTCATGATGAATGGTTGAAATAGAAATTATGCCTCGCCGGGCAAAATCAACAACAGTTGCGCCAAGGTCATGCAAATCAAAACGACAATCTGCAATAACCCCTATTACGCCAGGAGGTAATTCTGTTATATCGTAAAAATCACTTTTATTGTTACACAGACAAGCCAAGCGTCCAAACATGACGAATAAACTAAAACCAACAACCCACAAAACGAGAATTATCAGAATCCACCATCCGTGCCCTTCCTTGTAAATGCCGTATAATCCAGCCAGTGCTCCATTATAATTTTCAATGACAATTCTAAATTGGTTAAATAAAGGAACGGCACTAAAAGTCACCGTTTTGCCATCATCGGAAACCTTCCATTTCGCCCCATTGCTGTCCGTAATCAGTGACACCGATAACTCATTGGAATGGCCCGGAAGTAATACTGTAACATATCCGCGCAAAATAGGATATCTACTGGCAAGGAGCGGATTCCAGTCAAAAGAATAGTTTTCCCCAAAATGTTTAATGGCACCTTTTATTCTGTAGCAAATTGTAAATGTGGTGTTATAATCGCAATATGGTGGATCACTCTTATCACGACTTCGCCATTTTAATGTCACCTCGGTATCTTTTACCTTTACACAATCATAATATCCTCTACTGTCAGCACTGCCGAAAACATACTTATTATTTCCCTCTGACACGGATAAAACTTCAATATCATCACAGCCTTTTAAAGAATAAGTTCGAATCAGCCCATTCCATGGCCCCGAAAAGTTTACATTCTGTTTTTCCTCAACATCTATAGAAAAATCCTTATTGATACGCATAACGACATTAATTTCATTATAATACAGCTTTTTCTCCTGAGAATAAGCCGCAGGCAGTATAATGCCTGAAAATAAAAGTAGAAAAAGTAATAGTCTCACCTGAATTCACCCCATATTGAACTACACCATTAAATTAATATAAACCGAAAAAATTTTCAAAGCTCACGACTGCAAGGCGCTCCTTTCACACGAAATCCTCCATTTTTCCCCGCCGCACGCCCAGAAGCATAAAAGGTATTATGATAGCTGCCGTTAAAGTGCTTATATCCACCTTGAGAAGAATAAAAATGCAAGTCCTTCCCGGCCGCAGGTTCAACACCATTAAATTTACTAACGATAAAAATGTCGCTGCCATCTTTTGAACCAATATACGAAAGCTGTCTCACATCAAGACAGTCGTAAAACATTTTCATTCCCTTGATATCCTTTAACGCAATCAGCCACGGCAGAATATCTTCAAGTTGTTCAACTTGTTCAGAATCAACGGCACTTTCGGGATTATGAATAAAACGGCGACATAATTTTGCAAGCGCATAACCTTTGGAACTTCTCCTCACCAGCAGCCTTCCGGAATGAAAAATAAAACAACCAAACATCGCGAATGCCACACCGGCTTCAAACAGATAGTTAAGCGTCACAGCATAAGCCCCGCCCCATAAAAATAGTCCGGGAATGATCAATACCCAGAAACAAACGAACAACACACTCCCTAATTCCTCTCCATTATATCGGGCTTTTTTCCAATAACTCCAAACAAATAGTAACGCGAAGATGATAAAACCAAGCGCAATACCAAAATAGAAACTGTTCATCATACACAGTCCAGTTCCACAAACAATCAATCCCCCTCCTACAACCTGCGCAACCAGCTTCATCTGCGGCAAGGAATTATAAAATATATTAAGACTTTCAAGTTCTTCCCATAGTACAGATTTTATTTTTGACATGGAATAAAAGAATGAATTGCGAACGGATACAATCGTGTGCTTTTCTCCTACCTTTCTTCTTGGAAACAAATCCTTCAGTATTGTCAACTCAAATTTCATCAACTCAATGGATTCGGTGTCCACCAGAAGCTTCAATTCATATTCCATTGTATCTGTCTGCATCGTTGTTATCGAGATAATTCCGCGACGAGCAAAATCAATAATGGTGGCCCCAAGATCATGCAAGTCAAAACTGCAGTCAGCAATCACCCCCACAACCCCAGGAGGCAAGTCGGTAATATCCTGATATTCCTCGGAAGAACCAATCTGTCCAAACAATCGCCCAAGAGTAATACCAGAGAAGAATCCAACCAAAAGAACTCCAAGAATAATCGGAATCCACCAGCCGCAAAATCGATCATAAATGCATTGTAAATCGGCCCAGCCTCCATTATACGCCTTAACGACAATCCTGAACTGGTTATCCGATGGCTGATTTTTTGTATATTGAATCGTTTTTCCATCATCTAAAATCATTCCACGAGAATCCTTTTCATCAGTAATCAACAAAGTTAACAAACGATTCGGCTTCTCAGAAAGTATTACGGTAACATTGGCCTGACGAATGGTATGAGCACTGAAAAATAATGGCTTCCAATCAAGGATATATTTTTCTCCCAAGGAACTGATTGCCCCTTTGATCCTGTAACGGATCGTAAAAGTAGTCGTATAATTGAAATACGGCGGATCGTTTATATCTCTACTGCGCCATTTGACCGCTACATCTGCTTTATTTTCTTTTTTGCTGCTATAATGCCCTTTTCGATCAATATTGCCATTTACATATTGCTGATTATCTTGTGATACGGACAAAATCTGAATATCACTACAGTCCTTCAGGGAATAGTATCGTGCCAGCCAGTTCCAGTCTCCAGTCAGGGTTACCCGTTGTTTTTCCTCGACATCTATAGAAAAATCCTGATTAACGCGCATGACAACATCAATATCATCATAAACCAGCTTTTTCTCCTGAGAATAGACAACAGGAAGAAAGACACCGAAAGAGAAAATCAGAAAAAATAACAGCCTCACCTGAATTCACCCCATATTTATTGTCTGTACGACGAACAGCGTTAATACCTCGATTCAGAGGATCAAGGTAGCTGATTAATAATATCATAATTCAATATAGTCCCCAAATACCCCATATGCCAATGTGTAAACTAAAGTGCCAGTTACACACTTTTTTGTAATTCAACCATCTATCAATCAATATTCCTTCCCAAAAAAATCGAAACATCAATAACGCAACTTGTTACGCTACTATACAAAAAACAACCTGAAAATTGCATTTATATTTAATTTTTTACCGTAAGCTATTGACTTTATTAAATAACAAGAGTATAATCTCAGAAAACAACGCAACAAGTTACGTAAATTATAATGAAATCGGAAACCATATCGTCCTCAAATATAAGCATGAAGGATGTTGCTGAACATCTGGGAGTGTCAAAAGCAACAGTTTCACGCGCTTTGAGTGGAAAATCAGAAATTTCCACCTCAATGAAAAAAAAGATCAGACAAGCGTGTGAAGAACTCGGTTACCGCTTAAATCCCAGCATTCAGGATTTGGTATTAAAGGGCCGCAGCGGAAAAACCAAAAATATTGGTTTTGTTTTAGTTGATCGTGATTTTTCAGATCCGGCTTACGCCTCAATGATGGATGGTATCGCCGAGGGTATAAGAAAAATTCACTATAATCTTGTGTTGGTTAAACTGTCAGGAAAAGAAGAAAATATTTATGATCTTCCTCCTATGCTCAGAGATGGCAGACTGGATGGAATCCTACTGACCGGACAACTAACAGTTCCAGTAATGAAAGTATTAAAAAAACTCCATATTGAGACGGTAATACTTGGAACATACTCACCAGCCATTCTAAAAGATATGAATAATATCCAGAGAAATCTGGAAAAACAAGCATATGACGCCGTGGAACTGGCAAAGAACGACGGCTGTAAAAATATAGCGTTGTTCGAAGAGTCCCATGAAAATTTTTCTAAAATGCAGACTTACCATTATGTCAAAGCTGCGGCGGTTGAATATAATGTTGAGTTCAAAGAAAACAACAGTTACCACGGGACCGGACCATATAGTGGGGCAATCAAAGCCATGAAATCAATAATGAACCAGAAAGAACTGCCATTTGATTGTATGATATGCCTTGATTTCAGGACAGCCGGAGAACTCGCGGCGCTGCTGATGGGACATTTCGGGCTTGATTCCGAACCAGACGTAAAAATAGTGGTGTCACGTCCATATCCACACTTTACTTTGCCGATCCCAGCACTGTATCTAGATGAGAATAGTAAAGAGATAGCATTAGCAGGGGTTCAATTTCTGATTGAACGCATCTCCAGCAAATCAAACTTGAATCCCTCTATGCAAATTAAAATATAGTAATACTCATAATTTTTAACACAAAACAAGAAACCCAATCAACAATAGCAGGACAGAATAATGAAAGGAAAAAAGATTTTCACACTGATAGAACTCCTCGTCGTAATAGCCATCATCGCTATTCTTGCAGCCATGCTGCTGCCCTCACTGAATAAAGCAAGAGAAAAAGCAAGAAGCATTACCTGTCGTAACAACTTAAAACAATTTGGCACCGGACTCACCATGTATGTAAATGACTTTGGATATTTTCCCAGGCGTGGAGCCGGCGGCACGGATGGTGTTTTCTGGACTCATTTAATAGCACCTTACATCGGCCAGCAGCTGAGTTCCTCATCTGCGCCCAGATTTGATGAAAATACGGCATTTGCAATTTTCAGCTGTCCGTCCAATATGAATCAGATTTTCTCCCTAAAAGATGATGCAACAAACTCTTATATTGCCGGCAAGGACGGACTGGCCTATGCCGTTAATCACCATGTCTTTGGTGCACTAACAATAAATGGAACCAGTTATGGAGTGAAAACAGTTAAAATTAAACAGCCATCCACATGTTACTCCATTTTTGACGCAGCGTCATCATACGTCTCAACATATTATACCCATACTCGTGTAGGCTATCATCACCCCGAAAACAAGGGAACCAATATGCTTTATACCGATGGACATACGGAAGGTCTTCTCGGCCAGATCACAGAAGATTATTCTTCTTCATCAGTAGACACCGAAATAAAAAGGCACTGGCACCCCAGCAACTATTAATCTACCCCAAATTATATTACATAAGGTAAACAATGACGAATTTAACATCAAAGCTAATCGTTTCGCTCTTTATTATTCTTGCAGGGTTTTCAATATTCGGATTTGATGTTGTCAAATCCGGCAAACCGTCAGCAACAATAATCATTCCGAAAAAAACCTGCAGCTCAGTCCGCCGCGCGGCGATTGAACTTCAACAACACATTAAACTTGCATCCGGAGCAAAACTTGAAATTTCAACGGAAAACAACATAACGGAAGGCAATATTATCTATTTGGGAAACTGTAACGCAGCAACCACCGCGGGATATAGAGCCGACAATATTCCGGTGAACGGCAGTCGTATAAAGGTTTCCGGTAATCGAATGTACATATACGGCAAAGACGACAACGGTAACTGGCTCCACGGCAATACCAGCGTAGGAACCTTGTTTGGCGTTTACGCATTACTAAACGACTACCTGGGAGTACGCTGGCTCTGGCCCGGTCCCTTAGGAACATCTGTTCCCAAATCACAGGATATTTCACTTAAAGACATGTCGAAAGAAATTAACCTGCCGCTGAAAAACTCGCGCTGGCGAGTACCAAATATGAGATCCGGTTGGAAGTCGGAAGCAACCAAAAATAAATTCTATCAGGAACAAAATACCTGGTTAAGAAGGCAGCGTTTTGGCCGATATTCAGACTTGGAATACGGACATGCATTTACAAAATACTGGAAACGTTTCCATAAAACCAATCCGGATTTCTTCAATCTTCTGCCGAACGGAAAACGAGAAGCCGATCCATTTTATTTTGATGGACGCAAAGATCTTATCAGCATGTGTGTGTCCAATCCCCAATTAATCAAGCAAATCATCAAAGACTGGATGAGAACCAGGACCAAGGACCACGCCTATATTAATGCCAACGAAAACGATACTCGCGGCAAATGCACCTGTCCGAGCTGCCTGAAATGGGACAAGTCAAAAGTATCGGACAAAAAGAGACTTGCCGAAGCGAAACGCCGTTTCCAGGAAGGTGATCGAAACTGGGTGGCCTCGCTGGGATGCGTATCCAATCGCTATGCCAGATTTTACCTTGAACTATTGAAAGAAGCCGATAAACAAGACCCTGAAGCCAAAGCAAAGGTCTGTGGTTTGATTTATGGAAATTATGACGAACCGCCCCAAAACGTTAATTTCAAAAAACGAGTTATGTTAAGATTTTGTCCTCCCATAATGTTTCCCTGGACAGAAAAGAAACTCAATAAATACAAAGAGTTCTGGACGAAATGGAGTAACTGCAATGCCGAGTTGATCATGCGACCTAATTTCACTTGGGATGGACATTGCTTTCCAATTTCTTACGCAAAAAGTTTCGCGGAATGTTTTAAGTTTGCTTCCAAACGAAACATGGTAGGAGCTGACTTCGATTCTCTGAAAGGTTCTTTTGCCACCACAGGACCAACGTTATACATGATTGCACGCCTGCAACGGGATTTCAAGGTATCGCCGGAACAGGTTCTTGAAGATTATTACAGCGCTTTCGGCCCGGCAAAGAAAAGTGTCAAAGCATATTTCGACTACCTCGAAAAACTTTCCGATAACTTTGCATTCAAAACAGCAAAGGAAGGAATTGAGGGAGGACGTTTTACCGATTTTTATACCGTAGCAGGACAACTTTTTACTCCGGAGGTTTTAGCAAAATGCAACGCAATATTAAATCAGTCAGAAACAGAAGCCCAAGGTAACGAAACGGCTATAAAAAGAGTGGAATTTCTTAAGCTGGGGCTTAAACATTCAGAGCTGGTCCTTGAATGTCAAAAAGAGTTTCTGAAATATTCGAAGGCGGGAAAGGCCGTGGAATTTGCGAACGCGCTAAAACATCTGGAACAATTCCGGGCCAAACATGAACAGGAATTCTTTGCAAACCTGGGACCGCTGGAACATTTTGAGTGTAGAAACTGGCCCAAAAACATGATGCGCCTGCTCAGTAAAAATATGGTATCTCTTCCAGAAGGATGGAAATTCCAATGGGACGAGAACAACACAGGCGAAAAGAAACATTGGTATGCCATATCAATGAATGATTCAAATTGGAACCCAATAAAAATTGATGATTTCTGGGATAATCAGCTTCCAGGTAAAACCTGGTTAAAAGAGCATGGGCAAGCATACACCGGTATCGCCTGGTACCGGCTTAAATTCAATTTGCCGGAGAACGCAAAAGGAAAGAAAATATTATTGGTATTCGGTGCAGTCGATGAAGCATGCAGTATCTGGATCAACGGGAAAAAAGTACTGGATCGTCCCTATCCCTACAAAGGAGATACAGGCTCCTGGCAGAAGGCATTCGAAGTCGACATAACTGATGATACACATTTGGACTCTCCTAATCTAATCGCGGTAAAAGTCATAAACAACGCCGGCAAAGGAGGCATTTGGAAAAATGCGTACCTGAAAATCGAAGAAAAAGAGGATACAACCGGAAAAAATCTGATCAGCAACCCCGGCTTTGAAAATAAAAGTTCCGGCTGGGGAAAAAATACTCAAATTGGAACAATTAAATTTTCTATCGACAGGCAAATTAAAAATACTGGCAACACCTCAGGACAAATGACGATAAAACAACTTCACAAGAGCAAAAAATATGCGGGTAAATACGGCGCATGGGGACGCTACTTTCAAAAAATAAATCAGCTGACTCCTGGGAAAAAGTACAAATTATCCGTAAACTTCCGGACATCAGAAGACTTTGATGGGAAGATCATGATATGGGTTCGCGGAGGCAACAGGCAAGATCCCAAAGCCAATATTGATTTAACATGGCTTACAACCAACGGAAAATGGCAATCGCTTTCTGCACAATTAATTCCCGACCGGAAAACAGCAACGATCTATCTGAATATTGCAGCCAACAGAGGGAAAGTCTGGTTTGATGACATAAAACTCAGTCCAGTTCAAGAGCATTAGGACTCTTTCCCGTATATGATTCAATCAATTTTATACGGGGAAATTGTTACAGTTTTACTTTGCGTCGTTATACCTTTTCCAAAGCTTCTGGCATCAAATGTTTCAGTAACAAAAAAAGTAATTTTATCAGCCTTGATCTTCTTGAGCTTATAGATAACAGTAGCGTGATCACCATCACGTAGAGTACATGATTTTCCCGGCTTGATGGTTTCAGACAATACCACCTTCGATAGAGACATTTCCATACCAGCACCATATCCAACAACCGCATCAACCAAAGTAACAGAGTCCCCATTAACTTCCAGTTTAGAAATCCCCCATAGCCGCCCGGTCTTCAGAATATAGTCAATTGCTCCACTGTAATATGGCCTCGCTACTCCACTTACATTTGAATCACTTTTTTCAAAGGCAGTGTTATAAATTTCATTTTCATTATTTTTATTAATGTCCTGAAACTGTTTTTTGTTCAGCAGATACAAATTATTCTTATGACACTTTAGATACAGTTCAAGATTCTTATTTACCATCAAAGGCAGTTTAAATGTTATTGCATTTTTCTTAACGCTGTATTTTACTTGCTTGAACTCTTTTGGTTCCTTCAAGCCAGTTCTCATCACATAATTCAGGGTGTTCTTATTAATAAAAATGGTATCGCCTCCCCTTCTCCAACGTGAGTGCCACTCCCCAATAAAAAATTCCTCATAATGGATTTTGAGCGATTGATCTTGTAGTAGATATTGATAAATATCCTCTCTTTCTATTACTGGTTCTGCTCTTCGAACCACTAATTCCTTAGAATCACCAATAAACAAAGAATTTGAAAAAAAGATCCAGCTCTCCCCTTCTTTCATATCGCGTTCCTTTCCTGACTGAG
The DNA here is from genome assembly GCA_963677165.2 of Victivallales bacterium. Taxonomy (GTDB): domain Bacteria; phylum Verrucomicrobiota; class Lentisphaeria; order Victivallales; family SZUA-371; genus JAFGXT01. The sequence goes on along the minus strand of CAXXSX010000001.1, from coordinate 427,992 downwards.
GGACAATACACCACGCACGTATACCGTTTTGTTCCCAACCATATGGTTGGGCATGGAACCGCAGAAGTCCTTTTTCCCAGGGAGCAAATCCTTTCATACTTTTAATATTTATTACAGAAATACGCATGTTAGGCAAATCAGATGATGCTCTTTTAATTTTGACAACTCTTGCCTCAAAAATTAATCCATTCCCGGAAACGGCCTGCTTTAATGACTCGCATCCTCCAGATGCAAAACAGGAAGAATAACCGATTAGAACAATAAAGAAAATAATTACTTTGCATCGACATAGACTCATAGAAACGCTCCCCTATTATCACCAAAAGACTAATATGAATAAGTTAGTACTTTACAACCTTAAATCTTTTCTTCAAGCTCAAAACCGTTCACTATGGTTTTCCATAAAATTCGGGATATTAAACCTTTGCAATAAGTTCAGTTTCACACTTTAAAAGCGGCGTAAAGTCATTATATTAAACAGCAATATTGTGAAAATAATAAAAAACTATATAAGATAAATAAAAAGGTTTATGTCAGTGAAAGAATTTAAAGTTGGAATAATCGGCTTCGGCACGGTTGGAGCTGGAGTCGCCGCTAATATCTTGAAAAACGGCGATGTTATCGCAAAACGTACCGGAATAAAACCTATCCTCGCGGGAATCGCGGATCTTGATATTGAAACCGACCGCGGTGTAGATGTCCCGAAAGAAGTTCTCACCACAGACGGTTTCGGACTGATCGATAAAGTCGATGTCGTCGTCGAACTTGTCGGCGGAACAACCATTGCTAAAAAATTCATCCTTACCGCATTGGAAAAAGGCAAACCGGTCGTTACTGCCAATAAGGCATTGCTGGCTCAGCACGGAGAAGAACTGTTCGCTGCCGCAAAGCAATCCAGTGCCGACATCTATTATGAAGCCAGCGTGGCCGGTGGAATTCCGATCATTAAATCCCTGCGCGAAGGTCTAGTGGGTAACCGCATCAACCGTATTTACGGTATCATGAATGGTACCTGCAACTATATCCTGACCCGTATGGAACGCGAACATCTCGCATTCGATCCGCTGCTCAAGGAAGCTCAGGAACTCGGTTACGCCGAAGCAGAACCTTCACTTGATATCGACGGTTTCGACACCGCACACAAAACCGCGATTCTGTCTTCACTGGCCTATGGTGAATGGTTTGGAATGGATCCTGTATATGTAGAAGGTATCCGCGGCATCAAGCTTGAAGACATCGATTACGCAGCTCAACTCGGCTACCGCATCAAACTGCTGGCCGTAATCAAACAGGTTAATGACGATGTTGAGATTCGCGTACACCCGACTTTCGTACCGAAGAACTCAATGATCGGCAACATTATGGACGTTTTCAACGGCGTAATGGTTGACGGCGACACGGTTGGCGAAACCCTGTTCTACGGTCGCGGAGCCGGTCGGGACGCTACTGCCAGCGCGGTTGTCGGCGATATCGTTGATGTCGGTCTAAACATGAAATTCGGATCACACCGCCGCGTTCCGGCCTTCCGTATCGGCCCACAGTTCGGCAACCTGATACCGATGGACAAAATCGTCACCCGCTATTACCTGAGACTCGAAGGTAGCGACCAGCCGGGAGTAGTCGCGAAAATCACGAAAATCCTTGGCGACAAAAACATCAGTATATCAAGCTTCATCCAACATGAAGCCGATGAGAACGCCACCGGAGTCCCGATGGTTCTGCTGACACATGAAGCAGAAGAAGGATTGATGAAAGATGCAATCGGAGAAATCGAAAAACTTGATGTGGTAAAAGGAAAAGTAACGTTCTTCCGTATCGAGGATGTGTAGTGTTTCAGTTCAATTATCTGTGAACAAATAAACAATTAATGGAAAACAAAAATAAAATGCATACTGTAGAAAAAATCGGCGGTACTTCGATGAGCCGGTTTGGCGAAGTAATGAACAATGTCATCATCGGCAAACGCCAGGGTGATGAGCTATACAACCGTATCTTTGTGGTATCGGCCTACGGCGGTATCACCAACCTGCTGCTGGAAAACAAGAAAACTGGTGAACCCGGAATTTACGGATGGTTCGCGAAGGAAAGTCTGAAATGGAAAGACGCTCTGGAAGCGACCCGGCAGGAAATGCTGAAGTTCAATAAATCTTTCGAATCCATCGGACTGGATGTAAAAGCCGCCGATGAATTTGTAAACGAACGCATGAACGGTATCTGTGTCTGCCTTGAAGACCTGATGCGCCTGCGTACATTCGGACACTTTAGCCAGGAAGACTACCTGCCCGCCACCCGCGAGTTTCTCAGCGCAGTAGGCGAGGCTCACAGCGCGTTCAACTCCGCTATGATTCTGAAAGCCAACAATATTAACGGTGTATTTATAGACCTGACTGGCTGGAAAGATACTGACGAACTTGATTTTGACCAGCGCATCAAAAAGGGTTTTGATGGCATCGACCTGGCAAAATCACTGCCGGTCGTTACCGGTTATGCCAAGGTTAAAGAAGGAATTATGAACCGTTTTGACCGCGGTTACAGCGAAATTACCTTCAGTAAGCTTGCCGTAGTGACAGGTGCAAAAGAAGGAATTATTCATAAGGAATTTCACTTGTGCACAGCCGACCCCAAACTCATCGGCGAAGACCGGGTGGAAATCATCGGTAATACCAATTTTGATATCGCGGACCAGTTGTCCGACATGGATATGGAAGCGATCCACGCAAAAGCTGCCAAGCAAATGGAACTGCATAATATTCCGATTCGTATAAAGAACTGCTTTGATCCGGAACATCCCGGCACCTTGATCAGCCGCGACTACGTATCTCCCAAACCAAGGGTGGAAATGATCTGCGGACGTAAAGACATCGTAGCACTTGAAGTATTCGACCCGGAAATGGTGGGGGAAAGTGGTTACGACTATAAACTGATGAAAAGCCTTTATGAAAACAATATCAGTTATATAGCGAAGAGTACGAACGCGAATACAATCACAAACTTTGTTTCCGAAAAAGCTAAGACTATTAAGAAATGCCTTAAAGATATTGAGAAAAGCCTGGAAGGGTCCAAAGTCTCAACTTGTAAGGTCGCGATTGTGTCAGTAATCGGTTCCAACATGAGTCTTCCGGGATTTCTGTCAAGAGCCGCCAATGTTCTGGCAGAAGCCGAAATCAATATTCTGGCAATCGACCAGAGTATGCGACAGGTCAATATGCAGTTCGTTATTGAACGCAAAGACTTTGAAGCAGCCCAGATCGCGTTGCACCGGGCTCTGGTGGAAAAACTTTAGCTCAGCAAAACAACGGGGGTTTCTCCAGCTTGAAAGAGTGGAGAGATTCCTCGTCGTAAAATACTTTCATAAGATACAAGCCCTGAGGCGGACAAGTGTTGTTTATATCATCACGACATCCGTTTTTCAGAGTACGGCTAATCCATGGAGACATCACCTTTTTTCTTCCAATAAGGGAAACGGCACCCATCAATGTACGAATCATTTTGTACATAAAACCATTTCCGACAAAAGTGAAACATAGCAAATTATCAAACCGCTGCATATCAATCCGATAGATTGTTCTTACCGTACTTTCATATTTCTTGGTATCAGCGGCAAAAGCACGAAAATCATGAGTACCTTCAAGAAGATCAAGTCCACGGCGAACTTCATCAAAATTACCGAAATACGGCAAATCCCAGGCATAGTTTGCTAAAAACGGGCTGTGCTCACCAAGGTTAACAACATAAGTATATGCCTTGCCAACAGCATCAAAACGAGCATGAAACTCAGGAGAAACTTCAGAAACATTACGAATGCAGATATCTTTCGGCAACAAATTATTTACTGCAATTTTCACCTTTTCAAAGGGAATATAAGGGCTTTCACCAAGGTGCACATGAGCGGCAAACCCCATGGCGTGAACACCGCGATCAGTACGGCTGCTGCCATAAAGTTTCAGGGAATCGACACAGTAAAGTTTTGCCATAACATTCTGGATCGTCTCCTGAACAGTTACCACATCAGGCTGTTGCTGCCAGCCATAGTAGTTCCTGCCGTCATAAGCGATCTCAAGTAAAAGGTGATGAGGTCTTTCCTTCTCTTCCATTTAATACTCCATTATTTTCCGCCAAATATAACCGCCCCCCGAACCATTTTCAATTGGAAATCCCGGTAACCGCATTTATATTTATCCGGTAGATCATTAAGTATTCAGGAAATTCAGTATGAGCATTAGCACCGTATTAAACAGATTATTCGCCTTTGATGAACGAAAAACCAATCCACGCACCGAAATTTTCGCAGGAATAACAACCTTTGCCGCCATGGCATACATCATATTCGTCCAGCCGGGCATTCTTTCCGGACAAACCTTGAATACCAGCACCGGCATGGAATTCGGAGCCCTGGTAACCACAACCTGCCTGGCCTCCGCCTTCGGTTGTATCCTGATGGGACTGCTGGCCAACTTCCCGGTCGGACTGGCCCCGGGAATGGGGGAAAACTTTTATTTCGTGCTGACCGTACTACCGGCATGCGCCCTGGCTCTGAACATGAAAGCCGGAGCGCCGGAGGTATGGCAACTGGGACTTGGTATTGTATTTGTTTCAGGCATACTTTTTGCCGTAATCTCGTTTTTGAACATACGAAAATTTATCATGGACGCGATCAGTCCGAGCATGAAATATTCAATTGCCGCAGGTATCGGACTGTTTATCACCCTGATCGGATTCCGTAACGGCGGAATTATTGTCACGGAAAATGGTCTCTACGGTCTGACAACCTCCCTAAAGTCACCCAATGTAATAATATTCTGTATCGGGCTCATCACAATTTCTGTACTGCATATCCGGAAAGTACGCGGCGCGATCCTTATCGGGATTGTAGTCGCGGCAATTGCCGCTTTGCTATTCGGACAAATCAAGTTCGATCATGGAATACTCGGCCTTCCGGCCAGCCCCATGCCAGTCATGGGAAAGCTGGACATCACCGGAGTGTTCAAAGCATTCGGTCAACTGTTTCCGCTGATTATTATTTTCACCTTTATTGATGTTTTTGATACTCTCGGCTGTGTTGTCGGAATCGCGTCCTGTGCCGGACTTATGAAAAACAACGAACTGCCAAATTCCGCCCGGATATTTGCTTCCGACGCGACCGCAACCGTCGCTGGTTCTGTCATGGGGCACACAACCGTTACGACTTATATAGAAAGCGCAGCCGGAGTTGAAGCCGGCGGAAAAACTGGTTTGACCGCAGTTGTCATTGGAATCTGTTTTCTGCTCGCTCTGTTTTTTACTCCGTTCATCTGCGCGGTAGCCGGCTGCATGCCGGTAACGGCCCCGGCCCTGGTTGTAGTCGGAACGATGATGATGCAGAATGTATCAAAAATCAAATGGGAGGATTTCAGCGAAGCGATCCCCTCTTTCCTGATCATTTCCGGTATTCCTTTCTGCTACAGTATCGCCGATGGCATGGGACTCGGCTTTATTTCCTATCCCATCATAAAAATATTGAGTGGAAAAGGCAAGGAAATCGGCTGGCTCAATTATGTCCTGGCAGCCATTCTGATCGCTTTTGTAATTTTCTTAAAAAGCTGAAGAAAACAATATGAAACGCTCGGAATCGCGGTATATAAAAATTGCCGAAGAACTTAAAAGACGTTGTATTCAGCCCGAAAACCACGGATGTTTTATTCCAAGCGAAAGTGCCCTGCAAAAAGAATTTAATACCAGCCGGGTAACGGTCCGCAAAGCGCTGAAACTGCTTGAAGAACGCGGTTATTTGAGAATCGTACCGGGACGGGGACGGATTGCCGACGGCATTCCCCTGCCTATCCCGCTGGAAAACCGCAAACGCAAAAATCTGGCCTGCGTCTACAGTCCGCAGACTCCATGCTTCGGGATATCCGCCAACCACTTTACGTTTACAGCACGCCGCAACGGCTACGGCTGCTCAGTTTTCTTTATTGAACTGGGAACCGGAATTGAACGTTTTGCCGATACCCTCACTCCGGAAGACTTTTCAGGCATCGTCAGCATTGGGAATACCTCAAAAGAGATTGCGGAAAAGCTGTACGCGACCGGCCTGCCAACTGTATTTATCGGCCAGGATATGAAAAGTATTCTTGATTCATTTTATACTGACAACGACTCCGGCGGATATATTGCCGCGGAACATCTGGTAATACATGGACATCGTAATGTGGCAGTCTTCGGACCGATGCTGGAGGAAAACAATGAGTTTATTGACCGGATAACGGGATTCCAGGCGGCATATCGTCACAGTAAACAAGCTTACAATATTTCATATATCAATATGTCTTCCCCGGATTATCCTGATTGCCTGCCGGAAGCGATCAATGAAATTACCGCGGTTTTTGTTATTTCGGACTTGTATCTTGAAGACTTTATGGAACTGCGAAAACTTTCTCCTGAAGATATTCCCCAAAAACTGAGTATCGTCGGATATGATAACTTTGTAAATAATTATACGCCGCCACCGCTACACACCGACACCATTGAACAGCCCTGGGAAGAAATGGCTTCCTATGCATTTGAACAACTCCGTTCAATGATTGAAAATCCCTCGGAAGCCCGGCATATCAAACTTAAAATTCGCCCCCTGCTCAAGAAATATGGAACTGTTAGTAGAATTTGAGATTGATTATTGTTTAAATCATGATATTTTGTAAAAACGACTAAGTGATTGGAAGAATGATAAAACTGACCCGGCTTCATAAGCGTCACATAAAAATACTGGCTCCGGCCCTGTTCGTAATAAGCTTTTTACTTTACGCTCAGACCCTTATGTTCAATTTCGTCTGGGACGATTATGGCGTAATCGTACACAATCGAAATATCCGCAGTTTTCATAACGCTTACAAGACTTTTTATTCAAAACGTCAGGTTTTCTCAAGTTCCTACGATCCTTCGCAGCTAACCACGAAAAATTACCGTCCGCTGCGCACCCTCGTCCATGCGGCAGTCTACAAATTTGCCGGTCAGAATCCCCTTCCCTACCACTTGCTCAATGCACTGACTCACGCGGCGGTAGTTACCATGTTGTTCCTAATGCTGATCCAACTCAGCGGAAGTATTCCCGGCTCTCTGATCGGCGCAGCTTTTTTCGCGGTCCATCCCGTCAATACGGAAGCCGTCTGCTGGGCTAAAAGCTTTGAAGACTTGATTGCCGCTTTTCTGATTATAAGTTGTCTTTATACGCTTTCATTTTTTCGGGGAAAATCTTCCGATATTCTACTGGGGGTACTGGCTCTGCTGCTTTTCGTCCTGGCACTGACTGCCAAACTGTCGGTCGTATTTCTGCCAGTATTTCTGTTTATTTCCTGGGGAGTCGACAACGTTCGTAAGCTTAAGGTTTCATGGAGCGGAGCTGTTCAGCGCTCCCTGACATTTATTACTACTATTTCCATTATGCTGCTGGCTGCCCTTGGCGCGGTCGCAGTCCGTCACTTGGTTTTAGGACATACCGCCCAAGGTCATTATATTACCGGAAATATGTGGACAACCTGGTTGAGCATGCCAAGGGTTTTTGTCCGCTACCTCTGGCTGGAAGTTCTGCCGGTAAACCTGCTGGCGGACTATGAAGTTTATCCCCGGGCCATGTCTATTTCCGATGGTGGAGCCTGGTTTTATCTGGTGGTTTTTATTTTCTTGTTCGTATGGATCACCCGAACACTGTTCCGCTACAATATCCTGAATGGATGGTTATGGTTCTGGTGCGCCCTGATTCCATTTGCCAACATTATTCCCATGGTACAGTTGGGGGCCGAAAGATTTCTTTATATCCCGACTATCGGCTTTGCATGGCTGGTTACCGCAATCGTTAAAAAATATGCCGACAAGGAAGTCACTATTAACATCTGTGGAATAATTCTGGTAACTTTCGCGGTAATGACCTTTATCCGTACGGGAGTATGGCGCAATGAACGAACTTTATGGGCCACCACTACCGAACAAGTACCAACCGCGACACGTCCGCGCGAAAACCTGGTTAAGTCCCTCCTTGCCGAAAAGAAATATCCGGCGGCCCTGAAACACGCGATAATACTGCTGAAATATTCCAATGAAATAAAACATGAAAATCTTTATGCTTATACTCTATGCCTGAACGGTAAATATGCTGAAGGAATGTCGATACTGGTCAGCAACAGGGCCGATCCCATAATCAATATTCTCGGCGTAATGGCAATAAGGAACAAACAACCTCAATTAGCATTAAAACTTTTTGCGGAAGCCATGAAAATTGCGCCGAATAATCCACGGTATCACCATAATTACAATAAATTAAAACGATCCATAAAAAATTCGAAGCAACTTCAAAGATCAGCACGCCCACCCTTAAAGGAGTAAAATTATGCAGACTAAAACCCTCGCAGTAATCCTCCAGCGTATGCTTGCACTTTTTTTGATAATCTATGGCATTATCCATACGTTTCTACCACTTCTGATTTCATCAATAAATCTTCCAGACTTCAAAAATTTCCTTCTAATTTGTTTGCTAGGTCCTTTTCCTCAGATAGCAATTGGAGTAGTACTCTGGCTACTGGCACCCAAAATAGCAGGACTAATGGTTCATAATCTTCCAGAAGAAAAATTATCGTTCAATATCCAGCTGTCAGATTGCTATTCCATTGCAATCCTACTGGTCGGACTCTTTACTACGATAAAAGCTGTTGTTATCTTACTTCCCAATATATCTCAGATTCCCCATTTAAGAACACCTTTCCTGAATCCCCATAATTATAATATAATAAGTGGAGCAGGAATGCTTCTCATCGGCATAATAATGATAGTACAAGCCAGTTTTCTCGGCAAATTCATTGCGAATTTCGGCCGAAAAAAGCAGGACTCTTCCTCCGAATTATAGATTTTTTCTAAAAAACTGTAAGGTTTTGTCCGATGACGGGTTATATATAGTTAGAGATGTGAATAAAAGAAGGACCTTGAGTTATGAAATCTTACAAACTCGCACTGCTAACCTTTACCTCGATATTATTCATTGCAACCGCTTCCTCCGTAACCGCCGGCGGCAGCTGTAGTTCCAAGAGCTGTAAAAATACCAGTAAAGCCGCACAATATCAGAAATATGCGGAAAGTTATGACTCCCAGGCTGACAAGGCCAAGGAAAAAGGTCAAACAAAACTGGCCGCTGCATTAGAAAAATGCGCGGCGGCAAAACGTAAGATGGCTTATGGCTTTGAAACTGGAAACAGCTCTACTGTAAAAGCCGGATATGCCGCTTATAAACAGGCCAAAACGGAACTAAAAAGCGCAAAAAAAGAAATATACGGCTCCTGCTCAAAAAAGAAATCAACCTGTTCGAGCAGTTCAAAAAAATCAAGTTCGTGCAATTCTTATGCATCCAAAGCCAGTGAAAGCAAAACCGCCGCAAAAAAATATGAATCTCTGGCAACTTCAGCCACTGAAGAAGGCAATGTTCTCAAGGCCGGACTGCTGCGTCAATGCGCCGCAGCCTCAAACCTCATCGGTCAGGGTTATTCTAATTCCGACAAAAAAATGATCAGTAAAGGAATGTACCAATTGGGCATGGCTCAATCAGAATTGCAAAAATTAAACAAAAATTCATCCTCTAAATCAACGACAATAGCGTCGGATAATTCAGTTCTCCCATCCCCGAAGCTTTGATAAGTTAACTTAAGTTTCTGTAACCGGTATGATGGTGATAAAGTTCCTCTTTCACCATCATGCCGTTTTTATGTTGACAGTATTTCTCCTCGCTATGTCATCGCTCTAAAGTTGTTTTCTCCGCTGCTCGTAAACCTTCTTAAGATTTTTATTTCTTTCAACACGACGGGCTATTTCCGCATTGGTCTTATTAACTACATCCTGAGCAATCCTTTTCAACTCATCATCACTAAGCGTATTGTCAATCGAAATCACTTCCAACGCGTCGTTAAGAATCCGCATACTGGTAGAAGTCTCAATAAACGGACTGCGCTGCATACAGCGCCCACTCTCAACCGCCTTTAAACTTGCGTCATGAACCGGCTTTTCCTCGGGATATTTCGAATTGTAGAAGAATTCCGGTTTCCAGTACTTTTTATTAGGCGGCTTGGCTCCACTGATCTCACAGATAAAGCGATTATACTCAGGGGAAGCAAAATATCCCAGGAATTTTAGCGAAGATTCCATATGATGTGTTTTCGCATTAATTCCCACCGTGCGACCAGTATATGTCATATTATAACGTTTTGAATTACGGAAACGCGGTACCTGACAGGCTCCGTATTTCAGTCCGACATGCGGCCACGGCTTGCCAGGATTCTCTTTATCCCAGCGCTCTTTGAGCTTCTTATTATACGCGGAATAAACCCTTAACTCCTTGAGATACCAACGGCCTCCCCAGACCATGGCAACTTTGCCGCAGCCCAGCCAGGCGTGATTTGACGATGACGCGACAGAACCGGTCCCGGAAGTCTGAACCCCGGATTTTACCGCGCTGGTCGGTTCCGCTTTATATTTACCAAACAGATCCCGATAGAATTTCAAAGCCTCCAACGCGGCTGGAGTATCCATTCCGCTGGCAGTACAGTTATCTTTATACAAATCACCGCCCTTTTCCCAGAGAATCACCAGAAACTTGGGTTTGGTTCCCAGCGCACCAAATGCCTCCGGTATAAGATCGCCCGGTTTGTTGTATACGGTCAGCTTCTGCGCAATATCAATATATTCTTCCCAGGTAAGGTCATTGGACGGATAGGGAACACCGTATTTATCGAACAACGCCTTGTTGTAAATAATAAAATCATTGTCGACTGTGGCCGGATAGGTGTACTGTCCGGAGATCACATTGCCATCGCGGTCAATCGACTCCACGGTACAGAGTTTTTGAACCTGTTTATTCAGTGTATCCAGCGAAAAGCCATATTTTTTCACCTGATCATCCAACTTCAACAGTATACCGGCATTCTGGTATACCTGTATGCTGTATTCGTTGACGCTATCAATCACATCGCCGCCAATCCCAGCGGTACACTGCACCAGAGTCTTAGTCGTGCCGCCGTTGTCAGCGTCCAGGGTAACGAAAGTATCCTTTGACTTCTCGTTGAACGTGTCCGCCACCAGTTGCTTGTTGGGATCATTTCCCGCCACCCAAATGATATGGGCCTTTCCGTCATTCGGTTTCGCCGGAATCATCAAAGCAGCCGCGACAGACATGACAATCAGGATAAACAAGGTGAAAATTATGGTATATCTCATTTTACTCATTTTTTATTTCTTCCTGGATTACTAATATCACCATTTTTCAAATCCAGTAATTTCAGGAACCTTGCTATTATCATCCTCACCTCCAGGACGGAAAAATACCGCTAACGTAGTCTTTTGGTTTGCTTCAAGTTCAATATTGAACGTAATCTGGCTCAATCCTTTAGGCATTTCATTGAACTCTTTCTTTGCGTGTTCTGTCGTCATCGGATCAATGATCTTGATTTTCACATCTCCAGGCTTTAAAACGGTAATACACATTGTCTGCAGTTTACCGTTTTCATCAGTAGCCTCTAAAACAACTTTATTTCCATCTACACTTTTCACTTTCGCGAAAGTGGACATATTCCAACGCAGGTTTACAGGCTTATCGGATTCGATTTCATCCTGAATTAAAACGGATCTGCCATAAAGTCTACCACCACGCAGGAATTTTTTCAATTGATGTTCATAAGCACTTATTAAATTTAAAACTGCGAATGACGATGAATCAGAAAATTTGATGACCGGAACATATACAGAGGAAGGCCCCTTGATTTTACCGTCCCATATCATTTGCCGATATGTCGTCTGATACTGCTTGTCTACCATTATAATATTATGAATAAACGGACCTGACCTGAAAATATCCCACGGTTGTAGTTTCACGTGATGATCTTTCATGTACTTTTCGGCAATTCCATAACGCTGACGTTCCGGATCTGCGGCCCAGCGAACTCCGCAGGCGTCTATTACGAATTCGCCTAGGTCCATATGCGAATGCGAAGCGTCAACCGTACCGCCTTTCAATCCCAGAAACGTTCCGGACTTGTCCCATGAAGTACGAAAAGTCGCAACTTCCTGGTCCCCCCCCTTGCCTGTCCAGTTTAATTTTTTCGGCTGGCTTATTGTTCCTACCGGAGAAGCCCAAATCATATACATGAACATAGGTTTTAAGGGAAGAGTGTTCTCAATAAACAATAGCGTAGGATCATCTGTTTTAGCTGCAAACCAGGAAGTCGCAACAGATGCCTTACGAATAGGACTGGCATCACCGAAATTAAACGCTTTGCCGGAAGTTCCAGTCAGAAAATTATTCACTTGAGGTGATTTCATGAAACCTTTGTAATCAGCCAACCCGAAACTATGACCCATTACATCCTCGAGAGCCTGAATGAACTGCAACGCATGCCTGGTTCCATAGTCCCAATAAGAAAGACCTTCAGGATATAATCCATCTGGATTATATATTTTTTGAGCAAGAGGTATATTATTAATACTTCTCTTAATTATTTCGCCGGCGAGTTCCGGTTTATCTTCATAAATAGCCAACGCGGCAATTCCCAAACCTCCGTTGCAAATTTGATTCCAGTTATTTTCGCGTTTCAGCCACCACCAGTGCTTCTCCATCGAAGGCTTGAACGCTTTTTCTATGATCGCGTCAACCACCTGCTTTCTTTGCTCAACCGTGAGATAATCATAAAACAAATCATACCCCAAACCGACTGCGTAAGCTAAAGTTGCGGTATCAAGAAAATGAGAAGGATTCCAGCTTTTAACTTTTATCGCCCGCAACAACACCTTGATACCTGCATCTAAATATTTTTTATTGCCGGTCATATAGTAGGCAAAGCCGAGATATTTAATTCGTCCTCTTGTACAATTCGCAGGATGCAATAGACGCTTGCCGTCCTTTTTATATACGATAGGTTTCCTGCCGGAATAACTTTCGGCAAGAGCTATATTTTTATCATAAACTTTTTTTGCCCTGGCATCTTTTTTTATAAATTCTTTGATATGCTGAGTTTTACTCTTTGTCAGGTAAATTCGGGGATGTCCCTTTGCTGCATTTTTAAAGAAAATTTTAGGATTAACTTTTTCAGCGATATGTAGAGCAATGTTATCAATATAATATTTCCCAACTGCTTTAGAAGATGAATGAATCCAAATGCGAATTGCGTCAAATTCATCAGGAACAATATAATTATCGCTTTTAACCTGTCTCCATGAATTGGCGTGAGAAGTTGAATTGATCAATCCCTGATCTTTAATTCTCTTGCCATTTTTTAATAATGAGATATAGATCAGGCAAGTAGGGGCTCCCTCAAATTTAACTTCAGCCGATAGATATATCTTCTTTTGATCAGGCTTTAATGGTATTACAGCACCATGAACACTGGAGCCCTCTGTCTTGGAATTATCGTTAATTATAAGTACGTTGTTTTTTATTTTGCTCATTTTCCCCAGGCTCCAATCCTTGGTACCTTTCGAAAAATCCCCATTGGGAACTATCTTCTCGGAAGAAAACAATGGAATTGTAAAGATACAGCTTAGTAATATCGCAATAAATTTATACATCAAAATCGGCCTTTTTATTAATTCATTAGTAAAGAAAGAACGTTAAAATCTATTCCATAATTCCTGATTCTCAGCACTGATGATTTCTAAAACTTTAAAATATTCAACATGACCATCAAGAAAACCGTAATTAGCTCCCTTGGAATGAATATTACTGACAGCTGCATATGCTGTTTCCGGATCAGTCGATAGATATGTTTGAGCTACAATGCCCTGCCCTATTTTATAACTACCTCCATTCTGTCCAAAATCTCCACTGGAATTACAGCCGAACAGAATGATGGAACTATTTGATTTTCGGACTGTGCATATTTTCACGTTGTAATTATACTTGTGATCCTTTTCAAGCGCCGGTGCATCACCAAAGCCCTGATTCGGATTGTCATATCCCCAACCTCTTGCATTTAGGCCATATTCTGTCTGAAAAAGTTTATCTTGTGAAGTCCCATCATACACGCCGCCATCATGAACTGTTCCCGGACAATCAAAAATATCGGGATTCAGAGCATATTTCAGCGTCGTTAAAGTATCAGTCCACCAACTATAAAAGGCAAGGTTGTTAATATCTGGTTTACCAGTATTATAATAATTTTTTCTGGCGCACAACTGCCATTCATCATTATCGTTTACATACATAAGGTTCGATTTTGCAATTTGACTCTCGTTAGATACACATTTGATCTGCTTAGCTTTTTCCCTTGCTTTATTTAATGAAGGGAGCAACATACTGGCAAGAATAGCAATGATCGCAATCACGACGAGGAGTTCGATGAGTGTGAAATTTTTCTTTTCCATTTTCCAATTCCTATATTTGTTATTTTCAATACACTTATTATACATGGAATAAATTACAGAGTGAATAAAGAAAAAAAACAAAGACATATACAATATGCGCATTTTAATCTACTTCAAAAGGTTTTTGGGGACGTTTCCTATGCGGATACACGGATTCACCATGTCGGTATTTCAGGGGAGAGACTCCCACCTTGCTCTTGAACATTTTAGAAAAATAAAACTCACTTTCAAAGGAAAGACCGGCAGAAATTTCTTTTATACTCCGGGTGGTATTTCTCAGGAAGATCTTCGCAGACTCGATGCGCATTTTGATTAAATACGAATAAGGGGTAACACCCCAATCACGCTTAAAAATACGTACAGCCTGAGCTCGGGAACGATAAATATGGCTTGCCATTTCGTCCAGTGTAACCGGGCGGGAAAAGTTTTCATCAATAAATTTTTTTAGTTTTTTCCCTTCCGGGCTGCATGCCTTATGTTCCTCCCCCTGACGCATCATACTGTCGGCAAGTGCCATTACAAGAGCCAACATTTCCGAAGCGGCCCGGCGAGATGCATCAAATGGATTTTTCCGGAAAATATCCAGCGCATGATCGAACATTTTCTCCAGTTCACTGCATTTATGAAACAGCCAGACATTGTCAAGACCATAACATTTTATAAATTCCTCCATCAGCTTACCACCAACATTGAACCACTTCATATGCCATGTTTTTCCATCAACAGAACCATACTCATGAATCGTCCTGACATGCGTAATAAAAACTTCACCGGCTGACGGGTAAAACATCCCGACCGGTGTTTCCAGGTAACATGATCCCCGTACAACATAAATGATTGTAAAGAATCTGGAGGTGTTAACATTACGCCATATCTTGTACGATTCGTCACACTCCGATTCGCCGGCAAGAAACATCTTAACCGGTTCATCAACGTCCGGCAATGGGAAATATATAATATCTTCCTGCATTTTTACCTTTTATTGCTGTTGTCAGTTATTATTAATAATATATCAGACATCTACCATGTCAAGCCATAATGCGCATATAGTATATTTCTTTGTATATAAAACACATTCAAAAAAGCCACCTAAAACGCTATAATTATGATGGTACCTGAATTAAACACAAGGAACAGAGCATATGAAGTTTGCAAGTAAACTGTCGGGCCATGAGTTCGCAAAGGACCCGGCAGTCGTAAAGTTTAAAGATAAATATTGGATGTACTATACCATAATTGACGATGCCAGAAACAAAGAACCGAACGACTACTACCTGGCAATCGGGATTGCCGTCAGTAAAGACTTAAACAACTGGCAGGAAATCGGCAAAATCAGTCCCTCTCCTGATCACGAAAACAATGGTATTGCCGCTCCGGCTGCGATTGTTATTGACAATGTCATTCATCTGTTTTACCAGACCTATGGAAATGCAGCCAACGACGCAATCTGCCATGCAACGTCCATTGATGGAGTTAATTTCAACAGAAACGCAACTAATCCAATCTGGAATCCTGCAGGAGACTGGAACAACGGCAGGGCCATTGATGCCGACGTGGTAATCCATAATGATAAACTTTTTCTGTATGTAGCCTCACGTGACCCGTCCGGTACAATTCAACTGCTGTCCGGAGCTTCCGCTCCGCTGAATTCCGGTTTTGTCCGGTCCGCCTGGATACAGCTGTGCGATGAACCCATTTTAAAACCAGAACTCGACTGGGAACAGAAATGTATCGAAGCTCCGGCTGTACTGCATAAATATGATAAATTCTTTATGTTCTATGCCGGGGCCTACAACAATTGTCCGCAGCAAATCGGCTGTGCAGTAAGTAACGATGGTGTAAAATGGGAACGATTGAGCCAGGAACCGTTTTTACCCTGCGGCAAAGCCGGAGAATGGAACTCCAGCGAATCCGGTCATCCCTATATCTTTGAAGATCATGATGGAAGAACCTATCTGTTTTATCAAGGCAATAACGACATGGGTAAAACCTGGTACCTGACCCAGACTGAAGTTCTCTGGGAAAACGGCTTTCCAAAACTACAAACCGTATAGCGCTCCCATCCATAAACACAAAAACGGCAACCGTGAAAAGTTGCCGTTTTTTTGTCCGTATGACGGACTGCATTAGTATCGCTTCAAACTCCAGTCGCCATAGGCTCCTTACGGAAGCGAAAATTAACTATATCGTTCTTAAACCAGTTCTTTGCCGGCAAGCTGACGATATGCGCTGAGGTATTTTTCAGTCGTTTTCATAACCACTTCTTCCGGAAGATTCGGGCCGGGAGCCTGTTTGTTCCAGTCGAGGGTTTCAAGATAATCGCGCACATACTGCTTGTCCAGACTCGGAGGACTGCATCCGACTTCATACTGTTCTGCGGGCCAGAAACGGCTTGAATCCGGAGTCAGCACTTCGTCGATCAAAATAATTTCACCATCAAGTTCACCGAACTCAAATTTGGTATCAGCTAGAATAATGCCCTTTTCTTTGGCATAGTCCGCTGCGGTATTGTAGATTTTCAGCGAAAGATCTCTGATCTTTTCCGCTTTTTCCTGTCCGATAAGCTCAACTACCTGTTCGTAGGAGATAGCCTCGTCGTGATCGCCCTGTTCAGCCTTGGTAGAAGGAGTAAACAAAGCTTCATCAAGTTTTTCAGCCTGACGATATCCGTCACGGAGTTTTATGCCAGAAACCATTCCAGTCTTCTGATAATCCTTCCATCCGCTGCCAATCAGGTAACCACGCACAATACATTCAACAGGAAGCGGTTTCGCCTTTTTAACGATCATCGCACGTCCCTGAAGATCATCAACATAATCTTTCAGTTCCGGACGAGATGACATATCAGCCGTAATCAAATGGTTTGGAATCCAGTCCATGAATTCAAACCAGAACAGGGAAACCTGAGTAAGGAGTTTACCCTTTTTCGGAATCCCGTTCGGCATAATTACATCAAAAGCACTGATGCGGTCAGAAGCCACAAACAGCAGGCTGTCGCCGAGATCATAAATATCCCGGACTTTGCCGCGGTTAATCAGCTTGACGCCTTCAACAGCGCTTTCCAGTAATGCTCCGTTCTTATCGTATTTCATCTGAATCAATCCCTTATACCCGTAAAAACGGTTTAGGCGTTGATTGCAGTGATTTTAACGGAAGTAAGGTTCTGACGATGACCGTTTTTCCGACGGTATCCCTTACGTCTTTTCATTTTAAATACGGTCAGCTTGTCACCGCGGAACTGATCAACGATTTCAGCGTCAACAGTAACACTGGAAACATCAGCGCCACATTTCAGCTCTCCGCCTTCTTCGCCTACTGCGATAACTTTTTCAAATGAAACTTTAGTTCCGGCTTCGCCTTCGAGCTTTTCAATGGCGAAAACATCGTCCTGGGTTACTTTATACTGCTTGCTGCCGGTTTCGATGACTGCATACATGTTTTGTCACTCCAATATTATTTATTATTCAGTTAAAAATCAATATTCCGTTTAAGCTTGAGGGCTTTAATTCAAACATCAAAAAGCTGTAATATACTACCTGATATGTATCTTGCAAATCATTTTACGGCAAAAGACTGGATTTTATTACAAAGGATCAATTTTTTGGATAAATCCGACAACTTAAACAACCTTTTCGCCGTTTTCCGAAAAACGATTGTGACGCTCAAGTTCTTCGAAAATCCGTTTAAGCAGCAATCCCGGATTATAAGGCTTACGCACCAGACGATTTTCAATATCACTGCTATCAATAATGTCCGCAGTATAACCACTGCAAAACAATATCGGTACACCCGGCTTCATCTTCTCAATATGCTCCGCAACAACTTTTCCTGACATCTCCGGTAAGATAACATCAAGCAGAGCCAGATCAATTTTATCAACATTGGCGTCGAATACTTCTATGCCCTGTTTCCCATTTTCCGCCTGAATAACATTATAACCGGCACTTTTCAAAAGCGTTGTGCCTATTTCCATTACCATTGGTTCATCTTCGACCAGTAATATGGTTTCACCTTTTGCCGAATGAAACAAGCCAATATCGACTCCGGACTGAAGCATCTCTGTCGGGAGCGCAGCTACATCCGCCATCGGCAGGAAAAACCTGAAAACCGTTCCCTTGTCTATCGCGCTGTTAACAGTAATAATACCATCGTGACGCTCGATAATGGCATATGAGGTTGCAAGTCCCAGCCCAGTACCTTTTCCCGCCTCTTTCGTGGTAAAAAACGGCTCAAAGATGCGTGACTGAACATCCATAGGAATTCCACAGCCGGTATCCGTAATCTCACAACAGGCAAAACGTCCCCGCAATCCAATCCCCCCCGTAGATGACACAACCGGAGCATAATCGGTCTCAAATGCAGATATCGTCAGTTTGCCGCCATGCGGCATCGCATCCCTTGCGTTGACACACAGATTCATCAGGACTTGCTCTATCTGTCCGATATCCATGTTCACATTCAGTTCATCAGAATCCAGTTTAAGCTGGAAATTAATATCTTCCCCCAATACGCGTACAATCATCTTCTTGAAATTCATTAAGACATCATTAAGATCTTCAACTGTCCGGGAAGAATTTTCGTCAGCACGGGAGAAAGTAAGAAGCTGCCGAACCAAACGCCTTGCCGACTTTCCAGCATCAAGCACATTGTCCCACATCTTCAAAGCTTTCGGGTCATTGAGTTTTGATTTTATAAGGTCCCCATACCCCAAAACAACCTGGATAATATTATTAAAATCATGTGCCACGCCACCGGCAAGCTTCCCAACGGCATCCATCTTCTGGGAATGCAGCAGTTGTCTTTCAAGACTGCGTACCTCTGTCATATCCATACAGGTTACCACAGCGCCCCGAATATGCCTGGACTCCTCTTTCACTGGAGCAACTGAAACAAGCAGAGCAAGACCATCAGCAGTAGTAACCTCGCCACTCTGAGGTTGTCCGGAAACAAAAGCTTTCCTCACCGGACAATCCTCAAGTATCGTATTTGCACCGAAAAGAACATCATGATAATGCATTCCAACGACTTCATCCGGACTCTTCGAAGGATTTCCGGGGTTCCGGTTTGTCCATAACACGCACATATTCTGGTCAAGATGCATAATAATCTCGGATGCGTTATCAAGAATCAATTCACGTTGTTCCCTTTCCCACTTTAATTCCTTACGGGCTTTTGCTTCGATTGAAATATTGGTAGAAATATCAATTAAAAACTTAACCTTCCCCCGGCTGTCAAAAACTGGAAGAATAGTATCTTTAAGTTCAAAAGAATTTCCGTTGGGAAGTTGCAACATCCTTTCAAACGAGGCTCTCATTGAGCTTTTGTTTGAGATTTTTTCTGTAGCTTCACGAATTTTCCGGGAACCTTCTCTGTCATTCATCTCTTCATGCTTAAGCTTAATCAGGGCATCATGGGAATATCCGGAGTTGTCTATCCACGACTTATTGTAATAAAGTGGAGTTCCATTGGGAGTCATCAGTGCAATCATTACAGGGGTATGGTCAAACATGATCCTGAAACGTTCTTCCGCAATCATTAGTGACTCGCGACTCTTGTATTCCCCCGTAACGTCATTCAGCACAATGATGACTCCAATTATGGTATTCTTATTATTTATAACTGGAGAAACAGTATAATTAATCCGGTGTCCCACTCCGGAAAGGGAAGTCATATCAGCAGTAACCCCGGACCCAACAACTTTCCTCTGGGACAAAACTTCCTCCAAAGGAAGCTTCAATGAACGATGCGATCCCAGTACTTTCAAAGCAAGAACCTTATCAACAGAACATCCTATGGCCTCATCTTTTTCCCAGCCACACAATTCAAGCGCAGCGGGATTGATCCTTTTGATGACTCCGGCATTGTTTGTGATAATAACCGCATCTCTAATGCTATTGAAAATAGAACTGAAATCACGGGATATCTCACTCATCCCCCGTTCGGCCCGGATCCTTTTGGTAACACTGATTCCGAGCAATACAATTACCACAGCCTGAATGACCAGCATTGCAATCGCAATTAAAATCTGGTTGGAGTGCGTCTCCATGAACGGACGATTAAGCAACTCTACCCCAGGCGGAAGCAAATCATGACCAACGCCCCAACGATCAAGTGCAATATGATCAAAAATGTACTCATTGGCTTCAATCGTTTTCACCGGCAAACTATCTGCCATTGCCCCTTTTAATATGGCGGCAGCCATACCAGCAGCCTCCCTTCCCTGCATTGCCATTGAATCATTTCTGGCTCCCATGACTCCGGGCATCATTCCGGAAATGGCAAACAATGGAATACTGTCTATTTCTGCCAATCTCCTATTCAAGTCATTCTCATCAATCCAATTACCTTCAACATCCCGAAACCAGCATCCCCAAAGCCCCAGACGTCCTGGAGAAAAAACTGTCAGTGATGAAATCATCTGTTCTGTCGTCAAGTCTCTACCTGAGAGGTATTTCACTTCAAGCCTATGATGTTTTCGAAATACTTCTGGAAGCGCAGCGTCAAATATACGACGATACGCCTGGCCCGCCGGAGTATTGTCATATATTAAAACAAGTTCTTTTGTTTCGGGGAAAAGCTTCAGGACAACGTCAATAATTGACTGCATATTCAGCTTACTGACAATTCCGGTAATATTACTATTTTTCTTCAGCAGCACCGACTCACATTCATTGACGCCACCAAAAACTACCGGAACCTTGTCAAATAAAGCCCTCCTGACCTTGACCACAAATTCAAGAGCTTCATAATCAGCACAAACCACAATATTAAGAAAACCAGCATGATACTTATCTGCAAGCAATTTTTTTTCTCGCTCAAACTGACGCTTGTCAGAAAAACGTTTCATGTCAAGGTATTCGGAGAAAACTCTGGCGGCAGGAAACTTTTTCTTCAGTTCTTTTCTAAAGGAAGAAAAAAACCGCTCATCGCGAGGACTTCCGGGATGTGAAGACATCAGGCAGAGAACATTATACTTCCTGCTGCTCTGCTCGCCGTGTAGATATGAACACAAAAATATAAAAAAAACAAAAAAAATACAGCCGGACTGCTTAATGGCTTTATTGAGGAAAGCAATTCTATTCATTCCGCCCTGCCTTTCACACTGATACTGCAGT
The DNA here is from genome assembly GCA_963677165.2 of Victivallales bacterium. GTDB lineage: Bacteria > Verrucomicrobiota > Lentisphaeria > Victivallales > SZUA-371 > JAFGXT01. Next base: position 406,513 of record CAXXSX010000001.1, on the reverse strand, counting down.
ATTATCCCTGTAATCAATTGAATCTTAATAATTTGATTATATGTGGTCAGAACAGAAATGTCAAAACCACAACCTCCCCCAAAAACAAAAAAAGCCGCCGATTTTCAACCGGCGGCAAAAAAATAATGTTTTACCAGGTTTCCTGATCAAGACTTCCTTTAAAACCATAGTAGAATGGAGTTTTTGCTCCATATGACCAAATATGTTGAATAAGTTTTCTAGTTAAGGACTGACAATGTCCATCAACGAAAAGCATATTACCAATTCTGCCGTTTTGATGACGAATCCCATCCTGTCCATTGGTTACATAACTAATGCTTCCAACATTATAATAAACACAAGCATTAGAGTATGCGCCAGTCACTTCCGGCAGCATAATAACCGCAGAAGGACTTTTTACCTGATTAAGACGCCTTGGCAAAGAAGTTGCCAAAGCAGCTCCTATATTTGACATCAGTCCGCCCAGCTCTCCATCAAAAGAATAGTTGTAGGCATTCATTGCGTACCCGCCCCATTGTGGATATGAAGTATGAATCTTCTTTAAACTGGGACATCTGAATATCGCTTTATTTTTAGCATATTTAGTTACATTGATCAACATTCGAACATGATTCCAGGACCAGTCTCCATACCCACAACATTTTGCGGGAAGAATAAAATCATCATAATCATTCTCATACAAAGCGATAAAGCCGCCCTGCTGCTTCATGTTGTTCATGCACTGGATGGTCTTTGCCCGTTCTCTCGCCTGACTTAACGCAGGAAGCAGCATTGCCGCCAGAATCGCAATAATTGCGATCACTACGAGGAGTTCGATGAGTGTGAAATTCTGTCTTTTTCTCATTTTTGCATTCTCCGCTTTGTTATTTATTGTGAACTAATTGCCAAGTCAATGTACCGCTCCAACTCTCCCCATTTTTCAGTTTTAAACCTTTGGTGCTGTTCATTTCAAAGTTATAACATCCGATTCCAAACCAAACCCGTGGCTGAGCAAACTGCTTGAGCGAAAACTCCTGTTTAAGAGTCATGTGTGAGATGGTATCTTCCACCACCCACCAGCCTTGATCCAGTTCAGCCGTTTTCTTGCTTCCCAGTCCTGACCAGAAAGGAATTTTTATTGTTTTACCGTTCACCGGAATTTCAAGTACATCAGTCACATTGTCACCAACTCCTCCTACTGTATATTCCGGATGCATATAGTAGGTCATCGGAAGTTCTTTACCGCTGTTGTTGATCATTTTAATATCTAATTTCAATGATGAGTCTTCCAGCGTGTATTTTTTTACGATTCCAACGCCCTTTTTCGATTTTGCGCTAAGTTCAACTCCGTCATTAACTGACTTAACCTGATAGGGGTCATTACGGTTAATGCCGTAACCGCGCAGAGTCTGCACCCGGTCCCAAATACAGTAACGGAATGGAATACTGGTAAGTTTACCTAGATACTTATAAGAAATCTCAAGCTGATTGCTACCGCTTTTTTTGTCATAAAATTCAAGTACTCTACCGCCGCGCTCTGGATCAATACTGATTTCCAGTTGGTCATTGCTTATAATATACACCGACTTTGCGTATCCGTACATTTTTGCTTTGAAAATATTCACCTTGCCGTTATTAGCAGCAAGCCTGCGAACAAAGATGTCAGCTGTTTCAGAAAAGGTGGAATAACGGTTACTGTAACTCATTTCGATTCTGTATTTATCCAGCGCCATTGATGATTTTGGCAATGGGAACTGAATCTGTTTTAAACTGCCGGGGGCGATCATCAGTTTCTGTGAAGCCAGCAGCTTACCGTCAGGAGTCTCCAGGTTTGCGGTCGCGTTTACGGTTTCTTTCGTACTGTTATTCACTTTTGCTTCAATCTGAGTTGACTTTTGATTCGGTCCGGACACGAATACTTTCGCAACCGGCTCAACTGTAAGTTTTCCGGCAACCGCGCTTCCACCTTTTACTTTCACCGATTTTTTCAGTTCGATCGGCGCATCGGTACAGATATATACTGGAGACGGACCGAATTTCAGCTTAAATGTTCCTTCCTGAGTCGTTTTCAGCTCACGCTGTTTCCCCATCATATCGGTTACGGTAACAGTTCCCGGACTGGTCTTGAATACGCCGCCGAAATTACCGGTACCATCCCAGATGACCGCGGTATATTCATCAAAGTCCGGCTTCTTGAACTGATAGCCATAATGAGAACGCTTGATTCCCGGAACAGGACTGGCCAGAATCTTATCGCCAAGCTGTTTTCCAAGCGTACAGAACGCGTAGTAAGCAGGCTTCTTCTGACCATAGTAATCTACCATACCGAAAGTGTGTTCCGTATAATCCTTGTTTTCTCCTTCATCAAAAAAGGCATAAATGTACACACGTTTGAAGCCCAGCACATAATGAATGATAAGTCCGCGGGTTAGCCACTGGGCCTTGCGTTTCGGCGTAATATTACCGGACGGATTGGCTACTTTCGTGTCGCTGTAGCCAAATTCAGTAGAGATCAGCGGCTTATCCTCGTCATTGTACTTTTTCATTACGGCCTTGACCTTTTTCAAGCGCGCAAAAAGCGATTCCGGAGCGGCCCTGGGGTATCCGGCAGGAGCGTCAAAATCTTTCGACAGCTTTGTATAAGTATGCAAATCCATTACGTCAAAATAATCTTTCGCCCCCAGTTGGTAAAGCCGGTCCAACCAGGCAATACAGGTGTCTTCCAGGCCACTGGTTGGAGCACTCACCATATTGTGCGGGCTGTATTCCTTCGCCATTTTATAGAGCTTTTTTAAGCTGTTATAATACAGCTCAATCGGCTTGCCGGATAAATCCGGCTCATTACCGGCGGAATATGAATAAAAACCCATCTTTTTCCCTTCCTCATAAGTAGTTTTTCGAGGGAAAGTACACAAGCCAATATTCTGCTCATACATTTTTTGAACGACCCATGGGTTTCCCAGCCACCAGCGAATCTGTTTTACCGGGGTTTTTCCAAGGATGTCCATTGCCACCTGTTCCCATTCTTCTTCATGGGCCCGATGGAATTTTCTGGCTCCGCCGCCGCCCCAGAAATGGTTGATCGCCAGCATATCGCCAAACGTCTTGCAGGTGAACGCTTCAGGCGGAATGTATTCAGCACATTTTACAACCGGGTATTCCCCGTTTTCATATTGTGCAGTGATTCCGAAAAAATATTTCTGTCCGGGAACCAGCGGATAAATTACTTTACGAGTTATTTTTGTCGGCAGTTTCTCTTTCAGTTCCACGCCGGAATCGGTAACCTTTTTAAACGGTTTATCTGATGTATAAATTTTCCAGACTCTCACCTGGCTGACGTCCGAAGCAAATTTTTTCCAATCCAGAGCAACGGCCCCACTCTGGATTCCAATAACATTGAATTTCACCTCCGGTCGTTGATTTTCCGGCAATAATTCAGTGCCCATTCCTGCAGGAGGACGTGTTCCCCAAACTGCACATTCGGCAAGAACAAGCTGCCGGGCGCCAACTTTCTTTTTTACCCGAACTTTCACATAACGTGCAACCGCCGGTTTTTGTAATTCATAGTCAGTTTTCAGTGGAGGATATTTTTTATTCTGGCCCAATGAGTTATCAATACTCTGAGAACCGGAAGAGATAAATTTTTTGCCGTCATTACTCAACAGAACCTCAAAAGAGTCCGCCTTTTGCTGTTTACTGGACATTGCCCACAGAGTTATCCGGTTAATCAGATATTTATCATTCAAATCAATCAAAAAAGTCGCGTACTTGTTCCCGCCCCACTGGCCGAAAGCCATATTGTCTCCCCTTGGTCCAATCGAACCATCAAGCAATACCCGACATTTACCTTTCGGACGGCTGCCGGTACTAATCATCGCCTTGGAACTACCATATTGACCATCCTTTACCCATGATAAAGTCGCTGCCGTTGGAATACGCTTTATTGAAGCCGGAAACACATTTGACTGCTTATTACCGCTCAATAAATACTCCGTACCGGCAATACCACTTGTAGTCGCCAGCATCATTGCCGGAAGTAACAATCTTTTAAGACATTTGAACATTAACTTTCTCCTCATCCTTTTGCATTTAAGTCCTCAAACCCAATAAATACAAACAATATTGTTTTTATAATTCAATTATTTTATGATCTATTTCATCGCTGTCGGAGCAGTCGACTGTCTAATAACCAGTTCCGTTTCGAGCACTTCAGTCGGTAGTTTATCGATGTGCCCCTTCAAATACTGGTCAAGATATTTCATTGCGTTATAGCCCAGGTTGCTGATCGGTTGTCTGACAGTCGTAAGAGCCGGATGCATATAGGTACTATAGGGAATATCATCGAATCCGATAATAGAAATATCTTCCGGGACACGACGACCATTATCCCAGCAGGCCTTGAGCGCGCCAAACGCCATTTCATCATTGGCAGCAAAAATCGCGGTAATATCCGGGGAGGAATTGAGCAGTTCCTGCGCCTGTTTGTAACCAGCTTCCGGAGTACGAATAGTTGGCTGATGGTAAACAATCCAGTCAGATGCAATCTCAATTCCGGCTTTATCCATGGCATCTTTATAACCATCAAGGCGCTCCTGATGGTTGCGGCTATTTTCCAGCGGACCACTCAGATAACCAATCCTGCGATGTCCAAGCTGGATCAATAAATTCACCGCGGCCAGCGCCCCTTTATATGAGGTATTGTTGACATAGCCGATTTTTTCGCCTTGAATCATATCCGTGTTAATCAGAATTGTGGGGATCGCTGCCTGATCTAAGTCTTTGACCTCATCAATTACTTTTTCAGGAAAAACCAGAATAACAGCATCACAACGACGTTCCCGAATAATTTGAAGTAATGGCACAGGATTGAGATTGAAGCAATTCACCACTATGGTAGCATCGAGATTACTTTCTCCGCTGTACCGGGTAATTCCGTCAAGTACCTGGGCAGTATACTCGTCGATTACCGGATTTTCAACAGAAAGAATGACACCGATATTAACGCGCCGTTCAGCGCTCTTGGTCGGCGAAAAATTGAACTTGTCAATTATTTTCTGGACCCGTTTGCGAACACTTTCACTGACATCGGTACGGTTATTGATTACCCGGGATACCGTAGCGACAGAAACATCCGCTTCCTTTGCTACCAATTTTATGCTGATGGCTTTCTTCTTTCTTGCCATAATAGTACTTCCGCTTTCTTTATATCATGCTTTATTATTTCCTATTATAGCGAAGATATCGTCCCTTGTCAATATTGATTTACGAAAATAATAAATTAATTTACGAAAATTAATTTTCTTAAGCGAAAAAGCACAATTTTTTAAGCAGGAGTGAACAAAAATAAAAAATAGCATCTATAATATTAATAGGCAGAAGATGATTCGGGCAAAGATCAGTAAAGTAAGAATTATGTATTCTTATCTGATATCCAGTATTATGGATATCCGTCTTACGTCATCTGCTGCGTATTCATGCAGTCACATCGGGTTTTGTAATCGCATTTTTGAATAATCAGCAGTAAAAATTCTTGCGGTAAAGGATACTATTATGAAACAGACCGCAGTAGACAATATGAATAAAATATTTGTGACCAGGCCATCATTGCCTCCCTTGCAAGAATTTACTGAATATCTACAAAAGATATGGGATTCCAAACGCTTAACCAATGATGGTCCTTTCCATCACGAGCTGGAACAAAAGCTTGAAGATTTTCTTGGGATCAAGCATATATCGCTGTTCTGTAATGGGATGATAGCCTTGCAGATCGGTTTACAAGCCCTGAAAATAACCGGCGAAGTCATCACCACACCATACAGTTTTGTAGCTACTACCCATGCAATCTACTGGAACCGCTGCACACCGGTTTTCGGAGATGTTGAACCGCACACCTTCAACCTGAATCCAGATAAAATCGAATCGCTGATTACTCCATCCACAACCGCAATCATGCCCGTCCACATCTATGGGAATCCCTGTGACAATGAAAAGTTTCAGAACATTGCCGATAAATACGGACTCTCGCTCTTTTACGATGGGGCGCATTCTTTCGGAGTCCGCCGCAATGGAGAATCCATATTAAATTACGGCGATTTGTCAATGCTGAGTTTTCACGCCACCAAAACGTTCAATACTTTTGAAGGCGGAGCACTGATCACGTCAGACCCCAAACTAAAACGTAGAATAGACTTTCTCAAAAATTTTGGTTTCGCTGACGAAGAAACCGTGGTGGCTCCCGGCAGCAACGGAAAAATGAATGAAATCCAGGCGGCAATAGGACTGGCACAATTAAAATACTTTAAAGAAAATGTAGAAAAACGTCATTCGATCACATGCCTCTACCGAAAACTGCTGCGAAATATTGAAGGAATCAGTTTTCTGGACGATATTCCAGATGTTGAACATAATTACGCTTACTTTCCAATATTTGTCAATGAAGAGAAATATGGATCGTCGCGCGATGAACTGTATGGCAAACTGATAAAAAATAATATTTACGGCAGAAGATATTTTTATCCGTTGATTTCTCATTTTCCGTCATACCGGAATCTCCCCTCCGCCTGCCAGTGGCTCCTGCCGGAAGCGGAAAAAGTTGCCAATGAGGTAATCTGTCTGCCAATCTATCCGGATCTAGAAGAAAACATCATTAATTTTATCGTGGGACTTATAAAAAAATGAAAACGATCATATACGGTAACGGCGCAATGGCAAAGGTTCTGTATTCCTATGCGTCGTCGGTTATGGACATTGTCGGTTTCACGGTTGATTCGGTTTGCATCCATCCAGATGAAAAACTTTTTTGCGGACTGCCGCTCAAACCTTTTGATCAGGTGGAAGAATCTTTTCCTCCTGAAAATTTCAATATGATAATCGCGGTAGGCTTTCTCGATATGAACAACCTCCGGGAACGCAAATACCTGGAAGCGATTGACAAGGGATATACTTTTACAAGTTATATACACAACTCGGTAATCAGGCACTTTGACGTTGAAATCGGTGCGGCTTGTATTATTCTCGATCATGTTTCAATCCACCCCGGGACAAAAATAGGCAGAAATACTTTTATTTCCAGCAATGTAAACATTGGGCACGACTGCGTCATCGGCCCCAACAACTGGATCAATGCCGGGGTCTCCCTTGCCGGAGGAGTAAAACTGGACGCTGGCTGTTTTCTTGGGGTCAACTCTTCGATTGGACAAAACATCAAAGTCGGAAAAGAAAATTTTATTGCGGCAAATACCTTTATTGCCAGGGATACGGGCCCGGAAGAAGTTTACCTCTCAGAACCAGGACAAAAAATGGAAAGAATGAAAAGCCGGACTTTTCTGAAATTCAGTCAGATGAGCACCTGAAGGCGATAAACTAAAATTTGAAAGAACAATAATGACAAAAATATTCAATGCGTTTACAGCCACGGTAAAACAAACACCGGATAAGCCGGCGATTATACATGGTGACCTCCTCGTCACTTACGCCAGGCTTGAGCGAATTATTTCAAGCTGGATCAGGCTGACAAACGAAAATAATGTACGCAGAAAAGAGCGAATCATAGTGATCCTGCCCAATTGCATTGATTTCGCGGCACTTATGCTTTGCGCGGCAGCAACCGGAACAGTACTGGTGCCGCTGTCTCCCGAACTGAAAGCAGAAGCAATCCATGCCGCTGTTGACTCAACCGATGCACGGCACCTGATTTGTACTCCGGAAGTCATGGAACGTATTGAAAAATCCAGTCTTGATTTCTCGGGACTCAATGGTCTGCGTTTCTGTCCTGAATACATGGATAATCAACAATCTCTTTCTGAAATACCGGACACTGGCATCGCGGAAGACAGCGATCCATATGTACTGCTTACAACGTCAGGTTCCACCGGCGCGCCCAAACCCATAGTACTCAGTCAGGCAAACAAATGGAACCGGGCAATGGCAAGCGTTGAACTTTACTCCATCACATCGAATGACATCACTCTGGCTGGAACTCCGATGTATCATTCCCTAGCGGAACGCCTGGTTCTGATTCCGCTGATAACCGGTGGAACTGCAGTAATTATGTCAGACTTTTCCCCTGCGGACTGGCTGGCAACAGTCGAACGCGAAAAAGTCACATTTACAATTGCGGTATCATCGCAGTTGCGCAGTATCTGCAAACTTTTAACTGAAATACCGGACCCCAGAACCAAATCTCTGCGCTGCATAGTCTCATCATCCGCACTACTGGAAAATTCGGTAAAAAACGAACTGGTAAGTAAACTGAAATGCGATCTGCATGAATGTTACGGCGCGTCTGAAATAGCAATCGCGTCAAACCTTGACGGACGCGCGGCAGCAACAAAATTGAAGTCTGTAGGAAATGCCGCTCCCGGCGTTGATATAAAAATATTGAAAGAAAGCGGCGAATTCGCCGCTCCGGGAGAACCGGGAGAAATAATTTGTCGTACGCCAATGCTGTTCCAGGGATATTTCAAAAAGCCGGGATTAACCGCAGGATCCATGCATGGCGAGTACTTCAAAACCGGTGATATCGGCAAACTTGACGATGATGGATTTCTATACTTTCTCGGGCGCAGCAAAGAAATAATCATCAGTGGCGGGATGAACATATATCCAACCGACATCGAAGGTGTTATAATGCAGCACAGCTCAGTGCGCGAATGCGCCGCGTTCGCCTATCCTGACGCGAATCTTGGCGAAGTCGTGGCTGTTGCAGTTGTACCGGAAAGCCCTGAAGAATTCAACCTCAGAACGCTACGGCATTACAGTGCGGACTTCCTGGCAGATTTTCAACTGCCTCGAAAATTTTTTATTGTCGGCGAACTGCCTCGAAACACTATGGGAAAACTAACCAGACGAGTTCTGGTTGAACAATATAGTTCAAAGGTTAATTAAAGGAATATTTTAATGGCAGAATCCTTATCACCTCTTAAATTAGGATTTATCGGTGGAGCAATCGACTCCGCGGTCGGCTACGCACACTATTGCGCATGCCGCGTAGACGGCCGTTGGGAACTGACGACAGGCTGCTTTAGTCGTAATTCTACAATAAACCGTGACACGGCAAACCGTTATGGAGTTCCGGAAAACAAAGTTTACAATTCCTGGCAGGAGTTTATCGAAGCAGAAAGAAACGGCGGGGTTGACGCTGTCGCAGTCATAACTCCGACTCCGGCACATTACGATATTGTCTGTGGATGTGTTGAGGCAAACATTCCGGTGATCTGCGAAAAAGCGATGGTTGGCACATGCAGTCAGGCGGAAAACCTGAAAAAACTGGTAAAAAAACACAACTCATTCCTTGCGGTATCGTATAATTATTCCGGATACCCGATCATCAGGGAACTAAAGCATATAATAGCTTCGGGAGCACTGGGCCAGCTACTCCACTTCCAGGCGGAAATGCCTCAGGAAGGATACTTGAAGATCGATCGGAACGGCAACCCGATTACTCCGCAGCAGTGGCGACTGATTGACAATGAAATCCCGACTTTGTACCTTGATCTTGCTGTACACCTGCACCAACTGATACAATTCCTAACCGGCGCCGATCCTATTGAAGTGGTTGCAGATCAACAAAGTTACGGCAGTTTTCACAATGTGATTGACAACGTACATTGTATCTGTAATTATAATAATAATTTCACCGGACAACTCTGGATAAGCAAATCCGCAATTGGTTACCGTAATGGGATGAGAATAAGAATATATGGCGAAAAAGCTTCGGCCGAATGGTGTCAGATGGAGCCGGAACAGATCATTCTGTGCCATAACACGGGTCAACGTGAGATCATTGACCGCGGCTGCAACGTTGAAGAAGCCGGCCGGCCGCGCTACACCAGATTTAAAGCCGGACATCCAGCCGGATATATAGAGGCTTTTGCCAATTTATACTGTGATATTGCGGACTGTGTGAGAGACTACAAAAATACCGGCAAGTGGAACTCGGATAAAGTATTCGGAGTTGATACCGCTCTTGACGGCCTGAAAATGCTGGAAGCAATGACAAAATCAGCCGAAACAAAAACTTGGATAAAAGTATAATAGCGAGGCAAATAATGGCTAGCTGCACCAAAGAATTCTTACTGAAACGCATTCAGCAGAAACGTCCAATTGGAGCCGGAATTGATCCGGAAAATTTTGACTTCCTGAAGTCGGGCCATATCGATTCAATGGGGGTAATGCGTTTTGTCATTGATATTGAAAAGGAATTCGATATAGAACTCACTGACGATGAAATTGCGTCTTCACAATTCCGCACAATAGCCGGTTTATCTGCAATGATTGATGCCAAAACATCCTGATTCTCAGTTTATGGAAGGAGAGTAAAATGTTCGACTACAAAGGGTTCTTAAAAGACTGGAAAGCCGGTATTACTCAGGAAAAACGAGAGAAAGCTGAATATTTTCTTTCCCCTGACGCCTCCATGAAAAGATATGTTTACGGCAATTCCCCCGATATTGAGAAGTTGTGCAGAATCATAAAAATAGACGGAATTATCAACGATTTCATTCCTGCCGGAACGCTTTGGAACGGCATTCCTTCGATACATGTAGAAGAAGTCCCATTCGGTTCATATGTCGTTAATGGTACAGTCTGCACCTATCCTTCAACTGTAACCCAAAAAGCGAAAGAAGCCGGTATTACAAATCTTATTCAGTTTTGCGATCTTTACAGAACTTCAGATTGTATCGAACCATTTGACTTTGTTATCGCAATTCGTAACGATTTCCAGGCAAATTATCATAAGTGGGAAAAGCTCTCCAAGAGTTTCAATGATGCCGAATCAGTTCAAACCTTTCAGGACATCATTAAATTCCGCCTCACAGGAGATCACTGTTTTATGAACAATTACCGGGTAGCTCTAAAAGAACAATATTTCGCAGATTTTGTAACATACGGCAAGAATGAGGTCTTTATTGATGCAGGAGGATTCGACGGCTATACCACTGAAAATTTCTGTAACCGTTGCCCCAACTACACAAAAGTATATTTGTTTGAACCGGTTGGAACAAATATGGATATAGCCCGCAAAAAACTGGCGGGACACCCCAATATTGAATTTATTTTAAAAGGCGTATCTGACAACAACACCAAACTATGCTTTGATTCCAGCTCAAAAGACGCCAGTGCAGTTGTTGAATCAGGCTCAGAAAAAATCGATGTAGTAAAGCTTGACGATGCAATCAGTGACAAGATAACATTCATTAAGATGGATCTTGAGGGGCATGAACTACAAGCGCTTGAAGGAGCAAAAGGTCATATCAGAACAGAAAGTCCCAAACTGGCAATCAGCGTCTATCATAGATGTTCTGACTTTTATCAAATTCATGAAAAAATCATGAAGTTTTGTCCTGATTACAAAGTTTATTTAAGACATTATACTGAAGGCTGGGCGGAAACCGTTATGTATTTTATTCGCTGACGAATAAAAACAAAAAAGCGGAGCCTAAAAGACTCCGCTTCAAAATATCGAAATATCAAATTATCCGCTATTTTTTTGCGGGACAAACACCAGCCTTGCATTTTGATGTTTTCGGATCGCAGTTTGTTCCACATTTGGACGTAGAACATTTACCTCCGACACAAGCAGTTTTTGGTGCAGGACCAGCAGCCGCTTTGACTTCGCTAATCATTTTCTCTACTTGAGGGATCACTGCATACATTTTTTTCTGAATAATCTGCATGCAATTGCGCGTCACAACCGGAGATTTTTTCAACATCTTTTCACCCGCCGGACTCTTGTAAAATGCAATAATAGCCTTCATTTCCTCAATGGAAAAAGCATCAATATATTGCTTTATGAGATCATCCTTTACGCCATCCCAATTAAAAGATTTTACGATCAAATCATTTGCCTTTTTTTCTGCTTCTACAGCTTTTGCTTTGGCGGCAGGAATCTTTTCAAACTGTTTCAATACTGCGCCTAGTTGCATTTTCATTCTCTGTTGAGATTGTTTAACCATGGCCGGTGCTCCCATTAATGAAAGCATTTCTCCAGCAAGATTCTCCTTTTCTCCAGCAAACAAACTACCAGCCAACAAAGCTAATGACAAGACAAAGATTTTTTTCATGAGAGTTCCCTGTTATAATTGGTTAAAATTGTAATTTACCGCTTTTTGCGTATTTTACAAGCAAACCTTACCCTTAAGCCTTGACAGAAATAAGAACAACAATTATTATCTTCATATAGGGTATACCCCTATATGCTATAACAATAATAAAACATGAGGAAAAACATATGAGTCTATGCGGAACAGCAGAGGGCAAAAAACGTCTGCAGGCACGTTTGAATAAAATAGAAGGACAAGTTCGCGGAGTAGGCAGAATGGTTGAGCGGGATCGGGACTGCATAGAAGTACTTCGCCAGATAAATTCGATAAACGGAGCGCTGAAAGGGGTATGGTCACAACTAGTGGAATACCACCTTAAGGGATGTGTTACCAGAGCAGTGCAACACCATGATGAAAGTATAATAGACGAGCTGGTCGAACATCTCCAAAAGATGCGTTGACACGGCATAAAACAAGGATAAAAGACAATGAGCAGTAAACAAATAAAATGCAGAATACTGCATTCCAATGACCTTAATAAATCGGTAGACAATGAAAAAAGAACTCTCCAGGTGGCCTTACTTACTGCCGTTACCATGCTGGCCGAAATCATCGCCGGAACCATTACCGGATCAATGGCTCTTCTGGCCGACGGCTGGCATATGGGAACTCATACCTTTGCAATGGGAATTGCCTGGGGAGCTTACGTTCTGGCCAGAAAGTATAATGCCAGTTGTAAATTTTCTTTCGGAACCGGAAAATTCGGTATACTTGCCGGCTATACCAGCTCTCTAATGCTTGGAGCCAGCGCAATATGGCTTATTTACGAATCAGTTGAACGTATTTTCAATCCGGTAAAGATTGACTTTTCCAATGCAATGCTGGTTACCATCGTCGGCCTGGCCGTTAATGTAATAAGTGTATTTATGCTGAATAACGGAAGTCATCACCATGGGCACCATCACCATGAACAACATGAACATCACCACGATCATAATTTCAGAGCGGCTTATTTCCATGTGCTGGCTGATGCAATGACCTCGGTTCTTGCCCTGGCGGCTCTGCTTTGCGGTCGATATTTTAACTGGGTAGTGCTAGATCCGGTAATTGGAATACTCGGAGGAGTTCTAATTCTGAAATGGGCCTGGAGCCTGTTACGTGATACGGGTATAATTCTTCTGGACGGCAGCGCAGGACTGGAAATAACAGAAAAAATCAGGCAGATTATAGAAGCCGATAGAGATTCGGAGATAATTGATCTTCATCTCTGGCTTCTGGATTCAGAAAATATTGCCGGGATATTATCAATCATCTCAGGAACAGGAATCAGTGCAAACGAATATCATTCACGCCTGAAGGACCAGATTCCTCATCTGAAGCACTTAAGTATTGAAGTGCATAATGCGGGATAGAAAAAAAGACAGAAAAAAAAACCAGTGCTGGCTGGAGAGTCATAATCAGCCAGCACTGGCCCTCACCTAAACCCAGGTGAAAGAGTGTAAAATATTAATCGTCATCACTAGTGCTTTCACCAAGTGCTGACAACACATAGTCCGCAGAAGTCTGAATGGTACTAACGGCTTCTTCCATTACCGCATAGTGAGCCCAAAGTTCTAATTCATATGTTTCAAGGTCTGTTTCCATTTCCTCTATCTTATCTTCAAGTCGAGTAGTCTTATCGGAAATGGTATCCATTTTTGTCGCAATACCACCATCGGTTTCATCAAGAAGGTAATCAAGATAAGTATCAAGTTGTCTAAACAAACCGTCCTCATCGTTGTCAGTCTCGTCATCGGTACCGTAACTACGGAAAAGATCCTGAACTTCTTCAAAATTACTATTCAATGCATCTTCCAGGGCATCTTCATCGACAATCGCAAAATTATTTGTTTCATCCTCGGTCCATATACCGCATGAATACAAACTCGTAACGGTTTCATTATCGGATGAAAGCTGAGTCAGAATAGATCTGCACTTTCTCTGAATCTGGTTAGCCAGGCTGTCACCGTTGAGCAGTCCTGAATCACCTTCTTCATTGTCGGAATCTTCAGCTTCTTCATCATCAACGTATTCAGTCTGTTCACCCAGATAATCCATCAATTCATTATATGCATCAATAAAAGTCTCAATACACTCAATAATACTTTCGGTGTCGCGTTCAATAGAGATTGTAGTTGTTCCGACTGAATCGAAATTTAGAGTAACCCCGGTAATAAAATCGGCCACACTATCGTTGCTTGTTGATGTAACAGCAATACCATCGATCGTAGCTTCCAAATCCTGAGCCGCAGTTTCATTATCGAACAACCCCAAATCAGTAAGAATCCCATCGGTATCAGTAATTGTCATTTCATTTCCCTCACCGGTTTCCCCTGAGGTAATCACCAAAGCCGTACCAATAATTGAAGCTGTTGCACCAGCTCCATCCATATCATCAGTAACATCATTGATCGCATCCCTGATATCTTCCAGAGAGTCAGTTGATTCGACAGTAATTTCTACACCATTAATAGTGAATGTCCCCGAATAGCCAAGTTCCGAGTCGGTATCGGAGACAGAAGAGGTATCGGTATGATAACTATGTGCAACTGCCAGCTGAGTTACTTCAATCTCGTAAGTACCTGTATCAGCCAAAGACCCCGAAACGGTACCATCAACAACTGTATCATCAGAAGATTCCAAGGTTTTAGCAGTCCAGGTAGAATAACTGCAAAGATCAGTTACAGCAGCAGAGAGAGTACTTACCGCAAGATCAACTTCTTCCCATACGTCATATATTTCCTCGTACTCATCAAGTTCATCCTCGAGAGTATCGATAGGCTCCTGTTTTACTTCAATAAGAGCCTCAATAACAGACTCTGTATCAAGTCCTGATGCCAAACCGGATAGCCGAAGTGTCATTTTAGTTCACCATATATTTCTTAAAGTATTTCATAAAAATCTTTTGAACCACGCTTGATAGAATCAAGCAGATGCCGTGCCAATGTTTCAAACAACCGTTTTCCTTTGCTCAAAAAAGACGATTTCATCATCAAAATTTGAAAATATCAAATTAATGTTGATGCATTAATCAACATATTACCCGGTCATTTTTTCCCGCATCACTGCAAAATAAGAAAAAAGTTCCTCTTTACACAACCTCACCGCTCATGAACAGGAATCCTCAGATTACGCTGTTCATAATTAAGGATATATAGCAAAAATCAGGCCAGACAAGAAAAACCTGCTGCCTGTACAAAAATACAGGTAGCAGGTAATAGCAGATATTGAATTTACCGGATGTTATTTGATATATTTAGGAAGGATTTCTCCATTCGCACCGGTTAACGGCTTTTTATGTTTCCCCTTAATCAAAGAGCTTGGATCATCTTCAATAGAAGAAACAAGATCCGCAACAGATTCAAGAGTCTTATTGAGGCGCTGTAGTGTAAGCAGTACTGCAATTTTACTGTCGGCAACCGCTTCTGCGGAAGTTCGAATAGCCTTCACTGTTTTCGGCAACTTCAGCTTATCAATATCAGATCTAACCTGAGAGATCAGGGCATTGACATCCTCTAAATCACGTTTAACGATTTCATAAAGCTTATTCAACCGTTCTTTACTCAAACTTGAATTGATATTATTCAAACCAGTATCCAGATTGGCAGTAATGCCGTCCAGCCGTTTGATTGAACGCTTAACACCCGGATCTTCTATGACTTCCTTCACCGCTCTGTCGATATTGACAACAACTTCATGGATTTTAGTAATCGTATTTTTTAATTTTCCATCATTGAAAAGATCATTGGCTCCCTTCAAAACGCCTCGGGCTTCATTGGACAACTTATCAAGCTGAAGTCCGGCAATACTGGAAAGGGATTTATTGATCATCTTAATTATATTCTGAATCACTGAAGGACGTGATGGAATATAAAAGCCTTTTACTCCATTGGGCCGAGGCAATGGTTTGAAGTCCTTGGCCCCACTGACATAGTCCAGTTCGACATATTTCATTCCGGTAATACCGGCCAGTTCCAGCCCGCAAGTTAACCCTCGCTTCATTTGTATCTGATAAAATTTCTCGAACTCCTCGCTGCCAAACTGATTGCCATCACTTCCCTTGGAATAAACCGTCAGGTCCAGTTCCATAAAAACGAGAATATGTTCATCTTCACCACGGATCAAGATTTTTTTCACTTGTCCAACCGGAACACCCTTGAATTTAACCGGCGACCCAACGCTCAGCCCCTGAACTGAATCACTGAATACCGAAAAAACAACAACACTGTGGCGGAACATATCGGATAGTCCAAAAACGAAAATAGCAGCCAGAAACAGCACACACGCACTGACCACAAACATACCCAGTTTAAATTTATTTGCTTCAATCATAATTATTTATTCCTCTTCTCTCGATCAAGTAAAGTTTCATTTATATTATTCAGTTACGCATATTTTCACGGTTAAGAAAATCTGTCACCCACTGATTATCTGAATTTTTACGCAACTCATGCGGATTTCCTGCTGCCACCATTCCTTTTACTTTTTTATCAAGCATAATACACCGGTCCGCAACTGAAAAAATACTGTCGAGTTCATGTGTCACGATTACGACGGTAGCCCCGATCTCTTTACGAAGCCGGAGGATCAATTTGTCAAGTTCAGCCGATGAAATCGGATCGAGCCCAGCAGAAGGCTCATCGAAAAACAGTAAATCAGGATCCAGCGCCATTGCTCTCGCCAGTCCGGCGCGCTTCTTCATTCCGCCGCTTATCGCCGCCGGATAATAATCTTCAAAGCCATTGAGATCGACCATACGAAGTTTTTCCCTGGCTACATCCTCCCGCTCTTTTCGGGGTAAATCGGAAAACTCTTCAAGCGGAAGCATTACATTTTCCAGCAAAGTACGCGATCCAAATAATGCCCCCCCCTGGTAAGTCACGCCAAACCCGCACATCAACTGTTGTTTTTCTTCGTAGGAAGCTTCAATCATACTATGCCCTTTAATCATTATGTTTCCCTTCATCGGGGGATACAATCCGATCAAATGTTTCAGCAAGGTTGATTTGCCACAACCCGAACCACCGAGAATCACAAATATTTCGCTCTTATTGACGAAAAAATTCAAATCTTTCAAGACGATGGTTGTACCATAACCAATCGTAAGATCCTCAACTTTTATAATGTCATTGTTTTCCGCCATGCACTACTCCCCGATAAAACTGTAAATGAAAGTCAAAACAAAGTCGGCAATAACAATCCAGAAAATAGCGCTTACCACCGCGGAAGTGGCGGCACAGCCGACCCCCTGGGCATCGTTTCTGGCATTAAAACCACGGCGACATCCCACACCGGTAATAATCAGCGCAAAAATAAAACTTTTAAACAAACCAAGCGAAAAACTCAAAGGAGTTAAAATAGCGGTAGCACGGTCATAGTAGATTACAATCGGCAAGTTCATCTTTGTCACAGCAATCAGCATTCCTCCGACAATACCGATAATATCACCAAATACAGTCAGCAACGGCATTGCAACAACCATGGCAATAAATTTCGGAAGAATCAAAAACCTGCCGGGGTTGAGTCCCATCGTACGCAAAGCATCTATTTCCTCGCCGACTTTCATCGTTCCAATTTCAGCGGCAAACGCCGAACCGGCACGTCCGGTACAGATCATCGCCACCATTAACGGCCCCAGCTCTTTGATAATAACCAGTGCGACAAAGTCGGCAATAAAAATATCTCCGCCATATTTCTGTAACTGAATCGCCCCCTGAAAACCAAGGATAATTCCCATCAGCAGGCAGATAAGTAAGACAATAGGAACAGCATCGGTCCCACACATGTCCATGTAATAAAGCGTTTCACGCCAGCGTATCTTGAACGGTTTGCGGATTCCCTCCCAGATAATCGAAGTAACCTCTCCTGTGAAAGAGACGGAATCAGCCAGATCGTCGAGTACGCCCTGGGCGTAATCTCCAACCTCTTCTATTCCCTGCTCAATTTTTTCATCCATAATATATCCCCATTATCCGAAGAAATTCACTACATATTAAACAGCAGATATGGAAAAAGTCAAAGCACACAGCATTGAAAATTGAGCATTTTAAGCACTTATATGCTCAATCGGAGTTTTTTCCTGGTGTCCAGCAGTGCGCAAGCTGCTCCGCTGTCGGCCGTTCGTTACAGTTGTGACGAAACCAGAAACTGAATCCCCAGCAAGCGATGAATGTCGCCAGCATATTAACCACAGCATAATAGTGAATCGCCAGATTATCAATAAAGAAACACACCAGTAAGCTCCAGATGGTTCCGGCAAGCCCCCCCCAAAACACGCCATTGGCAGTTACTTTTTTACTGAACATCGCCAGCAGGATCACTACCGCAATCGGACTGCCGAGACCGTGAATGATACGATTGATCATTACAAAAATAGTATGCCGCTGATTAAGGAGCGGGATAAAGAAAAATGTAACAGCAATGACAATAACACTTATACATATTGATGACATCACCGTTTTAAATCCATCACTATGGTTACTGAAAAACCGATCCCTGAAGTCTTTCACCCAGGCAGCGGAACAAGCATTAATTCCGGAGTCCAGGCTAGACATAGTGGCCGCCAGCAACCCGGCAGCCAGAAGCCCGGTCCCGCCCGAAGGAAAATGATTTATCATCACCGCCATATACTGCATTGGAGTAAGATGCTGCTTCAAAATTCCGGTATCCTGGGCAAATGAAAAAATAGTAATACCAAACATCACCAGCAAAATTAAACAAATCAATGCACTGAAAATATTCCAGAGAAAAGCTTTTTGCGCCGTTTTCACCGAATTTGCGGACATATAGCGCTGGATCGTTACCTGATCCGCTCCGTAGCGGGTAATAAATGCCGCCATCGTCCCAATAATCCCACTCCAAAATGTCGTCCTTATGGTAGGATCAAAAGAAAACACCCTGGCATCATACGGCAGATATGGTTTCAACCTTCCACAGCAGATCGCATCGTGAACTACGCCGGACACCCCATTCACCTCCAGGTTTACTGCCAGGAACAAACCAGCGGCAATACTGCCGAACATCACAAAAAACTGCGCCACATCGGTCCATATCACAGCTCGGACACCGCCCACAACAGTATAAATGCCAACAGCAACACCAGTTGCAAAAATCAGTAAAGGCAGCGGAATACCGGTAAGAAGAGCCAGAATTTTACTTGAAGCATAAAGCGCGATAGCCATCCAAATGATTCGCCAGAAAATAAAAAGGCCACTGGTCAAAGCTCTCACTTTAACATTAAAACGCCTCTCCAGAAACTCATAAGCACTGGCTGTATTCATTTTATAAAAATATGGAATAAAGATATAAACCACCGGCAATGTTATGAGTAGAAATACCGGCAGGCATACCGTCATATAAAGTCCATTGGTGAAAACCTCAACCGGAAGCGCGGTATAATTGATGGCACTGAACACCGTTACCATCACAGAAAGACCAATCGGAAACCACCCAAGCGATCGCCCGGCCAAAAAGAATTCTTTTTCCGATTTTGAACGACGCGATACGACCAGTCCAATTCCAGTAATAACAATTATGTAAAAGAAAAATATGAAATAGTCTATCGATTTCAATATAAATTTGACCTTATAACAGTTTTATCCATGCACAAAAAAATACTGCCGTTTTCTATAAATTCAAGCATATACGAAAAAGGACGCGTTCAACAGTTCTTAAAAAAACTTCTACTGCTGTAAGATTTTCACTAAAAACATGATATATTATTGATAAAACTTGGAGAAGCATTATGTTGAATTTCACATTTTTACTTGCATTAGCTGCGACAGCCACGATACAAACCTCTACGATCACGCCCCAAACCACTCAACGCCCGATTATCACGTTCGAAAGATTTGCGGCAAAGAACGACGTCAATCAAGACGGCGTTGTCACCAAAGATGAGATGAAAAGTAGAAACACTTTGTTCAAATGGATCGACAGGAATCGTGACGGCAAGATAACCAGAGAAGAATTCATCAGCTTCCGAGAAACTCAAAAGTTGAATCGGGAACGTTCTGTGGTTCCACAGGGCACAAAATCTTATAAAGGAATTCAATATGCCAAAATAGATGGAAAATCCCTCAAAACCGATATATACGTACCTCCGGTACCCGCAGGCAGTCCGGCCCCTCCCCTTCTCGTATGGATTCACGGTGGCGGATGGCGAAAAGGCAGCAGAAAAAACATTAATGGAGCTTTTAAACAAATGCTGTATAAAGGATATGCGGTAGCCAGCATCGACTACCGGCTTGGGGGAATATCCTCGCATCCCAAACTGATCCATGACTGCAAAGGCGCGATCCGTTTCTTACGCGCCAACGCAAAAAAATTCGGCTACAGTGCCGACAAAATAGGAATAGGCGGGTCATCAGCCGGCGGACATCTGGTTCTGCTGCTGGGATTCAGTAATGGAGTTCCCGCACTGGAAGGTACAGTTGGCGGCAATCTGGAAGTATCTTCAAAAGTTGATGCCATCGTTGATTTTTATGGTCCTTTCGATTTCAGACGCATAAAGGAACGCGCGCCCAGATACGGAGCAAAAGTGAATTCACCGTTGGTAATAACCGCATCTCCCATAACCTATCTCGACCCCAAAGATCCGCCAGTACTAATCTTTCAAGGGGATAAAGACCATGTAGTCCCCTGTGACCAAAGTATATTCCTGAATAAAGTCTGCAAAGAAAAAGGAGTTGAATCTCACCTCACTTTAATCAAGGGAGCACAGCACGGCGGAGAAGAATTCATTACTAACGATATAACCCAAAAAATTTCCGACTTCTTTGATCAGCATATTCGCAAAGGGAAAAAATCGTCTTAATCAATCGCTATTTCGAAGCCGCCGCTTTTTTTACCATAACAGAGTAAATGTATTTGGCGGCTTCTCCAGCAATCTTCTCCGAGTATCCCGACGACTCAAGTTCGGCAAAGAAACTCTTGCCGAAAATCCTGCCGTCCGAACAGCGAATAAGCCTGAGATTAACAATTTTATCTCCTTCAGCTTCATAGATCCGTCCAGACACAATATAATCGGCATTGATCTGCCCGATTATACGTTGCGGAATCTTACCGGCAAATCCGGAAAGCTGTAAATTTCGTTCCTTGATTATTTTTTTCAGCTCTTTACGTTCAACCATTTTTATTTGGTCATACCGGCTCACGGCTCCGAATAAAATCATACTGAAAAGTTTTCCCTGTTCAGACACTTTTCCTTTCACATCGGAAAAGTCAAAAATTGCGATAGTCGGTATCTTCTCAGCGGAAAAGAGCATACTGCTCCAAGCCGTAATCAGACATATAATGAGAAATAATTTTTTCATCGCCTCACTCCTTTGCTGCCGACTCTTCAGCAGTAACCGGCTTAAGCAGCCTGACAGCCTGTCTGGCGGCACGGTCAAGCAGTTTATTCTTCGCTCCGATATAAGTTTCAATAACCGGGATACTCTCACGAGAACCAATTCTGGCAAGAGCAAGGATTACCGCTATTTTGATCGTAAAACGTTTAGTATTCTGCAAGACTTGCTCAAGCCCTTTTGCTGCCGGCTTTCCGTATAGACTCATGGTTCCGATCAATTCACAGGCTCTCCGCGCCATTCTGGAATCTTTTTCACCGGCAATTTTCACCAATTCCGGCAAAGTGAACGGAGCAAGTCTTTGCAAAGCATAACTGCATTGGGTATTATTAACATGTCCGTAAACATGCTGTTTCAACAACTGCCGAACCAGCTTGTCACGATATTTTTGAGATTTGATCAGAAGTAAGTTCTCAAAGTATTCACAATTTTTTCGTCCTTTTTCCTCTACTTTTTTTAAATAGTAGATAAAAAGTTTTTTCTGCATTTGCGGCGTCAACGATTCAAACGGAAAAAACGGAGCAACATAAAAAGATGTTTTATTGTGACCATCAACAAGCTTGGCAAACTTTGGATTTAATTTGATTCTCCAATATTTCGAAGGTTTGAACTTTACATCCAGGATTCTGGACGCAATCTTAAAATCAAGATTACTGTAACCGCAAAGAAGCGAAAAAGTATTTTCGTCACATTTCCCAGCAATAAACTCTTGGGAAATCTCATATGACGTTAGCATCTGTCGCTTAATTTCTAGATAAAATTTCCAACCTTTATTGTAATCACCGCAAGCATTGGCATAACTGTAAATCAGCTTCGGATTAAGAGAGGGCCTGACTTGCAGGGAATTTGCGGGAATATCACGTCTTAAATTCGGATCATTTTTCACGTACATCGCCATTCCGGAATAAATGTCTTTATGTTTTACTGGTTTTATACGTGAAAATGCAGTCATCACCGCTTTTGTCAACAGCGGATTAGCTCCAAGAAAATACCCAACAGAATATGTCAGCGGTGCACTTGAAGTACTATCCAGTTTGAAATAAGCAATAATCTTCCGGGCCAGACAATCAGGAATCATTCCACTGTCAAAAACCATAATGCCATAGGTGGAAAGATTTTTATCATTTACGGCTTTTTCATCAAGCAGCTTGTTTAAAATATATAGTCTATCCCAGTACGGCAGCCAGGATTCTTCAATGTTATCCGCCAGCCTTCCTTTCGTTTTCCTGAAATGCTTTACACGCAGATCACAGAACTCCTGTCGAAGCGCCAAGGCATCAACTCCAGAACTCACTGAACTGAATTTTTTCGTATCTTCTGGCTTTTGAGCGCTGAGCCTAACTACATTCAACACATTTTCCGGACGTTTCGGATTCAGAGCCATAAGAAAATTTATCTCATCAGTTTTAAGCTTCGGAGCATCCCGAAAAAAAATACTCAGCTTATATAATTTTATTTTGAGTGCTTTTTCGATTTCCCAGTCAATGAGCTCCCGGCTGTTAAACTCAAAGCAGAACCAGTTCCAACTTTTTATTTTCGGTTTTCCTTTCTCAAAATTATAGAAAGGCGATGCTTCCGCAAATCGTTTAAATAGGTTTTGACCGCCAATTATAACCGGTTTTCCGTTATAATCAACGTTTGGTCCATTTGAAAACAATCCCGCATATAACATCACGGGAAGAAATAAAGTCGTAATTATTGCTAATACCGTACTTTTCATCATCCTCCCTCTTTATTCTTTTCCAGACGAAATTTTATCAAGATGCCGCCTGTGCCACTCATCGTAAGCCTCTTCAGGCGGCTTACCAAAATACTGATTAATTTCGGGAAGTACAGTCACTGAAGCCTTCAGCAAGAGCTGTCGGGCCGCATCATCATCACGGGTTCCAAAAACCAGAAAACAGAAATCTTTCTGTTCCAGTTTACAGCCATATCTTTCCAGTATTCCGGAAAGCACCTTTTTTGGGGCCCATCTTAAAACTCCGGCACCCATACCGGAAATAGAACTGGCACGAGTGGCCATTTCCGCAGTAAGACGCTTATATCCCCTCATCGCGAGAACATACAGAAAATCCTCGACTTCCCGCGCATCATGGAAATAACGGTTTTCAATTGCTTTATACAATATCTTTACTGCCTGTTTGTTTTTCTTGTATGCCAGATACACCAGTAAATCGCCGGATAAACCACTCATGAGCGGCTTTTTATCTATAGAGGGCAATTTCATGGACAAAATCTTATTCCGCATTATCCGCGCATTTGAATTCCCGGCATCGGCCATGTAATCCATCGCCAGCAGTTGATAAAGAGGATACTCATCAGGCTCAAAATCTTTTCGTTTAACCTGACGCTGATACTTAAATTCAGCCTCGGCAAAATAGTAATGAATCATGTCAGTGGAATTAGCAATTAAAGTTGTGACACGATCATATCTGGAAAGCTCATTCGAGACATACTGAAATGTTGGGAAAGACATACCAGGCCGTTTTTTTAATTCAAAAAAACATCTCACCTTTGAATACGGATACAACCTTTCAAGTTTTGATTTCCGTTCATCGAATATTTTAAAGAAGTACCCCAATCTGGTGTAAGCCCTGGCTCCTTTTAGTTTTTTGGAAAACGGATCAATGGATTGCCATGCGGCTTCTATAACATACACATAACTATTATTGGTTGCTCGTGAAGAATATTTGGGATATGTACTCACTCTCCCCAGAAACTTTGTACAATCACAAGCTCCATTCCGCTCAATATCAAAGTCCGCCCTGCGAAGGAATAAATCCTTCCATACTCCATACTTTCTCACAACAGAATTTTTAACGCCATCTGACAATAGTTTTCCCGGTACCTTCAACACAAGTGTACCGGTTCGGCATGGAGTACCTGGAGACCATTCTCCATCAATCCGATCACGATCAATAAAGAAATATTTTTCAAAATTATCTATATCTTCCCAAAAAATTCTATACATCTTCTTGGTATATGTATCCTTCTGACCACAATATTTTCCTGGCACTACCACAGTCGCAGAATAATCCATTTTTTCATCATCCGGGATATTATCAACATAGCGAAACCATCCACCATCTGCGATAACTTTTTCTTCTTTCCCTCCTAAGACTGACTTTTTCTTCGGCACCGGGTTATCGGCCTTTACCCGCCAATCCTTATTCCCGCCACCTTCCGATTTATCCTGAACAGTGTCATACATCTCCTGAATCGCTTCGGGACAGTCATCACGCTCCAGCAAAGTATTATAAATTGCCAAGGTACCGGAATAATTTCCCAGCTTATAATAATATCCGCTTAACAAGTACCCTATCGTTGTTTTCTTCTCTTTTTTCCACTTCTTTTCAAGCATACTGACTGCTTTCAGACGATAACCGTCTTTCCACTGACGCTTGACGATATCCATAAAACTTTTCGCTTGTTTCGAGCTGGCTTTTTTATACGTTTTTTTCAGATAACTGCGGAGTTTCCGCGGTTTTCGAATATATGTACCAAAATTTTTCAAGAGATTTTCTTTGGGATGCCACGGTTTCTGAAGCCGGACAACAGTAGCTTTACTGAAATATTTCGACATCTCAAAATCAGCTTTAACATCATCGCTTAAACGAAATTCCCTTATCCATTCAGCCATATCCTCTGTCACCTGACGCACCTTACCGGTAAAGGTTCTGCAGGCAATCACTTCGCCGGTAAATGCATCGCATGCACGCATAAAGTAATTTTTTGTATTTTTTCCATCACGGCAGATACGCCCCTGTAGAATAACTTCGCGAATCATATGATCAATCACACGGTGTCCCTCGTCAAACCGCGTCAGACGTTCCTTAAAGACCTCCTGCCAGTTCGCCTGGGACATAATCTTGATTTCAGAATTTTTCTCCGTCATCCCCAGGAATAGCGATTCGCTGATCGCATCGGAGTTTCTAATAACACATACTTCGTTAAGCGGACGCAAGCTCGGGCATACGATGTTTTTCGGAACAATATTCTTCTGCCGTTCATCAGCACAAGTCTTAAAATCTACGGTCTTCTCAATTTTATCAAAAAGTTTAGAAACCAACTCTCCCGCATTCACGGGAAGCGATTCTTTACCAACAGACGGAATCTCTCCAATCTTCCAGTATTTCGTGGATTTCCTGACATACCGGCCTCCGATGCATTTTTTAAACAGCCATATCTCCACCCCGTTACCATCCTGACGCGAATAGTCTTTTAGTTGTACCGCATAGTCGGCCTCCCGCATCAAAAACTGTTTTTTCAGTGAATTAGACATTGCAAAGAACTTCTCGTCCACAATATAATCGCGGGAATCACGGTCATAGAATACCATTTCCGGACGCTGTGCGGCAGCATTAAGCACTTCCTCAATTAAACGACACGCCGTAGCGCCCGTATTTTCATAACAAATGAAACTTTTAAGTAACTCGATTCTTACCGGGTGGGACTTCGCATCGGCACTTGTAACCACCACGCTGGCCCCGCTCTTCTGA
The DNA here is from genome assembly GCA_963677165.2 of Victivallales bacterium. Lineage (GTDB taxonomy): Bacteria > Verrucomicrobiota > Lentisphaeria > Victivallales > SZUA-371 > JAFGXT01. The sequence continues at coordinate 380,605 of CAXXSX010000001.1, read as the reverse complement.
TAAGGGTTTGTTTGGGACTCAATCCGGGCATTGAATTTCACCAGCCCTTTTTCAGGACTCCACAGCACCGCTTTGCACATCCCGCCGACAAGCGCCATGGTGTATTGGACAGGTTCACCGTAAAAAACCTTTCCATCAACAAAATGATCCTGTTCGCCCGGCTTAAATCTGGCAATCTCTTTATTATTACGTCTCAGAACCAGTTCCGGCACTTCAACATAATCATCTTTATTGATTTCTTTTCCAATTCCGGTCCAGGAAATTTTTACCCCGTTCCGCTCCAGGTCACGAGTCAATTTGATAACCGGAGCCTGCGGCGGCAATGCAAACTCTATAATATGTTTCGAATCTTTGCCATTCATGTCTGTATAATGGAAAGCAACTTCAGTTTTGCCTCCAAACGGATAATTCAGGCTCAATTGAGTAACAAAGGCTTTTTCTCGCTGCCCCTTTCTGGAAACAAGGGATTTTCCATCCGTTTTAATGAGATATGGGCTGTATGTTATACCGTTAATTCTTATTCCTGTAACACGGAACGCACCTTTATGTCCGGCTTTAAATTCCAGATATTTGCCATTCGATGTAAAACGCGGATACGCCTTGTCGCCTTTAAAATTAATGAGAAATCTCATTTCAGATATATTACCAACACCACCAGAGTGTGAAGGGCCACTCACAACCCGCCGATCCAATCTGTCATAGCGACTGAAATCCCACAGAAATACTCTGTCTTCCTTAATAGGAGTACCATCTTCGCGACAAAGAATAAGACGATAGTATATATCACTACCCTTCTCATGCGTCGGATTAACCACAGAAAAAGAAAACTGTGCGGCGTCGACTTCCGATGACGCCCTGGAATTTTGCGGCGGCCTGAATTTTGACGGCATTCGGGCTGGAATTCGGCTTGACATGGTATGAGTATCAATCTGAGCAACCCGATCATATACCAACTTGTACTTTCCTTCCGGCTGATCTCCCTGATAAATTTTCAACCGCAATGGTTCTTCCCTGCCCTTCGGAGGAATACCATTTACCGTCATTTCCATTGAAAAGCGATATTCCGGAGTTGCGGTATTCCTGGCATTAACTCTTCTACGACTGGTCCTGACTGATCGGCGTATCCGGTATTTATCCGTATCGGGAACTCTCTCTATTTCAGGAAGAATCTCAGCTGCTCTTTGATTTTCCGGAATGATATTTTCTGTCGGTTCGTCCGTTCCCACTGTATTATCAGGAGGAAGATTCGCACGCCTTTGCTGTTCTCTTAGTTCAGCTTTGTCTTTACGGTCCTTCTGCCATTCGAGAATATAATACATTCCGACAACGATCGCACCGCCCAAAACGACAACAAGAAGAGAATTAAGGAGCATTTTTACGAGAAAACCACTTTTCCGAGTTCTTGTCTTCTCCGCGCTTCCGGTAACTTTCTTGCCAGTCTTAACATCCCTGCCGCAATGAATACACACCTTGTCACTATCATCTATCCGGTTTCTGCAAAACCGGCACCACACTTTCGCCATCTCCTGAAATCCCCTGAAATTATGTTAGAAAAAAAAATAACTTTCCATTATATAACATGACGTTCCAGCATTCAAATTCTTTGCGGAAAATTTATTTTTTTCGATTTTATCCATTAGTTTGTGGTTAAATAGCACTCCGGTGTTTGCTTTTTATTTTTCTCCGCTATAATATTCTTTTATTAATTCTTAATTATTAATTCCTAATTGATTCGGGGGTTTATATGAAGCGAACCAAGATTATTGCAACAATAGGTCCGGCCTGTGAAAAGGTATCCGTACTCGAAAAAATGGTAAAAGCGGGACTGGATGTCTGTCGCTTAAACTTCTCTTTCGGAACCCATGAAGAACATCTGCAAAAGATTGAGATGATCCGGGAAGTCAGTCGTAAAACCGGTAAGAGCCTGACAATTCTTCAGGACCTGCAGGGTCCCAAAATCCGCATCGGAAAACTGAATCATCCGGTAACCGTGGAATGCGGCGACGAGATTATCCTTTCCGGAGGAAGTAAACACAAAAGCGAATTTTACCTGCCAACCACTTACAAAAGCATCGCATCTGATACTGAACTCGGCAAAACCATTCTGCTCGCCGATGGTCGAATCACTCTTATGGTAATATCGACAGATCCCGAGGCGAAAGAAGTTCACTGTGAAGTCACCTGCGGCGGAACCATACTTACCGGCAAAGGCATCAATCTGCCATATACTAAAATTTCACTGCCGGCAATTACTCCCAAAGACAAGCAGGATGCCTTATTTGGTTTTAAAGCCGGAGTCGACGCGATCGCGATGTCATTCGTCCGTACGGCTGAAGATGTTCTCGAACTTAGAAAATTGATGAAGAACCATAAAGTAAATATTCCAATTATCGCCAAATTCGAAAAGCCTGAGGCTATTGATAATCTGGATGAAATTCTTGATGTCGTTGACGGAGTCATGGTTGCACGAGGCGATCTTGCCGATGAGATCTCTTTCGCGAAAGTACCAGTGGCCCAGAAACTGATCCTGCACAAAGCAAATCTAAAAGGCAAACTAACAGTCGTAGCCACCGAAATGCTCAGTTCCATGATTGAAAATCCACTGCCTACCAGAGCGGAAGTCAGCGATGTAGCAAATGCCGTTCTGGATGGCTCCGATATGGTTATGCTTTCAAACGAAACCGCGATGGGAAAACATCCCCCGAAAGCCGTAAAAACCATGGCTAACATCGCGAAGGAAACAGAAAAAATTATTCCTCCCGACGGCTATTTGAAAGATCTCGATATCAAAGACAAGCACGAACTGACCGACGCGATGTGTATGGCGGCATCCTTTCTATCCCATGAACTGGACGAACGCGGTATTACCGTTCTCACAAGTTCCGGCCTGACCGCCCGCATATTGTCAAAATATCGTCCGGAAAGTACAATTTTCGGCGTCACGTTCCATGAAACAACCTACCACCGCATGGCGATGTACAACAATGTATATCCTATATTGCTGGAAGGCGACGAAACCGATCATGAAGCCGCATTTAAACAGCTGGCTGACGTCATGAAGAAACACAAACTGCTCAAGAAAGGAGATCGCCAGATCGTCCTGACCGGTATTTCCGACGGCAAAGGCAAATGGAAACTGAACTCCATTAACGTCCTCGACGCCTGATAAAAAGAATGCCGGATTTTTGAGTAAATCATAATCAAAAATCCGGCAACACCAATGATCTCATGCCATTTATGGCCGTGAAACTGAGCTATGCCATTTATGATTATCAGTAAAAATATTCAGAGTTGCGCCAAAATTATCAGTCAGTTTATAAAATCCATATTGATTCGTTTTTATGGCCTTATCAGGAGAAATGTAGCGAAATAAGCTATTACTGATGCGCAATCTTGCTTTCTGTTTTTTACTCCCCTCAACCACCGCAACAGGCCCCTGAAAAACCGAATTATTAAATTCAACAAATACCCCTGAATTGACTTCACAAAGGGGGGTATCCGGTTGAGGCTTCTGAGAATGCCACATCCATTGCGCATCACAATAATTATTAAACCTTATAATCGCGATACCAACATTTTTCCCAGTACTCAGCAATTGTCCGCGCTTTCCCTGCCGGGCAAATTGAGAAGAAGACTCAAGCCGTGTATTGTTCAACAGAAAAAGACCGTTATTTGCGCCACAGCGCTCAATATAAAGAACTTTATGACAAGAAGTTAACTGGGCAGTATTAACCAACAGATTCCCCCCCTTACGAAAATCAAAAACAGTACCACAATTCAAACCAAAAACAAAAGAGAAAGTATAATCCACCGCCTGCTCATGGGTAGCCAAAAAACCGGAATCAAGCGACCCGAAATATATGGAATCAAGAAAAAAATCAGAATCATTTGTCTTTCTTGTATCTTTGCTCCCAACCTGAATACCGACTCGAGCACTGGTAAACGAGAGATTGGAAAATCTATGTATCATATTCCCCGCCTCTCTCAGCGTTGTAACAAGAAAAAGAATTCCCGCACGCTTGGTTTTATCAGCGCCATTTTTCCTTCCCGAAAATGCCATATTTTCATACCGATTGCTGAAACAACCGATCGTATGCAATAATACTCCATCATTTTCACCGTTCCAGACAAGGACCGATTGCGTAGTTGTTCCTGTTGTTGTTCCAGCTTTATAGCCGAGAGCTCCTTCTCCTCTGACAATCAACCCCATTGCTTTGTTGATTTTGAGTGTTTCAGAAACAAGATAACGCCCGGCGGGAAAATAAAGAACGCCTCCCTTATTTAATTTAATAGCTTTATCAATAGCTTTTTGAATTGAAATGGTGTCATCGGTTTTATTATCGCCTTTCGCGCCAAAATCCTTCACATTTATCACTGCAGCATTTATCCAGGCACTACAACCCATGACAACAGCTAAGATGAGACTTCTACTAATCACTATTTTTTCCCTTTTTTAGTTATTTATATCTGTTATAATACAATTCAGACCGATCCGGAAACACTCCATACAACTTGATCCATGTAAAGTTTCATACACTACTCACATTATTTTTCAGCCGGTAAAAACCATAGTCTCCGGCAGGAACTGCATTCAGAGGAGTAGTATATTTAAATACGCTGTTTCTTATTATTAACCTTATAATAAATTCCCTCCTGTTATCTACTGGACGCTCAAACTTCCCCCCCCAAGAAATAATGAAAACTAACGCGACTTACTTATTGTATTAAAGAAACTCGAATTGGCTGAATGCGTCAGATCGTCAGATACATTTCCATACGTCTTGTGCTCGGATACATCCTTAAACCATGACACCGCACCATCCATGTAAGCAACATTACAACCTTTATATCCATGGAGACTGTATCGCTGGATGCTCATATAATTGCTGTAGCGCTGTGCCCCAAGGGCATCAGCCACCATCGGAATCCTGCCGGGAAAACTCCGCATATCAGGCTTGGTAATCTTATACCAATAACCGTAGTAGTTAATTCTACGAGATATCCAGCTTCCCATAAACACATAGTCGCAATTAATAGTGCTTCCTGCGTTCCAGCGAGAAAAAGCATCAGCGAGAGTAGGTTTCCAATATCCATTGCTTCCTGCAAGATTTCGCGAAGGGCAATACATCATTTTAAGAGAAAGATATTTTTCTGTGACCAAATAACCCAAATAGCATGGAGCCTTAGAACTTCCTATATAATTTAAATATCCTGAGGTATTGGTTGGCCGCATTGCATGAAAATAATAATTATTACTGTCAAAATACATGTTCAATGATGTCCCCATCTGCTTCAAGTTGCTAGCACAACTAATACGCTTCGCAACATCCCTGGCTTTACCTAGGGCCGGTAACAGCATTGAGGCCAGAATAGCAATGATAGCTATTACAATCAAGAGTTCGATGAGCGTGAATTTGTTTCTTAAGTAATTCATTATTACACCCCTTATTTTAGTTTGATTTAAGTACTTTTTCGCGGTATAAGTTTCGGCAAACTGTTAACACGACGCAAAGAATTTGCCGGCTCTTTACATCGCTGTAAAACAAGCTCCACAGCCGTTCTTCCCATCTCAAGCCGGTTCTGCTGAATTGAAGTCAATGTCGGACAGGTACGTTCCAAAGCCGGAACATTATCGATCGTTATTACCGCTATGTCTTCAGGAATTTTCAGCTTAAGACGTTTCGCCGCATTAATAATCCCTAATGCATAAACATAACCAGCTGTAAGATATGCCGTTACCGGTATATCTTTACTTAAGTTACCGACCAACGATTCATAGGCATATTCTTCAATTTCCTCGAAACTTGACTTATTGACCTCGTACAATTCAATATGCTGTTCGGAATCTGCCATAAATTCTTTATATGCCCAATAACGCTCATTCATGTGTGGATTGAAGTCAATAGTTTTACCTTTACTCAGCATATTCCAAAAACAGATTTGCTTATGCCCTTTACTTTTTAAATGATCAATGGCTATACGTATACTTTCTCGGTTATCCGGATTGGAACTATCGCAAACAGGAGTTGCGGAAAAGGAATTCAGCAGAACAGTCGGACATTTACCAGAAAACTGCTTAATCTGGAAATCAGTGAAATGCCCGTTGAGAATAAAACCGGTAGAATTACTTTTTGTCAAATAATTATATGATATATCCGGATTAAAATTTTTAACGATAATATCAATATCGTACTTTGTCGCCTGTTCAATAATACCGTTCTGATATTCAAGATAAAAAGTCAATTCATCGGATCTAAGAGCATGACACGTAATATATACAATCGTTTTCAAGCCATGATGTCCAGCCTGGAACCCACGGTAGTTTATCTCCTTTAACAGTTTAATTATTTTATCTTTTTTATGCCGAGAAACTTTTGTAGTATCCGGATTGTTCAATACCAGTGATATCGCGGTCTGTGATACTCCCAGTTTTTCGGCGATAGCCATTTGATTCATTACAATTACCTGAATTATTATCCTATATAGTAATTTTTTCTATAAACAATAATAAATCATTAGGTAATTCAAGTCAATAATCAAACTTATACTAACAGAAAATATAGAAGTAATAATTATTACCAGGAAGCACATGCAAGGTGTAATATAAAAAATACCCTGGCTTCCTGTGATGAGAAGGCCGGGACTTTTTATAACTTCATTATTATTTTCAAGACCTCCCGGAAAACTTATAAAACACGAACGCATCCCCTGTTTTATTAAACTGTTTAATACTTTCACACTGTAACAGAAATCCTTTGCAAAAACAAATCCAAGCTCAAATTAAACTTTTTTTCATCAATAAACAAAATAAATATTGACATCAAAACGGAATCATTGTATAATACTATAAGAAAACCGGTTTAACGATAATTCAGGAATGGGAATGAGAAAAAGAATAACAATGAGCGATGTAGCAGTTGAGGCTGGAGTATCCAAAAGTACAGTTTCATTTGTACTCAACCGGACTCGCCCGATCAGTAAAGAAGTAACCCGCAAGGTAAATGAAGCGGTAAAAAAACTGAGGTATACTCCTAACGAAGCCGCACAGCAGTTATCAAGAACCAATAATCGGACAATTGGAATACTGGTCGAATCCTGCAGCGCATCATTTGCCGGTGTAATCATAGACGCCATCAATCAAAATATTGTTAACAATAACTATCGTATGCAGATCTGCATCGCCGGATACGGAAAAGAAAACGCTGAACGCGCAATGGCTTCACTGGTGACAGGAGGTTCCGTTCAGGGAATCATTAATATGCACCCTGATTTAAGCATATCCGAAGCAATCAAATTGAGTGACTCAATTCCCGTTATCACCTATCTCAGATCACACGTCAGCTCTCCGGTATATCTTGATTTTATTTCCGGCATGCGCGAAGCTATGGACTATTTATATGGAATGGGGCATCGTAAAATCGGTTTTATTGGACTTACCGGCAACACGGCTGACCGGGATGAAGAAGAGCGTCTCACCGGCTACAAGCAGTACATGGTCCTCAAAGGACTTGGTATTGATGATGACATGATTCTTTTGCGCAACGGAATATTCGAAAGCGGAATCGAAGCGGGGGAAAGACTCTATAATAATGGAGCGACCGCTATCGTATGCGGCAATGATCAGATAGCAGCCGGGGTATTATTCTGGAGCCATGAAAAAGATATTAAGGTTCCGGGACAGCTTTCAGTCATCGGTTTTGATGATTCTCCAATCGCCTATAAAGTTTATCCGCCTCTCACTACGGTACAGATTCCGGCGGAAGAGCTGGCAGAGATCACAGTGAAAGGAATTATCGCGAAAATAGAAAATCATCAACCGGGGCAGCACCGGGTGCTCACCCCCCGTCTGATTGTAAGAAAATCAGTCGGCCCGGTGCCCCAGACAACAGGTAACAATACTTAAATATAAACCCAAACAGGAAAAGAAAAAAATGAAAACAAAACACTTCACACTTATCGAACTTCTAGTCGTAATAGCTATCATTGCAATTCTGGCCGCAATGCTGCTTCCGGCGCTTAATCGAGCCCGGGAAGTCGCGAAGCGAACAACCTGTATAAACAATTTAAAACAAACAGGCTTAGCGATAACCAGCTATAGCGTAGACTACAATGGTCGTATTCCTCCCAATTGCTACACCGTTAATTCGACCCAGGAAATGCGTTCGCTCAATGAGCATTCAACCAAAAATTTCGGTCTTGGATTATTAGCACAGGAAAAATATGTACCGGTCAAAAATCCGACCAAGACCTTAATTGGAACCAACCGCCCAGCCTTGTTTAATTGTCCTGTATGCAACTACATGGAGACATACGATAATTGGAATGATTATATTTACGTCCGCGATGGATATAGCTCATTCCGTAACAGTTGGAACCCCAAATTCTCCTGCCTGTTAAGCAAAAATTCATTACGGGAACTCGCCTTCTGTGGTACTGCGTATAAAAATTATTATCCAGGTATCATTGCAACTCAAACCCATATGTTGACAGCTCCGTTCCTATATGGTGACGGATGTGTCCAGGCTCTTAGTCTCAAGATTTTTTTACAGTCAAATTATTCAGCAGATGCAGTAACCAATTTCCTGCGTACTGCCGATGCCGTACGCGGAACAAAATAAAAACAAAACAGATCATTTAAAATAAAATCCCCAAAAGCTTCCGGCAATATTTATATCGCCGGCTTCTATTTACGCCTTTTTCATCCACACAACCAGGAGTTATTTGTGAAAAAGATCATCAAAATAATGTTACTCTGTATATCTGCAATATATGCATCAGGTTTATCAGCTCAAAATATAATAAAAAACGGTTCTTTTGAAACAGGAACACCAGGAAAGATTCCGGATCAATGGCTATCCGCAAACAGTGGAAATGCCCAGGCCAATATGCTGATCTCTGACAAGTCTGGAAAAACTGGCAAAAAATCGTTATTGATAACAAACAAATCACGCCATAAACCACATGTTTTCGGCTCACTCTATCAATTTATTCATCTTCGTAAAGGAGAGAAGTATCAGGTTTCCGTATGGGCTCGCGGCAAAAACGTAAGGGGATTGGGTTTTATTTTCGGAAATACATGGAAAACAAGACGGGGCCTGAGAAATGTTATCGACGAATGGAAAGAGTTCAAGTTTGAATTTACCGCCCAAAAACAGGATTTTCTGAGGGGCGATTTATATCCAGTGAGAATCATTGTTGAATCTCCATGCGATGAATGCTATATCGATAAGCTTGAAATAGCACCGGCAGGAGCCCGGATCATCCCTCCACAAAAGTATCAGGACAATCAAGTATATTTATTGAAAAAGACCCAATGGTTCGACAAGGCAATAATGCTTCCCTCCGATTTTCAATATTTTCAATTGCCGGATAGCACAGCAAATTATTCTAAAAACAAACTCCCCTCTCCTCAAGACTTTTCAGCATCATTTGCCCTGGCGTACTGTCCTGAAGGCATAATACTTACGGCAAAGGTTACAGATGACAAAATAGTCATACGAAACGGAGCCGACATGTGGCGAGGAGACAGCATTCAGGTTGTTTTTGATCAGTCAGGAAACCTGCCGGCAGGTTTTGACTCCCATGTACTGGAGTTTTCCCTCGGACTGGATAAATCAGGACGAGGTCAGGCCTTTTGCACACAGTTGGGGGTATTATCTCCGAAACAACTAAAAGTTAATGCAAGAAAGACAAAAACAGGCTACATTATTACCGCTCTTTTCAAATGGCCACTGCTTTCCCAGATAAAACCGGAAAGTCTTTTCAGCTTCAACCTGATTTTTAATGAAAATGATGGAAAAGGACGTTCTGTAGCTTATTTGGCACCAGGAATACATCAGGAAAAAAGCTGTACACAAAATACTATCGTTTTATTTGATACCGGTAAGCCATCATGCCATCTGATTTGCAATACAACGCCAAATGCCAATACTGTTAACACAAAAACTTTGATTATCAATTATGCCTCCCAAAAACCGGAAAAAGCTTTATTGGAATTAACCGACTCCCAGAATAAAACGATCCATACAACAATCGACATGCCACCAATTACCGGAAAAGACAATATCATCATCCTGAACAAAGCTATACCACTAGCCGAAATAGCTCCGGGTAAGTTTCGAATGCAGGCAACAGTAAACCAATTAAAGTCTCAGACAACAACAAACGAAAAAAGCAACATGGCCAATAAACTCAGAAAAGCTATTGATGCAATCAGGTCTACGATAACCCAAGCGGAACAACAAGTTGCGTCACATTATCCAAATGGTCAGATATCACGTTATATCGAAGTTCCAATCGCTGAAATAAAGCGCCAAATCGGATTATTGGAAAGAGATATTGTTAAAGGAAAAAATACTAAAGAAAAAAATTTTTATCTACAGCGGGGAGTACGTATTCTAACCGATCTACAAGAGTCAGTAAAAATCATGAATACGACATTAGCAAAAATGAAAAAATCCGGACTGCCGGAAACGTGGCTTTATCAATCATCGCCGGTTAAGCTGCAAAATGGCTGGTTTACGGCTGATTGCATCAATGAAAAAGGAAAGGTCAAACATTCAAATATAATATTTACCGGTTATGGTCATTTTGGTCAGGTGGTAAGCGATATGCCTTTTTTCAACAAAATAGCAATGGACATGGTTCAAATTGAAATCGGTCCGAAATTTTTTCTCACTCCTACGGGAATTACTCGTGGTTATCTGAACGAATATATTTTCAAAGCCTTAAAACGTGCCAGAGAGAATAATATTTCCGTATGCCTGCTCCTGTCTCCGCACTATACTCCAGGCTGGTTCCTCAAGGAACATCCGGAACTGAAACGAAAAAGTGGTTTTCTCAACTATGAGTTTAACCATCCCTTGTCAAAAGCAATGATTAAACGCTATTTAACATGCCTGATAACCAAATTAAAAAACAGTGAATACGCAGAGGCTATTTCAAGCCTCTGCATATCAAACGAACCCAAACACGAGGATTGTTCACTGGACCGGGAATTCACTCGTAATGAGTTCAAAAAATATTTAGGTGGTAAATATCATGATATTTCAACATTCAATTCAATGAGTGGAAACTCCTTTACTTCATTCGATGATTTGATTGCACGCGGAGAAAATAATACCGCGTTCAAGTATGAGCTCCATACTTTTCGCCGCAAGACACTTGCCGACTGGCATAAGTGGATGGCAAACACCATCAGAGACTTGTGGCCGGAAATACCGATTTCAGTAAAAATCATGGCATTCAGTTCAATAACGAATTTTGAACATGGAGTAGATATCGAGCAATTCTCCGAATTGAGCGATATTAATGGAAACGACAACTACACCAGCAGCAACAACTACAGCGGCAGCAAATATGTCGCAGCGTGGAGCGGTATGTCGCTTAGCCATGATTTACAATTGTCTTCAAAAAAGACCTGTATCTTAAATTCAGAAAACCATATAATCGCTGACGGGGAAAAAAGAAATATTAATTATGATTATATCTACACATCGATATTTCAGCAATATCTGCAAGGAGCGGGTGGAATAATAACCTGGGTATGGTATGACGCAGACTTCAAAAACTACCAAACCAAACCGGCATTGCGGGGATGTATTTTCAGGCGTCCTAATGACGTAATAGCTCAATCATACGCTAACCTTGATGCAAACCGGGTAGTCGACGACATAATTGCTTTTGTCCGGGCAGAACCCGAAGTTGCTCTACTTTATTCCTCAACATCATATATTCTTAATACCAGTGATTATATTTCATGCCTTAGAAACACTTATGAGTACCTTAATTTCACCGGAATCAAAACCGGATTTCTCACAGAAAAACAGATTCAGAATAATAAATTCAAAAATATAAAAGTACTTTTTCTGACTGACGTAAAATATATTGAACAGGCAACCTGGACTCAAATAAAAAAATTCGTCAGCCAAGGCGGAATTCTAGTATCCGTTGGTAACTCTCCTACAACTGACCAGTTTGGCAAAAAGCTGTCGGGAACAATCAATATAAAAAGTCTTGATAGCAGACTCACCGGTCCTTCCATGCAAAAGAAACTCAATCCCATAATTAATAAACACGTAAAACTGCCAGTTAAACTGCTATATAAAGACAATAACCCTGCTACAGGAATTCAATGGCGCTATGCAAAAACTCCACGGGGAATATTAATCAATATAGTGAACTACAACAGCAAAACACGTAAATTAATGCTGAAAGGAAAAGGATCGTTTTACGATTTAATTGCAGACAAACCGTTCAATCCGAAATTCAAGCTAAAACCACTGAAGCCATTACTTCTGAAATTCATGCCGCAGTAAAACAATAAACGCCCTGGCTTCCCGCCATGAGAAGTCAGGGCTATTTATCGCTTTATTATTTTACTTTACAACGGACAGGAGCCCCAATCTGCAGGATTGTCGCGTCACTGCAGTTCGGGCTGCTGGTATAGAACCGCAGGTTACTGAACTCTTTTCCGGCAGTCTTATAGATCACCCGGTCGTCAATCATAAAATACAACATGCCGTCGAGCTTGGCGATTTTCAGGTTCACCGGCAGACTAATGGGAAAATGTCCTGTCTTAATTTTCCATTTCGGTTCATTTGCCGATATCATCAATTGCTTATTGCTGCCAATATTGAAATTAAACGATTTTTTACCATCATCGGCAACATAGATCATAACTGCATACCATCCCTTTTGCGGCTGAGCACGGTCAAATCTCAATAAAGGAACACTGATCATGCAGCCGTCTTCCAGCTTAAAACCTTCCGCTTCCGCTTTTATGGTATTGGCTCCAGGGCCCAACAAAAGAGTATCTTTACCAACAAGGATAGGCTGCTTAATCGGTTTGACAGGAAACGCAATCGGCACAGCTCCAGATTCAACCTTATCAAGTGGTTTCAGATATTTCCAGGAGCCAGTCTGTTCCGTTCCCGGAATCGCTACGGGAGTACCCAACGGCAGAACCGGTTTAAATCTAGTACCTTTTGCACTGGCCGGCTCCTGAAAGTCATTAGGAGCAAACGCCGCTCCAAGAACTTTTAGATCATCCAATTCCCCGATATATCCCTGTCCAACGATCCATTTACAATTGCCGTAGCTGCGGGCAGGAGCAATGGTATGTTCGCTGTCGAGTTTGTCATCGATATAGATGCGTATCTTTGCATTGTCGCAGGTAATTCTAACCTTGTTCCATTTACCGTCCGTAATAGACTGTTTCGAAATAAAGTTCTCTTTCGGAACAGTATCATTTCCGCTGCGACAAACTTCCAGATGACCATCCGGGAGCAGAAACAGTTCTACTGCATCGCTCCAGCCAATACGATTCACGATTCCCTGCTTCTGCTTTCTTCCGCCTTCCGGCTTCAGTTTAAGCTCAAGAGTCATCGCTCCGACCGGATAAGTTCTCAGACGCATTTTTAGAGAGTTTTTGCCGTTGAATTTCAATACTCCGTTATCAATCATTGACGCCGGAATATTAACCGGCATATCGCCCAGCAAATCCTGTCCGCCATTTTCAAAATCCCAGTAGCCACGGCGTATTCCAAGCGGCGAGACTACCGCATCAATAACTTTCGGCTTTCTGAATGGAACATTCTTTGTCAAAAATTCGTTATGCCCTTTGCATCCGGTCGCACCCGATGGAGTATCAAGATTGGTTGCAGTCTGTACAATCTTCTGCTTTAGAGGAGACTTATCTTTTGCAAATGGGTATACTGGAACGGACCAGGCAAGTTTGTCGTCCATGGTCTGAAAACAAAGCTGGAGCCTGTCGTTATTACGCGGCGTACGAGTAAACACGGCTAGCGAGAAGCTGCCTTTGCTGACATCAAGCGGCTTACTATTCTGCATCGTGGCATCGACCGGCAGACACTTCACCGTAAGTCCGCCATAACTTGCGAATTCACGTTTCGCCAGTTCGGCAGCACTGATAGAAAAACCATCGTCTTTTCCCATTTTAAAGGTAAGATTAAGTTTATCATTACCCGCAAGACAAAGCGCGGTAGGAGTCCAAGCCTGATTTTTCGTTGCTGTATAGCTGTAATCGTTCCACGGCTGACTAACCCCGAACTTACGCACAGCACGAATAATCTTACCATTCTCCACTTCTACGGTAAAATCCCTCTTCCCGGAAACATAAAGATTCAGTAATGCTTTACCATTCGATTTCGGACTAAAAAGCGCGAGAGGACGATCATTGCGCCACAGGGTCACACGCTTGATTTTCGCCGGCGATTCAAACGATACCGCAGCGTTAAGCGTACCGTTCTTCTGAGTTATCTGCAGGTTACTATTCACATCGGCAATTTTGCTCGCGGCAACTTTTACAGTCACCGCATTCTGGTGCCAGCCGCTAACCAGCAGCATCTCCGGCAAACGTACTGTTTTATCAAATCCTGGAGCCTTGATAGTAAATTCGGGAGTAAGAGACGAATATTTCCCAAGTTCAGCGGAAGGAATCAGCCATTCCGTCCGGTCAAAATCTGCCGCATTGAGGTTCTTTTTCTCGAGCTTCGCAACTTTATGTCCATCAGAACTCAGTAATTTACCGGAAATTACCGCAGTGCCGGATTTCACAGTCGGCAGAGTCATTGCCTCAAATCGCAGCAGCGTACCGGGAAGCTCTTCCCGATGGTACGCGAATACCACTTCACTGGTTCCGGTAATTGTCGACTGATCCTTGAACTTTTGAGAATAAACTTTTGTAATCAGGACATTTCCGGGCGTAAAGATCATCGGTAGAAAACTTGTTTCATCATGATCGTTCCAAGTAGTATAGTGCATCCACAAAGCCCGCGGAGCTTTTGCCACCTGAAAAGTACGATGCGCCTGATCCAGTCCATCATGAACCTGATAAAAATCGTTACGACCATTCAGCCACGCACCGTAATACCCCGGATAAACTGTGCTCATCCATGGGATATTACCTTTTTCTGCCAACTTCTCAGCCAACGCTGCTTTATCCTTTATACTCATACCGTTCAGTTCCGTGAAGCCAAACCCATAGATCATGTCGCAGACCGGAAGATACTTTTCAAGCTTCTTTATATCAGGCTTACCATATCCCCCGGGAATCAGATTACCGATCAGAAAAATATCGTATCCGGCAGCTTTCAGCTGTTTCTTTATTTCCGCCAACTCTTCAGGAGTCCAGCTTGTAAATGTATAGGTACAAATAACCGGACGTCCTTTCCAACGAGGAAAGTTCGGATGTTTCGCGTACAAATCAAGAATTCTTTTGAGCTCTTTAACCTGATGAGATACAGATGTTTTTACGTCAAGGCAAGCCCCTACCTGGAAATCAGTTCCTTCGGCAGCTTTGAGCATAGTTCCAAACGCACCAACAAAAGCAGTCGGTCCATTTCCTTTACTTGCGACCAAATCAGGGAAAAAACCATTAATTCCCTGTGCCTTCGCCTGGGCATATTCTTTCTTCCAGTCAGTAACCGCATTCCCAGATGAATCGCAAAGGGGGAAATTATAATATTTAACACTGTCAAGACTGGTATTCTGAGGCGTATGCCAAGGCACATAATGCGCCCACACCATTTTTTTATCCGCAACTTCCCCCGCAAAAAGAGAAAACGACACCAAGGCAATCCAAAGGGTAAAAATCTTATTATTCATAGGTTCCCTCTGTATTACCGTACCAGAACAGATTACCTTCAGTATCAAGCGTACCAGTCGGCAACAAACCTTCATATCGTTCCGCATGACCATCCATATAGACAACGTTCATTCTACCGTTATGGCTGTATCTTCTCCATCCAACCGCCCCATCCTGCGGCATAGCAATTATTGACCCGGCTGTATTGACCTTTTGATTTTGCTCTGTGAACGTATTACAGCTGCTTGGACGCTTCATCCTCGTAATTTTCAGTTGAGTAGTTCTGCTCCAGTTACTGTAAGGAGTGATACGGATATTCATAGCATAGTTGGTGTAAAATGTAGTTGCACTCGGTCTGTATGAAGGACACCGGAGCAAAGGATAAGGTTTAGACGGAGTTCCAAGCTGTTCCTGCAGGAAAGTTAATGATGTTGACGGATTGTTCCATTGGCTTGAATTACAACTCCAGGTTCCGGGCTTCAGTGACTGAGGGAAATACGCTTGATTATCATTGGTATAATATAAGGCAAAAGTCTGAATCTGCTTTAAATTATTCATGCACTGTGAACCTCGGGCCAGCTCCCTGGCCCGCCCCAAAGTCGGCAACAGCATAGCCGCCAGAATAGCGATTATCGCTATCACAACCAAGAGCTCAATGAGTGTAAATCCATATTGTCCGTGTTGTCGTCTGGAAACCATCAATCTTTTTTGTGATTTCATTGTCTTTCTCCCACATAGTTATTGTTTGTAATATCAAAAATAATTATCGAATCGAAGCAACAGTTTCACGTTTTGTAAAACGCGGATAAATTTTCTGATGAGGATTTTCTATACTTTTTCCATCAATCAGATCACACAGCATTTTTACCCCTGAAACAATCATATCGTCAAAACGGTTTTCCACCGCGGTAATTGGCGGATAAAATTTTTCAGCCTCCCAGTCAACCGTCTCAAAACATATAAGACTGAGATCTTCCGGAACCCTTACACCATATTTAAACAGACCGGATATGAAGCTTTTACAAAATAATCCGGATAAAATAAGCATTGCAGTCGGTCGCGTCTCTGATTCAACATAATGCTTAAGCAAATTTTCGGTCTGCTCAAAAACATTTGTCGCGGAGCAAAATTCACCGTAATAAGGATTATTTGAAAGACTTAGCTCCTTAAGAGTTTCATCGAAAATTTTTCTACAGTTACGGAAAACCGACAATTCCAACGGTCCATTTATTAAACCAATATCCGCATGCCCCATTGAGACCAGATAATAGATTGCCTGCCGCAGCTGTTCTGAATGATCGATACACACCGAATAGTCACTTTCTTCCCCCAGCGTCACATATGGCATATCTATTGATTTACGGATATATTCACCTGCCGCATTGGCAGGTACTCCGGCAATCAACACTCCGCCAACCAGGCCATTGGTCAGGATCTGCGGAACTTCTTCTTTATTTTTATAACAGTCAAACCATTCCAGTTGAAAATGAATATTATTGCGCAGACACTCCTTCTGGAACTGAATGGTCATATCCATAAATGCCGCATTTTCCCGGATCAGCTCCTCCTTTTCAAAGATCAGCAGTCCAAGATCGGCAATCCGTTTGCTTTTCAGGAGCCTGGCGGCAGAATTACGGCGATACCCCATTTTTCGGGCCAGTTGAATGATCTCCTGCTTTTTCGCTTCCCCTACCCGGCCACTACCGGATAACGCAGACGAAACCACGGTCGCCGATACCCCCGCTTCGCGAGCAATATCTTTCATACTGATTCGCTGTTTTCCGGCTATTGCTGCTTGAGACACGTCGAACACTCCTGATAAAATTAACGTTTGCTTTATCGTACAAGCAAATTATAAACCATTTACAACAAAATGTCAATAGCAATAAAAAAAGTTATGACGTATTTGACCGTATTTCAGTAAGGCATCACTTATTCCAGAAGATTAAATGTGACTGTTGTGCTTGGTTCATTTGTTGGTAGGGCTCGCTCTCCGCAGCGTACCGTCGGCACACCAGTGCCGCAGGGAAAACTTTAAATTCCATTGGTATTCGTCTGCCGCTGATGCGGCAGCGGCGCGCTGCGGAGAGCACGCCCTACCAGAAAAAGGCTTGTCATATGTCTCTACGAAAAGAGTCATTACGTATTTCAACAACCAAGCACAGAGACATTTTGTCTCACTTTCCATTTCACAGGTCTCAGACAATCTGTCACAGAACAGCGGGAAGAGAATATTTGTCACACCTATTTTATTTAATTTTGAGCTCAAAACAGGAATTTCATCAAAAGCTGGCACGGGCAGTGCATTATATGCCAGACAGAAAGCATTAGAAAATAAAAAGTATGTCTCGGGACATACAAAGAACTAAAAAAAACTAAGGAGGTTTTGAAAATGTTAGCATTAACCAGGAATCACAACAGTCTTTCTCCGTGGGGAAGTTTCGCCGATCTGCATCGTGAATTCTTCAATGCCTTCAGAGACTTTGAAGAACATGAATTCGGACGGAATTATCCGACCACTCAGATCAACGCCGATGAAAACGAAATTAAAATGCAGGCCTGCCTGCCGGGATTCGATCCGAACGAAATCGACATCCAATACATGAATGACTGCATTACCATTGCCGCCACTCATGAAAACAAGACCGATCATAAGGACGACAAGATGCTCCGTTATGAACGCCGTAACGACAACTACAAGGAAACATATCGCCTCGGCACCAAGATCGATTTCGAAAAAGCTGACGCCAAATATAAAAACGGCATTCTTTATCTAACTCTGCCAAAGGCCGAAAGCGAAAAACCGCGTAAGATCGCAATTAATTAAAAAAGTAAGTAACAAACAATAATAAATACCCGAATCAGGAGGGCCTGAAAATGACTGAAGCAAAAAAATATGTAACCTATACTCCGGCTGTTGATATCATGGAACAGGGCGCTGGATGGACATTGTTAATGGACATCCCAGGCGTAGATCAGAAAACCCTGGATATTGATGTAGAAGACAAAGTCTTGAAAGTAACCGGAGAATCCGACCTGACAGAAAAAGCCATGGCGGTAAAGTATGAAAGATCGTTTACCTTGAGCGATGAAGTTGATACAACTTCAATCAAGGCGACATTGAGAAACGGCGTACTTGAATTGGCTCTGCCTAAAGCAGAATCGGCCAAGCCGCAGAAAATTAAAGTGCTTAGCGCATAAAGTCCGTACGACGGACAGCGTATGTAAATAACATTCTCCCTTTCCCCAACTTTCTCTCATCCCGCCCGCGGAGTCTATCCCTACTCCGCGGGTTATTTTATTCATATGACAGATGGCGTTAATACCACTTTAAATTCCAGTTGTGAATACTCCTTACTGAAACGGAATCCATCAAACACGAAAACATTGCAAACAAACAAAATCAATATAAAAAAAGGCCAGGTCTGAATTAACAGGCCTGACCATTTATTATAACATCATCTGCCGCAAAATTTAGAATTCGAGATCCTTGTCGTCGGCTACACTTTTGAACATTTCACCATATTTGATGAGCTGCTTGGCGTATTCTTCCGGTTTATCATATTCATCCGGATGATCTAGCCGCTTGGGATCAGGATTCTTTTGAAGATCACGCCCAGCCTTAATCCACCGGTCACCAAAAATTCGGAGAACTTCCCGAAGCGGAATATTCGAATCCCCGGTAAAATGATCCGTTTGAAGTTGATTGTGCATAACCCATACAGTGGAACCAACTTCCGGATCGGTACAAACACCATTCCAGATAGAAATATAAGGTACTGCAAGCCATTGCAGGAGAACGCGTCCATCTGACGGTACATCATACTGACTTAAATAGTTGAGAACAACTCCAAACTGACGATCGGCCCACTCTTCCGATTCTGAGGGCGGCTGGAAAGTTTCGTTTTTGTCTAACATAATAATTTACTCCACTTTTTTATACGGTCAAAACCATTTTGTCTTCAGCCGGAGTGTTTGAAGAACAAGTCGAACTGCAACTGCCGCAATTTCCACCGCAGCCTTTCGGCATCAGCAGTAAATCCGCAGTAAACTCCGGCAGCTTACTCTGGTTAATTAATTCAATATTTTTACGACATGTTGCGCCCATAGCAAAGAAAACCGGGATATTCATCCTGTCAGTCAATACACGATGGGCAGCGGCTTTTAGGGAACTGGTGATAATTGCGGCCTCTTCCTCCATGGATAACAGAGAAAGAATATGCTGCTTATTTGCAGCGGTACAATCACTTATAATTTGATATTCCATATTTGTGGAATCGCAGATCAAATACAATTCAGTTGAATCAAAATCCTTATTTACCGGACTGTCAAGTCCAAGATCTTCTGTAATTGGCAGGCATATTTTCATTTTCTACCTCCTTATTGTTACTGACCATTGATTCGTTCAATCGTCATAATTCTTTTTTTTCTGTCTCTTATAGGCGAATTTATGAGGATTCAAGGCCATTTTTTCCAGTTTATAACGCACCATACGTCCGGTAATCCCCAGCTCGCGGGCAACTGCGCTGACGTTACCGGCATTACGCTTAAGCGAATCCGTTATCAGGTCACGTTCCATCAACTCAATACGATGTTTCAATGAACCGGCAGTAACACTTCCCGAAGAAGTAGGCATCTGCAAAGTCTGCGGTAGATCATGACCATGAACGACACCGTCGTTGCACAGCAGAATCGCATGCTCAATACAGTTCTCCAATTCACGTACATTACCCGGCCAGTTATAGGCACTCAGCATATTGATCGCAGTAGTAGAAATGCGTTCAACACTTTTACCCATTGTCTTTGCGTACTTTGCCACAAAATGATTAGCCAACATCAAAATATCGGATTTTCGTTCACGCAACGGCGGAAGATATATAGGAAAGACATTAATACGGTAATACAGATCCTGACGGAAACTGTTATTTTCAATCGCGTCTTCCAAATTCCGGTTCGTTGCACAGATAATTCTTACATTTGCTTTCGTTGTCTGGCTACTGCCGACACGTTCATACTGACGTTCCTGAATCACCCGCAACAGTTTAACCTGAACCTGAGGAGAAAAATCTCCAATTTCATCAAGGAACAAAGTTCCGCCTTCTGCTTCCTCAATTCTTCCTTTTCGTTTATAAGTAGCACCAGTGAATGCACCTTTTTCGTGCCCAAAAAGTTCACTTTCAAGCAGATTTTCATTAAGAGCGGCGCAGTTAACGCGGACAAACGGCATATCAGCCCGGGAACTGTTATAATGAATCGCGGAAGCAACCAGCTCTTTACCGGTACCGGACTCTCCACGGATCAAAACTGTAGTATCAACCACCGCAACCTGATGAATACGGGTAAACACATCGCGCATTGAATTAGAGTCACCAATGATATTTTCCGGACGAAACTTATCCTTAAGTTGATTTTTCAACCGGGTATTTTCATATTCGAGCATCTCACGTTCCATTTTCGTCAAACGTCGATTGTGAACATCGTGCGAAATCAGACCGGCAACAATACTAAGGAACTGTTCATGCTCTTTCAAGCATTCATAATCGCGGAATGACATATCTACCGCCAAGGTCCCGACCGTTTCCTTCCGAAGTTTTATTGGCACACAGATAAAACTGATATTTTTTCTGTTATCATTGGTTCTGGAATAAATCCTTGCTTTAAATCTAGGCTCATCAGAAACTTTAGGAATAATAGCAGACTCACCAGTCTCAAAAACATGACCAATAATGCCTTCTCCCTTCCGATATACAGCAGCAACATTCTGTCCGTTTATTTCTTCATTAAGCAAAGCCCCTACTACAAGGCTTTCTTTTTCACTGTCCACCAGCATGATTGTACCACGGAACATATCCAGACGTTTCTCGAGAATATCCAGAATACATCGCAACATCTCTTCCTGACCAGTCATTGACACCATGATATCAGTAATATCACGCAGTACTGAAAGTTCTGTAACATGGTCACACCCGCCGGAACCGGCAGGACAACTGAAAACCAGATTCATTTCTTATAAGTCCTTTCTTGAATTACCATACATATATAATTTTTTACGTTTAATTGGTTGTGCAATAACTATGCCGCCATTAAAAAAATTAATTTAACATTATCCCAAAAGGCCAAAACAAAAAATCACATCTCTATCATTATGAAACAATTACACAAAATATAAATTTCCTAAACATTCTCACACAAGAACTCCAAAATTAAAATTTGACCACATTTTTGTAATTAGCATATTCCAAAATTACATTTCCGTAACATATCAGCTTTTTATATAGTTGTCACAGAATTAAGACTAAACTCTATTTCGCTGTTTCTGCAAGATGCCCAAAATAGCGCATAATCGCACTTTACAATTATTTCCAAACGCCATTTTTATTTGTCATTTTTGTAAAACTCAATTCACATAAGCTTTATACACAAACACTTATGCAATTGCAAAAATTCTCAATCCAAGGAGGTGTTACAAAAATTTCCAGGTAATGATGAAAGAATCGTTAAAACTTTTAACACAAATTTCACAAAACTCAGTTTCATCCCTTACCAGAACACAATGATAAAAAATTTTATTTATCTAATTATAAACAACTTACAAAACAAACAAAAGGAGTTGGCACGCTTCTGGCAATTAATGGCAACCGACTCCGGTCACTTACCGGAAGTCCAAACAGGAAATTTGGTTAATAAACCTCGGAATAGCAATCCGTAACCCAACTAATTAAGGAGTAAAAACCGAAAATGAGTAAGACAATGAGAAAGATTGCGATTTACGGAAAAGGTGGAATAGGAAAATCCACTACAACTCAGAACACCGTTGCCGGTCTGGTAGAAATGGGCATGAAAGTAATGGTAGTAGGCTGCGACCCGAAAGCTGACTCAACTCGTCTGCTTCTCGGCGGTCTGGCTCAGAAAACAGTACTTGACACTCTTCGTGAAGAAGGTGAAGACGTAGAAATCGATGATGTTATCAAAACTGGTTTCGGCGGAACCCGCTGTGTTGAATCCGGTGGTCCGGAACCTGGTGTAGGTTGTGCTGGACGCGGTATCATCACTTCAATCAACTTGCTGGAACAGCTCGGTGCTTACGATGACGAATGGGAACTGGACTACGCATTCTATGACGTACTTGGTGACGTTGTATGCGGAGGATTTGCAATGCCGATCCGTGATGGTAAAGCTCAGGAAATCTACATCGTTGTATCTGGTGAAATGATGGCAATGTACGCTGCTAACAATATCTGTAAAGGTATTGTAAAATACGCTGACACAGGCGGTGTTAGACTTGGCGGACTGATCTGTAACAGCCGTAAAGTTGACAACGAACAGGAAATGATCGAAAAGTTTGCCGAAAAACTCGGAACTCAGATGATCCACTTCGTTCCGCGCGACAACATGGTACAGCGTGCTGAAATCAATCGTAAAACTGTAATTGATTACGATCCGACTCATCCTCAGGCCGACGAATACCGTACCCTGGCTAAAAACATCGACAAGAACGAAATGTTTGTAGTACCAAAACCACTGCAGATCGAAGAACTTGAAAAACTGCTGATTGACTTTGGTATTGCTTCCTAAGCAACCCCAGAGATCAGGATAGAGAGAACTTAAATAGTATTAAAATTGAGGAAAACCAAAATGATAATGATTAAAGCTGTTGTCAGACCGGAGAAATGTGATGATGTAATGGCGGGCCTGCTTGAAGCCGGTTACCCTGCTGTAACCAAGATTCCGGTATTCGGTCGCGGAAAACAACGCGGAATTAAGATCGGTGACGTTCACTATGACGAACTGCCTAAAGAACTGCTGCTGGTTGTAATCCCGGACGCTGACAAGGAATTCGTTCTGAATACCATTATCGAACGCGCCAGAACCGGCGAAGGTAACTTCGGCGACGGTAAAATCTTCATCGAACCTGTTGAGGAAGTCTATACCATCAGTTCAGGCCTGAAAGAATCCTAATCTGAGGAGGAAGGTCCAATGAAAGAAGTTATGGCAATTATCCGGATGAATAAAATCAACTCTACCAAACGCGCTCTGAACGCAGCTGGCATCACATCATTCAGTGCTACCGGCAGAGTTCTCGGACGTGGCAAAGGAATGGTTGATTACCGGATCCTCAAAGGCGCCGAAGAAGGCTACGTCGAAGCAGTTTCACAACTCGGAGACGGACCTCGTCTGGTTCCTAAAAGAATGATTTCCGTAGTAGTATCTGATGACTGGGTTGAACGTACAGTAAAAGCCATCATCGACGAAAATCAGACCGGTGCTGCTGGTGACGGAAAAATCTTTGTAATTCCGGTTACAGAAGCAATCCGTGTTAGAAATGGAGAAACAGCCAAAGGTGAATCAGGCGACAACGTTCTTGATTCCTCAGGAGGTTTGGAATGAGCGAAAACAAAAAATTACCAGATGCTGCGGCATTCAAGGAAGAAGTCCTTAAGCAGTACCCGCCCAAAGTGGCTCGTAAGCGCAGCAAACAGTTTCAGATTCTGGACGGAAGTCCTGAACAGGAGATTCAGGCTAACGTCAGAACGGTTCCAGGAATCATCACCCAGCGCGGATGCTGCTATGCAGGTTGCAAAGGTGTGGTACTCGGTCCGACTCGTGATATCGTTAACATGACACATGGTCCGATCGGCTGTGCTTTCTACAGCTGGTTAACCCGTCGTAATCAGACAAAACCTGATGAACTGGGTCCAGACAACTATATGCCTTACGCATTCTCTACCGATATGCAGGATTCAAATATCGTGTTCGGTGGAGAAAAGAAACTGAAAGAAGCAATCCAGGAAGCATACGATTTGTTTCATCCGAAAGGAATCAGTATCTTCTCAACATGCCCAATCGGTCTGATTGGTGACGATGTTCACGCGGCAGCCAAAGAAATGAAAGAAAAATTCGGAGACTGCAACGTTTTCGGATTCAGTTGCGAAGGTTACAAAGGAGTGAGCCAGTCTGCAGGTCACCATATCGCTAACAACCAGATTTTCAAACATGTTATTGGTTTGAATGACACTGCGCCGGAAGGCAAGTACAAGATCAACATGCTTGGAGAATACAACATCGGTGGTGACGCATTCGAAATCGAACGTCTACTGGACAAATGCGGATTCACACTGGTATCAACCTTCAGTGGTAACTCTTGCCTCGGTCAGTTCGAACGCGCTCACACAGCCGACCTCAGCGTTGTAATGTGTCACCGTTCAATCAACTACGTGGCCTCAATGCTCGAAGAAAAATACGGTATTCCGTGGTTCAAGGTTAACTTCATCGGAGCAGACGCAACAGCCAAGTCTCTGAAGAAGCTTGCTGAATACTTCGAAGATCCTGAATTGATCGAAAAGGTCAACAAAGTTTGCGAAGAAGAAATGGCATCCGTCAAGAAAGCTGCTGCAGAAGTCAAACCGAAAACCGAAGGAAAAATGGCTATGATGTTCGTAGGTGGATCCCGCGCCCATCATTACCAGGAACTCTTCGCTGAGATCGGCATGAGCACAATGGCAGCCGGTTATGAGTTCGCTCACCGTGATGACTACGAAGGCCGTCAGGCACTTCCGAAGATCAAGCTTGATGCTGACAGTCGTAACATTGAAGAACTCACCATTACTCCGGACGAAAAACTCTACAATCCGAGAAAATCTGCGGAAAAGATTGAGGAAATGAAAGGAGAAGGTTTCACCTTCAACGATTACACTGGTATGATCCCTGATATGCCTGCCGGAACTATGGCAATTGATGATATTTCACATTACGAAATGGAAAAATTGCTTGAAGTTTACAAACCAGATATATTCTGCGCCGGTATCAAGGAAAAATACGCTGTACAGAAATTCGGAATTCCGTTGAAACAGCTTCACAGCTATGACTACGGCGGCCCGTACGCTGGATTTGTCGGTGCGGTTAATTTCTACAGAGAAATTGAACGTATGACTACTACTAAAGTCTGGGGGCTTATCAAAGCGCCTTGGGACGGAGAACCAGAACTGCATGCAGAACTGGCCGGCGAATAAACATAAGGAATTGAGAAAATGCTGTTAAAACATACACCCAAAGAGGTCAAAGAGCGTGAAGCTCTTACGATCAATCCGGCAAAAACATGCCAGCCAATCGGCGCTATGTATGCGGCTCTCGGTATCCACGGATGCCTGCCTCACAGCCATGGTTCACAGGGTTGCTGTGCCTACCATCGTAGTGCACTGACCAGACATTACAAAGAACCTGTGATGGCCGCAACAAGCTCATTTACTGAAGGTGCTTCAGTATTCGGCGGACAAGCCAACCTGCTTCAGGCGATCAACAACATCTTCACTATTTACGATCCGGAAATTATCGCTGTCCACACCACATGTCTTTCTGAAACAATTGGTGACGACATCAACCAGATCGTAGGGAAAGCTGTTGAAGACGGTAAAGTACCTGAAGGCAAACGCATCATGTACTGCAACACTCCGAGTTACATCGGATCACACGTAACCGGTTTCTCCAACATGGTTGAAGGTATCGTACGTGAATTTCCAGTAAGCACTGATGCCAAAACTAAGAAAATCAATATTATCCCGGGCTGGGTTGAACCTAGTGACATGCGCGAAATCAAATCCCTTGCTAAAACAATGGGTGTTGACATTACCATGTTCCCGGACACCTCAGACGTACTTGATGCTCCTCAGAGCGGAACACATGAGTTCTACCCACGCGGCGGAACTACTATTCCTGAACTGGAAGGTTCCGGCGATGCCAAAATGACTCTGGCTCTCGGTAAATTCTGTTCTGAAGCCGGTGCAAAAGCTCTGGAAAAGAAATGTGGCGTAAACTTCAAAACGCTTGATCTGCCGATCGGAATCTCTGCAACCGACCGTTTCATCAGCGCTTTGAGCAATGCTGCAGGAATAAAAGTTCCTCAGAGTATCACCGACGAACGTGGTCGTCTGGTAGACATTATCACCGACATGCAGCAGTACTTCTTCAAGAAGAAAGTTGCACTGTGGGGCGATCCCGATCAGCTCATCGCTATGACTGAGTTCCTGCTCGATCTCGACATGATTCCGGCATTTGTTGTTACTGGAACCCCGGGTAAATACTTCATGGAACGCATGAAGGAAATGCTCGGCGAAGACCTGAGCGGCTGCAAAATCAAAAACGGTAGCTGCGCCGACATGTTCCTGATGCACCAGTGGATCAAGGAAGCTGGCGGCTGTGACCTGCTGATCGGTAACTCATACGGTAAATATATTGCTCGTGACGAAAACATTCCTTTCGTAAGAATGGGCTTCCCGATCTACGACCGGATTGGTCACAGCTATTTCCCGACTGTGGGATACAAAGGCGCAATGCGCATTGCAGAAAAAATCCTCGGAGTCCTGATGGACAAGAAGGACGCAGAAGCATCTGAAGAAAGCTTCGAGTTAGTAATGTAATAAAAATAAAATAGGATTAGAACCAGGGAGACACAGGAAATGAGTAGTAAGGACATATTAAAAGATAGAGAATTACAGATAGCCACAAAGACCGGCGATGAAGAGGTGAAGATCGATTGTTCGAAAGACAGCCTTGCCGGATCGGTTAGCCAGAGAGCCTGTGTCTTCTGCGGTTCAAGGGTGGTGTTGTTTCCAATTGTGGACGCACTCCACCTGATCCACGGCCCAATCGGGTGTGCCGTATATACGTGGGATATCCGCGGTACGGTATCATCCGGGCCGGAACTCCACCGTCAAAGTTTTTCTACAGATTTGCGTGAAAAACATGTAATCTTCGGCGGAGAAAAGAAGCTTTACAGCACATTAATAACATTAATTGAAAAACACAATCCCAAGGCCGCATTTGTGTATTCAACCTGTATTGTAGGGGTCATCGGCGATGATGTCGATGCCGTTTGCCGCAAGGTTGAAGCAGAAAAAGGCATACCGGTCATACCGGTAAACTCAGCTGGTTTCAGAGGTTCAAAGAAAGAAGGCTACAAAGCAGCCTGTGACGCTCTCGGCAAACTGATTGGAACTTCAGATGAACCAGCCCCTGAATACAGTATCAATATTCTCGGCGATTTTAACCTCGCAGGAGAACTCTGGATCCTCGAAGAATACTACAAGAAGATGGGTGTTCATATTCAAGCCCGCATAACTGGTGACGGACGCGTTGATCAAATCCGCAACGCACATAAAGCCAAACTCAATGTAGTACAGTGTTCCGGTTCGATGATCCATTTGGCTAGAGATATGGAAGCCAAGTACGGCATCCCGTTCAAACGGGTATCCTACTTCGGCATTGAAGATATGTCACAAGCACTCTATGACGTAGCAACGTTCTTTAAAAGTGAAGAAATGATGGAAAAAACCAAAGAGCTTGTGGCGGAAGAATTAAACAACCTGCTGCCGGTAGTCAATAAATACCGTGAGCGGCTTGAAGGAAAGAAAGCGCTTATATACGTCGGCGGCGCTTTTAAAGCAATTTCTCTGATAAAGGCTCTGCGATTGCTCGGAATCCAAACCGTGGTCGTCGGTTCTCAGACCGGCAAAAAAGAAGACTACGAAATCATGGCACGGATATGTGATCCCGGTACAATCCTGGTGGATGATTCCAATCCGCTGGAACTAGCTAAATTCGCAAAAGAAACCGGCGCAGAAATCTTTATCGGCGGAGTAAAAGAACGTCCGATCGCCTTTAAAATGGGTCTCGGGTTCTGCGATCACAACCATGAACGCAAAGAAGCTCTTGCCGGATATATCGGCATGGAAAACTTCGCTAAGGAATTATACTCAAGTACACTAAGTCCGGTATGGCAGTTTGCCGGAACGAAGGAGATATAATCATGATCAGTTTTGCAAATAAAATACAGAATCCTGACGAAAATTTGGATAAGTCATTTGGAGAAAGCAGGTATGTAGATACCCCTACAACAAATGCGTGCAAGCTTTGCGCTCCGCTTGGGGCAAGCCTGGTATTCAAGGGGATCGACAATTGCGTACCGTTGATCCACGGTTCTCAGGGCTGTGCGACTTACATTCGGCGTTATCTGATCAGTCATTACCGTGAGCCCATGGATATAGCATCCAGCAGTTTCGCGGAATCCTCCACGATCTTCGGCGGCGGAACAAATTTTAATATCGGTATCGATAATATTATTTCACAGTATGAACCGGAAGTTGTCGGTATCTGTACCTCATGTTTGAGTGAAACAATCGGCGATGATGTCGGTATGTTCCTCGGCGATTACAAGAAAGCACGTAAAGACAAAAAGCTTCCTGCTTTCATTAACGCCTCAACTCCGAGTTACAGCGGCACCCATATGGAAGGTTTTAACGCTGCGGTCAAAGCGACCGTCAAGTGCCTGACTGACCGTAGCGAAAACTATAATGACAATTTAATTAACATATTACCCGGACTCGTTTCTCCGGCAGATATGCGTTACCTCAAGGAAATTCTTGAAGACTTCGGCGTTGATTACATGATGTTGCCGGATTACTCAGAATCTCTTGACAATCCAACTTGGGACGACTATCACAAGCTGCCTACCGGCGGAACTCCGCTGAACAAGATCCGCAAAGCCGGCTCCGCCAAGGCAACCCTGCAGTTCGGCAGAGTTCTCGGAAGCAATACTCGCGAGGCTGTCGGTGCAGGAGAATGGCTTGAAAGTCAGTTTAAAGTAGAATGCGTCAAGCTCGGTATGCCGATCGGCATCAAGGAAACAGACGAATTCTTCAAAGCGTTAAAAACAATTACCGGGAAACCGGTTCCTGAAAAATATAAAAATGAACGCGGCAGACTGATTGATGCTTACATCGACGGTCATAAGTACCTGTTCGGAAAACGTGCCATGATCTTCGGAGAAGAAGACCTGGTCATCGGACTGACCGCGTTCCTGTCGGAAATCGGCATCCATCCGGTTGTCTGCGGTACCGGCGGTGAAAGCCCCCACTTCGCAGAAAAGATTTCCGAGGTCGCGACTGATGCGGAAAAGAATTTCCCTGAAGCTCCTATCATCGTCAACGGCGTTGACTTTGAACAGCTCAAGGAACTGGCCCATGAAGTAAAACCCGATATTCTCATCGGGAACAGTAAGGGCTACTTCGTGTCACGCGATATGAACATACCCCTGGTTCGCTGCGGGTTCCCCATTCATGACAGAGTTGGAGCGCAGAGGATTCTCCATCTCGGTTATCGGGGAACCCAGCAGCTTTTTGATACGATCACAAATGCCCTGATCGAATACAAACAAGATAATTCCCCTATGGGCTATAAATACATGTAATAATTGAGAAGGAAGTATTACCATGAACAAAAGCTCTAAACATCCGTGCTTCAATGCAGAAGCAAAAGGCAAATATGGACGCGTTCACCTTCCCGTTGCCCCTAAATGCAATATACAATGCAAATACTGCAACCGGAAATATGACTGTGTTAACGAAAGCCGTCCAGGCGTCACCAGTGCGGTGCTTTCCCCGGAAGAAGCCCTGCGTTACGTAGACAAGATTCGTGAAAAAGCCCCGTACATCAGTACGGTCGGTATTGCCGGTCCTGGCGATCCATTTGCCAACCCGGAAGAAACATTGAAAAGTATTGAGTTGATCAACGCGAAATATCCGGATATGATTTTCTGTCTGTCTACCAACGGACTTGGACTCTATCCGTATATCGACCGGATCAAAGAACTTGGCGTAACCCACGTAACAATCACGATCAACGCGGTCGATCCGGAAATCGGTGCAAAAGTTTATAAATGGGTACATTTCAAAAAACGCAATCTGCGTGGTGTAGAAGCGGCGAAAGCCCTGATGGACGAACAGCTGCGATGTATCCCGGCCCTGAAAGAAGCCGGAATGACTGTAAAAATTAACTCAATCATTGTTCCTGACATCAATGATAAGCATATCCCGGAAGTCGCGAAAAAAGTGAAAGAACTTGGCGCCGATATAATGAACTGTATCCCGCTGCTGGTGACAGAAGGAACCGACTTTGAAAATCTTGAAAATCCAACTCAGGAAATGATTGCGGAAGTCCGCGATTCTGCAGAAAAACATCTGCCGATGATGCGCCACTGTCAACGCTGTCGCGCTGATGCTGTCGGCCTTCTAGGAAAAGATGATAAATGTCTGAGCGGCGAACTCAGAAAAATATCCGTTGAAAAGAACTGGATAAAAAAAGACCGTCCTTGTGTGGCAGTTGCCACTTACGAAGGACTGCTGGTTAACCAGCATCTCGGAGAAGCTGAATGCCTGCATATATTCCAGCAAACCGAAGACGGTAAATTCCGTACAATTGAAAAACGGCTGGCTCCGCCCAAAGGCAACGACGACCGCTGGGAACAGGTAGCGGAAATGCTCTCTGACTGCAGTGTATTGCTGGTCAGTGGCGTTGGAGAAAAACCACTGGAGACATTCAAAAAGACCCCGATTGAAGTATTGAAGACCGGCGGTTTGATTGATGAAAACTTGAAAGATATCTATGCGGGCAGACCGTTGAAAAACGTTGCCAGTGGTGATATCGCCTCATGCAGAATGAGTTGTGGTCAAGGCACCGGCGAAGGATGTTGCTGACCGGACGTAACCCATAAAACGGAGCGAAAACGGTATGAAAGTGGCAGTATGTTCAAGTGACGGAAAAAATGTAGATACTCATTTTGGTAATGCTGAATGTTTCTACATTTATGAGATCTGCGGCGACAGAGTTATCAATGTCGATGTACGTGAAACTGAGAAATACTGTCTGGGGCCAGATGCCCCTCCTGATCCGGAGAAGATGGCTGATAAGATTATGGTTGTCAAAGAAACGTTGAAAGACTGTTCAATGCTCTTTACCGCAAAAATCGGCCATGCTCCAAGAAGAGCTCTGGTAAATGAGAATTTTAAAATAGTAGAATGTGAAGAGCCGGTGAATTTGATCACCGATCTGATCGAAAAAAAATAACAAACTGACCGGAATTGTTCAGGTCAGCAAACCACAGGAGTAAAACCTATGGACAAACCTGATTATCACATCTTTGTGTGTAACTCGTTCAGAATGTCTGGCGAGCCGCAGGGTATCTGCAACAAGAAAGGCGCAGCCAATCTGATGCAGTATATCGAAGAAGAAGTTCTTGATCGTGGTCTTGACGCAATGATTTCAGCGACAGGCTGTCTGAAGGTCTGCGACCGCGGACCCGCAATCGTAATTTACCCGCAGAACTACTGGTACGGAAACGTTACAGAAGAAGCAATTGACGCAATTCTCGACGCTCTGGAAGACGGAGAAGCCTGCGAAGAATATCTTATTACTTAGTCCGTTGAACGGACTGCGTTTATATACCGCTTCATGCTTCATTAGCTTCGCTCTCTGCGGAAGCTGGAATTTGAAGCGGAACATAACGCATTAACATAATTAATTACCTGCCGGCGGCAGGTTTGGAGTAGTAACATGGAACCAGGGAAAAACAGAATAAGGATAGCAGACACTACTTTGCGCGATGGCGAACAAGCCCCGGGCGTAGTGTTCTCATTCAGGGATAAAGTCAACATAGCACTGATGCTTGAGCAACTCGGAGTTGATGAAGTTGAAATCGGCACTCCGGCAATAGGACCGCAGGAGCGGCAGGATATTGCCAGACTGATCGCAATGGACTTTGACTTCGACATCAGCTGCTGGTGTCGTGCGGTAGAAACCGATATCGACGAATGCATTGCCCTGGGCGCGGATATTATCAATATCTCGCTGCCGGTCTCCGATATTCTGCTTGGTTCCATGAACAAAGATCGCAACTGGCTGATGAAGCTGGTAGATCGCCTGACCGCCAGACAGTATTTCACTTTAAATAAGGTTTCCATCGGGTTGCAGGATGCTTCACGGGCTGACATCAATTTCCTTCTCCACCTGACTGACACCATCCATGCGAACGGAGCTTTCCGGGTCCGCTTCGCTGATACCGTGGGGGTCTTGCACCCGATGCGTACCTTTCAACTTATCAGCCGTTTAAGAAATGAAACCGGCATCGAAGCGATTGAGTTCCATGGTCATAATGACCTTGGAATGGCAATGGGAAACTCCATTGCCGCTGTCGAAGCCGGCGCAAACTATATCAGCACAACAGTAAATGGACTGGGCGAACGCGCCGGAAATTGTGCGACCGAAGAAATTTATTTTGCGCTGAAACACGCAATGAACCTCGAATGCGGCAAAGACCTTACCGTGGCAAATGATTTATCACGCGTAGTTGCCGCCGCCTCAAAACGGCTCATACCGGCAAATAAACCAGTTACCGGCTCCATGGTATATAAACACGAATCAGGCATTCATGTTGACTGTCTGAAACGTAATCGCAATTCATACCAGCTTATTGATCCAAGCGAATCCGGTGCCGGAACCATTGAATTCGTTATCGGAAAACATTCCGGTTCATCCGCTCTGAAATCATTCTTCAATTCCCGTAATATCATCGTTTCAGATGCGGAACTGATTGATATCCTCGCCGCAGTCAAAGAGTTGTCTGTAAAACTCGGACGCTCTTTAAAATCCAGCGAAGTGATTAACATTTACCGTACAATGCCTCCATCTGCAGTTAATGATCGAGGCGGAAACTTATAACATTAATTTTTAGATCAGGAAAGATAAAATAATATGCCATTCAGATTTGATTCAGGACTCCATTGTAGAGAAGCTACGATGGAAGATATTTCAGATATGGTCGAGTTGCTGCGGCAACTGTTTTCTATCGAACGCGATTTTAACTTCAGCCCGGAAAAACATGAATCCGGGTTGCAGATGTTACTCCGCTCAAGCTCAAGTAGAGTTTTTGTTGCAGAACGTCAAGGTCATGTGATCGGTATGTGTTCGCTGCAGACCTTGATTTCCACTGCAGAAGGCGACTTGGTCGGGCTGATTGAAGACGTTGTTGTTGATGAAGGATCACGTCGCGAAGGCATCGGTTCCCTATTGCTGGAAACCGTCACTGAATGGGCTCAGACTGCTGGACTCAAACGCCTCCAGCTACTCGCCGACCGAGACAATATCCCCGCATTTGAATTCTATCGTAAGTACCGCTGGTCACAGACCAACCTTATATGTGTTCGCAAACTTTTATAACGGAGAAATCTCTTTTCCCGATAGAATCATTTTTTTATTGTATTGGAATTATTTTGACGAGGAATAATTCTATTAGCCAAAGGAATAACAAATTCTTTAAACCAAAAATATAATTAAAAAAAGGAAACAAAAAGATGTCAAAAAAAGCAGTTGAAGAACTTCTCATTAAAGGTGGCGAAGACAAAGTATTTCGTCAGAAATATGATGCTGTAGTATCAAAAGCGGATTTCATTGCGTTGGCCGCAGGAGATGGTTTTGAATTCACAGAAGAAGAACTGATGGCAGTTATCAATGAATCAGGTGATTCATTCGAATCATTCGGTAATCCTCCCAAACGCACTTGCTGGTGGTAGAACCAAATTAGTTTATCGCTAGATAGCAGATTGTCGGCAGGATTATTTTTTAGTTAATCCTGTCGGCAACTCCAACTATCCTTTTTGCTATCAATATCTTATAACACAACAATTTATTATATTCAATCAGATAGACTGACTATCCTTAGCTAGAAATCGAATTGGTATAAGAGACTGAAACATCTGTTATCCGGGAGTCTTCTTAGAATCAACAGACTTCCGTTTCCATTAATCTCATTATTTATACAAGCAACAATGCAGACAGTTTGCCAACAACAGTAATAATAGGAGTGGCCATTTCACCTATGGATTGAGCCGCCTCCCTTATTCCATCCAAACTTAATTCATACCATCTCTTATCCGGTTTATCTCTTGCTATCTCTGCCTGGAGGGCGTCAATATTTTTCGAAAATATACTCATCTGTTCCTGAGTTACTTGCGGGGCAATCTTTTCAAGCTCCTCAACAAGTGTCGAAATCAGCGACTCTATTTCAGAATTAGTTTCAGACGAAGACATATTATTCGTTATTTCATTTTTTACATTGGACATTCTTCCAGCTACATTAATAATACTTCCCGCCCCACTGGTAATTTTTTTTATCACAGTAATCCCTCCTTTTTGAATATTAAACGTCACTACACTTTTTGTTGCGTTACGTTCCTCCTGGTACTTCTCAATCTTTTCCCAAACTTGTCGCCGACACCCCTCGTACTTGGTTATTAGCTGAGATTGAGCCGCAGGGCAGAAGACTTGCTGTGTGGCATCATATGCTGCAAGAATTTCAGACTGTTGCATTCCTCCCCATTTTTCACGATTAATAATTTTGATTCGGTCAGCAAAATACCGATCAAGCAAATTTACCGCTTCCTCCGTTGACGGATTCATTAATCGCTTACGACGAATTTGATTTAATATTATATCAAGGACCACTCGCTCAGCATGCAATCTGGTAAGGCATAACCGCAAATTACGCAATTGCCCCATTGAGGCATGCCCCTTCTGCAAAATCCAGGTATCTACGGTATTTAAATGGCAAAACGACGCCTCCGCACCATTAATACTATCTTTGTCTAGCTTGGTAAATCCTTTTGCAATAGCAGCATCAAACTCACAAATTGTTTCTTCGTTATTCAGTTCGACAAGAATCAGCGGTTCACCTGCTTCAACCAATGTAAAACCAAGCGATTGATCAACTGACTTGTTCATAGAAGCATGTGCGTACAAGCCAGCCAAATATTTTCCCTGAAAAATAAGTTTTTGCGGCTTTATCAAACCACTTACTCGAAAAACCCTGGTGGGTAATTCAGTCATATCTTTAATAATAGATAGAAGTTCTTCTGCCTCAAATGATATTTCATTCTTCGTCTTTGGCTCAAGCACAATACCTATCTCAACTCGAACAACAGCCTGTCCATCACAAAAAAGCCTGCGAAATGCGCAACGAGGCCGAAACCGATGACCAGGCAATCCAGTATGTTGAGTTTCCAGCCTTTCAAATCGAATTCCTCTCCGAGCATTGCAATAAACTGTTTCATCAGGCCACGCTGAATCTGGTTCCTGACTCCTGTTAGTAGCTTCACCAAAATGGTGAACAAACTGAGTTTTAGTAACTGACGCACTTGGAGACGGCCAATCAGGAAATGGCAGGCGCAAATCCGAGTCTGTAACAAAAGGCCGAGCGTCGGCAATTGGAAATTGTACTGTGATCAGCAATGTTACTTTTCCTCCCCAGTAATAATGCCCCATCAGGAAATATTTATCCAGCCCTCAGGGGGTGAGACGTTCTCTAATTCCTCTTTAGTGAGCTTCACGAGCTCGCCAATGTAGGACTAATTGTTGAGAAGTCTTCTAACCTCCCGCGTATAAGCGGGTCCTACGCTATGTATGACAATCGGATGTTATTATACATAGGTATAACTATTTATAGTATATATGATCAATTTTTAATATGCAAATTCAAATCAATAAAATTGTATTAATAACAATAAAATATAGAGTAATACTGCGTGAACACACACTATTTCAATAGCTTTTTTGTGCAATAATAGCGTATCTCAAGTGGGAGAAACATAAAATTAATCTTAAAAGCAATCTCACAATATTCTATTGATACTTCCGGTTCTCTTGACTATGATGAATTGGAGATATTGATGTTTGTCCCAAAAGATTATCATAATATTTCCTCTTTTTAAAGTCCTGCAGGAACAAAGGACGAAGAAAAAAATATGTCTATTTATTGCGTTCGATCAGGTAGGTGAGCAATTCCTTGAGAAGTTTGCGATATTGATTGTCCGGCAACTTTTCAAGTTCGGCTTCGGCTTTCGCTGCCAATGCAGCGGCCCGCTCGACAATGTATGCTTCCGCTCCCGAATCGGTGATAAGTTTACGTGCCCGGGCAATTATTTCATTGCTGTAGCTGTCTAATTTGAGTAGGGAAAGCAGCTCCTTACGTCCATCGGAATCAAGCAGTTCAAGCGCTTTTACCAATAACAAAGTCGGCTTGGCTTCCGCCAGATCCGAACAAATGGGTTTGCCGAATTCTGAAAAATCGCCATAGATCCCAAGCCAGTCATCACGATATTGGAAAGCAACTCCGGCAGCAGCGGCAAACTCACCAACAGCCTTTATTTCCGGAGAAGTTCCGTCTACAGCATTAAGCGCGATCATGGCTCCGGTTTCTGCACAAAAACGAAGCAGCACTCCAGTTTTTAGATAAAGCATCTCGTCAATTTGCGCCTCTGTCAACGCAGCAGGACCGATAAACGGAAACTCAACATCCAGCGCCTCGCCGGAAATCAGTTCACGATTCACAAAAGACTGCATACGTTTCACCAGATTTATCGTAAGTTCAGCCGAAACTCCGACATCGACCGATTTCAACATCATGTGATTGGCCCACGCCTGCTGGAGATCTCCAGCAAGAATAGCAAAGTCACTGCCGAATTTATCAGCTTCGCTTTTAGTCAAATGGTACTTCTCGGCAGAATAACTCCGCAATGAAGCATGAGTTGTAGGCTCTCCTCGACGGACATCATCGTTATCAATGATATCATCGTGAACCAGAGTCCAGTTATGAAAAATTTCCACCGCAGCAGCAGCAGGAATAGCACTTTCGGTATTGCCACCAAGAAGTCCGCAGCACCAGAGCAATAACGCGGGACGTAAACGTTTTCCTCCACGACCAGGATAGTCGCGAACCGCTTCGCGAAGAAAATCAGGTTGTATTTTATGCGGGAAGTCGTCGACGGCGATAACGTCGTCTATCAAAGCGGCGACCTTTTTCAATTCATCTATCATTATCATTAGTGTCTTTATTTTACATTTCTATCATAAAAGCGTTTTTAAATTTTCAATTCCCCGGCGATGGCGAAGCCTGGAGTTACCGTCCAAAGGGCGGAAGCAGATGCGAAGCATCTCACAGGTTTAAGGAGCTTGTCCCTTAATTAGAATGTAGCCTGGGTCACAAATTCTTCGGTAATCTGACCGATGTGACCATCATCGGCCATACGATTATATTTCTCGAACAGCGCATTTAATTCGTCACAGCAGTTATTGAATGCCGTAACCACAGCCGGATCGAACTGCGTACCGGAACAACGGTTGATCTCTTTGACCACATCCGCAACAGAAATCTCTCCTTTATATGCTCGTTTGGACGAACGCATTGCCTCGAATGTATCGACCACGGAAAATACCCTTGCTCCAATACATATCTCTTCGCCCTTGAGCCCCTTGGGATAGCCAGTACCATCATAACGTTCATGATGCTGAGAAATGATATCGGCGGCCTTATCAAGAAATGGAATATTCTTGGCAATATCAAAACCTTTCTTCGGATGAGTACGAATGATCTTCATCTCCTCTTCATCCAATTTACCCGGTTTATTTAGAATCATATCAGACACGGAAATCTTACCAATGTCATGCAGCAAAGCACCATATTTTATCGTATTGAGTTCTTCTTCAGAAGTTATCCTCATTTTTTCAGCAAGTTTCAAAGAAAGTATACTTACTACCTGGGAATGGGTAGCGGTATTTTCTTCATGCGCGTCAAGAATACTTACTATTGTAGTCATAGTCTTAACAAATGATTCCTTCAACTGGTCAACCGCCAGCTGAAGCGCTTTGGTTTTGCTCTGAAGCATCTCTTCCAGGTGAAGATGATAAGCATCAAGACGACGCTTAAGCATACAGCGCTCAATACCAGTTTCTATGGTATTGATCAGTTCTTCAAAGTCAAAGGGCTTTTTGACGATCCGGAACGCACCGGCTTTCAAAGCAGACATAGAATTATTGACCGTAGCAAAACCGGTTAACAGAATAATTACCAGATTTGGATCGATATTCCTGACCGCTTGGACCAGTTCCAGTCCGTCCATCCCCGGCATATTGATATCAGAGATAATCAGATCAATATTTTCCGGCTCACTTCGGACCAGATCCATTGCCTCATTACCATTACATGCTGTTTGAACCTTAAAATTTTTCCTGAGCAGTAAAGATTTCAGCATGGTCAGAATATCCATATTATCGTCGACCAGCAGGATACTGCCATTTTTCCCTTCCCCATCAGGTTCATCTTTCTTAAACGACTTTCCAATAATTCTGGCAGCCTCCTGAACCGGCGATCTAGACTCGGTCATTTCATGATTGCAACTCAGCTGGTTTCGACCATTTTTCTTCGCCAAATATAAAGCGGAATCAGCAGCCTCAAACAATCCGGAAGCGTTAGTAATGCCGGGGTCCATAGTAGTTGCCAAACCGATTGAAGTTGTAAAGGTCAAAGGATGCCCGCAATTCTTAAAAACATGACGGCGAACAATTTCCAGTAATTTTGTAGCCCGTTCCCGCGCCACCCCTTTTTCTGTATTAGGCATAATGATGGCAAATTCATCGCCACCAAACCGGCCGGCAATATCTTTTCCCTGACAAAAATGCTTCACCATATCGGCAAAATCCCGGATAACTTCGTCGCCGATAAAGTGTCCATAAGAATCATTAAAATTTTTAAACCGGTCTATATCCATTAGAATCAATGAAACCGGCTCATCATTCTCCCGAGAAGAATCTACCAACACCTTCAAGGTCCGCTGAAAATATTGATGATCATAAAGTCCGGACAACGAATCATGAATCATCTTACTGCGAATTTTATTAAACGACCTCAACAGCAAACTCAATTGACGCATCAGTGCGAAAACCAGAATAATTTCCGATTCGGAAAGAAGCGCACTGCTGTGATTGGCTGAAATGGACAATAGTCCGGTCAATTTGTTATCCTCAAAAACCGGAATGGAACACAAGTACTGAAACATACCGTTCTTCATCTTGGTTGAGGTAAAACATTCCAGACGTTCAGAGATACTATCCTGAGAAAATTTTGTATCGGAAATATCACAGAACAAGTCATAAGACTTCTTCTTAAGCGACGTTGAAAACTCCGGAGATATCTGATGGTGAGAACAACAGTAAAATGAGGCGGAATGATTAATTTCCAGAAAAGCGGTAATCATAGCCGGAAATTCCTCGGCAATTTTACCGGCAATAGCACACATGATCACATTCGTATCTTCACCACTGAGCTCGGAATTAATAAAATCAAGCAGGGAATTATATCGATTGAAGTTCTCCGGAACCGTAAAGACCTTGTTCATGCCCTCGCGGCGCTTTGTAATCTCATTGGTAATAATACTCTTAAGCTTATCGTATTTAATATCTTCAGCCACCACAGAAATTACAGCCCGACGATCAGCAAGAGTACTGACTTGTTCGAGTTCACCCGGCGCAACAATGATAATCGGCATCCACGGCGTAATGGAATTTACGCAATTAATGAATTTTTCCTTATCCTCCCAATCACCTGTCGTCGCATCAACAACAACCGCTTCAAAAAAGTTGTTGATAAATATATCCGAGCTGGAATCAAAGGTATTAATAATTTTTGCACGAAAATCAGAATCGGAATAAAAATCGGTAAAAAACGATTTATTAGACAATTCCGAATATATTAATATAAAAGTACTTTCTTTAGCTCTGGTCATTAATTCCGCCTAGCATTTGCACACATTCATTAATGATATAATAACCAACTCGTTCTCTAATGCAAGTCTATCCTATAGGAACTTCATAAAAAATCCGAACCATATTGGAAAAACAAATAGATTGATTATATTCTTAATTTATATAAACTGATACTAATACAACAATACAGCTATTTACGGGAACAGGCAATAGTGAAATATGATCAACTGACAAATCTTTTGGCATCACTGCCATCTTCTTCCGGATATCGTTATGCCACAGTATTTTTTGGTGCGCTTTCAGAAAATACCGCCGCAGCCCTCGACAAAGCCGCCCGACAAGGTGCTGTTATTTTTTATGTTTATGATGGACCGGAAAAACAGAGAGACTATCTAAATACCGCCGCATTTTTTCATTTTTCTGGAGATAAGCCGGAAATACTATCAGAGAACCTTAAAACGGTATTTGATAAACTCAATCTCACAGAGGGGTTTCAAATAAGCTCAAAATGTGAATGCGGTTTTGAATCGTTGCGCGACAGAATTACTCCGTTGCTTTTGAAAGAATTGTCGAATGTAAAAATCGATCGGATCACCGGATTGACGCATCTGCGCTGTACGCTGCATAACCTGCGTGCCATTATTTCAAAGCCCCGCCTGTCTCTGTCTGCTTCCCCCGAGACTAAGGTGGTAGTCTGCTCAGCAGGCCCATCGCTCCGCGATCAAACTGATCAACTGCAGAAATATCGTTCAAATTATTTTCTAATCTGCGTAGGG
Organism: Victivallales bacterium; assembly: GCA_963677165.2. Lineage (GTDB taxonomy): Bacteria > Verrucomicrobiota > Lentisphaeria > Victivallales > SZUA-371 > JAFGXT01. Next base: position 339,802 of record CAXXSX010000001.1, on the reverse strand, counting down.
CACGCCCTGCCGATTCTTGACGCTGCCGGAATATCTCCTGACCTGATCGTGGAAATTGATTCCGATTCCGCTAGAAACTGGAATCATTCTATTGAACCGGAATGTCCGCTGGCGGCCCTGCCGATTACCGCACCGGAAGTCGTTAACCGCTTCGAAAAATTTATCTGGTTTTCCGAACCCAAACAGGAAAGACGTGAATTCATCGAGTCTCTAGGCATCAAATTCCCGTCGATCACCGTTGCCCGAAGCGTGGTTGTAACCGCAGTTGCAATCGCGCTGGAAGCCGGATTTAAACATATCGCCCTGACCGGCAATGACCTATGCTTATCGAGTTCAGGAACGGTACATGAAAACAATGACAGTACGCTGGAAAAAGTTTTTGAAGTTCCCGGCAATGACTCCGCCACGGTTAAGACAATTCAACAACTGCATGGAATTCAGGAATCATTGGAAAACTTTCTATCACATCACCCAAACAAAATCTGCAACTGTACGATAGGCGGAGTAAAGCTGGCGTACTCCCGGAGAATGTCACTAACTGATTTTCTGGCACAATCCGACGCACCGCCAGAAGTGTCTTTCAAAGAAGAATCAATACCATACGGAGCTCTTGAAAAGCTTCAGCAGTGCTGGGGAGAATATATTTCAGGTTACAGCAGTAACGAAATAAGTAACTACATAACAAAAGTAGTTAATGATTTTGCCCGATGCCGTTCAGGCAAACTGGTCAAACCGCTGATCTCAGAAATCACCGATGACATTACGGGCAACTCCATCAATGCTCATTACAGCGAATGTTTTCGAAACTATGCGCTTGACTTCATTCGAAAAAACAATCCGAAGTATGCCGACTGGCTGACCACATACAACAGCGGTCCTCTGCCGGAGAAACTTTCAATTGCCAGTTGGGGAACCTCAATACCATTGGTCAGAACCAAGCCTGAAAATCTTTCGCTGTCGCCGGGTTTCAACCGCGAACACGCTGCTTATGAAGCCGTAAAAAAATTCTGTAGTGAATCGGGATTCAATCCCGCTTCGGATGTAATGGTATTTATCGCACCGGGTGACTGGATTTATCCGGTCGAGTTCGCAAAAATTTATCCGAACACTCCTGTTATCGCAATCGATCCCTACCCGGAACTGTTTGCCAGTCTGATTGGGTATTCGTGTTTTCTGGATGTTTTACCGGAAAGCACGGTTGTCATCGGAGTTCATAACGATTTAAAAAGATGGCAGCGAACTCAGCATGCCGCAATTCGGGACATCAAACGAGCCGGCAAACGCATCATCCAATTTATTCACCCGATCCTGAAAGATTTCCCAGAAGTAAAAAAAATACTTAAGAACCTGCCGGAATAGACAATCAGGTTGAAGGAAACCGCTGTCGAAATGAATTACATTCATCACTTTTACAGGTAGGAATGGTTCTTCTTAACCGTCCGCTATTTTGTGCCTGGGCACAAAAATTCCGGGAAACGGCGCGCTCGGAGAGCACGCCCTACCCACATAGTATCTTTACATTTTATCAGCCGTGCTGATGTACGGTGGCGGTTTCATCGAAATCAGCCACTATCCGGTAAACCTTTTGCATACCGATTCGCGTCAGTAGAGCCGCTCTTGATAAGAGCGCTTCCACGGAGAAGTTCAAACTTAACACTTAATTCTGATTTTTCCAGAGATAGGAAAATACTGTCTGGCTTTTTATCACGGAATCGATTTTGTCCATTGCTTCGGCTAACCCGATGGTCATGTCGTAAAACTCCTGGATGTCGGTCAACCGATCGCGACGACGCGAACAACCGAGTACAGGGGTCATGTCATCGCGGAATGCCGGAGTATAGATTGGACGTCCTTCCCAGCCCATCAATGTCAACAGCAGATGAGCGGAACCAATTCCCACAGGTTGATCAAGCTTTGTCAGGGCAATGATATATTGTCCGTCAGTGATAGTATCGTTTTTCAGAGAGACGGTTCTTGAATCAGGCCCAAAGCAGTTGATTGTGATTTTTAACCCTTCCTCGGGTCCGAACGGAGTATATTTAATACTTTCGATACAATCACGATAAAGCTCCAGGAATTCATGAAATAACGATCCCTGCTTCTCTCCAAAAAATTCTTCCGGTTTACTGCTGGTCTGATAGTCTACAGATGTTTCCATACTCGATTCCCCCGTTATGGTGTTGATATATGCTAAAGCAGTACCGGAAGATCGAATACACAAAAGAGGCGCATTCAATCACACCGCCAAGAGGTACGCCAATACCCGAGTAGAGATATGAAGAATGCGCCGAAAAATGAAAGAATACGCCCGTCTATAATACATCGATTATAAACGAGCGCAACTCTCAACATTCAGTTTCTCTACTCAAAAATTTGGCGTTTTCTTGGCGAAACGGTATGCTGAAAGCCATCGCTATTAAAAATGACTTATGATTGTCTTAAATCTTGCTAATCTATAATAAATTTCCTCAATCAGTTAAACACTAATATATAGTCTAGTGCAAATTATCAAAAAAGCAAATTGTAATTCTCAGACTTATGAGTCATATTGAAATCAGGAAGGAATGACTTTCCCGCATTGCAGGAGAAGGACGGTTGCGGAGAACCGTCCCTACCATGCTGATCACGTCAGGTAGGGCGCGATCTCCGAGCGCGCCGTCTCCCGGTATTTTGTGCTCTGGCACAAAATGGCGGAGATACTCAGTCAAAACATTGGAGGCATAAAAGAATGCGGATTTATGATACGGGGAGCATAAAATTGATTATACGGGAAATTGTAGTGAATTGTTGGATAATATTCTGGAATATCAATCAAATTCTTCAACTTTAAGGAGTTTAAATAATGCTTTATCCAATTAGCAAAAGGTTTATTATGTTTCCTAAAATTTTCCTAATTATAGCCGGAATATTATTGACTTGTGTTTCCTGTTCTGAACCTGAACAGGGGAAAAAATTATCAAACTCTTTGTCCGAACAAGAACTTGAACCTTTTTACGTTAATATTGTTCTTAAGTATCCCAATATTGCTAAAATCATAAAGGAAAAATATGGAACTTTTACGGCTCCATATGCTTATTGGGCCTTCTCGGGAGTCAAAGATCCATTTATAAAAAAGCTTCAATTACCACAAAGAATAATTCTTACAAGCAATCAGGTTAATACTATATGCAATCTCATTGTTTTTATTTCAAATAAGATTCCCAATTCGAGCCCCAAAGCAACAATGTCACCAATGTTTTTTGCGGCAAAGTATGCTAATTCCACTAAGATGAGAGTAGATGAAGTTGTAATAAAACTGTTGGATGCAACGCAAAAAATAAAAAGTAAAAAAAAACAGATTGATATATTAGAAATGATTTTAAACCTAGGATTGTTGCCGAGTACTTATCAGACAATATCCTCCAATAGAGCTATCTATAAAGATATTTCTCAGATAATGAATGATTTCAATTCAGATCCCAAAGATAATAAATTGCATTTGCTCGTATATGGGCTATTACTGAATTATTATTATGATAAGGAAAAAATAAGAGATATTTATTCAAAGTCATCTGATTATGATTATGAATCAACTTATAATTTAATTGATTTTATGACAGGAGAAAAGATTAGTAGTAATAAAGAATTCTATAAATGGCTTAAATCATTTAAATATTCGAAAGAGAATGATAACTACTACAAGCGTTATGTTGAGTTCTCTAAAGGTAAAGGTCCCGATTACCGGCGTATGATAAGAGCCAAAAAATACAAAACTCCAGTCTATACAGTTAATAGTTCCTGTTCACCTTCGTTTTATGAGAATGACCCCAATCGCCAATATCTTGCCTTTATATATTTTACTCAACCCCAAATTTTCAAATCTATAGCAGCGAAGAATACTTGGACTGCTCCTTATTATACAGTTTCGGAAATAGGAGAGAAAACAGTACCTTCATATTTTGATATAAAAAAAATAAATAGGTTGCTTAAAGAAGAGAAACTAAATAAAAATCAGATAGAAGTTTTGTGGATGGCTGTTCCTCAATTACAGGCAAATGACTCAAGTAGAGAGTTCTTATGCAATTTAGTAAATGTTATTGAATATTGTAGTGAAGACAAAAAATATGCTTTGAATTATATGATGAGAAACACCGAAAAACTAACAGATAAAGAAACGAAAGAATGGCTTGCTCGTGAATATAAATTAATGAGTAAAGAAATTACCAAAAGTAACTTATAGTTAGACACATTTAAATAGTTGAGATAAGGTTATGGAAAGCTAGGGGTCAGACCTGTACATGGTCACATTTTGGAAAGCTAGGGGTCAGACCTGTACATGGTCACATTTTGAAAGCTAGGAAAACTAGGAGTCAGACCTGTACATGGTCACATTTTACTAAAACAACAGGGTTCCTACACATTTTTACATTTTATTCTTGATTAATTTCTCTGTTATTCTGGCCCCGCAAAAGCAAAGCGGCAGGGAAAAATCCCTGCCGCCGCGATCGAAAAAATTATTTTCCAGACTTCGTCGGAGCTTCTTCGTACTTGACCATTGCCTGGATTACGGCTTTGTTACCGTTTGCATTAAGGCATGCCACGGGACAGCTGTACGGCTGCCAGCCGGATTTGAGGAGTTCGTTTACTTTGCTACTCAGACTCGCCGGTGACGAGCCTTCCACAATCTGGTAATCCGTCACGTTCATTTCTACTTCTCCTCCTCGGAATTCAAAAAAAACGGCAAATCGAAAACTGACATCATTCAAATATAAACACAACATTATCAAAAGGCAAACAACCATTCCAAATATTGCCGTCTTTACTCCTTGAATCCTTTCCATGGACATAGTACAATAAGTAATAATAAGATTGTTCATATTATGGTAAAGAGGAAGATTGTGAGTTGTTTATCAAACCCCTGTGAAATACTTGTAGTCGGGGCCGGAGCGGTCGGCGGCTATTTTAGTTCTCATCTGGCGAACCAGGACAATGTCCGGGTATCGCTGGTTTGCCGTTCCGATTATGACGCGGTAAAATCCCGTGGTTACGAGATAATCAGTCCCAAAGGAAATTATACTTACCAGCCTGATGGCATATATCGATCCGCCACGGAATATGATCGTAAAGCCGATTTCATTCTGGTTTGCTCAAAAGTTCTACCGGAAGCTGATGTTGCCGAGATGATTCGTCCGGCAGTTAACTCTAAAACAGCAATCGTTCTGATTCAAAACGGCATAAATATCGAAGCGCCAGTCGCCGAAGCATTTCCGGACAACGAACTGATCAGCGGAATCGCCTATATCGGAGTTACCCGCATCGCCCCAGGCAAAATCAGTCACACAGATGGCGGAACCCTGAAATTCGGAAATTATCCGAAAGGACTCAGTGAAAAGACTCAGTTGCTTTGTGATATGTTTAATAGTAATAACATTCCGGCCTCCGCACACGAAGATATCCAGCGCATCAGATGGGAGAAACTCACCTGGAATGCACCGTTTAATCCGGTGTCTGTTCTGACTATGGCGGATACCCGTCAATTGGTCAACACTCCGGAAACCTGCCAGCTGGCAAAAGATATTATGGCAGAGGTTTGTGCCGTGGCTGCTGCTGCCGGCTGGGAACAGAAAAGCGATATTATCGAACGTCAGATCGAATTTACCCGACAATTTCGTCCGTATAAACCCAGTATGCTGGCGGATTTCGAAGCGGGACGTCCGATGGAGACGGAAGCGATCATGGGCAATCTGGTACGCGAAGCTGAAAAGCTGAGTGTTCCGGTTCCGTGCTCAAAAAGCGTTTATGCCATGCTGAAACTACGCGCAAAAACATAAGGAAACCAATTTTAAACGGAGGGGAAAATGAAGAAATTGCTGCCAGTTACTTTAATAACCGGAGTAAGTCTTTTGGTTGTATATATTATTTTGTTTAACTTTGTGGACCGTCCGATTGACCAATGGGTCCATAATAATCTGGCAAATACCGGCTGGCATTCTTTCGGGAAATATGTGTCTATGTTAGCTTACGGGAAACTGTATACAGCTATTCTGACCGTGTTTTTTATTCTTTTGATCTTTTTCGGACCGTCTGAAAAGTCATCCTTTCAGAAAAAATTTCTATATATTCTAATCTCGCTGACAATCGCAATACTGATCAGCGACACATTAAAATTTTTCCTTGCCCGGTGTCGGCCTGAAATGCTGTTCGAGCACGGGAAATATGGTCTGAAATTTTTTTCAAGCAAAGATATTATGAATTCAACACCGTCAGGACATACGACCAGGATTTGCGCGTTGATGACAGCGGTGTCCCTGCTTTGGCGAAAAGCTTTGCCGATATGTATTATTATTGCGATCCTGGTAGGACTCAGCCGGATTCTGGTTACGGCCCACTATCCCGGCGATGTACTTTTTGGTTTTTATGTAGGAACCTTTACGTCATTGTGGACCTATAAGTTTTTCTTCACAAAATCCCCCAGTGGAATATCATCGAGCTATATCAGAACTGGACCGTTAAATATATAAAAAAAACGATTGATCATGTTTAACAATAATCCCCTCAAATTAATTGCCGAGTCTAAAGTACAAGTTGCAGAAAATCCTTTATGGGATGAACAAAATCAGTGTTTATACTGGAAAGGCGACCGTAATTACATATTCCGTAAACATGTCAATTCCTCCCCGGCAGATTTCAAGACCTATCAGCTGGAAGTTGGAGTGGGCGGAATGGCCCTCACCAAAAACAATGAATTACTGTTATTCGGGGAGGCTGGTCGAGTATGGCTTTGGCAGCCGGAAGAAGCCGCCGTCCAAGTGGCTCAACTTCCTTACGCTGATGAGAAAACTTACTTCAACGACCTGATTGTCGATCCGGAAGGTCGGGTGTTTTGCGGCGTACTGGCAAACAACTTCCATGATCCGATTAATCGCGGTAAACATGGTTCTCTCTGGCGGCTTGATCCCTCTGGCGATTTCAGCTGTCTTGAAGCGGAAACCGGTGCATGCCCTAACGGCATGGGCTTTTCGCCAGATTTCCGGTATTTCTATTTTGCGGTAACAGATGAAAAAAACGTTTATCGCTATGAATATGACCGTTCAACCGGTAAAATATCCAATCCAACAGCGTTGATCTCCCGGCCGGGTTGCGACGGTATGACGGTTGATTCCGAAGGATATCTATGGGTTGCCCACTGGGGCGGCCCTCTGGTTCGTTACTCTGCCGAAGGGGAAATCATGACTGAATATAACGCACCTTCAAACATCCGTGCCATAAGCAGCGTCACTTTCGGCGGCCCCGACTTACAGGATATTTATGTAACTACAGCAAATTATCCGCCAGGCAATGCGTTTTTAAACTATTCAAACGGCGGAGTATTACACATGCCCCAGGAAATCAAAGGTCTCCCGGAATTCAGGGCTGAATTTCCAGGCAGAAAAACGTTCTGAATTGTACTCATGTTGTATTTTCCGTCAGTCACAACTATAAATTCAAGCCCAAAGTCTGGAAATTCACTATTTCGCAGCCGTCAATTCGACCATCCCGCCCGCAATCCATATTGCAAACGCCGGAAATCAAAGTATGGTATGCTTGTTGCGTATTCATTTCAGGGAAAATCAAATTATAAATTAAGAGCGCGCTTATGAAAAAACTTTTGGGGAAAGCATTGGCGGCCGCCGTACTTTGTATGACGGCCCAGGTAAGTAATGCCGGAGATTCTGCCGTAACCACCATAAAACCTTTAGTAAAATCAACAGCAACGGCATCGGAACAGCCTCAATCTTCAACAACACCATCAAAGGAATTGATGGAGACCGGCTATCCCGGACGCGACAAAACCTTCAGTGCGAAATCCGGAGAACCGAAAAAACTTTTCGGACCGGGCGTGACCAAAACCGACAATCCCATGCAAACTATTGGTATCCAGTCCTGGCGAATTTGGACCGTAATGATTATCATGTTGTTAATGCTCGCGGGGATGTTTTACGTCTTGAAGAGATTCGGTCGCGGCATCCTTCCAAATAGCGACGCCCAAATACTGAATGTTAAAGCAAAAATACAGCTTGATGCCAGGAACTCAGTCGCGATACTCAGAATATATGACGAAGAATATGTCGTCGGTACTGGAGCAAACGGAGTAAATCTGTTAACCAAACTTCTGCCGATCGACGGAGTAGAGTCAGAGCTTGAAGAACCACCGCAGGAAGGAGCTATTGACGAAAAAAAGGTAAAAGCTGAGTTCGAAAAAGAATTCGGAAAAATGGTCGACACAGGTATAGAGAGTGAAGAAATCAAATAAATTTCGAGGATAACGGGAGATGAAAAAGAAAAATATATTACTGCTGTTACTCATTACGGTTTCCGTACTGGGTTGTATCCTGCTGCCGGAAGCAGCCGCACAGGCAACGGGAAATTCTCCTCAGGATGTATCGTTGAATCTGAGCATGAAAGGCGGAGGTGATTTTACCAAAGCCGTAAACATTTTGCTCCTGATGACAGCATTGAGCCTGGCTCCATCGGCTATTATGATGATGACCTCGTTCACTCGTATTGTAATCGTACTCACCCTGTTGAAACAGGCAATGGCAGCTCAAAACGTTCCTTCCACCAAAATGATTGCAGCCCTGGCGCTGTTCCTGTCGATTTTTATTATGCAGCCGGTATGGTCAGAGATTTATACAAAAGCCATTGAACCTTATTCGAACAAGCAAATTACCCAGAAAGAAGCCTTGAACCGGGGTATTGCTCCGATCAAACATTTTATGCTTCGCCAAACCCGGGAAGGAAGCCTTGTGCTGTTTATGGATCTGGCAGGGATGAAACCGGTAGATTCTCCAGACAAACTGCCGATGAGCGTAGTTATTCCGGCGTTCATGTTAAGTGAACTGAAAACGGCATTTCAAATAGGTTTTCTTATTTATCTGCCGTTCCTTCTGGTAGATGTGGTGGTCGCTACGACTTTGATGTCAATGGGAATGATGATGCTGCCGCCAATGTTGATTTCCATGCCATTCAAGCTGCTGCTGTTTATTATTGTCGATGGCTGGACTCTTATCGTTCGTTCACTGGTATCCAGTTTCGTTTAATTCGGAGATAAAAAATGTCAGAAGAACTTATTATTGAAATAATGCAGTTAACACTGATCACAGTTATGAAGATGGCGGCTCCGATTATTGTTACAATCCTGATTGTCGGTATTGTATCGCAGGTTATCCAGTCGGTAACCCAGCTGAAAGACCAATCGTTGACTTTTGTTCCTAAAGTATTTATAACCGGATTAGTGTTCACACTGGCAATTCCCTGGTACATCCAGAACGCACAGCAATACACCGACACCATATACCAACTGATTTCGCGGGCGACTCAGTGAATTTTGATTACGACATAGCACTGAATGTGGTAAAATGGATGGCAATTCTTTGCCGTACCGGAGCTTTTATGTTCAGCATGCCGGTATTCAGTGGAGAAGAAATTCCACAGCGATATAAAATATTATTTATCGCAGCATTTAGTTTTTTGTTAATGCCATTTGTCCCCGGCAGTTTCTTCGTTGCCATCTTCAAACACGGCATAACAATGTTTTCATTATTTTTGTTTATTCTGGCTGAAGTAATAATCGGACTATGTATTTCACTGATCTTCCAAATTATCATGGAGGTATTCAGATTCGGCGGTTTCCTTACGGACCGGGGGATCGGATTGATGATGGCTCAGCAAATCGACCCTGCCAGTTCAACTCAAGCCACACTGTTTTCTAATTTATACATAAGAATGTTCCTGATGACATTTCTAATTTTCGATGGGCACCATGAAGTACTTAGAATTGCCGCATTGTCCTTTCGGACTTTGCCCCCCGGTACCTTTTTCGTAAATGATGTTATGATAAATGAGATCATAAATTTCAGCAATACTCTTTTTATCGTTGGACTTCAAATTGCAATTCCGGTTCTTACGGTAAACCTGATGCTCAACCTCGCGATGGGCCTGCTGGCACGCGTGGGACAGGATTTTCCTGTAATGATGCTGTCATTTCCACTTCGCTTTGCTTTCGGTTTTATTATAATTCTTGCAACCATCCCAATTACGGTCTGGATTTGTCGAAGAATGAATGAACAGCTCATGAATTATCTTGTCGGTATAACCGGACTGATGTAGGAAAATTAAGCTATGGCCAATAAAGATCCCAGTAAAACAGAAAAAGCCACCCCGAAACGGGTTACCAAAGCCCGTAACGAAGGAAATGTTCTGACTTCGCCGGATGTTAGTTCCATGATCATGATACTGATTGGAACGGCTTTGCTGTTCATGCTGACCCCGACAATACGCGATGGTTTTAAAGTCGCGTTAATGCAGGGCATGGATATAGACTGCCGTCAGGACTGGAACGAAGAGAGCCTGACAGCCGGTGGAAATTTTGCTATGATAATGCTAATGCAGATTTTGGGTCCATCGGTAACGATTCTCACAATCTTCGGCATTATATCCATGCGTCTACAGGTAGGAAAATATTTCTCCGTCCAAACCCTGAAATGGAAATTTGATTTTATCAATCCCAAACGTGGGCTGATGTCACTAATGCCCAACAAACAGAATTTTGTTAATCTAGGCCTCACAATAGGAAAGGTAATCCTGATCGGCGGATTGGTATATGTTTCTATAAAATCAAAAATGGATGCGATCAAAGAACTGGGAACCCTGCCTATCCATGAAAGCATTGAATGGATGTCTTTGGAATGTCTCTTTTTGGTATTAAAAATAATGGCTTTATTTATATTTATCGCAATCGCGGATTATGCCTTCAAGCGGAAAAAATATTTTGATGATCTGAAAATGAGCAAACAGGAAGTAAAAGACGAACGCAGGAACTCCGAAGGGGACCCCATGATCAAGGGGAAAATCCGTTCAAAAATGCGAGAACTGCTTCGCGGCCAAATGATGCGACAGGTTCCTGATGCCGACGTAATCGTTACAAATCCAACTCATGTTGCAGTCGCCATCAAATATGAGATAGGCAGTTTTGCGCCAATGGTGGTCGCCAAGGGCTTGCGTAAACGAGCAGAAAGAATCAAGCTGATTGCCCGGCAATATGATATTCCTATTATCGAGGCCCCTCCTCTGGCACGAAGCCTTTACCGGAACATAAAAGTCAATACATTCATTACGGCAGACTTTTATACCCCGGTAGCGGCAATCCTTGCCCGCATCCATCGCAGCGGACGTAAATTCCGTCAATACAAACCACCAGAAGCAGTAATTAAAAGGCAGGAAGCAGCCAAGGCCAGAGCCGAAAGAAAAGCCAAATTATCCGGCTAATTTCAACCTATTCCGGAATGATTGCTCCATGAGCTTTGAGTAGTTCTTTTATTGATTCGATATTCAGGGCCATCGGATTCTGATTCTTTTTTGCAGACAACGCTGCCATTGCTCCGGCCGCCTGCCCCATTGCCATACAGGAAGCTTGTACTCTCAACGCGGAATTAGCCAGTCTTTCGCTGGATAAACACCGGCCGGCAACCAGCAGCCTGTTACTTCCACGCGGAACCAGAACACGTCTTGGAATCATCGGTACAGTTCCAGGTTCAAGTTTCCGGGCTTGCAGTCCGCTTTTTCGATCAGTTACATGTAGATCTATCTGATAAAACGTATAACATAAAGCATCATCAAATCTGTGTCCGGTAATATAATCATCCACGGAATAGGTATATTCTCCGTCAATTACTGCCGTTTCCCTGATTCCACACTCCGGCGCCATATATTCAATCTGTAAATGTTCCAGACCTGGAAAACGTTTCAGAAATCGGAATATCCTCAGAACAACTGCACGTCCCTGCTGTTCCGCCTTTGAACGCCCATATCCTGAATCTGCTTCAGGAGCAATAAAATGGATACTATTGTCTCCATGATTCTTCAGAAGGCTGGCCAATGATCTTGGCATTCCACCATCAAGCCAGCTCATTTCGCCTGACTCAACAGCTTGCTTAAACGCGGTATCAATGGCTTCCAGGTCAACCTGATCAATGTTATACCCCCCTAACCGTATCATTGGGGTCGCAGGTTGACATTCGTCGGGACAAATTACATTATATCCCGCCAAAGCAATCAGATTCGCGTCACCGGTAGCGTCAACAGCAACAGCTCCACTAAATTCATGTACACCGTCTTTTAACGACACAGCGATAGTAACCTTTTCTGGTGTTTCCTTTACTGTAACCGGCATGGTATGATACAACACATCAACTCCGGCATTACTCAATGCCTCATCAATAACACATGCATACAGGTAACGGTCAACCCGTATCTGAAGTGCCCAGTGTGGCAGATCCGTTCTGGAAAAATCCGGTAGATCGCCGCCAGCTTCAACCACTGCTTTATTGACCAGCTCCCAGCCAATGCCGGCAATCACCTGCTTTCCCCAGGCATGAAATAAACCTGGAAAATTCACGCCTCCGGCAGTCGTTGTTCCCCCGGGCAAACTCCCCTGCTCTAACAAAAGAACGGAAGCCCCAGCCCGTGCGGCTTGTATTGCGGCAACACTCCCCGCTGAACCGGCTCCCGCAATAATTACGTCATATATCTTGCTTTGCTTATTCATAATCCAAACCTTTTGATAGTTATTTAAGTATATCTATTCTTTGACATTGACGCAATTCACTGTCCAGCTATATTTTTATAAATATCCGCTACTTTTACTGGATAAATTAAAATGTTTCATAAAAAAAGTTCAATTTGACTTATCTTCCTCTATTATGTCGACAAAACCATGTTATCTTTATTACGAACACAGAAAATAACTTAACAGTGGAAAATCATAATGACTAAATATATTATCAGCAAAGTCAATTCTTCAATTGATATCGCAGCTGGCTGGAACAGCCCGGCCTGGGCTGAAATTAAACCGGTAAAACTTGAACAGCAGTGGAAAGATTCAATCTATTTTCCGGAAACAGAGGTAAAAATCTGTTATGGCTCTGACGGCTTCTACGGACTATTTCACGTAAATGACCAATATGTCCGGGCAATACGAAAGGGATTTAACCAGTCCGTCTGCCAGGACAGCTGTGTAGAATTCTTTTTTCAGCCGCATGGAACAGGTCCTTACTTTAATTTTGAGTTCAATTGTGGTGGTGCGGTTCTATCATCATATATTCGTGACAGTCAGCGAACTCCAAACGGTTTTGCCGATTATACTATGCTGAAACCGGAAGAATTATCTCAACTAAAAATATATCATTCCATGCCCGAAATTGTAGATCCCGAAATAACTGATCCTATTGAATGGGAACTCGGTTTTTTCATTCCATTTTCAATACTCGAAAACTACTCAGGTCCTCTGAATACTCAACCGGGTCAACAGTGGAAAGCCAACTTCTATAAATGCGGCTCAGATATGTCACATCCCCACTGGATCAGCTGGCAGTCGGTGCCTGTTCTGAATTTCCATTTACCTGAATGTTTTGGAACTATTCTATTTGAGTAAGCTACCGTTAGAATCCATAATAACATAATCCTAACCTCATGCTTAAAAATTATGGATTCTGTAAATATTAAAAAAAAAGTTTGGTTTTTCTAAAAACCAACAGTATATTAATATTTACAGGCAAACTATGTTGGGGTAAATATGGTGGCGCAAAAAGAAAAGGCATTGCCTTTTGAAGAAGCATTGGATAAGCTTGAATCCATCGTCGATCAGATGGAGGAAGGCGAGCTTTCCCTTGATGATATGATCAAATGCTTTGAAGAGGGTAATAAACTTTCTAAGTATTGCAATTCAAAGTTAAAAAGCTTTGAAAAGAAAATAGAAATATTGACGAAGGAAGATTCTGAGGGTGGCGAATGGAGCGAATTCGATGCCGCTTCCGGTCGTCGAGAAACCGAAGTTTCTATTGCACCTGAACAGAATCCCCAACAGGAAGAAGATTGTTTGTTTTAATTATTTTAAATTTAAGACAATAATTTAAATCGTTCCTGCGTTATATGGACAACAAAGAGATATTTACTCAGGAGATTTATATTATGTCATGGATACGGTTTATTGCTGTTGGAATGGTGGCATTGATAACATGTACTTCGTTGACAGCCGCCGAGAAGTCGGGCAACGGAAAAAGTGAAATCAAGAACAAAACATCGAATAGGAAAAAGGCAAAAGCATTTGATGATCCATCACAACTAAAAAAAGCAATAAAATATATTCTTAGAGAATGCTATTTTGAGAATAAGGAGAAATTTGAAGAGCTCAGGCAACTGGAGAAAACCGACAGAAAAAAATTTCTTCAAACAGTTATCCCGCTAATTAAAGCAGAAGCAAAAAAACGAAAAGAAGCGGTAGCAGAACTGAAAAAGCTGTTAGCAGAATATAAAAAGAATCCTAGTGATTCAAACAAAAAAAAGATTACAGCGATGCTTGCGAAAGCACAGGATAAAGTAATTCACTGGCAAAAGTTGACCATAGAAAAAATGGAGGAAAAGCTTAAGCAGCAAAAAACGAGACTGAATGAATTAGTTTCAAAACGTGATGAAAAGATCAATAATCAGTTCCGAAAATTAACAACAGAACGTTCAAAACAGTGGTAAAGCACTGTTAATATACAATTCCCTCTCTCTTGGACGAAATGTTCTCTGAACATTCCGTCCTTTTTTTTGTAAATTGCTGCAACCGGTACTATTTTATCTGCATAAACTTAATACGGAATTCACCAATGAATAATTTTCGCGAAAAACTGTTCAACATTACCAGTATTATCTGGCTTATTCTGCTTTTCATTGCACCATTAAAATTGGCTTCCATTACAGGTCTGCCGGAAATGGCCTCCACATTTACAATGACCCCGATGGAAATGCTAATTATTAACTGGCCGGCAATGCTTTTTATTCCAATTTCCGCATCCCTGTTACTCCTTACAGTATTTACCGCATCATATTCAGCCGCAAACCGCAAAGTTCTGCTTTATTCCTTAAGCTGGTTCGCTCTGCCTTTTGTGGCTATGCTCGGAGCAATTAATGCTTCAACAAAAGACTTTGTCTATATTCAAATTGTTTATATTTCCGGTTTAGGAGCCTTTGCCATGGCCTCCAGCATAATACTTCAATCAAAACCGGAGCTTAAGCACATTGCAGCAGGAGTAATCACGACATCCACAGTTATCGTATGCCTGTTGGGAATTCAGCAATATTTTGGAGGCATGCAGGACACGATTGATTTCATCAAAATGCGCCAGCTCTATTATGGAGCTCAAAGCAGCGGTGATCCCGGAGCAATAAACTGTTTTCTGGCAGACAAAAGAATTTTTTCGACCTTTTCGCTGCCGAACAGCCTGGCAGGCTATCTTTTATTGACTGGTCCATTGTGTATGTACAGCTGTTTGTGTGGTTGTAATAGAATTGAACCGGTAAAAACCAGCCGGCTCATCTTTTTGCCAATTATGGCAGCAATCCTTCTTACCACATTTGTTATGACCAGAAGTCGCGCTGCAATTCTCTGCCTCGGGGCTACGGTTGCGTTATTTTTGATGCTTTATCCTCTGTCTCTTAAATTCAGAATTGCTATTATTACTTTTTTTGTAGCATGTTTCATCGGTGGAATCATATTCATCAGTCTCAGCCACCGGGGATTCTCATCAATAGAAACCAGACTTGATTATTACCTGGTCTGTCTGAAAATATTCCTAAAACACCCGCTGACCGGAACCGGCTGGGGAGATTTCTTTCACGATTATATGAAATTAAAGTCAATCTACCATCACGAGGCCCCGCATACTCCTCATAATTTTATTTTAAGTTTTGCATCACAGACCGGCATCTGCGGACTACTCCTGTCAGGGGTTATTCTTATATATCCGATATGGAATAAAATCCGCAATAAACTCTTCGAAAAAAATTCAATCACATCAATTTTTACATTCAAAAATTGTGCATTATTCGGCCTGACCGCATGGACCCTGCATTCAATGCTGGACCTGAACTTACAGATTGCCCCATCCGCTGGCTATGCTGCATTGTTCGGAATAATGTTGCTTTCTCCGGAAAGAGTTGAAAAGAAAAATGAATTTAAGATCAATAAAAAAATTCTTTTTGCCGGAATTCCCATTATTGCGGCAACAGGCATTCTGATACTGATCAGCAGTATAATTTTATTACGTAATGAATTTGAATACTCAAAATTGCGGGATCTGTGTATTCCAACCGGTAAAACCCGGGAAGAACAGGCCGCCATGACACCGGAAGCAGTTAGAATACAACTGATGAAAACAATTAAAGTTATGCCTTATTCTCCATTTCCATGGGAAACAGCGGGAATGTACATGTTTTGTACCGGAGATTTGTATTCAGCCCAGCAATTCATGCAAAAAGCAGCAGAATTATCGCCTGAGCGTGCCAGTTTTTATTTTCAGCTTTACCGAATAAAAAAACTTCTCGGTGCAAAAAAAGATGCGGAAAAGAACTTGATGAAAGCCCGAGAGTTATTTCCCCAAAACCCCAAATACTTTAAAGACACTACCAGTCAAGATTAGAGCCCGTCAGGTCATTGATACGCCTATCAATAATAGCCTTGGCATTTTTCTTTCTTGTATTATAGAGCTCTCTAAGCTCTCTCAGCTTGCGGGCTGATTCGTCAAGACTGCGGCGGGTTTCTTCAAGCCTGAAATAAAATTGACGCCTGGTAATCCATTTAATCTGTTTAAGAAGTTTCTCTTTCTTCGCTGAATCCTTTTCATTCTTATACTGGCTGGCTAATTTCTTTACACGTTGATCAAGCTGAGCATCATGCTTTTTCAATCTCTGCGCAATTTTCTTCAACTCATTATAATAAGCAGAAGGATTCTTCTTATAGAGTTCTTCCAGTTTTTGCCTCTCCGCCTTCGGCAATTGATTGAAGAGAAATTTCTGATACCGATTTTGTCTAATATTCGGCGGGGCTCCGCCATGTCTATGAGGCCTATGATATGGTGGTCGACGGTCAGGGTCAGGATCTGGAGTCACATTATTCGGCCTGGTTTTACTATTGCTTTTCGCTTTATTGGATTTTTCAGGAACCTTTTTATCAGTTTTAGAGGTGGCTTTACTGCTTTTTAGTTGTGATTTATTCTTTTTTGCCGTGTTGGTGGTGGCATCTACTGTTTTCTTGACTTTTTCCTGCGTTTGTACGGTAGTTGAACTTTCAACGGTTGAATCCTCAGCCAGCACAGCTGTACACACAAAAATAAATATAACCCAAACAAGTAAAACCCTATTCATTGAAATGCCTCCGAAAAAAATTATATCCAAGAATCAGTTGAAATAACAGTTTCGCCATCAGACTGAGGAAACAGTAATTTTTCATAATCTATTTTATCTTCATCTTTGCCGAAATTGATTAGTTCACGATTAAGTTCAAGTTCAGTATCTAGTTCAAAAATCTCCGAATCAATATGTGAATGCCACTTTAAATTACTGCCATACTGAACTGTCTCGCGACGTTTATCGCTGAACATGAATACCGAAGCAATGAGTATAACGCATGCAGCAGCGGCAATATAACTAATCCGACTCCACGACAAAACAAATTTTGTTCCCCGCTTTCGACGAGAAGAAATCCTTCTTCTTACTTTTGAATCAAGTAAATCAGGAACTTCGATTTGCTCTGCCATTTCCCGGACAACTTTCCACTCAGATGCCATAGCCCTGCATTCATTACACCGGGAAATATGGGCCTTCACCTCATCAGAATAGTTGTCATCTGTTGAAAGGATCAACTCAATATATTTGTCACAATTGCCTTTCATTATTCACCTCACATATTCTGTATTCTGGATTTGCTGCTGTAATCTTTTCATTGCATATTGCATACGTCCCAGAGCCGTATTGATCGAGCAACTCTGGATATCTGCAATCTCCTTAAAACTGATTTTCTCCTGGCGCAAAAGAAACACTTCACGTAATTCCGGACTCAGCGACTCCACTGCCCGATCAATAATTTCTTTCAGTTCACGCCTGTCAATGGAGGACCACGGCTCATTTGATATCTCAACATCATGCAGAGATTCATCAGTAACCACTACGCCCTGTCTACCTACTTTCCTATAATAGTCCATTGCCAGATTATGAGCAATTCTAAATGCCCATGCCACAAACCGTTGACGACTGCGGTAATGCGGCAGTTTATCGATTATCTTAACCCAGGTTTGCTGGAAAACATCATCAATTTGAGCATGTTGCCCGCCAAACAAACGATTCAAATATGAATACAATTGACGCTTATAACGTTCATAAAGTCCGTCAAAAGCGTTGTCATCTCCTTGAAGATAAGCGGTAATCAACTCATCATCAGAGAGTGTCTTCATATTATCCGAACTATCAGAGTATTTCATAACATATTAACGCTCTGTAAACGCTTTTATTGCTCATGAACCAAATAAAATATAATAAAAAATGAATATAAACTATTTCAGAACATTTTCCAGTTTCATGCCATGTAAAAAAAAGTATAATTCCCGTACATTAACAGAAATCCGGACACAAAAAAGGAGGTCTTTAAAAGACCTCCTTTAAATAACTAAATCAAAGACTATTAATATTAGTCTTTTTCCGGACCACCAGCCACATTGAAACCCACAGTAGTGATATAACCAGTGTTTTCATAGCTGTACCATCCAGTAGCGGTAACGCCGGATACGTGACCGTCAAGATAAAGGATGTTACCAAACTTTGTATGATTAGTATGGTTATCAACCATAATAGCTGAATCAGGATTACCTGTAGTAACATTAGCACCTTCCATCAAGCAAGGCATGTACACATAACTGATATTATCCGCGTCCATAGCACCAGTTGATGCAGCAGAGTCAGTAGTTGACGGGCAAATGTAAACTTTGTAGTCTGAAAGATATTCTTCACTACGAAGCAGTTCAAGGTTTTCATGTGAAGTTACACCAGTTGATGCAACAGGAAACCAGTCTTTAAAATCCATGGCATACTGTTTCAGAGCCAGACCGCACTGTTTGAGGTTAGATGCACAACTGATACGACGAGCTTTTTCACGTGCTGAGTTCAGCGCGGGAAGCAACATTCCTGCAAGGATAGCAATAATAGCAATTACCACCAAGAGCTCGATGAGGGTGAAACCTTTACGATTTTTCATGTTTTCTCCTTTTAATAAAGTGACTTTTTGTACAACACTGTTTGCTTATTATATCAAAGTAAATTCGAAATTGCAAATTTTTTTTTATTTTTTCTTTACCTCATCGACCCATCATTAAATCAAACCTTGGGTTTTCTCAAGATTATCGCAGCCAGACATGAGTCAAAAATCAACTGCGTAAAATGAAATAGTAAACATGGAATCAAGGCCATTCCAGCTTGAACTCCAATTATACTGATTACACTAAGTGCAATTGGAAGCGTCTTTTCTGAAGTTACGTACATTAACGCTTTACGCTCAGGAGCTTTAAGCTTCAAAGCATGTCCTCCGCCAACGGCCAGCAGCATCAACACTATATGAACCGCAAGAACTCCTCCGAATAGTACAGGATACTGTTTATAACTGATTCCGGCAAGTTTGCTGTTGTTTACCGCAAAAGCGGCATAAACAGTAAGAATAACACATATCGAAGGCAGATATTTCACGATGCTGTGGTTTTTCCATTTTACCAGACGTCGGGCACAATATCCAACCGCGAACGGTAGGAGTACCAGCAGCAACAGCTTCAGCAGCAGTTCCCAGGGAGAAATATCTATTCCATCGGCATCATTCAGACAGAATTTCAACATGAAAGGAACCGTAAATATTCCTGTGAGATTCAGGCCGATAGTCATAAACAATGCCCAGACACCATTTCCGCCGCACACCTCGGTTATGACGGTAGCCGATGAAAGCGTAACCGGAACCGAAGACATGACGGTCAGCCCGAGAGCAAATGCCGACTTGAGTCCAAACAACTTTCCAACGCCCAGCCCAACAAAAGGCCCGATCAGCAATGAAATCACGATACACGTACCAAAAGCCGCCGCGAGTTTACGGTCAAACATTGCGGCTTTAATATTCAAACACCAGCCATTAACCAGAAATATGATAATGATATAGACTGGAATCATCTTGTGCTCAGACATCCATATCCCTGGGACAGGAAGAAATACGGCAGCAAGAAGGGCTAGAATCAATCCGACCGGCAGAAATAATTTTCGGAAACTCATGATTTCTCCATTTCGCCTCTTGATTTATCGTCGATAATTTTTATTCCCTCAAAAATATGATTCCCAAGAAGTTTTACCGCAGCCTTGCGATCATTGTTCAGAATAGCAAGAATAATATTACGGCGTTCCGCAGATATCTCCCTGACGTCGCCACTTTCGTATGTACGCCATGAACGATAAGGACGGGTACGTTTCACAAGTTGACGGGTAATTTCTCTCAGATGAAGATTGGGGCATGAAGATATAATCAAGTCATGCATCCTTTCGTCAACATTCAACGAAGATGTTTTTTCACCGGACATTTCTCCCGCGATCATCTGTTCCAGCTCCCTTAACTGATCACGAGGAATAAGATCAAACCCGGCTTCCAGTGCCATGCATTCAACCATCCGTCGACACTCATAAAGGTCACTGATATCTTTTGCGTCAAACTCTTTTACAAAACATCCGCGCCGTGGAATACGTTCCACCAACCCATCGGAACACAGCCGCATCAGAGCCTCCCTGGCAGGGGTACGGCTGACACCAAGTTCGCCACAGATATTCTCTTCGGAAAGTTTATCTCCACCCTTTCGGACTCCCGAGATGATTTCCTCCAGCAATTTATGATAGACCTGTTCGGCCAAAGAAAAATGTTTTATCGTCATTCAGACTCCTTTTCCAGTTGATCCATTAACCTCTGTAAATAAAGCGCTTCTCCCCAGTGATCAAAATTACAAGTGGTCAGCTGCGCATCAAAATGCCGGGCAATGTCGACTCCAAGCAGACAATTGCCGCGTGCGTTCGGATGAAAATGGTCCTGCATCAGCGGCAGATATTTATCAAAATAAGTATCGCGCAAACGTTCCCAGCGCGCGAGATGATCAATCAAATGCGCTCCGGTTGATTTAGCAACTTGACGTACAATATCGGAATATTTTACAAAATTCTCATAGCGTTCCGGTTGATTATACTGAATCATCGGAGCGTAATAGGTCTGATAAATAACTTCAGTTCCCAAATCACGAAAACGCTTGTAGAGCTCAAGCAAATTTGCTTCAAATTTTTCCGCGGAAATATTATTATCAGGAGAGGAATCATTGCCGCCAATCGTAATAAACGCAACATGCGGTTTGTAAAAAGCGGCGTCTTCCTCAAATCTATTGAGTAATCCGGTTGAAGTATCCCCGCAAATTCCGGTATTAATGGTTGTAGCAATTTTCCCGTACCGTTCACGCAAACCGATCTCCACACATTCAACCCAATGTATTCCCGGCAGAAAATGCTCGGTATTCGATGAACCATATGCCAGAATACGAGTTCTTTTTCCCGCTTGCAAATGACTGATTATACGTTCGATTGTTGTACTCATTTTTATATAAACTCCTTTACACTAAGCCTTGTACATTGTATACAATATTTCATATTTATATTATTTTCAATAAAATACAAATATTTTATTTGAAAATTTATTTAAAAATTGTATTTAGCAATAAACTAGATTATTAATCATGATATCACGATTCTGTTGAGGAAATTAGCAATTACAAATTTTTGACGGATATGACTGGAAAAATCGCGTTTTCGTAAGATATTATTAAGACGCGAATCGATGAGAATCAAAATCTCCCAAGGGGTACTATGAGTAAAGCCAAATTGACGCCGATGATGCAGCAATACCAGGCCGCGAAAGCCGAAATTCCAGAAGACGCGATCCTGCTGTTTCGACTCGGTGACTTTTATGAAATGTTTTTCGATGACGCCAAGCGTGTCAGCAAAGTTGCAAATCTGGTCTGCACCCAGCGCGGTGGCTATCCAATGGCCGGATTTCCCTATCACGCACTGGATACTCATTTGCCCAAGCTGATTGAAGCCGGTCTGAAAGTAGCAATTGCCGAACAAATGGAGGACCCTCGCCTGGCCAAAGGCATTGTGAAACGTGAAATTACCCGGATCATTACTCCGGGTACCGTCACAGATGGCGCTGTACTTTCCCCGGAACAGAACAACTTTCTGGTGGCTGTTTTCAAAAGCAAAGAGAAATTCGGTCTCGCCTGCCTCGATATCAGTACCGGTGAGTTTAAAATCACTGAATTGAAAAATAAATCCGACCTTGAAACCGAACTTCATCGACTGAATACCCGGGAATGCCTGATTCCTCAGTCGCTTTACGACGAATGGGAGGCGGAAGGAGATTTTCCATATACCGTCTCAAAAATTCTTTGGACACCGTTGGACAACTGGATTTTCGCGCTGGAAACGGCAGATGAACTTTTAAAGCGCCACTTCAAAGTTGCGTCACTGGATGGTTTCGGCTGCCGTAAACTGGAACATGGTGTTTGCGCGGCCGGAGCAGTACTGCATTACGCCACAGAAAACCTGCGCCAGTCTGCCGGACATATCCGTAAGCTATCGGTATATCACAACGAAGAATTTATGGAACTGGATTTCACGACTCAACGTAATCTTGAGCTGGTGGAACCAATGCTGGGGAAATCAAAAGATGGCACCCTGCTCCACGTACTTGACGAAACTGTTACTCCAATGGGCAGTCGGCTGCTGCGGGAATGGATCGTACGTCCACTTTACAACCTGGAGAAGATTACCGAGCGCCACGATGCGGTTGATGTCTTCCGCGATGATCCGTTGACGCTGGCGGAAACTCGTGAAATAATCGGCGGCATCCGCGACCTGGAACGTATTATCGCCCGCCTGAACATCGGCAGCGCCAATGCCCGCGATATGCTGGCTCTGGTAAATAGTATTGAGATTGTTCCTGATCTGAAATACCTGCTGCAGAATTTCGATACGCCACTGCTCAACCATCTGAATGACAGTCTGAACGACTTGCCGGAACTACTGGCGGAAATCGGCAATGCTATTTCAGAGGATCCGCCGAATATCCTGAGCGACGGCGGCATTATCCGCGAGGGCTACAATGAAGAGCTTGATGAACTGCGTAAGGCCTCGACTGAAGGTAAAAACTGGCTGGCGGATATTCAGGTTAAGGAACAGGAACGTACCGGAATCAAGTCGCTGAAAATCAAGTACAATAAAGTATTCGGCTATTACATTGAGATCAGCAAATCCAACCTGTCTCTGGTTCCTGAAGATTATATGCGAAAGCAGACTCTGGTGAACGCCGAACGTTTCATCACACCGGAACTGAAGGAAATCGAGAGCAAAATTCTGGGCTCCGAAGAAAAATCCAAGGCTCTGGAATACGAACTATTCCAAAAACTGCGGGAATTCACATTACAGTTTACGCCTCAGATTCAGGAAACGGCTTCCGCGCTGGCGATGATCGACGCATTGTCTAGTCTAGCAGAGTGTGCCCGTAAATACAACTACATCAGGCCGCATATGTCCGATGGCGACGTGCTGGATATCAAAGGCGGACGCCATCCGGTACTTGACGCTCAGATGCAGGGCGAACGTTTTGTGCCGAATGACACCTATCTCGACAGCGATGAAAACCGTATGATGATTATTACCGGACCAAACATGGCCGGTAAATCAACCTATATTCGTCAAACCGCCATGCTGGTAATTCTGGCACAACTCGGCTCGTTTGTTCCTGCCGACAGCGCCACGATCGGACTAGTCGACCGGGTATTCACCCGGGTGGGAGCATCGGACGATATCGCTCGCGGACAAAGTACATTTATGGTGGAAATGGTAGAAACCGCAAACATCCTGAACCACGCTACCCCCAAAAGTCTGGTGATTCTTGATGAAATCGGACGCGGCACCAGTACCTTCGACGGCCTGAGTATAGCTTGGGCTGTAGCGGAATTTCTGCATGACAATCCCGAAAGTTGCGCCCGCACTCAATTTGCCACCCATTATCACGAACTGACCGAACTGGCAATGACCCATAAGGGCGTCAAAAATTATAATGTCGCAGTTCGGGAATATGATGACCAGGTGATTTTCCTGCGACAGATCATTCCGGGCGGAACTGACAAGAGTTACGGAATCCATGTAGCCAAACTGGCCGGACTCCCGGAACAGGTAATTTCCCGCGCCAATGAAATTCTGGAAAACCTTGAAAATAATTCTCTGGCGGAGGCCGGGGAACCGGCACTGGCAATACATCGCGTCAAGGAAAAGAAGCGCCGCTACCGGGCCAACCCCAAAGTGAAAAAGAAACCGGACGAACCGGAAGCCATCCAGCCCGGCCTCTTCGACCTCTAGGAATTCTTCACCACGAAAAACCTAGAGCAGCGGAGCCGCAACCAAAGGAATTAAGAATTAAGAATCAAGAATGAAAAAATGCGGGAGCAAAGTAGTGCCTGTTTTGATAAAACCGCCACACCGTGCACCAGCACGGCAGTTTATCCATGAAAATTTAAAAGGATCATACTGCCGCTGTTGCGGCGGGCGCTTTCTCTCGACTATAATTATACATCGACAAAATAAGCGCATTATATAATTAGTAATTAAAGATTTACGAATTCTGCAAGGAATTACAAAATCTGTAAAATAGATTTCTCAGTGGAGAGAAATGACGAAACGTATACAACATTTTCTAGTAAAAAAACAGGGCTGTCTGAAAAACAACTTTTCTGACAGCCCTGATTCTATATGTTATATAAATTTATTTTTTAAGTTTCAAAATCCATTGAATCATCTTGTTTCGGATGCGGTTTAAGTCGCCATGTTCGACATCTAATCCCTTCAGCCAGTTCTCTGCCGCGACAGCCAGCTTAACCTTTTGAGGATCACCAGACTTACGCGCTTCAATCGCCGCTTCCCGCAGCGTCGTGGCATAGCGTACGTCGGTGATGGCTTCGCGATAACCGTCCCAGGCAATAGTATCAATTACACCGTCGGTGGTCGGATAGACGAAATTATGATCACGCATACCAAAATCAAAGTCGTCCCATGGATTTCCGAAGGATTCGTAATAGCAGTAGGTAGCAAAACCATCATAGTTGTTTTGATACGTGATCAAGCCGTAATTACGACGATAAACTTCGGGATTTTCCACACCACTTTGCGGATTACAATAACTCCAGATTAAATGGTTTTTGCTGTGCCATTTCCTGGATTCGCTAAGGAGCGGCTCAGCGCTATAAATCACCAAATCCAGCAGGTCCCCAGCAATATTAAAACTGCAGTTATTCCCCTGTTTGGTGTCGCAGCTGGATACGAATACTTTTCCTCCGACTTCATGGATGGCATTCCACACTCTACGTTGTTTTTTTAGTTCTTCGCCGCGCCGTTCGTCAATTCCATAAAAGTAGACATCACGATGACCATAGACATCTTGAACAATATTCATGATCTGTTTGACTTTTTCCCTGATTTCATCTAAATCGCCAGGTTTATCCGCAAACATGAAACCCAAATTTGATTCCGGCCCTGATAGATATAGCGGTTTTGTATCCAGCCCGGCCTGTTTGCGCAATTTGAGTACCTTCCTGAAAGTGTCGAAGTCCCATCGTTTCATTTTGCCGGTAACTTGCAATTGATAACAGAGTGGATTGGTAATGCCGTGTTCATATAAATCCACTAATTCATTTTTATACTGGGCTTCAGTTTTATGGAACGGCGTCAGGTTCCCTTTGCTTTCCGGATCAATGTCACAGACATAATAGAGACTTGGAGTAAAGGTACGAGACAAATCATAATTGGTTTTGGGTGCTGCCAAATGGAAAGGCAGCACTTTGACTGCCAGATTCAGCGAACCAAGTTTCCTGTTTTCTGAACTTACGGTGATCTTACCACGATAAATTCCCGGAGCGATATTGGCGGGAGCCTTAACTGTCAGTCTGAACTGCTGGTTGCAGTTTTCAGTCAGGTCAATTGGCTGCAGAGTTGCAGCATCTTTAACCGGATAATCCTGATTCTTGATCGACATATTCCAGCGTTCCCGTTTATCGTTGATTTCCGGATGGCAGATAGAAACATATTTCTCTCCGTCCGGAAAATTCAACCGCAGATAGTTAATCTTCTTCTCATGGTCAACTTTGACTAGTTTGTCATCATTGAGTAACAGTTCCGGAACCAGGGCACTTGTATCTTTGCATTGTGAAATACTTTTCCAGGCAGAACCCGCCTGATACCAGCATTTAACTATTTTCAGGTCAAGTCTGTCAGCAGGCATGACATTATCGCTTTTACTTTTCAGGTCCGAAAGTTGGAACTTGACTTCGGGTAGAGCCTTAAACGGGCGCAGAACAAAGTCCATCGGGGCGATTTCTCCGGGAGTCAGTTTAAGTTTAAGTCCAGTAGTTAAGCGGGAGGAAGAGATATTGCTTTCCGGTAAAATCGGCGTTCCTGAATGAGACGGAACGGCAAAACACAGGCAGTCCTTCAGTTTGATTAAATTGTGTTGTAACGCGTAAATACCTGCCGCGCTCTTTCTTATAATATCTTCGGCTCCAAGTTCTTTACGGTTCAGTGCGGTTTTTATTCTCTGTTCAACCTGATCGTAGACTCCGATGCTGTCGAGATCAAGTTTGCTGCGGTCAAGTCGTTGCAGAGTTCGCAGTTGCTTACGCAGTTCCGTCAGATTACGACTTAAATTCAGAAGAGGCTGAATCTTTTGCCCGATAGATTCAGCCGTCATAACCGTGGTCATATCCTTTTTCTGTAAAGCATCTGCAGTCATTTTCACAACTGACTGGAATGCATTGATACTGTCAGTTCCAAGTTCACTTTGACGGATTTTGCCAAGCTGTTGCTGATATTTTTTCAGCGTCATAACTGCTGTACGAAGAATGGCGGCAGGGACTTTCCTGCTCAATATAACAATTTCTTCCGGCGTCAGGGCGCGCTTGAAAATGCTGACATTGCTGACACGACCGTTAAAACTGTTGTAGTTGCTTTCATCATCTCCCAATCTGACCGGATAACCTTTTGTGGACCGGAGCGGAGCGGAAACTTTCATTTCCGCTTCCTTTACTCCATTGACATAAAGACAGAAAATTTGTTTGGGAACAGAATAAACTGCGGCGACATGGTTCCATGTGTTCAGTTCGATTTTCTTACCGTGAATACCTGTTTCCTTATTGTTAAACATTACGGCTTTCGTAACAAGGGCCGGGGTAACACAAATCCGCCAATTCCAATTACGGCTGAACGCAGTGGCGCAGACTCGTTTTTTGACTACCAGCTTTTCTTCCGGGATTGTGTAAAGCATGAACCACAAAGAAATACTGATTTCCTGCGGCCGATCAAATTCAGGACCGACTGGAATCTCTGCGCAACACCCAATATTACCGTTAAATTCGAGGTATTCTGCATCCGACCTACCTATCCATTTGGCTCCGCCAAGAAGCTTAGAACCAAATTTGAGCCCGTGTTCGTCCAACAGAACTGCCATATTAGAAGTTTCTGCAAAAAGTGAAGATAGGCTGATACCGCAAAATATCAGCAGTAAAATAAATCGAAGAAGATACTTCATTTTAGA
The DNA here is from genome assembly GCA_963677165.2 of Victivallales bacterium. Classification (GTDB taxonomy): domain Bacteria; phylum Verrucomicrobiota; class Lentisphaeria; order Victivallales; family SZUA-371; genus JAFGXT01. Next base: position 312,264 of record CAXXSX010000001.1, on the reverse strand, counting down.
GTATTATCCTTTTTATTATGAAAACTATTATAGTCGTAACAACGGCTTGCGCTATTAGTGCTCCGTTATGCATTGCGAAAACAGAATAAATAAAAAATAATATTTTTAAAATTTATACGGATTGTTCAAACAGACCGATGGAACCCCGGCAAAGATTCTATTCGGCAAACATGATAATTAATTATTTTATTCTTTTGACAGCCAATAGTAGTAATTGGTATCTCCTACTGTACTCATAACGTTAGTTTTTGTTTCAGTTGTAGCATGACCGTCCAACCATAGAACATTACCTTTGTTCAGATGACGAAACCAGATATTCCAATCATCATTTGTATTTGTCCAGTTATAAGTGATTAAACTGCGTTGGGCATCTCCTCCTTGATATGCATCTCCAAAAGCAATGGTATCAGAAGTTTTCTTCTGGCGGGTTATTTTTTTGAATGGATGTGATTCATACATGCTTCCCAGATTAAAGTTCCAGTTGTATGTCGGACTATGAATGGAATAGGTTGTTCCGGAATGAACTTCAGGACAATGTAAAATTCCATTTCCGGGGTTAATACTAGTACCTGCGCCACTTGATTCGGCCGTATAACCAGACAAATAACCATTGTAAGCCAGCTGAAATGACCAGTTAAAACCGCTGGTAGATGCCGGATTATAACAGCCATCCTTGCCATAAGTAATCCCAAAATTATTGACGATCATATAGCCGTCGTGATCGTCTGTCCAGTTGAGAAATGGATGATATAACTGCTTAAGATTGTTGACACAGGCAATGCTGCGCGCTGTAACCCGGGCACGATTCAGTGCAGGAAGAAGCATTGAGGCCAAGATTGCAATAATAGCAATAACAACCAAGAGTTCTATGAGTGTAAAATGTTTCTTTTTCATTTTCAATTCCTTATATATTTTAAATTAAACAGAAATAATATTGAGAACCAGACATTTTTACAGAAAATTATTTTATTCACTCCTTTTTCATGTTCTGATTAAATATTTGTTTTTGATTTTTTAGATAAATTTGTACATTATCCTGATATCGCTTGAACTTAATTCCGGCAACTCAAACGAATTGCGTTACTGCCGAAGTCTTATGAATAACACCTTTACTTGTGTTGTCCCGTATAATGGATTCGCCTTTAATCAAAATTATTTCAGGATTGGCCTCATATAATGAACCAGACCAGACTTTTCCCGAAACCATGTATTGGAAAAAACGCTGATAAAACATTCGAGCATTTGCCCGTTCAATTGCCGTGATTGAGGGATAGCTGATTGCGGCCTGCATTTCGCCGTCAATACAGGCAACAGAATAATCCTGTCCAGCAACCAGGCCTACATCCGCAGCCGCCCGGACCAGTAGTTGTGCGGCAGGGAAAGTCGCACACAATACCAGTTTATCCAGAGGAAAAGCACCGGAAACAATACTTTCTCGAAACAAGAGTCGCAATTCGTCAGACTCCTGCACCCGGTTGGGAACCAGAAACTCAAAAAATCGCCCATTGCCATTATGCCGATTCAGCCAGCCCTGCCACATTGCCCGGCGTTGATTTACAACAATATCATTATGTGAAATATTCAATAAATTCATATCGCGAAATCCCTGGTCAAGCAAATATTGCAGGAGACGCTCCACATTAGCTTTAGGAAAGAGGTCAAATGATAATAATCCATACTCAGAAAGATCACACTCCAGCATCAATACCGGTTTGCCGCATTGCCTTAATTTTTGAATCATCCAATTTGGCGGAATCTGTTGGGGAATCACAATAATGGCCTCTGATGCCGCAATTCCTTCGGTCAATGACGGATCATGCCAACTGGCATAAAAAATTGGTCTGATTCGTACGTTGAACTCTTCTGCGCATAATTTCAACATTTCATATTGCGCAGCATTATCCCGACTAACCATTGCCGGAAAAAAGAATCCGGCCAACAACTTAGGATGTGCGCCAGCGAGACGGCCATGTTCGCGGCGCTGCAACAAACCATCGGCAAGTAATTGGTTTAGCGCCCGCCGAATCGTGGGCCTGGAAACCGAAAATTCAATGGCCAATTCCCGTTCAGAAGGCAACAGGTCTTCCATATAAAAACCAGTCCCTAAACGTGTGGTCAATAACTCTGCAATATGTTTGAATGTTGTTCTCATTTTTCTATTTTTGGTTATTTAAAAAAATTAATGTTATCCAAATCTGGTAATATTATAACAAAAAGATCGCACTATGTCAAGATGTTTTGCATCAAAAAACGGCAAATTTGCGAAATTGTTTCCCGGCTTTCGGTAACCGGTCACTTTGTTGTAATATTATTACCGGACCGAGTTAAATTTCGGAATAGGAGTAGACCTCGCCGCATTCAAAATAGCGGGTTTCAAACTGGGTAAAGTACTCCTGCATCATATCGGTCAGTAAGCGCATACCATCACGTTCAGACGGGATATGACCAAGAATCAGCAGGGCCTTACGCATGCCGAATTGAGCGGCGTCACGAGCATATTCCCCCAACTGCCATTCGCAGGCTTCTCCAGTAAGAACAATGTCGATTCCCGGATCCCGCAATTCGTCAAAAACGCCTCCGGGTGTACCGAAGGATAACGAAAGATTCGTGCATGGTTCATCCATTGTTCCGCAAATACGTACATGAGCAACATTAAGCTTTTCTTCAAATCTTCTGGCCAGTTCCCTTGGAGTTATCGGAGCGGCAAGCTTGAACCGGTTTACTGCCATATGATTTCCTCTAAACCATTCTCCTTCAAGTTCGAGATACTTGATCTCGCCCTCCCCTATCATATCTTTAAGCTTATGATGCGGATGATCGTGATAACGCCAGACAGACAGGCCGGAATCCTCCAGCAATTTAACTTTCGCCGCTGTTACCGGATCATTTTCCAGTCTATTATCGAAGTGGTCATAAAAGGTTGGTTCATGAACAATCAACAGTTCAGCTCCCCAGTCAGTAACTTCACGAATCAGGTCAGGAGTAGCAAACATTGATACCGCAACTTTAGTTACTTCTGTTTCAGAATTACCGCATTTCAACGTGTCGCATGAATTCGTGTAATCTTGTGGTTTATCATCGGCACACCAGGAAAAAATCTCATCCATTACATTTTGTACATTCATGATAACATCCTATCGATATTAATAACAATAAATTATTGGTTACTCATCTGCTTTTGCAATGCCAGTGCAGGCGGGAAGCCAGGCTTGTCTTTCAGGATTTCCCTGATACAGGCTTTGGCTTCAGGAACTTTGCCGGAGGCCCAGAGTGCAGCGGCATAGTTTACTTTTAAACCGTAATTCTTCGGATCAAGAATGATCGCACGATTAAACATAATCACTGCTTCTGGATGGTTCCCCTGCAAAAGATGGATGATCGCCAATGTATTTACCGCTTCACGGCTGTCTGGCTTTTCTTCGAGGCAGTGGGTCAAATATTTCGCGGCCTCGGCATACTTTTTCTGTTCAAACATAAAGTAACCGTAGTTGTAGAGTACCTGGGAATCATTCGGTCCAAGCTCCAGCGCCAATTTATAGTAGCGAGCAGCCTCGGCATATTTGTGCTGCCGGGAAAGCTGTCCGGCAATATTCATGTATCCGTAAGGCGACGACGGCTCAACCTTGATCGCCTGACGGAAATAATCAGTTGCCAATGCCGGATCCTGTTTTTCATAAAGTTTACCGAGAATATTATAACTGCGTGACCAGTTACTGAGTGACTTCATTGCCAAATCAAGATAAAACTTCGCGAGTTCCGGCTTATTCGAACTCATAGCCGCTTCGCCAAGGATCGTCCATGCCTGGGCCCGCTCCGTCTGATGGTCTATTTTCGGTTCCGGCACCACCGCGATGATCGCGGAAAACGGCAGCAGAATCCAGCTTTTAGATAAAAATTTCTTATGTTTTGCACTGTCTATCAGCAAACATACGCCAACAGCAGCAAACGTAAATACGCCCGGAGCAAACATCAAACGGTAACGTCCACTGACAACCGTCAGAGTAAGTCCGCCCCAGGTTGCCAGAACCAGCAACAGGAAATGACGATATCGCAAACGGTCCTTTAAGGACATCAGCACGCATCCCATGCCACACAATCCCAGGATCCCGATCACACCAAATGAAAAGGTCGTATTACGCTGTATCGCAGTATAATATTTCAATTCCGGCAAATCCGGGCCTGCCGCCATCTCACGGTAGTTCCAGACGTATAGTCCTTTTTTTATCAGCAGACTTCCCCACACAAATGGATGATGAATCATAAAATTGATGGTCTGACGGAAAAAATACTGATCTTTGCTGATCCCCAGTTTTTTTGCCCCGGCAGCGGCTTCTCCATGAACCTTTTCCCAATCAGGACCGGGCCAGATATAACATCCGCCGTTCGAATCCGGATTGTTGCCAAGATACATATTGTATCCGCTGTTACGCTGTACCAAAACCGGACTGCCATGCAACACGGTATTATAAATACTTACCGGCATGACGATAACAGCCACAGCCGCACAGAAAATTACCAGACGTATAATCGTGACCTTAACGCGGCGTTTGCGTTCGCGCCACAACCGCCACAATAAGTACAATCCTTCCAGCATGACAAAAAACAGTGACAACGGATGAGTAATAACAGCACCCCCAAGCGTCAAACCAGCCAGACCGAGAATAATCATGCGTCGGCGTATACATGCGGCCTGCTCCGAACGGTACAGGAGCCACACGCTAAGGGTTACAAGCGGAATCAACAACGCCTCACTAACCGTTTCCCCTGTGTAGAACATCAATGGCGGATATGCCACACTGATCAGCAGGAAAAAATACGGAGCAAAGCGGAATCTGGAATCTCCACGCACCAAATCTTTCAACATCAGGAACACCGGAAAAAATGCCAGCATCGCCAACAACATCTGCATCAGCCTGATCCAGAAAACACCGTTGAATACCAGGTACATCAGAGCCAGATAATAGGGGTAAAGCGGAGCATGAATCCCCACTTTTTTCCAAATAAGCGTACCGCTCACGATCTGCCTGGCCCATGAATTATACTCCGATGTATCGGGCCCAACAATGTTCAGGAACAGTGGTGAGTCAGCGTATTGATACAAATAAATCAGGCGGAGAAGCAATCCGATCAGGAAAGCCGCCAGCATAAAAACCAAATCATTTTTACGGGATTTATTCATAGCTCAAGCAGTTCTCCGGTAATGTGGGACGTATCGTTCCAGCAACAAAGCTGCCAGACACCATCGCGTCGGACAAATTTATTATATCCGGTATTCGAGGAACGCGGCAGAAAACTCCAGCAGTTTTCAGAACCGAGAACATGTTTCAACATTGCCTGAAGAACCCCGCCGTGAGTAACCAGAAGAATTCGCTGTCCGGGATGGCGATCAGCGACTCCATCAAAGAACGCGGCAATCCGGTCATAAAATTTCTTTTTTGACTCACCGTTCGGAATAATAATATCGGGCGCATCGAATTTAAAATCTTCCATAACATCGGGAAAACGTTCACGGGCTTGATCATAGGTAATATTTTCAAGTTCGCCAAGATGCCATTCACGCAATTCCTTGACAAAATTTATATCCTCACGACCGCCGGTAATGATCCTGGCGGTATGTTTGGTCCGAACCAGATCACTGGAATAAACCACGTCAAAATTTTCTTCCGTAATTCTCGGAGCCAGTTGTTCGGCCTGAGAAATTCCCTCTGTACTCAGCTCAGAATTAAGATGTCCCTGTAAAACCCCGGCGGCGTTCGCATCGGTCAGTCCGTGGCGAACCACCACAACTTCGGTATATCCCCGTTTAATGTCACTTGTTGATGTCAATGTCATAATAAAATTCTTCAGTAGTCAATAACTAAGTAATTGTTTTGCCTCGGCATCACCATTTCTGGCGGCAATCGTCAGCCATTTCAGTCCTTCAGTACTGTTCTCCTTCGTACCTATTCCTTTCAGATAACAGATAGCCAACTGTTTCTGAGCTTTTACATTGTCGTTTTCCGCCGCTTTTTTGAACCAGAAAAACGCAGCCTCAGAATCTGCCGGAATACCGATTCCTTTCATAAAATACAATGCTATATTGTACTGTGCATGCGGATTTCCCAGTTTTGCCGCCTGAAAAAAGAGCTGCCCAGCCATTCTTCTGTCTATTTCACAACCAATCCCATCGGCGTAGAATACGCCCAGACGAAAGAGCGCATAGGAATTGTTTTTCTTTGCCGCTTTGCGATACCACTTCGCCGCGTTCTTAACGTTTTGTTTGATAAATTTACCGTTGCAGTAATAGTCCCCGATCTTGGTCATCGCCATCGGCAATCCGCCACGGGCCGCTTTGACATACAACCTGAACGCCATTTTTTCATCGGGTTTTCCCGCCACACCATACTCATAGCAATATGCAAGTTTACCGGTAGCTTCGATATCACCTCTGCGCGATGCCCGTTGAAGCCATTCGAACATTTTTTGAGGGTCCTTCTCACATCCCCAGCCGGCAAAGTAACAGTCCGCCAGAATCCTCATCGCGGCAGCATCATTGTTTTCGGCGGCATACTTTGAGAATTCAAACGCTTTTTTTAGATCGGCGTCGGTTTTTAAATCACTGTCGACCGACAAATACCAGTTGGCAAGTTCGCGACTGGCAGGTACAAACCGTTCGGCACGAAGTTTCTCAAGAATTTCCAGAGCCTTTTCACGATCAACATAAATTGGCGGCGTAGGATCATCTCCCCGCTCAGCAGGAAGTCCATACATATAAACGATTGCCATATTAAGCAATGCGGGCTTGACTCCTGCCGCACCGGCTTTTTTGTACCACTGGAAAGCATGAAAACGACTCAGCGCCAGGCCCAGTCCGCGTTCATAACAAATTCCAAGGTTAAGCATGGCGGCGCCACTGCCCTTCTGTGCGGCCCGCCGATACCACAAGGCCGCAAGCGTATAATTTTTTTTACGTTTTTCCCCGTAAAAATATCGATTCCCCAGTGCCAACATGGCAGCAGCATCCCCCCGTCCAGCCTTTTCACGAAGTTCATCAAAAGTAACTTTCTCTGCTGCGTTCAAAGGAAAATGAAGCAGACAAAACATGATAACCAGTACAACCGCACTGTATATTCGAAAAATCCCTGAACCGGACATAAGTTACTCTTTCTGTTAATAAAAATAGCTGATACAGTCAAATAAGATAGCGCCTGAACACAAATTATCAATAACCACTATTTCATCAGATATTGACAAAATATTTTTGACAAAGTCCAACAAATCTAATATTATTATGTTAGAGAAGATTCTCTCTGATACTTTTTAACTACATACTAGAAAGGATTACCTGAAATATCTTTTATCCAATGCTGTACAAAACTTATTTTAACTACTAATTTCAACGCAGGAATAATAAAATGACTATTTTTTCGTTTTTGCTGGTCACCGGTTTAGTTGGATTAATCACCTGGCTCATCACCCGCAAGGATGATCACCACAGCAAAGACGGATATTTTCTCGGAGGAAGAAGCTTGACCTTCCCGGTTATCGCCGGTTCTCTCCTGCTGACAAATCTTTCAACGGAACAGCTTGTGGGGCTTAACGGTTCGGCATTTACCGATGGTTTGTGCGTTATGGCATGGGAAGTGGTCGCGGTAGTAGCTCTGGTTGCGATGGGATTGTTTTTTCTGCCCCGTTTCCTGAAAAGTGGTATTACCACCGTTCCTGAATTACTGGGAATCCGGTTCGATCATAAAACCAGAATGATTACAAGTTTTTTGTTTCTGGTGGCTTACACGGTTATTTTACTGCCTATCGTGCTCTATACCGGAGCAGTCGGTCTCTCTCAAATGCTCAATATTTCCGCCCTGACCGGCATTAGTAATCCTACAGTGAACTTGTGGCTCGTTGTCTGGGTTGTGGGAATTATCGGTTCCATCTACGCATTGTTCGGCGGACTCCGAACCGTCGCGGTGTCTGACACCCTCAACGGGATCGGCCTGCTGATCGGCGGTATGCTGATTACCTGGTTCGGTTTAAGGGCAGTCGGCAACGGCGGCGGAATTCTTGAAGGCTGGAACCTGCTGAGAACAACCGATCCAAGCCGATTCAATTCAATCGGCGGCGCAAAGTCCTCTGTTCCATTCGCAACTCTGTTCACCGGAATTATGATTATTAATATGTTTTACTGGTGTACCAATCAGCAGATCATCCAGCGTACCCTGGGCGCAAGCAGCCTGGCGGAAGGACAAAAAGGCGTGCTTCTCACCGGAACGTTGAAACTGCTGGGCCCGATGTATCTGGTACTTCCCGGTATCATCGCCTACTATCTGTTCAGCAAAGGAATTATCCAGATCGGAACAAAAGCAGACGGCTCGTTAAATTCCGATATGGCTTACGGGATGCTGGTTCGCCATGTACTTCCGGCCCCCCTCACCGGTTTTTTCGCGGCAGTGATGGTCGGAGCCATACTTAGTTCATTCAACTCGGCGCTGAACAGTACATGCACCATTTTCAGTCTGGAACTGTACAAGCCGTTATTCAATAAATCAGCAGATGAAGACAAAGTAGTCAAATCCGGTAAAATATTCGGGTGGATCGTGGCCGTCGCGGCAATGACAATTGCCCCGTTCCTTGCCCAAACCGAAGGTATTTTCAGTTACCTCCAGAAAATGAATGGTATCTATTTCATTCCGATTTTTGCCGTGGTCCTTGTCGGAATGCTGACCAAACGGGTTCCCGGCATCGCCGCCAATATTACGCTTGTGACCGGATTAGTCGTTATTCTTGCCGGATACTTTATTCCACCGTTCAACTCTGTAACAAAATACATGAGCGAATACCATTTTCTCGGTATTGTTTTTGTCTGCCTGATCCTGATGATGCTGATCATCGGCAAAATTCGCCCAAGGGAAACCGCATATGAACAGGAAGACGTCAAGGTCGTGGACATGACACGCTGGAAACTCGCAACGCCAGTGGGAATTCTTCTGCTAATTCTGGTCGCCTCAATCTATGCGTTCTTCGCCAACTTCTCGGTCCTTGGCGGATAATTATTTCAGGCCGAATTTCTTGAGTTTGCGGTAGAGCGTACTGCGCCCGACTCCGAGAATTCCGGCAGCATGTGACATATTGCCGCCGGACATCTTGATCGCTTTGATATACAACGCCCGTTCGCTGTTCTCCAGCATTTGACGTTCACTGCGAAATGGGTCGGCTCCGCCGCCGTTACCGGTATTTTCCTGCGGTTCACGATACAGCAAGGTTGCGCGAAGATGCCCGGGCAGGTCTTTCCAGGCAATGTCATCCTCTCCGGCATTAAGCATAACCGCAAATTCGATAGCATTCTTCAATTCACGCACATTGCCGGGCCAGGAATAATTTTTAAACGCTGACATAACCTCAGGAATTACCCCTTTGACCTTCTTCCCCATCCGCTCGTTGAACATTTCAATAAAGCTGGACACCAGTTCCGGAATATCGTCCTTATCTTCCTGCAGGGTGGGCAAGGTGATCGTTGTCACATTCAGCCGGTAGAAAAGGTCCTCGCGAAACAAATCTTTTTCGATCAGTTCCGGAATATTTTTATTGGTAGCGGCAATAATGCGAATATCCACAGGAATTTCTTCCCGGTCGCCAACACGGGTAATAGTATGGTCCTCCAGCAAACGCAGTAACTTTGCCTGAAGTTCCATCGGCATGTCACCGATTTCATCCAGGAAAACGGTTCCCCCGTCGGCAGCTTCAAGCTTACCTACCTGTCCACTGCGCCGGGCTCCCGTAAACGCCCCCGGGGCATAACCGAACAACTCACTTTCAGCAATTTCACGCGGAATCGCCGCACAGTTGATTGCCACAAACGGCTGATCTTTGCGTTCGCTGGCATTATGAATACTGTGGGCAAAAACTTCTTTACCGGTTCCTGACGGACTATGAATCAAGACATTCACGGAAGTATCGGCGGCTTTGCGTGCCAGTGCAATGGATTTACGCAGTGGCGGAGAATTACCGATAATATCATCAAAGCGGAAACGAGCTTCCGACTTTTTGGTTTCCGTTACCTGGGAATGACGGTTCTTAACATGGAACGCGATAAAACAGCCCTGAAATTCATCCCGATCACTGAAAAACGGTTCTTTGTCATATTCAGCTTCTATCTTTTTCGAGGTCAGCCTGATTTTAACAGGTTTTCCTGATACCGGAATCGCATTATTTACAATTTCCTTCACAGTCGGAGAAAATACCGCCAGCTTATCAAGGTTTTTCTCCTTCGACATTTTTTCTTCAAGTTCAAAAAACTTCGCGGCAGCAGGATTAAGTTGCCTGATATATCCATTACGGGTAAGCATCAAGCGCGGCGTGAGGTCATCATTAAACTGCGCTGAAAGTTGTCTTCTCAAACTGTTATGCAGATTACTTGAACGCTCCAGCCTTATCCCCAGGTCAAGCAGATGGATAAATGCCAGAATAATTCCCCGTAAAAGCCAGGGATCGGATTCAGGAAGCGAACCGAAAATCGCGATAAATCCGCGCAAGGAACCATCAATCTCATAGATCGGGGCAGCGGCAGCGGCAAGCTGATGAAATGCTCTAAGAAAGTGTTCACATCCACTTAGGAAAAATGGCCCTTTGTAATATTTTGCCATTCCCACGGCATTTGTTCCGGCAATTTTCTCGTCAAACTGAAATCCGTTGCGAATTCCTACCCGCTCAAGCAATTCATTCATATGAGGCGAATCACAGAAGATTTCAAGGACCTCGCCATCAGGTCCACACAACATCCAGGCAATCCGGGTACAGGTTGTTCCCTTTAAAACCGTATCCTTGCAAAAACGAATCCCTTTCATCAGTTCATCAGAAAAACTGCTCTTGGTATCCTGGTAATTGAAATTGTTCGATTCGGGAGAAAGGTTTTTAATGCAGCGCTCCCAACTCTCCAGAATACGCCCCCGCAGAGGAGGAACGATGCCGTTCTGCATGTAATTTGCCCAGTCGGTGTAAGTTGCCATTTTCATAATACCTGCCCGTTTCAAACTAATATAGGTAGAAAAAACTCAGCATGCAAAACCTCTTATGTTTTTTTTCACTTTTTTTATAATCAATCTATAAACGGTCTCTCTGTTCTTTGACAAGAAAAAGGGGGTGACTAGAAAAATTTTATCCACACCTTCTTAGACAATCGCAAAAAAGATTATGTGTAACTTATTATAAAAAAAATTTTTGAGGAGGGGGTCAGGTTACAAATTTTGCCCTGAAAAAAAATAATGTTAATTTTTTTTTGTTTTTTTGTTAAAAATATTATATAATGGAAAACGGGTCAAAAAAAATGGCCATCCGAGCTTCACACTCAACACTCGGACAGCCGGGGAGAAAGAAATTATAATATAGCTTTAAGCTGGTTTTTTTCAAGACGGTTGTTCATTCACTACACTCAAATTATAGAAACTGCCGGGGAAAAGAGGATATTTAAGCAACTTTTACGTTGTTGAATATTCAAAAAAGTTATCCGAGCGTCACACTCAAGACTCGGATAATCGGGGAGAAAGAAATTATTATTTTATAGCAGCTTCATACTGCTTTATTTTTATGTGGTCGCTCATGCTTCACACTCAATACATGAGCAACCGGGGAGAAAGAAATTATCTAAAGCAACATTTTGTTGCGATTTTTTAAGTGGCCGTCCGAGCTTCACACTCAACACTCGGACAACCGGGGAGAAAGAAATTATTTCAAGCAACGCAAGGTTGCGATTTTTTAAGTGGCAGTCCGAGCTTCACACTCAACACTCGGACTGCCGGGAGAAAGAAATTATTTCAAGCAACGCTAGGTTGCAGTTTTTTAAGTGGCCGTCCGAGCTTCACACTCAACACTCGGACAACCGGGGAGAAAGAAATTGTTTTATATTTCTAAAGTGGCAGTCCGAGCTTCACACTCAACACTCGGACTGCCGGGAGAAAGAAATTATTTTATTATTCTTAAAAAGCGGCTATCCGAGCTTCACACTCAACACTCGGATAGCCGGGAGAAAGAACAATATTTTATGCTACATTAAGTCGTTCTACTGCTTCTTTGATATCAATCTGTGCAATACTATCCACTATCATATCAGGACGAAACGCGTAATTTGCAATATGCTCTTTCCGGGTATTTCCCGAAAGAACAAGAACAGCACGATAACCCATTTGAATGCCACCCAGAATATCGGTATCCATCGTATCACCGATCATAGTAGTTTCTTCACTGGAGAGGCCCAGCTCTTTTCTGGCTTCACGCATCATTACCGGACTCGGCTTGCCAACGCTGAAGGCTTTTACGCCTGACGCAGACTCAAGCATCGCAACGATTGCGCCGCATCCCGGACGTGTCCCGTTATCAGTCGGACAATTCGGGTCAGGATTAGTGGCAATCAGCTTTGCACCTTTGAGGATCATGTTTACAGCGGCCTCAATAGCCTCCATGGTAAATGTTCTACCCTCGCCAACAACAACATAGTCAGGATCCTGATCAACAATCGAATACCCATTGGTATGCAAGGCCTGAAGAAGACCTCCTTCCCCGATTACATATGCAGTACCGTTTGGCTTCTGTTTTCTTAGAAAACGCGCGGTAGCCATTGCACATGTAAAAACATGTTTTTCCTCAATCGGAAACCCAAGCCGGTTCATTCCTGTTGTAACATCCCGACGAGTTCGTCGGCTGTTATTGGTTAGAAAGGTAAAAGGAATACCCGTTTCAAGTAGCTTAATAATAAATTCTCTGGCTCCTGGAATTACTTCCTTTCCACGATAGACCACTCCATCCATATCGATGAGGTAGCCTCCAGAATTTCCCTGATTCATTCTTAATACTCCTGGTTCTTACTACAATTTTCAAACATCCATAATCTTTTTTAGATTACGCTTTTTTAATAAGCATTAGGTGTGCCAGCCTGTCGTTTTCCCTCTAACTTAATTACGGTTGCCGTACAAAAGTTTTGCTAAATGCAAAAAGTAGCAAATTCGCACAGGGAAAAACATACAAATACGTAGAAAACGTGATTTCGCTTGACGTTTTTGTCAAAAAAGTCACAACCAATTAAATTTCAAAATGATACAAAACAGCAAAACCAAACATCTGCAAATTTATTCACTTTTTTGGCAAAATCACAGTATCTAAATAAAGTTAATAATAACATTAAAAAAGATATAGATCAGCCAATATATTCCAGCCAACTGCCAGATCAGCTTCTTCCTGAAAAAAGAAATTGCGAGCCGAATCAGAATCATAAAACCGAACACACTGGAAATATCAGCTTTCACATGTGCTACAGGAGAAGCATAAGAAACAAAAACTGGTGGAACCACAAATATAAACAACAGTATAGTCAGCAATAATCCTAAATGCCTGTGTTTGCCGTTTATCATTACGTCCGATTTTTTTCTCATTGCAATTTTTTGTTAATGTGCCAAAAGTTGTGATGGTAAGCGGTAGGACTTGTTTATTGCCAGGGTAAGAATAGATGGGTTAATGCCCAAAAGCAAGTTAAAACAAAAATATTATTTACGTGGCGGTTGGTGTTTGGGCGTGAGCCGTAGCTTGCGATCTCCGAGCGCAAATAGCAATTTTGCTGTTATCGTGTAGATTAATGTCTAATCTTTTAAAGTCACGAATAATTTGAGTATAGATGGTTTCTGAGAATCCGTGTCTACGGCGTTTGTGGCAGACGTGCTTTATGCGCTCGGAGATCGCATGCTACCCAGAAAAATCATTTTGCAATGTAATCGCAGTAAGCATGATTTTTCGTTGTATCACAAAATTTGGCACATTAACAATTTCTTTAACTCATTTTCCCAGTATGCACGAAGTAGTTTAGTATTGAAAGTCATCTGCAAGGCGGCATTCCGCTCCGGCAAGCCTTTATAGGTATCTTTATAATAAATGTTCAAAGCACGACCATGTTTTGACGGAGTCCGTGGAGCAGGCAACGCTCTAACAGGCTTGTCCGGCATGACCATTTTTACAAATTGCTTGAGACGGCCAACCTTATCAAGTTCACGAAACTCAGAATCCAGCCGGTGGTACCCACTCATATAATCCTTGATTCTCGACAGAGCCAAATACAATGCGTTTTTTTTAGTCGGATGCGAAATAAATTCTTTAAGAAGAAAGCTATTATTTTTCCAAGGACCAGCGCAAACCCGGATAAATAAATCCTGCTTTACAGCAAGACGTAAAAAGTTATCCGGTAACTGATCGGGAAAATCATTACGATTCTTATAGAGATATTTAGCTATCTGCTCCGGTTCGGAATTCATATAAAGCTTTTCATCTCCAGTCTTAAACAATCTTTCGATTATTCCCTTTAACCGTGGAGAATAATAATGCTCATAACGCTCTTGAAGATATTTCTGAGTTTGTTTAAACACATCGGTTTTGCTTTCATAAATACGAATGCATTCGTCATACATTTCTTTGACGTCATTAGGTGGCGGAGAAAATTTTCCAACGATCTGATAAAATGTAGAATAAACAGAGATACCGTCCCAACACATATAGGAGCGAGGTTTAAGAATATAATAGCGCCATTTCCAAAATCGCATTCCACGATGAACCGAGTTAAAACTAAACCATGAAAATCGATAGGAAGTACCGCAATAATAACTAAGAATAGGTTCTTTATAGCCGAGATGATATTTTTTCATAATCGCTTCATAGTTCGGATTGGAAGAATATTTCACCCAAACCGGCTTGCCTGTCTTTTCTCCGATATACTTTCCTACAACCCTTTTGCCGGTCGCAAAATCAATTCCTTGATTAATATAATATTCCGGAGTGGAAGTCAAAGCGACAATCAGAGCGAGGGCCAAAAAGAAAAATGCAATAATCGTAATTATAATTGTCTTATTGGAACGCATCATTCATCTCCTTCTGTATCCAGAACTTGAGGATATAACTGATAACGTCGCATTTGCTGCTTACTGTCTTTATCCAACTCGGGATGAAGTGACCTGTAGAAACTATGCCGCTCTTTCATATACACAAGAGTTCTGCGGAAAACATCATCTTTGCTTTCAAAAATCCTGATGCATTCGGAATACATCTTTTTAATTTCTTCCTGAGAAGGCTTATATTTTTCTACAATATAAAAAAAGGTGGAATATGGAGAATAACCTCGTACCTTGTTCACCGGCTGTTCCTCAAATAAATAGAATTTCCACGCCCAGAATTTTAACCCGTTTTTCTGGGTATCAATTCCCAGGAAAGTATATTTATAAGTATTGCTGCCATAGAAGCTGAGTATGGGCTTTTTGCTGCCAAGATGATATTTCTTTAAAATATTTTCTCTTTCTTTACAATCAATATATCTTTTCCAGACTTGTTTGCCATTCTCCTTCTTTACGATTACATTTTTTCCGTTCGAAAAATCAAGTCCGTAATCAAAATGTTTTTCCGCGAAAAACAAAGACACCACCGCCGCTATTATGAAACAGCCTATAACACCAGAAATAGCAACTACTCCGATCTTTTTTTCACGCCTCATTTCAATACCCCCAAATAAAATACCTGAACCGCCTCCCATGACAGTTCAGGCATATACTATGCTAGATTGATATTATAACACACTTATTTTGATTTTGGAACCCCCAACTTGGTTGCCATTGAATCAAGATCGAGCAAATCAATATTCATCGTAGAGATTGTCATATCACCAAAATTCAGGTTTTTCGCGGCTTCGAGGGCAACGATGGTACTACCACCAACCCCTTGCATAGCCTGGTTACGTAACTTTTCGCCCTCAGCTTCGGCAGTTTTCACCAGCAGTTCGCCTTCGGCCTGCTGACGTGCGGCGATCAGATTGGCGTCAGCCTGCTTCTGAGTTGAGTACTTTTCGTAATCAGCCTTTATCTTGGCAATATTACGGTTTGTATCGGCTTCCATACGCACCAGTTCCGATTCCTGTTTCTGACGAATGATATTCAATTTACGCCTGGTTTCAGCTTCAATCACCTGAGTCTTACCTTTCTGTTCCTCCGCTTTTGCCATGGACTTATTCAGCTCAACATCCTGATCTGCCAGCTTTTTCAGCTGAATCTTCTTTTCATATTCCTTATCGAACTGAACATCACGAATCAATACGTCAATCACGTCTACAAAATAATTTTTCAACGATTCTTTCAGAATCTTTTTCACCGCGATTTCTTTGTTACGACGCTTATCGGGATTATAGAAATCCTCCGTTTTCATCTCTCCGAACAGAGTCATACAAGCCCGCTGCGATTCGGTTCTGACAATACTTTTATATTTAATCCCACTACCAGTACTCTGGTACAGCTTAAATGCATTGTCTTTCAGTATACGGTATTTTACGGTAACATCAACAGACACGGAATAACCATCGTCAGACTGAACCTTAATGTCATCCTGTCCTGCTTTCGATCCTAAATGAGGATCCTTTGTCATTTCCAGTGTCTGGACCGTACTGTCAAACAACGTCCAACTGTGAATGGGTTTAATATCCCAATGCCAGCCGGGTTTGAAATCGTCATCCACGACTCCCTTCTTACCAAACATAGAATATTCCCTGGTTAATACTCCAACCTGCCCAATGGGGACATAAATCGTAACAAAGCTAACCAGCAGCCATGCGGCAAGTACGCAAACAACAACTGCAACGGATAAATATTTTATAACAGACATGTTTTTCTCCTTCTTTATATTATTTTGAAAAAGTGGCGGCAGGTTTGCTGTGCTCGAACTTCTCAATCCGACTATCAACCGAAAAAGGCTTGCCGTCAATTTTTATCTGGCGCAGTTTTTTGGCATATTCCATTTTTACCATATTACGTCCGCCTTCGCCTTCAAGCGCTTTCTTCATAGCTTCGATCCCTTTGGCCTCGGCCTGCTTAACAGCAAGAATACCCGCAGCCTGCTTCTTCCGCTGATACAGCTGCGCCTCCGAACCAATCGTTATTTGGTCAAAATACGCATCGGCAGCTTTACGCACCTTCTCACCTTCTGCCTGGGCCACAATCACCTTCTGTTCCATTTTTCCGGTAAACTGTTCGATGGCAACATTTTTCACATTGGTAGCCTGAACAATCTGGGTATGCTGACGCTGCTTGGCGGCAAGAGCTTTCGAACGCTCTTCGAGAACCGCCTGATCAGCCAGCTTTTTCTTCTTGATCTTATCTTCATATTCTTTATAGAAGTGCGGTTTCTGAGGAATCACAATAGAGTTTATAACAATTCCGAACGGCTGCAGCTTCTCTCTGATTTCTTTCGTAGCCGCGATAATTTTCCCTTTGCGCTTGGTTGAATCGTAGAATTCCTCGGTTGTCAGCTCTCCCAGGTAATTACGGCAGATCGAACGGGTATAATCCCTGGCCCACTTCTTCATATAGTTATTACCAGGCCCTGATGTTTCAATAACGACATCAGCCATACTAGGATCAATTTTATAAACAACTTTCAAATCAACATATACATCACTACCGTCAATGGTTTTTATTTTCAAGTCGTCTTTCCCCTTGCGATCCCCCTCGCCGGACCTTTCGGTCATGTTAAGAGTCTGCAAGGTTTTATCCAACACATAAAAGTCACTGGTAATTCCATTATAAACTTTTACCCCGGATTGATTGATAATTTCAACCTTTCCGGTCAGTTTATTCAGCAATATCCCCACCTGCTCCCCGCTAACGCGTCCGAATTTGGCCACGTTCATACACAGAATTATAATCACCAGAAAGGCCACTGCCGGCCAGATAAACGGGCTTCTCAGAATCTTTTTCAAGAGCCCATCATCATAATCATCATAGTTGTCATTTTTCATAAAATATCTCCTTCTTTGTTAGTCTATAATTTTCGTTTTATGTTTCCAGATAAATAATCCAATAATAGGTGCCCCAATAACCAGCAGTCCGATCATAATCGGAAATGGCAAGTGAAACAGAAATGCTGATGAAAATAAAATCAGGGCATAAATCGCGACTGTCGTAATGATTTTTACCGCTTTCGTTTCCGTTTCTTCCGCCAATGACGCCGGATAAGTACGTATCAAATCCATATTAGTCCTGAAATATGGTTGCGGATAATGAATCGGCGGAAATTCATAGAAATCAGCCTTTTTATTTTCCGAGGTCGTATTCCGTGCAGCCTTTTTCTGGCAAAGAAACTGAAGTTTCTTCTTAATATTGCGCAACGTATAGCGCGAACGTGCAGCAAGCTCGCCTGCTTCCACCGGACCGGGGTGTGATGCGGCAAGATACAATATCTCATGTTCATACACTGCTTCCGCTGGCCAACCGGAATTTACCGCCAGGGAATTAAGCTCTTTCCTGAACTTGTCATTACAGTTTCCGCAAAGCACCAGATTCTTAAATGGTTTTATATCACAGTTGCAACTGACACAATGATTATGAGAAGGTGATCCGGCATTTGGCGCTTTCGCTTCCATACCACTGAAAATGTATTCCGGAAAGTCCTTTGTATCGTCACATATCACGGAACAGCCGTCCACCATGTTATCCAAAGCCTGCCTGATCAGTTTCAAAGATATCGGCAAATACGGGATAAGATCATTGACAATGACTTTACCACCGTTTCTTTCAGCAATTAATCCGGCAAGATTCTCAATAATATTTGTCGAAAAATCACTGAATTGTTTTTTTGATTCTTCACCTTTCATAAACCAGCCTCTCCATTATTTCCACCTATGTTGGAAATATACTTTGGTTACGCGGCTTTGTCCAAGTGTAAATTTCAAATATAATTACACTTGGACGGAAAGAATCAGATTTCAGGCGTTTTCCACCGCACAACGGAAGGCCGCCGCCTCATCCCTGATATTCGACAGAAGTGCAACGGCTTCAACAGAAAAGTTCGTTGGCTTTGACGTTTGATTCGCTGAAATAGAAGTATCATCATGTCCCACGCCTGAATTTTTGATCTTACGAAGACGTTTACGCATGATATCCCTGATCTCTTCCGCATTATCAATGCCCCTGAAATAAGCTACGTGGAACCCCGGACTGTCCACTGTATCTTTTCCCTGTGGCTGTATCATAAACCCGCCTCCAGCTGATTCCACTTTCAGGTCGGCAATACCGAACAGCCGCTGAATTGGTCCCTGCATAATCTCAATGTTCTGGATATTGGCAAAGGTCATGGTCATTTCACGCACCATCCTGACTCCTTCGCGGATCCTCAGGCTGCGGTCCGATATCTTATACCAGCGCAATTCATAATCCAGACGCAACACAAAATATGAGATCAATGTCTGGATCATACTGTAAAGGACCACCAGCGCGGCAATAATAATTGCCAAAATCATCGATTCGGTGTGTTTCATCATCGGCGCATGATTTTCGAAACACATGTCGTAGATAATCAATCCCCCAACCACCGAGGCCGATACGATTCCAAACAGATTTTTGATAACCCAAAGATAAAAACGATAACGGTAAAAGTTATACGAGGCACGAAAAACCAGAATACTGTCGGCACTCCCCATCGGATCATTGGGTTCCGGCGGAACTTTAATAATACTCAGGATAATCCCTTTAATCCAGTCATACATTGTTCTCACCTCCGGCAGCATCAGATTTGTGTTCCAGAATCTTCCGGGCTGAACGCAATTCCTCCAGAATACCGCACAAAATCTCTTCGACCGGCGCCTCTGAATTCTCCGCAGACAAAGACTTTTCCGGTTCAGCCTCCTCTTCCTGACCACGCATCCGGCTGTAAATAAAACTCCTGATTTCCTCGAATTCGTGCAGACCTTCAATCTTCATTTCGGCCGAAGCATTGCCGGACGCAGTCTGGATCATAATATCGGCAAGCCCGAACCAGCGCTGTATAATACCGGAAAACAGATGAATATCCTGAATTCTGGTATAGGCCAAATTAACCTCACGCCGAAACAAGAATCCCCAGCGCATGGTGATACCATTATCGTCAAACCGGTAATTCAAAGTAAGATAACGAATCAATAGAGTTGGAAAGATAATGAAAAACAATGGCCCGCCCAGAATCGATTTTACAGCATAATACTTCAATAACGACGGCGACGGTCTGTTTATGGCGAAGATACGCGCAGTTTCGGTCATATAACCCAGCTCCCATGTTACATTTTTTTAATAAGCCCCTTCTGAATATAATATCGACACAAATAACAAATTTTCAATCCTGTAATATTTACATTTTTATTCATTTAGTAATGTCTTAACAAATAAATAATTTCAAACACCAGATAAAATTACAGGCTGAATAAAATTTACACAGCTAGCCAAATCCACTGCTTAATTCACTGATTATTAGAGAATAAAGAGAATATTGATTTTATTTTTATCAAAAATGTGTTAGATTACATTATAGTTGGTTGAAATTGAATGAGGAGTCCAGTTAATAATGAAATTTTTTAATCGTAAAGGCTTCATGACTTTATTACAAGTCGCGATAATAAGCTTTGTTGTAATCGTCGGTATTTTAATGTTACTGTATCCTGATAGAAACGGACACAGCGGCGGCTATCCCTTCAGCCGTGAATTTGTGAGTGCGCTTGGCATGACAAAAACGCCCCAGGGAATTCCCAATGTAACGAATGCTCTGGTCTTTAATATTTTTCTTGGCATATGCATGGTCGCGTTGATTCCCTTCTGGGTTTTACGTTCACGATGCATCAGCAAATCTCCGGTATTTCAGAACGTCGCACTATTCTGCTGCACTATTTTCTCCCTGGGAATCCTGGGAGTTGCGTTAACACCATACAACCTGCATTCGACCATGCACAATATTTCGGTCTATTCCGCTCTGGTGATCGGAGCTCCCGGAATGCTGATTATGATGCTATGCACCGGCAACGGTTATTATCTGGATAAACTTAAAAATATTGTTCCATTCACAATCATCGCGATTCTGGCCTGTGAAATAGTATTGGCCGCCCTGCAGCAGGCACATGTATTAAAGCATCGCCCGCTCTATCCACTTCTACAGAAATTTAACATTGCCCTGTTTCTGGTATGGCTGTTTTATGAATTAAACCTTTACAGGAAAAGGCTTTCAGGAATTTTATAATGAAAAACAAAAAACTGTCCACCATTCTTTTTGTAGTTTCATTGATCATTGTTATCACGGCATGCATCGCCACCTGGATACGCGGCGGATTTGTGATGAATACGATTCTGGCCTCAACTTGCATCGCGGTTACCGGAGCAATTATCTTTTTGTCTCAAAATCCTTCCAGACATGTCGCGTGGCTGGTAATCGCCGGACTGGCGTTCTCAATTGCCGGAGACAGCTTCCTGGCTCACGCCCATGGAAAAATGACTCCTTTTATAGCCGGGATAGGACTTTTCGGCGGAGCACACATTGCTTATTTTCTGTACGCCAAAGCCAATGGAAAATTAAATATTCGAGTGGGAACTTATGTAACTCTGGCCTTCGTAACATATTACTGTTTTGAACTCACGCAGCGACTACCGGCGGGACTAAGTTTCGCGGTACTAATCTATCTGCTGCTGTCATGCCTCACCCTGACGGCTGCCACCGGGATGCAAACCTCGTTACCGATAAAAATAATTTTTTCCATCGGAATCGGACTTATGATGTTTTCCGACCTGATGATATCTTTTGTGGAATTTATGCAGCTTTACCCGGCCAGAAAACTGATTATGCCCACATACTACTTGTCGCAGACTGCCATCTGCATCGGCACCTGCCTGCTGTTACTTTTTCCAAACAGCAAGAAAAATCCTGTTCCCGAAACCTCAGAACAGGAAGAAAACCTGGTTACCGGGTAACCTCAATATTATTTACCGCAGCATTTCTTGTATTTCTTGCCGCTGCCGCAAGGACATGGATCATTACGTCCAACTCTCGCATAGTTACGGGGGCTGGTTGCCATTCTCTGGCGCATGGCCTCTTCCTGACGTTCTTTTACAATATCCGCCGCCAGTTTTTCGAACCGGTCAATGGTATGCTCGTAGAACATTTTCCAGGCGGAACATAGTACGCTCAGCGCCCGTGGATCACTGCCGTGGATCGGACGGTTTTTGGGACAGCATCCAGCACACAACGGCAAAAAACGACAACTCTCACATTCTTCGTTCCACTCCCGTTTGTGACGACCAAACTCTTCATAGATCGGAGAGTTCTGTAAAGCCTCCCAGTCATCAGTGACAATATTGCCCAGCTTTAGTTCTGGCTGAACAAAGAAGTCGCAGGGATAGATATCGCCGTTATTCTCAACCACAAAATACTGGCGGCAGTCCTGACCCATCGCGCAAACATTCGGCACTCGATCAACCAGCATGGTCAGAACAGAATCAAACAGTCTGACCGATATTTTACGGGTATCTTCCTTATACCATTCATCAAAGATCTGACACAGGAACTCACCCCACTTTTCCGGTTGTACCGCAAAGTCCGTGAGCTGTCCGGTTTCACGATTAAATTCAACACATTCGATATATTGATGGAACGACACACCGAGGTCTTTCAGATAGTTATAAATCTCCAACGGCCGATCCTGATTCACCGATGAAACCAGGGTAAGTACGTTGTGCTCGGTATGGTTCCGGCGCAAAGCCGCCAGTCCCTTCATAACCAGTTCGTGACTGCCTCGTCCGTCAACCGTGACTCGGTTAATATCATGAATTTTGGCAGGACCGTCAATACTGATTCCTACCAAAAAGTTATATTTTGTAAGAAACTTGCACCATTCATCATCAAGCAGCGTACCATTTGTCTGGAGTCCGTTAGAAACCGTCTGACCACTCTTCCCGTACTGCTGCTGAAACTTAACGGCCTGTTTAAAGAAATCAAGACCCATCGTAGTCGGCTCGCCGCCCTGCCAGCCAATGCTGTGCGCCGACATATTTACCGCCATGAACTTGCGGATCATGGCTTCAAGAACATCATTGGTCATTTTGTGGTGTTTATCCGCGTATATCGCGCGCTTTTCCAGATAAAAACAGTATTTACATCGTAGGTTGCAGCCCCATGACGATGGTTTGACCAGCAGTGAAAAAGGTCTCATAAATCAAACTCTCCAGCATAACGGTATATCTTAAATAATTGCTGATTTTTGCAATTTTCTCATCAATAATTGTCTTTTTACTATATGGTTATAAATTAAAATATCAATTCAATAGCAGTTGTCCTGCCCATTGAATATTGCTTTTTTTATTCGATACTGTATGTTTATCTTAAACAAATGTTTACTAATTATATAAGGATTAATTATCAATATGGATTATATAATACGTTATTTCATAGAATTCTGGGAGATCTCCTGTAAGATGGCTCCCTGGCTGCTGTTTGGATTTCTGATGGCAGGGGTTCTGTCAATTGTGTTCAAACCGGCATTTGTAGAAAAACACCTGGGCGGAAACCGTTTTGGCTCAATCGTCAAAGCCGCGCTCTTTGGAGTTCCCCTTCCATTATGCTCATGCGGAGTTGTTCCGGTGGCCTTGTCGCTGAAAAAGCAGGGAGCGGGAAAAGGAGCGACCGCGTCATTTCTTATATCAACTCCCCAAACCGGTGTCGACAGCTTTCTGGTAACCTGGAGTATGCTGGGATGGGTCTTTGCCGTATTTAAAGTAGTTGTTGCATTTATCGCCGGAGTTGTCGGCGGATCGGTTGTTGAATTTTTCGATAAAGACACCCCGGAACAAAAATCTGCCAACGCGTCAGCAGAAGCCGACGATACCGATAAAATTGGCAACAAATTTATTCATATTTTCAAATACGGCTTTGGACAATTATTCGACAAAATCGCGATGATGCTGCTGGTCGGTCTCGCCATCGCGGCGGCAATCTCGCTACTGATCCCAACAAGCTGGCTCACCGGCTACCATGGCAGTTACCTGGTGTCAATGCTGGTTATGCTGGTTGTCGGTATTCCGCTGTATGTATGTTCAACTTCATCGGTTCCGATTGCCGCAGCATTGATGCTCAAAGGTATGTCACCGGGAGCCGCTCTGGTATTTTTGATCGCCGGTCCGGCAACTAACGCCGCGACGCTGGCGGCTATGACCAAAATACTGGGACGGCGCTCAACCGTAATCTATCTGGTATCTCTTGCAATCATGATCATCGGCGCCGGACTCCTGCTGGACTATATCAGTGTAGCAGTTCCGGACAGCATGGCTATTCACGGAACTCACGAGCCTGGAATAATTCATCAATTATCCGGCGGACTACTGCTGGCGCTGATCGCACTTTCAGCGGCAAAGAGTTTGATGAAGAAGTTCAAGGGGCAGCCGGAAGCCTGCTGCTGCGGTTCTGTTCCTGAAAATACCATCAGACTGAAAGTACCTGATATGACCTGCGAACATTGTTCCAACAGCGTCCAATCAGCGTTGAAAGGCATTGCTAATATTGAAAATGCTGAAGTCTGCCTCTCCAGCAAAACCGTAACGGTCAGCTTTTCCGGAACGCCCGAACTCGACACCGTTATGAACGCCATAAAAGATGCCGGTTTCAGTCCTGAAATAGTCTAAACCGACATTCAATTATGTAAATTACAGGCCGGACAGAGAAGGATTCGTTTCGTCTCTGTCAGGCCTTGACCAATGTTCTTTTTACTCCCCGGAAAGGTGAATGAAGCTGTTTCACAATAAATCCAACAGCAAACGCCGCTACGATCGTGCCTTCACGAATCCCTGTGATCTCACCACTATTCTGAAGCGATAAGAGTATAGCCAGGACAACAAGACTTGAGTCAAATGCAATCTTAACTTTACCGAAATTAAATTTCCAGCGCTGGGCAATCGTCTTCACCAAACCCTCGCCCGGCATGTACGTGACATCGGCAACCAGCTCACAGCCGATTCCAATGGCAATAAGCGCACATCCAAATAACTGTTCAACGAGCCGCAATATGTAGTTTTCGGGGATGTACATATGCGACAGCCACATACCAAAGTCAATGAAAAATCCCATAAGGCAGGCAGCAAATATCTGGGAACACTGCGACCATTTAAAACTTTTCTTCAAAATCGCCACCTGAGCCAGAAGCATGACCAGGTTGATGATTACCGTCCATACGCCGAAACTCAGCGGAGCGATAAATGTCAGCACATACGGCAGACTGGAAATCGGACTGGTTCCAAGTCCGGGAGTCGTACTGAAAGCCACACCGATTCCGCTTAAGAGCATACCAATAAAAAAACAAAAGAAACGTTTACGTTTACTAAATCTGTATTTCATCTTGAAGCTCTATTCCATGCTTATAAATCTTTCTGAGTGCCCCGGCTAACACCTGGCGTTCTTCCGCACTCATATCCAGACAAAATTCATCTTCCAGTTCGCGAAACATCACAATAGCCTTGTTTCCGATCTCACATCCTTTTTCACTGAGAGAAACAATGCGATTTTTACGGTTTCCCGTACGCTTTTCACGTAAAATAAGTCCGGCAGCTTCCATTTTATTCAAAATCAAACTTAACGTCGAAGGTTTCAGCAAGCAGGCATCCGCTATTTCACGTTGATGAGCCGATCCTTTTCGAATCAGAAAATCAATTACCTTAGGCTGACCCGGCAATAACCCCGGATATAACTTTTTAAATCTCTTTAAAAAGTTCTTTTGAAAAAGAGTATGTGCCGCTAATAATTGGAAATGTAATGTATTAATCATAATTAGCCTCGAATATTGTTAGTATGCTAACAATATAAAGATCTAAAAAGATTTATCAAGCCTTAAACCAAGATTTATTGAACATAAACGAATATAAAAAAACTCCCGTACCACACAAAGCAATACGGGAGTATATCTTCTTAATGCTGTCCGTTGAACGGACTATTCGGCATCAACTACCGCAAACATTACGGTAGCTTTGGCAACCACACGGTCACCAACTTTAAGTACGCCGGAACCTTTACCGAAACGTGATTTTGAAGGCGGCAGAGTTGTATCACAGATCACCTGGTCGCCAGGGAAAATCGGATGGAGATATTCCACCTTGTCGATCGCCATAAAATAGGCCAGTTTACCTTTGTTTTCCGGCTGAGACAACACATGCGCGCAACCAGCCTGAGCAAACATTTCAGCTTGAAGAGAACCCGGCAGCACCGGATAATCCGGAGTATAGCCCTGGAATAATTCTTCATTCAGAGTCATATTCTTTACTGCAATGATATGACCATCAGCTTCATCCCGGACAATATTGTCAACCAGCAGGAACGGATAACGATGCGGAACATGTTTCTGAATTTCATTTACATCCATCACAATGTCTTCGCTCTTGTCAAATTCATTGAAAAGCTCAGGGAATTCGGTTGGACCAGTCTTTTCACGAGTAGACAAAGTAATCGTTCCCTGGCAGGCAACTCCGCTGTTGTTGGTAGTGGAACATTTAAATACCGCGTCGCCGTTTTCACAGCTTTGAAGTTCGGCGACAATCTTCATACGGTCGCCAGGATTATTCGGCTTACGGAATTTAACACGCTCAAGAACTTTCATATAAAGATCTTTTTCATGGTTCGGATCAAGCAGTTCCTGAGCAATAAGCTGCGCGGTTTGCATCATGGTCTCAACCTGAAGTACACCCGGCATAATGGGATGCTCGGGGAAATGACCGTGAAACTGAATCTCGTTAAAAGTAATGTTTTTTACAGCGGTAACCTTGGTATCGCTTTCGACCACTGCGCGGTCGATCATCAGCATCGGATAACGATACGGCAGAATTTCTCTGATTTCTTTTGGTCCCAGTAACTTCATTATTATATTTTCCTTTCGTAAATATTTACAATATATCAAAAATTCAATTATTCCGCTTCCACAGCGCAAAGCGCAGAGTTTAAAGCGGTAGTACGGATTACATGTATTGTTTCATTATTTCGCCGGCAAGCTGAACATTCATCGGATGTCCCGGCTTAACCGCGATAACGTGTCCCTTCATCCGACAACCGGTCAAGTACATATCACCGACAATATCCAGAATCTTATGGCGCACCAGTTCATTTTTATACCGGAGCTTTTCCTTACAAATCACCGCCCCGTCGTGAATGATAATAGCGTTATCAAGACTGCCGCCCTTCACCAATCCCATTGCCAGAAGCTGTCCCAGGTCTTTAAATGACACAAAAGTACGGGCACTCATGATCTCATCGGCAAAACTCTGCGCAGTGATCTCAATATCCTGATACTGGGTATCAAGCGGACTGTCACCAAAAGCTATTGTACAGTCAATAATAAATTTGTCGCAGGGGAAAATACAGGTTTTCGTTCCACCATACTGAACAATTACCGGAGTTTTCGGAGTGATATATCTAGCAGGAGCATCCTGTTCTACTTTTCCAGCTTCCTGCAGCATTTTGAAATAGGGCAATGCACTGCCGTCAAGAATCGGCGGCTCGAAGCCATCCATTTCCACCACGGCATTATCAATCTGATACGCATGGAGCGCAGCCATTATATGTTCAACGGTTATCACAGTAGCGTCGCCACTGGAAATAGTTGTACCGCGCCTGACATCAGTCACATTTGTAGCCAGAGCCTGAACTTCAGGACACCCCGCCACGTCAACGCGGCGGAATTTAATCCCGGTATTTTCTTCCGCAGGCAAAACTTTCAGCCCGGCCCTGGCACCAGTGTGCAGAGCAATCCCGGAAACCGACACCGGATTTTTTATCGTATTCTGTTTATCCATAAGTAATTCCCACAAGCTTGTACGAGACAAAACGGCACAAAAAAGTCCTGTCTTGCCTGATTTTTCATCAAAAATGATTGTAAAGTGATAATTTTGTCTATAATTTAGAGTGATTTTCGGATTTTGCTAATTGAAACAGGAAATTAGATGAACAAAAGTATCAGAGTACCAGTGATAACCGGCCCGACCGCAACAGGTAAAACCGCAATGGCGGTTGAGCTTGCCCGGCGTTTTGACGGCGAAATCATCAGTGTCGACTCCCGGCAGGTTTTTCGCGGCATGGATCTGGGAACCGGTAAGGATCTGGAAGATTACACCTCAGGCGGCCCTCCGGTGCCATATCATCTGATTGATGTTGTCGACGCGACCGAAGAATATCATCTTATGCGATTCTGCAACGACGCGGCGACAGCCCTGAAAGATATCGCATCCCGCGGAAAACTTCCGATCTTCTGCGGCGGCACCGCCATGTATCTCAATGCCATTCTCAGAGGCTACGAGCTTCCCGGCGGCGGTTATAACGTGGAAAAACGTCGCGAACTAAAAGCAAAACCGCTTGAAGAACTACAGCAGATGCTGAAGTCATCCTATCCCGAACGCTGGGAGCAACTAAAGGATAAAGAAAATCCCAACCGGATCATCCGCGCGCTGGAACTCCCCAGTGAACCGGAAGCCCAGGTGGAGACCATTAACGATATCATCGAACCGCTTGTATTAGCGCCATACTATCACCGCAAAATAGTTCATCAGCGCATTGAACAGCGACTCGATCAGCGACTTGATGCCGGTATGATCGAAGAAGTGGAAAATCTGCATAAAAATGGCGTTAGCTACGAACGTCTGGAGTTCTTCGGGCTGGAATACCGGTATATCGCGCTATATTTGCAAGGCAAACTGAGCCGCGAAGAAATGCGCGATCAATTACTGTTTGCAATTCGTAAATTCGCCAAACGCCAGGACATATGGTTCCGCAAAATGGAACGCGAAGGACTCGACATCTACTGGCTGGATGAAGCCTCACGCGATCAGGCCCCGAAACTGGTAGAGAAGTTCCTGACAGGAGTCCCTCTCTCCCCGCCATCGATCCGTATCAGCGAAATCCATTACGGCCCAAAGACATCTTAAAAATAAAAGAAAGAGCTGCGAAGCAGTAATCGTCATCAGACACTGTCCGAGCCGGGTCCAGCGCAGAACTCGCTGGTCGCCAAAGGCGAAATCTCCCATAAACCATAAAATAAAGCATCAACGCTAAAAAGCCTTACTATGTCCTCGAAGAGCGAAGCAAATTCGTGGTTAAGAGCATAGCGCAAGAATTATGGTCTGGACACACCTATAAAAATCACTTTTTATTCAGGTTTCACCGGCACCAGTTTTGTTCCGGGAGAATCCGGCACCTTAACGGCTTTCCATTTTAGCGGAACACTAAAATTCAAAGGGACATGCGATGTTTTAACATCTGTTACATAAACGATATTGAAGTAGAGGTTCGGACCATTTATTGCATTTTTAGGAAACTGCATAGTATGACCATCGGTATTACCAAACAATCTACCCAAAGCTAGATTCCCTGGCATTTCATCAAAACCAATATAATAGTATTTGAGGTTACCTGTATCAATATTAACTTTTACGCGTGTTTCACTGGGGTTTGTTTTCATAGAAAATTTTATTCCATCAGCATTCAGATCATTTAAATGAGAACCAAACTCCGAAACTTTTATTCTGAAACACTTCAATTTTCCATATACAATATCTGCGGAGCCAGCAACATGAAACATCGCAGTACGATATTTTATAGTGGTATTCCTCATATACAACCTGAATTTATGCTTCATCGCATTTGTTTTTCGAGCGAAACCCAACGCAGTATAACGGGACAAAAGATTTTCATTAAAAGGGAACTTCACAAGCAACTTATCATCGCTATAAAGCTTAAACAAAGCATTCACCGCAACAGGAGCAAATCCAGCAGGCAAATCATCAAATCTAAAATCAAGCCAAGTAGCTCTATATCGCCCGTTGTAATCTGAGTCATTGGCTTTAAAGTCAGCGACAGGAATCAACTCACTTCCGATTTTAACTAGTGTAATCCCAGGTTTCTGAGCGTTCAACATCACACCGCTTAATATAAGAAATGCAAAAATAATTCTTTTCACTGTTTATCTCCATCTTTTCCTGAAGATCCTTTAATTTCGACATATTCCTTCCCTAGCAGAATCCATGGAACAAAATCAATTTGCAATTCAACATTTTTTGTAAAATCTGAATTAAGATATAAATTCAGCTTATGCTTATTTGAACATCCAACAAACCCATAATAAAACTCTTTACCTTCAATACTGGCCTTCGCCTCCTTAACCTTAATTCCGAAATCAACCTCAACAATGACTTCACTTTGAGAATATTTACGTTTTTCAAGCTTAACAATTTTGATTTTTACTGGAAATCCATGAGGACTGGCTGGACTAACAACAGGCTCAGCTATATGCCAAAAATCTTTAATTATTACCTTTTCACTTATTTGATAACCGAATTGTGCATTCCCCCATTTTTGAAAAAATAACTCACCTACAACAAATGGCTCAGCCGGAAAGTCAGGAAGATTATTTAAATGGAATCTGGATGAAGCATAATCCCCCATATAATGGACATAATACGCATCGAGCATTGACTGTTTGTTCAACGCACCAATCCCGTCCAACGAAAGTTTTACAAAGCTACTATCATCCTTATAACTAAACTCTAAATCAGCTCTACAAATCTTTACAGACGAAGCAATTTCGTTATTTTTAGCCTCACATTCCCATTCATAATCCACACCGGAAGACACCATTTGAAAATCAATATCTGAAATATTACGCCCTTTTTTAGACATTAATACATGATCAACATAAAATGTAACTTCCTTCAGTCTTTCTTTTGACCTTGTTTTTGAGGGAAGAAAAGGATATCTATCGGGGTTATTATAAATGCTCTGAATTATCATTTCGCGAGTACGTGGCTCAATAAACCGGCATTTGAGTTCTATCAGTTTAGGTTTGTGAAATTTCAAATAGAATCCAATTCCTGAGCCTGCAATAAGAAAAAGAAGAATTATACACCAAAGTATTATTTTAACTTTTTTAGACAAAAATGGTTCCTCCATATTCCACAACAAGCATAATACAAACATTAGCATTATTCAAGAAATATCCAGGCAATTTCTCATTATTCATGACGATCAAGGACAGTTCCATTGATATTTTTCCAGATTTAAACATAATTCTTACTTGATAAAAATGGAAAAGCGTGTAAGTTTGTAGTTCGTGTTTTTATCACAGAACATGATTTAACTGTGGATTGGATAGCAGTTTAAGGTTAAAAAATTAAGTAGCGGAGGAACCGCAGCAAGGATTTCTTTTGCAGTTTCACGCAGTTTTATAAGCTTAAAAAAAAGAAAGAAGGAAAAATATTATGAAAAGAACTTATCAGCCGTCAAATATCAAACGTAAGCGTAAATTTGGTTTCAGATCTAAAATGGCTACCTCGGCAGGTCGAGCCACTCTTAAGCGTCGTCGCCAGAAAGGTCGTAAACGCCTTACGACTGTATAACTGCTGGAAGTTGATTTGTTACGTCCGGTCAATAGCCGGATTTCGGAATGATCCGGAGAGATCAATCGGGAGCATGAGAGCCGCTGAAGTTGAAAAACACTGTTAAACCTTATAATCGTCTGCGTCTGGGCAGTGACTTCGGTTACCTACGCAGCAACGGCATAAAATATGTCGGCAGGATGATAATACTGGCAGTGGCTGAGGCACCCGATGATACGCTGAAATGCGGTGTTGTTTGCGGAAGAAAATTCAGCAAGAAAGCGGTAGTCAGAAACCGAATGAGACGTTTGGTCTGGGAATCGTTTAGATTGCTGAAAACAGAGATTGAGCCATGCCACATGGTTGTAATACCAAGAAAAATGATGACCGATGCGAAGCAGCCGCAAGTGCAGAAAGAGATGAAATATCTACTGCGCAAGGCGGAGAGATTGAAGAAGAACCTTCAAAATTAAGTTTCGCAGGGCTGGCATTACTGCTCATTCGTTTCTATAAAAAAGTCATTTCGCCCTGGCTTCCTCCCGCATGCAGATTTACTCCGACTTGTTCAGTTTACGCAATGACAGCAATAAAAAAATATGGTGTTTTCAGAGGGGGAATGCTTGCGGTTTGGCGGATTATGCGTTGCCAGCCGTTTTGCAAAGGGGGATACGACCCGGTTCCGGAAATTGACCGCTGGAAAAGAAAACACCGATGATTAAATTAAGGTGAAATGTGAAATTTGATAAGACAACGATTACCGTTGGCGCATTGTGCTTAGTTCTGGTATTCGCCTGGACTCCGTTCTGTAAATATATGGGCTGGATCAAGGATGAGTTACCCCCGCAAGTGACCACTCCCCAGCAATCCACGGAGAAAACAGCCCCCGCAGCTCCTGCAAAGGCAACAACTCAAACGGCTGCAAAACCAGTTACCCCTGAAGTAAAGCTAACCGTAAAGAAGTATGACCCGGTAACTCTCCGCAACAAGGATATTGCTGTTACGATTGACCCGAACAGTGGTACAGTATCAAGTATCAAACTGGAAAATTTTAATAAATCAGATAAGAAAACTCCTGTAGATTTCTCTGACAATATCCTGCCTGGCGCATTTTCTATAGTTGACAACAGCAAATGGAATCTTGAAGGTTCCAATGTAAAAAAATCACTGCCAGATAAATTCATTCTAACCCGAACAATGTCCCAAAACGGACAAAAATTTGAGCTTACGCAGGAATGGTCCGTAAAAGACAATTATACCACTGATTATATGGTTTCTCTGAAAAACCTCAGCTCCTCATCTCTTGAATTCAATGACTTGCAAGTAATGACCGGCGGCCTCCGTCCTTTGCTTTACCTGACCGGAGATGGTAGCAGAACAGAAAGATTTGATGTTGAATACTATTCCGACAAATTCAGATCAATTACAGCTGACGACGACGATGAAGATTTCTACCTGACGGTAAAATCGCCGGTAAAATGGGTGGGTATCAGCAACAAATATTTTGCCTGCATTTTAAAGCCTTCAAAACCTTTTGGAGCCGGACTAAAGCCTTTCCGCAGCAAAACCGTTATCGGTCCGAAAAAAGAATATTTTACTGCCGCAGTAGCGGGAGTATTTAAATCATTTAAACTCGCGTCCGGAGAAGCCAAAAGTTTTGACTTCAAATATTATGCCGGACCGAAAGAACTCGAATCACTGAATAAGTTTGACAGTTCAGTTCAGCAGGTTATGCATCTTTCGATGTTCGCGCCGATGGAATGGATTTCCCGGCAACTGCTGAAGTTCCTGATCTGGCTCAAAGGCATCTGTGGTTCATGGGGATGGAGCATCATCATTCTAACCATCATCGTCAGGGGAATTTTCTGGCCAATTACCCAGAAAGCCAACAAATCGATGAAGAATATGCAAAAACTTCAGCCGCTGATTAAAGAGCTTAAAGAAAAATACAAAGACAATCAGCAGATGATGAATGCAAAAATGATGGAACTTTATAAGATCCACAAGGTTAATCCGTTGGGCGGATGCCTGCCGATCCTGCTTCAAATCCCGGTGTTTATTGCCCTTTATTCCACCATCGATAGTTCGGTGGAATTGCGTCACACCGCTTTCTGGTGGGCGCACGATCTTGCTCAGCCCGATACGGTTGCCACCATATTCGGGATCGCCATCAATCCGCTGGTGCTGGCTATGACCCTGCTGATGGTTGTTCAGCAGCGTCTCACTCCGGCTGCGGCGGACCCGATGCAGCAGAAAATGATGCTGTTAATGCCTGTAATCATGCTGTTCTTTATGTACAACATGCCGTCCGGGCTAACACTCTACTGGACCGTAAGTCAGATATTTAGTATCATTCAATTGCTGATCAATCAAAAACTTAATAAAGACGACGATGCAGGCTCCGCAGGTACTGCATCACCCGCAAAAACCTCTTAAAAGGAGAACCTCAGAAAAATGAGTATCGAAGAACAGAAGCAGAAGGCGTTGAAAACCCTTGCCACCATGCTGGACTACCTTGGCCTTGAAGCCTCACTGAAAGCAGAAGAAAAAAATTCTAAAATAGCGCTTATCGTCACTTCCGACGATGCCGGTAGAATCATCGGCCGCAAAGGACAAACCCTTGAAAATCTTCAGTTGCTGGTTAACCGCATGATGTTTAAAGCCGATCAGGAATTCCCCAAAGTAATGATCGATATCGACGGTTATGCCCGCAAAGAACGCAAACCCCGCAGTGGCGGCAGAAACAGCAGAGGCGGACGCGATGAAGGCGGCAAAGGCGGCGATCCGGAAAATGAAGAACGCCTCACCAAACAGGCGCTTGATGCAGCCAAAGAAGTAAAACGCTGGGGCGATTCCGTCACCCTTCCCCCGCTGAACGCACATGATCGCAGAATCATTCATATCACATTACAGGATGACGAAGAGATCGTCACTGAAAGCCAGGGTGACGGCCCTAAAAAGAGTATTGTTATTTCAGTTAAAAAATAATTGATTTATTGTATTTTTGAGTTGAAATAAACTATTCTCATAGTAAATTAACAACTCATTCGATCCGGTAACGGATCATTAGGTCGGAGCGTGGCTCAGTCTGGTTAGAGCGCTGCGTTCGGGACGCAGAAGTCGGAGGTTCGAATCCTCTCGCTCCGACCATTTTTTAGTTTATTCAAGCCATTCACAGCAATGTGAATGGCTTTTTTATTATGTTCCCTCATACACCAGAACTGTTATATTGAACACATCTAAAATTGTGCTAAATTACTAATATATGGCAAAATGGAACATAGGACCCAAAATGTCTTTCTTCAATAAAATTCGAATATCTATAAAATATCCTTTGGGGACTGTCTGTGTCATATTTTTAACTTTATTGACTGTTGGAAACAGTCCAGTGCCACATCAACAGAAAGTAAATACAGACTATCGTTTTTCATTAAATCTACTACAAATATTAAATCAAAAAGCTCCCAATAATAACTATATTGTGTCACCTTTGGGAATTATAAATAATTTATCTGTTCTTTATGTCGGAAGTTCGGGAAAAACGAAACAGCAAATCGCTAAACTTCTGGCTACTTCCAGCGAGCCAATTGAATTTATAGACCAACAGCGAATGCGTATGGATAATTTAGTGAAGGCTGGAGAAAAAGATAAAATAAC
This sequence comes from Victivallales bacterium, assembly GCA_963677165.2. Taxonomy (GTDB): domain Bacteria; phylum Verrucomicrobiota; class Lentisphaeria; order Victivallales; family SZUA-371; genus JAFGXT01. The sequence goes on along the minus strand of CAXXSX010000001.1, from coordinate 277,435 downwards.
ATTTGAGTATGCAAATATTATGCTGATCGACAACACCTTTTGTAAACTAAAAAACACTTTTGAACAAGATATCATTAAAAGCAAAATGTGCGAACTAAAAAAAATTAAATATAAGAATCCAGATAGTGCAGCTCGACAAATCAATAACTGGTGTCGCAAAAACACTCATAACCGTATAAAAACAATAATAGATGCTGATGATATTAAGAGCAAAAGCTCTTTCGGAAAAATTGATGAACCTTTTTTCTCCTTACTTAACGCAATTTACTTCAAAGGCAACTGGTCCAGCAGGTTCGCTGAAAATACTAACAACAAGTTCTCTTTTTATTCTGAGGCTGGAGCTCCTGCCGAAAAGATTTATATGATGGAGCAAAATAACAGTCGACTGGCGTATGCAGAGTCTGCGAACATTAGAATACTAAAGATGTATTTCAAGGGAAAAGATTTTTCGTTAGTAGTAGTTTTGCCGAAAAAGATATTGTCTGCAAAACAATTACTTACTAAAATAACTGCTGAGGAAATAAAAAGAACCAGTAACAATTTATTCCCTCAACCAGTAAATGTAAAAATGCCAAAGTTTAAAGTAACAAACATTATAGATCTGAAATCAATGATGAAAGATTTGGGCTTTACAGCTATAGATGATTTTGCTTCTATGTTTAATCGAACTGTTATTGCTGAAAATGTATATATAGATAAAATGAAACAGAAAAATTGGTTCTCTGTTGATGAAAAAGGAGCCGAAGCAACTTCTGTAACTTATGCACAGGGGTTTTCTGTTGGTTGTTCTGCGGTTCAAATGCCTCCAGTAGAATTTATTGCAGACAGGCCTTTTTTATACTTTTTACAGTACGAAAAGAACAATTCCAGCACCGTTTTATTTGCTGGCTGCTACGCAAAACACAAGAAAGAAAAACCGTAGACATTTTAGAAACAAAGCACATGCTCAGCAAACGACTCCCGTCTCATCGAAGAGCGTCTGTAACTTGAGTTTAAAGAGATAACGCCGTCCGTACAAACTTGAATAATGGAATATTGTCGATAAATTAATGGTAACAACTATTGATAATAAAATGAAACCGCATTCCTCTTTTAGATATTTATTCCTTATTGGATTCCTTATTATTGCATCCCTTCCGATCATGGGAGCGGAATCTTCTACAATTACCCTGGAACCGGGTACGCCGTTATTTGTCCATGACACACTGAATGCGGAACGCAGTCGACCTATCGTAATAACAAAGCCTCTACAAGTACCAGTTATTGAACAAAAAATTTACCGGACACCAAACCATCCGCTGCAAAGAAAACACTACATAAAAAAAGTAATGCTTCCCAATAAAAAAACATTCTGGGTCGATCAACAGATGCGTTTTACAGTTGATCAAAACGGAAAAGCACAATACACCTATCTACCATACAAATATTTTATGCCACTGGCCATTCTTTTTGCGATTTGTTTTGGTATCAGCCTGATTTGTCTTATCAGACGGTTTCAAAATAAGTCTTCCAATAAATGGTTAAAAACAGACTATCTTGCAATTATCTCATCTATCTTACTGCAATATACAATGTTAATGATTCTGCTCTATATCTCCAAGATTACTGTTTTTACAGCTTCTGATGAATTAGAATATTTCAAAGTAGCCGCCGGTCTAAAAAACGGGGATTTTTCCGGTCCTTGGAGATACACGATCGGACTGCCGCTGTTTTACATTCCTTTTATTCTTATTTTCAACGCCAAATCCTTTTATGATATCGAAACGGCTTTTTGTTTTTTTAACGCACTTATCCTGAGCCCTGCTTATCTGGTTTTGACATTTTATATCATAAAGAAATTATGCGGTAAAATCCTCCCGGCCCTGACTGCAGTATTTCTTCTGCAATTTATGATGTTTTTTTATCAGTACTATGATCTGTATTTCAATGGTCAATATACCTATAAGTCATTCTTTGCGGTCATCACATCGGACTGGATTTATTACCTGCACGCAAAATTTCTTTTATTCGGCTTCAACGCCGGAAGTGAAAATGTTTCCATGCTGCTGATTTTCGTCTGTATCACTATCTGCCTCTACAGTTCCAAGCGGATACGTAATTTAGTCTTTCTATCAATAGTTTTTGCCCTGGCCTGCCTTACACGAATAAACAATATTTTTTTTGCGCCCCTACTTGTATGGTTACTATGGAACCAGTTTGGAGAAAAATTATTGAATACAAAATTCCTCGTGAAATTCATTTGTGCCGGTGCAATCAGCTTTCTGGCAGTCTTCTCCATACAGCTGATCATCAATAAGATTCAATTCAACTCTTTTTTCACTTTCCCATATGTATTGCACGATGCCGCTGTTTATAGAGGATTCGCATTATCGTGTATTCCAGGCGGCCTACGTTTTCTCAGCCATATTTCCCTGGCATATATTGTTCCAGGCAGCCTTGCCATGGCGTTTGTCAAGAACCGCAAAACTCAACTGACACTGATTTTCGGCGCAATGCCCTTGTTTTTTTTCTTTTGCGGCTACCCGGCACTCGGGGGAGGAAGTACACGATTTGTTATGATAAGTTATTCTTTCTTTACCGCAGCCCTTGTACTTCCTGAGTTCTGGGAAGAAATCAGCTGGAAATCAAGATCAATCCTAGTCGCAATTATCGCACTGAGTCTGTTACTGACAACACCAAGTCACTACAATCTTGATATTCTTTTACCCTGGGGCTGGGACAGCTATTCATGGGGCAGCAAGTTTTGCAACTTTCTGAATTATTTGATTCCAGCGATTTCAGTTCTGCTGGCAGCTATATTATATAAAAAGACTCAAGTCTGTCTCTTTGCATTACTGTTTGTTCTTATATACTACACTTGTTCAATATGGCTGATTGGCCCTTTAACAGCAGGATTACTGATCTATGCCGTAATACGTTTCGGAACTGATGTTTTTCTGACTTTTAAAGCCCAAAACCTCTCGCCCGAAAAATAACTTGATTAAGTACAGAGAAAGTTATTTTATGAAACCCAATATTGATTTTCATAACAAACAGCATTAGCGTATAAAATTGATATATGACACCAGGAGAAACCTGTTAATGGCAAGACGTAAACTGCATATCGGCGGCAAAGAAAAAAAAGAAGGCTGGGAAATATTTAATATTTTTCCCGGGGAAAATGTGGATCATGCGGGTAACGCAAATGACTTATCACGGTTTGAAGACAATACGTTCAGCAATATTTACGCATCCCATATCCTTGAACATTTTGATTACAATGAAGAGATCGTTACCGCTTTAAGCGAATGGTTCCGAGTGCTCACCCCCAGAGGAAAATTATACGTAGCAGTTCCGGATCTGGATGCTCTCGCCGCTATTTTGCTGGATAAAGAACATACCACCATTGAGGAACGTTTTTTAACTATGCGAAGAATATTCGGAGGACACCTTGATGAACATGACTTCCATCAGGTAGGATTGAACATGGAATTTCTCACTACACTGCTCAATGAAGTCGGATTCGTTCATATTCGCAGAGTAAAAGACTTCAACTTATTCAACGATAACAGCACTCTTGACATCAGCCTCAACATGATTGCAGAAAAGCCCTGATTATCCTCAAGCATCCTTCTGTAAATAAAAAATGCCGGTACTTATGACCGGCATTTTTTTATAAAAGACAGATTTAATAGGTTTCCCGGAGGTGCTTGACCGTCAGGGATTTCTGAAGCGTATCCGCAGTAACCTGTTCCTTTGGATTAAACTTCAATACCGTTTCACCCGGCAATAACGTAATGCTGTTGTCGGAGAACGTTCCTTTAATACCATATACATCAATATTAACAAAGAACGCCGGTTCGTCAGTAGACAGCACGACTTCAAACTCTCCATCGCTCTCACGCACCTTTGCGGTCACCTTTGCCATAGGCAGTTCACAACGTTTGTAGCGATCAAAGAAATGAGTATTGGTGTGGGTATAAACTCCATCCTTCCCGTCAGCAGTAGTAGTGATCACCATGAAGGCTTCATTCAATTTGAAATCCAGTTTATCAAGTTTCAATGTCTTGAGTTTTTTGCTGGTCCTGGCCGCAATACGGGAATCAAAATGATAACTGTCGAGCTGTTTACCGGAAAAGTCATAGATCACGGCTTCTACTTTAAACTGTGCCGACGCCATCAAATCACTAACCGACCATATTTCAAGCGCTCCATCCTTCTGGAAGGTTGATGAAATAACCGGAGCAAAGAAACGTTTTGCATTATAATGGAGCTGTTTCCATTTGCCGCCATACTCAATGCTGGCCCAGGAGGCAACGGGCCAGTTGTCGTTAAGCTGCCAGTAGATAGTCCCCATACATACCGGCATCAAATGACGCCAGTGCTCCACGCCGGTCTTAATTGCCAACGCCTGGGTAACCTGGCTAAGATAAAGGTAGTTGTCAAAACCTTCCGGCATACGGAAATATTTCTCAAACATCGCGATAATATTTCCATTGCCTTTGGGACACTTCTGGTGATGCTCCATCACCGGAGCAAAGACATTGGCATCTTTCGACTGAGCAAATGAGTCAAATACTTCACGTGACGGGAAAGACTGGAAACCAAATTCCGAACAAAACCGCGGAGTCACATCGAAATACGCCTCAATCGGCTTACTGCCATGCCATACCTCCCAATAATGCATATCACCACAACTGTCGTTATGCCAGCCGTCCTCGAAATTCCCCGGCCCGCCACATGGAGAACTGGGCCAGAAAGTGAATTCCGGAGCATATTTCTCCACAGCTCTCTCCAGTTCACGATTCAGACGATCATAGTTCACCAGATTTCGATCTCTTTTACTGGTGTCGTCACCGCTATTCCAGCCAACAGCACCTATACATTCATTATCGCCGCACCAGATCGCGATACAGGCATGTGACCGTAATCGCTTGAGCTGATATTCCAGTTCTTCTTTCACATTGTCAATAAAATTGTCTATGCCCGGATAGAGCGAACAGGAGAACATCATATCATGCCAAATCATCACCCCAAGTTCATCGCATATCTCATAGAACGCTTCCTGTTCATACTGACCGCCGCCCCAAACCCTTATCATATTCATATGGGCTTCGACTGCACTGCTGATCAAGTCATAATAAACCTCGCGGGTATGACGTTCAGGCATTGCATCAGCAGGAATCCAGTTGGCACCTTTGCAAAAGATATCAACTCCGTTGACCCGGAATTTCATGCATGCGCCGATTTCATCAGGCTCATTTACCACTTCAATTGTACGAAGTCCGATCTTACGGCTTACCGTTTCGCTCCCGGCAGCAACAGTCAATTCATAAAGCGGCTGCTTACCGGAACCCGCGGGCCACCAGAGTGCCGGATTCTTTACCAAAAATTCGGCTCTAACAAAATTTACGCCAGGTTTAACAGAAGATTTTACAGTAACATTCTCGCCGTTAAAATTAAAATCAACAGCAACTTTCCCGGAAACTACCGCGTTTAATTCCGCTACGGCAGTAACGACACACTGTTTTTTACTGTGTTTTTGCTCGGTATATACATGCTCAATCCTGACCTTATCGACTCCATGAATGGAAATATCTCCGTAAATGCCGGAAACCAGCAGAGTAATTCCCCAGTCCCATCCGGCATGACATTGGACCTTACGAATATGATTCATATGAGAAACCGTATTTCCAGCAGGATCGGGAAGTTCATAAGGAAATTTATTTTTTTCCTTTAAAGCCTCACGTCCAGGACAAAGAAAGATGATCTCAATTGTATTTATACCGGATTTCAGATATTTTTTTATTTCAAGCCGATGACGTTTAAACATATTACGGGTAGACGCCACTTTCTTTCCATTGATATGGATATTCGCGAAAGTATCAAGAATCTCTGCATTAAGATATACAGATTCACATGCCAGCATTTCTGCCGAAACCTCAAATTCACGGCTGTACTCCCAGTCGAACTCCCGGACCCACTGAACATCCAGTTCATTCATCCCATAATATGGATCGCTAATTTTTCCAGCCTGCAGTAAAGCACTGTAATTGTCTCCCGGAACATTAGCAGGAATCGTCTCTTCCTGACCAACCTGTCTAAGCTTCCATTTTCCTGTTAAATCAATAAAACTCATTTCCATTATTCCTGTTTTAGTCTTGCATGTTTTTTTGCAATTTACTTTAATATTGACGAAAAAAGCTTGAAATTCTACAGCCATATTGATATTTTTAACACTATATTGATATTGGAGATTTATTATGAATAGAGATAGACTACCAAGTGACTTCTGGGCAGATCAACCATTCATGGTGTCCAGAAATATATTTTACAACGATGAATATTTTAAGTCACACACCCATTCTTATTATGAATTTTTCATGATAGTAGAAGGAGAAATGGACCATATCATGAATACTCAGACACACAAACTGCCGCGTCGCAGCCTGTGTTTTTTATATCCCGACGATCAACATGAACTGCATAATTCGCATAAGACAGAAAAAGTACATATTATTAACTGTACATGCTCAGAAACCTTTTTTCTTGATACCGTCAGAATGCTTCAATATGATGTAGAAAAAATCCCGGACAGTTTTTCCGGTCCAGTTCTAAATATCCCCTCGGTGCTTTGGCAGACGATGGTAGACAAGGCCAACCTGATTCAATTTCAACGTGGTGATTATGCTCCCCACGTACTGCGGGCCATGTTCCGAACTCTGCTGCTGGACGTATTATTAGCAGCATCGGCCCATATCGGTGCCGAACATACCGACATCCCGGTCTGGCTGATACGTGCCCGGGAAAAGATGCAGTATGAGAAAAACTTTATTACCGGTCTGGAAAAATTCATCGAACTTTCAGGGCGGACTCAGGAGCATCTCACCAGATCAATGAAAAAATACTATGATGAAACCCCGACCGCCTATATCAATCAGCTTCGAGTAAAAAAGGCAGCGGGAATGTTGCTAACGTCACGCAAAGATGTCTGGGAAATAATGTACGACTGCGGTTTCTCAGGTCATTCGTACTTTCTGAAATGCTTCAGGAAATGTTTCGGAATGTCTCCACGACAATACATAAAAGCCAATCAGCGCGCCTTCAACATCAAGTAACAGCAAAAAAAAGCACGAAGATTTTATAAGATCAAGTCTATAACTCTTCCAGATACTCTTTCAAGGCGGCTTCCCAATGCGGACGCTTAAAATCAAGCCTTGTATCAATCGCAGAACAATCAAACCGGGAATTAAGGGGACGACGCGCCGGCGTCTTGAATGCCGTAGACTCACAGGGCTCCATTGGGATATCAATCCCCTTGAGTTCCATTATACGCTGAGCCACTTCAAAACGGCTGGCATGACCACGTGCCGCATAATGAAACACACCTCGGGTACGCCTGCGAACAAAACACATGATCGCTTCGGCTATACTGGTTGTCGGAGTCGGAGCACCAACCTGATCTCCAACAACTTTTAATTTATCAAGTTTGCCGGCAAGTTCTATGATTTTAGAAATAAAATTGTTGCCGTTACGGCCATAGGTCCACTCCACACGGATAATACCACAACGGCATCGGGTTTTCAACAACAACCTCTCCCCTTCAAGCTTGGTCCTACCGTAAACACTCAACGGATTTGTGACATCAATTTCAGACAATGGCTGCATACTGTCATCGCCAAACACAAAATCAGTACTAATATGAACCACATACTTTTTTAGCTCGGCGGCTACTCGTCCCAGATTATAAACAGCCACTGCATTGACCTCTTCGCAAAGCTCCGGCTCGCTTTCGGCTTTATCAACCGCAGTATATGCCGCACAGTTAATAATATTATCAGCGGAACTTACGGCCTTAACAATATCCTCTTCACGAGTAATATCCCATTCCGGAAAGGCAAAAACCTTAACCTCGTATCCCAGTTTCGTCGCGAGCTCCGCAACATCGGTTCCAAGCATACCATTTCCAAGAACTGCTATTGAGCTGCTCATTTTGGCGGCCTCTCCTCTACAAGTTTCTGTACTCTCGATAAAGAACTGAAAGTTCCGGCATCACTCCACCAGCCCTCCATGCTGCTCCAGCCAAGTTGGGTCATCTCAATATAAGCATTATTTACGTCAGTAATTTCCAATTCGCCACGACCGGATGGTTTTAGAGTACGAATAATATTGTAAACCCGGCTATCATAAAAATATATTCCTGTAACGGCCAGATTGCTGACAGGATTTTCTGGTTTTTCAATAATTTTTATAACCTTATCTCCAGAAACCTCAGCAACGCCAAAGCGTTCCGGATCATGAACCTCTTTAAGAATAATTCTTGCACCACCGCCTTGAGCCATAAATTCTTTTGCATAAACCTCAAGCCTGTCTTCAAAAATATTATCTCCAAGAATAACCGCGACCGGACTGCTACCTGCAAAATTTTCCGCCAGACTAAGAGCCTGAGCAATCCCGCCCGCCTGATCCTGAACTTTATAAGTAAATTTGCAATCGAAATCCTTTCCGGAACCGAGAAGATTGACCACATCACCCATATGATGAATCCCGGTCACAATAAGAATTTCCTCAATACCGGCACCTTTCATCTTTTCAATCGAATAATAGATCATTGGTAGATGTCCGACGGGAAGCAGATGTTTATTAGTAACTTTGGTGAGCGGCATCAGTCTGCTGGCTGTTCCCCCGGCCAGAATTACACCTTTCAATTGTGATTCCATTTTTCACTCCCTGGTTGGCCTGTCTTCAGACCGACATATTATAATGTATAATCTTAGATTACCCCATGAATATAATTTTGCAATGACTATTAAAACCTATTGCAATAAATTCACAAAACTCAAACACAGCCTTGAGCAACAGCTTCTTCAAACAACTTCCGTCCAAATGCAGGCAGTACAGCGGAAGCCTTATGAAGCTCATGGGTATAATAAATAAATTTATCCTGCTGCTCTCTTGTAGGCTTTCTGGCTGGAATATCGACGGGATATTTCATAGAACCGAGACAGACTCCGATATTACCGCCAGGATATGTCGGTACCAGCATAAATGAATAACCACATATCGGAAACAGCGAACTGACGACCCCAATAAGGTTCTTAAATACTTCCTGATGCAGAAAAAATGACTCACCTTGAGTCGCAATTATTCCATCAGGTTTAAGAGCCTGCTTCATACCAACATAAAATTCCCGCTCAAACAATGCTTCGCCCGGTCCGATTGGATCGGAAGAATCCACGATAATCACATCGTAGTAGCCGTTGCGTGATTTAATAAATTCACTACCATCGGCGACATGAACGTTGACCCGGGAATCATCGAACCCGCAAGATAGTGACGGAACATACTTACGGCAAATATTAATTACTTCTTCATCAATCTCACATATATCGATCTCTTTGACAATATCGTGCTTGCCAAGTTCACGAAGAATTCCACCGTCTCCACCGCCGATGACCAAAACCCGTTCTGGAGCAGGATGTGAAAACATCGCCACATGGGTCATCATCTCCTGATAAGCGAACTCATCATACTCGGTAAATTGAATCATTCCGTCAAGAATCAGCATTTTACCACTGCTGACAGTGTCAAAAAGCCTGATATCCTGATATTCGCTGGTAACGTGACAAATCTCTTCCTTCAACTGAATAGACAAAGCTTTTCCAGGCCACATATCGCTCAGTTCAGAAAACCATTCAACGTTATTAACTGTATCCATAAAAAAATTATTATTTAGCGGCGCAAAGCCGTCTGCATCCGGTAATGGGATGCTTTAAAAAATTCTGTAGCGAATTCAGCTGCATCTCTGGGCTCATAATATTTGCAACTGAAGATATCTAGATAAGCAGCATTGGTAGCATTAGCAAAGTGACCGGAAATAAGAGAAGTCTCAATCAACTGAGTCATGCTGAATCCTTCAACGCGTTCGTCCTCTCCAAAATGAACAACCTCAGTCTCTCCATACGTAACCATATCAATTTTAACGCATAGCTCTTTTACAAAGCTCTTTATTGCGTCCGCACTCCTGATCAACTCAGGATCACAGTGATAAAGATCAACTGAGGTCAGTAAGCCCCAGGCATTGCTGCTTTTAAATTTCTTCTCCCATGACAATGTATAAAGATGTTTCCTGTCTTCGCAAACAGGAACCATTTTTTCAATACCATTATTTGTCGTGATCCCACGATTCATAACTGACGAAATAATCGACTCTTCAGACTTTAAACCGCCTCGAATCGAATCTACCGCTTTTTCAAAATCTATGGACTCTCCACAAGTAAAAATATCCACCGCAGCATAATCGTGTTCCGGCCAGGTGTGCACGGAGAAATGAGACTCGGCAATTATAACAAATCCGCTGACGCCCTGAGGTTCGAAATTATGAAAGTCAGAACCAATAACCGTCGCACCACTGTCAGCGGCAGCCTGCAGGAAAACCTGCTTAACACGCTCTGCGTCGGCCAAAATTTTAGAGTCGCACTCGTAATATTCAATTGTCATGTGTTTGCCAAGGGCAAACCCATTAGTAGCATCTAAATCCTTATGTGTTGCCACTGCACCTAATTTCCTTGCTGCTGAAAGCGTTTCGAGTTAGATTGTAACCACATGCGGAAATTCATATCAATAGAATTCCGCTTCATCATTTTATAAAAATAGGCAGTTTGAACTTTAGCTTTCTCAAACTCCTTTTCGGACGGCAGAATTTTTGCTTCGACAGTTACGAACAAAGCGCCGTCAGGAATATTTCTGACAGCAGATACCTTCCCAACTTCAGTATCACCGGCAAGCGCAGCAATCACACGTCCAAAAGGGCCGTGCGGCGGCTGAATTACCGTAAATTTATCAGGTTGAGATATCTTACATATTTTATCAAGCTTTTTCATGAGAGCAGTTTTATCTGCTGACTTAGTAACCTTCAAATGGGCATTTTTCGCTATTTCGCGAGCATATGTCACAGCCTTTTTATGTTTTAAATCATTCTTAACCTGAACAGCGACAGCTTTAAGTTCAGCCGGGACTGCCTCAACTTTCTTTTCCAGTAAAACAACAATACTGGCATCTTTTCCGGGAATCGGATTAGAAATTGGAATATCAGTAGAAATATCCATGATCTTAGCAAAAACCACTGGTTCAACCACTGGCTTGTCTTTATTGATCAGACCAACATTTTTAACATCTTTTCCGCTTTTACTGGCCTGTTCAATAAAGGTGGGCGCAATCTTGGCAGGCTCAGAAATTTCAGAAATACTTTTATAGGCCGCATGAGCAAAACGCAACGCAGTTTTAGATGCCAAAGCTTTTGCATACTGATCAGCAAGCTTTTTAACAATCTGCTTTCGAACCATATTAAGCGACTCAGTTACACTTTTCTTATCTTTTATGGAAGTAAACTCAGTTTTATGTTCTTTGTAATATTTCTCAACCTGAGCCGTATCAACCATCTTGGCAGCCTTAGCCATAAAGTCGGCATACTTGAATTCCACCAGGCGAACCTTATACTGCTCCGAAACCATATAGTTATTTTTATTGGCTTTATAAAAATCATCAATATCCTTATCTGTCAGCTTGATCTGCTTAAGATATTCAGATGCCCGGAATTCAGCCACTGATACAGAATATTTGCCGTGAAGATCATTATAGTAGAGTCTTACCTCATCTGGAGTTACAAGAACTTCGCCATTAAGCTGGCTCATTAATTTTTCACGCACTAAAGCATGGCGAACAGCTTTATCTATCATATCATCATCATAGCCGTGATCACGCATTTCAGACACAAACTTATCATATTTCTCCATATCGAATTTACCGGCTTTTCCGGCAAATCGAGGAAGAGAACGCAGGTGATCGGCAATTTCCTTATCACTCACAACTACACCGCGCTGTAACGCGGCATAATATTGACAAAGAGCAGGGAAAGCCATATTTGAAGCATATTCAAAGACCTGATTATTATTGATATCAATATTCTGAGCCAGAGAAATATAAATGGCATCAAGCTCAGTCTGATCTTTCAAATCTTCATAAGAAATGCTTTTACCAAAAATCTCTCCTGCAGTACCGGAAGCTCCTCCTTTTACGAAAAGACTGGCAAAACCTGGAGTAAGGAACCCGACGAATGCAACGATAATCACAATTGTAATAATCGCGAACATCCAACGTCCATGTATTGAAAACATGGAATTCATTTTTCTTATAACCATACTAACTTATTCCCTTCCCGTCTTAATTATTTATATTGTTATCTTAATTTTACCATCCAAAACAACCCACAAAATCAACCCATGAGTCGCAAACTGATTAACATATAAAGTTTTTTACGATTTCGCAAGATTAAACTGCTACAAATTTCTATTTTTTTTTAATCTAACAGCTTTTTACAAACTGTCAAAAACAAAAAAATACAAAAAATCACTTGAAGAAATCTAAAACCATCGTATATTAGAGGCCTTTTGAAAAGAGAACCTTAATCCCTTATACAGGATTTCCGCTCACAAATTGAGTGTGGACCGAGAGGTTGTAGACAGTATTTACTGTATACTATGTCGTTTTTGCCTGCATTGACTTGGCACTGACGGTTGCATCCTGCTTTTGGGATAATGTTAGGTTTTTAGAAACTAAGAATTACTTAATATAAATTTAAAAAGCGGAAATATATAAGGATGGACTCGATGCCAAGAAATATACGTATTTATTCCGGAACTGCCAATCGGCCGTTATCGGAAGCTATCGCCAAGTACCTTGGAACCCCGCTGGGAAATGCCAACATCTGTCATTTTCCTGATGGCGAAACCTTTGCCCAATTCGAAGAAAATATCCGTCGTCAGGATATTTTCATCATTCAGCCGACTTGCGCTCCAGCCAATGGAAATTTGATGGAACTGCTGATTATGATTGATGCGGCAAAACGCGCTTCGGCAGCCAGGATTACTGCGGTACTGCCTTTCTTCGGCTACGCACGTCAAGACCGCAAGGACCGCCCAAGAGTACCAATCACCGCAAAACTGGTAGCCAACTTACTCACAACTGCCGGTGCCGACCGCATTATCACAATGGACCTGCATTCACAGCAGATTCAGGGATTTTTTGATATTCCGGTGGACCACCTCTATGCGGCTCCGATAATTGTACCTTATCTGAAAGAAAATTTTGAATCAGAGAACCTCGTCGTGGTCGCTCCGGATTCAGGAAGCGTTAAAATGTCCATGGCATACAGCGATATGCTCAATGCCGGTTTCGCGGTTGTAGCAAAGCGTCGTATCGACGGTCAGTCTGTTGAATCCTCACATCTCGTAGGAGAAATCGAAGGCAGAACCTGTATTATCACTGATGACCTGACTTCTACAGCCGGCACCTTAATCGCCGCGGCAGAACAATTGACTAAAAAAGGAGCTGGCGACATTTACGCACTTGTCACACACTGCCTGATCAACGAGAAAGGACGCAAAGCGCTTAAGGACAGTCCGATTAAGCAACTGGTAACCACCAACGGAGTTCCAATTGACGACGACTGTAATGGCAAAATTAAAATATTAAGTGTTGCGCCGTTGCTGGCTGAAGCCATCAGACGCATTCATAACGGCGAATCGGTTTCAAGTCTATTTAAAATAAAAAAATAATTCATAGGCAATACACAAAAGAAAGGAAAACAAATGAGTAAAGAAAAACACGTATTGAACATTACCTCTCGTGATGCTTCCGGAAAAGGTCCGGTTGGCAGACTGAGACGGGAAGGCAGAATCCCCGCCGTTATTTACAGTAAGGGACAACAGGGCGAAATGGTTTCCCTGGAGCTTGGCGAATGGCGTTCTCTGATGCAGAACGATGTTCACTTGGTACACCTGGTTGAAAACGGCAAAGATAAATGCGTAGCACTGATCAAAGCAGTACAGGAAAACTTCCTGCGTGGGACTGTGACTCACATCGACTTCCAGGAAGTTGATATGAAAGAAGCGATTGTTTCTCAGTGTTCCATCCACTCGCATGGTTCAGCCAAGGGTGAATCACTGGGCGGAATTCTCGAACAGGTTATGCATGAAATCGATGTTGAAGCAGTTCCGGCAAAACTTCCGGAAAGCCTGGAAGTTGATGTCACCAATATTGACATGGATACTCCGCTGCTGGCAAAAGACATCGAACTTCCAGCTGATGTTAAATTGGCTACTGATCCGGAAGCAATCATATTCCAGATGGCTAAGGCTGCTGCAGAAGTTTCTACGGAAGCTGCTGACGAGGAAGCTGCGGAAGAAGCTCCCGCTGAATAACAGAAATTCCGACAGGAAATTAATGATTGAGAGAACAGCCGTATGACGTCAGTTCGAGCAGCAGAAAAAATCAAACTGGTTGTCGGCCTGGGAAATCCGGGTTCTGAATATGAAAAGACCAGACATAACGCGGGATTTATGGTAACCGCAGAACTGCTGCAAAAACTGCCGGGAACATTTGAGAAGTATCGAGCTCATTCCGGCACATGCTGGAAAGGTCGCTCAAAGGGACAGAATTTATATCTTCTGAACCCGGAAACTTATATGAATTTAAGCGGCAAATCAGTATCCTCAATCATGAGGGCACATGACATCAGGCCCGAAGAAGTAATTGTAGTCTATGATGATGTTGACCTCCCATTAGGGAGAATCAGATTAAAAAAAGACGGTGGAAGTGCCGGGCACAAAGGAATAGAATCGATGATCAGCGAACTTGGCAGAGCTAATTTTGCCAGGTTGAGAATCGGCATCGACAGTGAATATCGCAGAAATCAAGTTGATTTCGTATTAGGAGAATTCGCCGATGATGAAAAAGAGTTGCTTTCCAAGGTGCTTGAAACATCTGCCGAGGCGTTAAAACTGGCGCTGTACCGGGGCCTCCCGGAAGCCATGAACAGTTATAACGGCCTGAAAATAGAAGTTAAAGAAGAAAATTGAGATAAATAATAATAACGGTTAAACATTAACTGGAGGATTTTACCTTGAATCTAAAAAAGTATGAAGCGGTGTTTATTCTCGACATTCGCAAGGTCGAGGACGAAGGCGAAGCTTTCAGCAAGGAACTTGCCGAAATGATCAAAAACTGGGGCGGCGAAATGCTCGAAAGCGTATCTATGGGCCGTAAACAGTTTGCACGTGAAATCAAAAAACGCAAAGCCGGAATCTATTGGAACTATATTTTCAATCTTGATCCGGAAAAAACAGATGAGATTCGTAAAAAATTCAAACTGGACGAACGCGTATTGCGCCAGATGGTGATTATTTACGATCGTCCCGAACAGTAATAAATTTATAAAAAATCCGGGGTGACAAATATGGCTTCGCTAAACAAAGTACTATTAATCGGCAATTTGACAAGAGCGCCCGAATTGCGCTATACTCCCGGCGGCTCTGCCGTATGTGAATTCGGACTCGCAATGAACCGCAAATTCTCAGCCGGCGACGGCAAAGACCGCGATGAAACCTGTTTCGTCGATATCGTGGTATGGGGAAAGCAAGCGGAAAACTGCAATCGCTACCTTGAAAAAGGTTCTTCGGCTTTTATCGAAGGCAGACTCAACTACGATCAGTGGCAGGACAAAGAATCCGGAGCCAAGCGTTCACGTTTGAGAGTGGTTGCCGAACGGGTACAATTTCTCGGCCGCGCCGGCGGCAACGGAGAAGGCGGAGACAATAACTACGGCGGCCAGCAGTATAACGGCGGTGGAAACCAGTACGGTGGAAACAACCAGCAATACGGCGGCAATAATCAGCAGTACAGTGGTGGAAATCAACAGTACGGTAACCAGTCATACGGAAATCAGCCGCAGTCGCAGCCGCAGCCGCAGAGTTATCCTCAGGAACAATATCGTCCGCAGCAACAGCAGAATCAACCGCAGAATGGCAGACAGCAGCCCCCGCCGCCGCCAATGCCTGAAGGTTCTTTCGATGTAGACAATGCCGAAGACGACATTCCGTTTTAATCACACTGGATTATTAATAATAAAGAATTAACGTTAAAACATACATAAAAGGAAAAAGATTATGGAAAGAAGAAGAAGGTCACGCCGCAAGGTAACCCCCAAGATCTGTAGACTTTGCGAAAACAAAGTCAAATACGTAGATTTCAAAGACCCTGAAACGCTGAAAAAATTTCAGACGGAAAAGGGCAGAATTCTTCCCCGCCGCATTACCGGCACCTGCCTGAAGCATCAGAAGATGCTCAGCATCGCCATCAAACGCGCAAGATTCATCAGCCTGACTTTATAGTCCAGGTATAAGGAGATACGAATTATGGCATCAGTAAAACTTATTCTTCTGGAAGATGTTGAAAATCTCGGTCTGGCCGGTGACGAAGTATCAGTCGCTCCCGGTTACGCCAGAAATTATCTTCTGCCGAAAAATCTCGCGGCCAAAGCGTCTCCGGGAACCCTGAGACAGCTTGAAGCCCGTCGTGAAAAAATCGAGGCACAGCGTCAACGTGAAATGGAAAAATCCAAGGCAATTGCCGAAGCCATCGAAAAAGCTGAAGTTACTATTCAGATGCAGGCATCTGATGATGATCAGCTGTTCGGTTCCGTTACCGATCGCGTAATCGCTGACAAGCTCAACGATATGGGCATCGAAGTATCCCATACTCAGATTAAACTTGACGACCACATCAAGGAATTGGGTATGTTCGACGTTCCTGTAAAACTCCACGGTGACATCAGTGCCACCGCTAAGGTCTGGGTTGTCCGTGCTTAATTATGGCAATGGAAAACACCAAAGACTTTAAAAAAAAGAAGCAGCCGGTCAGTCTGGCC
Organism: Victivallales bacterium; assembly: GCA_963677165.2. Classification (GTDB taxonomy): domain Bacteria; phylum Verrucomicrobiota; class Lentisphaeria; order Victivallales; family SZUA-371; genus JAFGXT01. Next base: position 260,691 of record CAXXSX010000001.1, on the reverse strand, counting down.
GGTCTGCTGGATGAGGACCGCCCTCAGCCCCATAGTCTGGAAACTGAGAAGGCGGTACTCGCCGCAATGCTCCGCGAACCGTCGAGCTGCGGCGTAAGTTCTGCCGAATATCTCGGAGAAGAAAGTGAAAACGTTTTTTATTCACATACTCATCGCGAGATATATAAGGCTATTAACGGAATCCTTGCCGATTCCGGTGAAGTCGATCTGCTTACCGTTTCTCACGCTCTTACCCAAAAGGGTATTCTTGAAGAAGTTGGCGGAGAAACATATCTTGCAGAACTGTACAGTTGCATCGCTACCACTGCCAACTTCGAAAATTGGTGTGAGATCCTCAAGGAACACAGTATCCTTCGGGGAATGATCAATGTCTGTTCCCAGGCATTATACAAATGCTACGACAAGGAAATTGATGTTTCCGCCATTATTGACCAGATTGAGACCGATGTTTACAATGTCCGAAACTCAAATGTAAAAAGCGATATTATATCAGTTAAAGAAGGCATCGGCGAAGTTTTCAACAACATCGTCAAAATTCTTGATGGCGAAGTAGAAGTCGGCCTCAACACCGGTTATCCGGACCTCAACAAACTTATTGTCGGTCTGAAACCGGGTGAAATGTTTGTTCTGGCGGCACGTCCGTCAATCGGGAAAACAACCTATGCTCTGAATCTAATTAGAAACGTCGCAATGGGCCCGCAACACCGCGGTGTTCTCTTCTTCAGTTTGGAAATGACAGCCGAGCAGATTGCCCGAAAACTGCTCTGTATGGAAGCTGAAGTTCCGGAATCGAGTTTTTACGATAAATCTTTTCGTCAGCAGGATATAACCAAGCTTACCCAGGCAGTTTCCAACTTTAAAAAGTCTAATATTTTCATTGACCCTACTGCTGGTTTGACTATTGCCGAAATGCGCGCGAAAGCTCGCCGTCTGAAAAGTCAGCATGATATTGAACTGATCTGCATCGACTATCTTCAGTTGATGAAAGCAGGAATAAAAGTAGACAGTCGTCAGCAGGAAGTAGCAGAAATATCCAGCGGCGTAAAAAAACTGGCAAAGGACCTCGGAGTTCCAGTTGTTGTACTCGCGCAGCTTAACCGTGAAGTCGAAAAAACCGGCGGCGGCATGACTCAACCGAAACTCAGTAACCTGCGTGAATCCGGGGCAATTGAGCAGGATGCCGATGTGGTGGCATTCCTTCATCGTAACCGTGATGAAGCCAAAGACCTGACCAAGGAAGCCATGATTGAAGGTTTAAAAACCGAGCTGATCGTTGAGAAGAATCGTAATGGTCAGACGGGTATTGTTTATCTGTCATTCCATCCACACCTCGGACAGTTCCGCAGCATGAGCCGCTATTCGGATGAAGACAATCCGGAACCTGCAGCCAAAGAATAAAATCAGAAGAACTCCAAAATTTTTATTTATGAAGTAATCAGCAATGGTTTCACCTCACCGGTTTTATCAAAACATGAACTACTTGCTTCCGCATTTTCTGAAATCCGAAGCCTGCACATTTTTGCAATTTTCGCATTTTTAAGTGCAAAAAATACATGACCTATAAACCTGAGTTTTAGAAAACCTTTTTCAAGGATTCAGGAACATCATATTTGGCGGCAAGATATTCTTCTTGGCAGCGCATGTGCTCAAGATAGCATCCTCGCGGCAGCATAATCATTTCCCGTAACAAATAAATCGTATCAGCCAGGCCGTCGGTCAGCTCGAACATGGATTTCAGATCAAGATTGCGCGCCCGGAATGAACGGCTTAAGATCAGAACTGCGCCGTGCTCTTCCATTAAAACCGTATACAGTGCTTTTGTCTGTCGCCTGAAATATTTCGCGATTCGACAAAGATTCTGTATTTCCCCCATGTGACCTATCACTCCACGAACCGTAATCCAGGAATTATCCTCGTCTGGAGTTGGATGAAATTCCAGAATCATTTTTATCGGGTCTTTATTCGTCTCAATCGTAAAAACACATTTGAATGCTCCTGTTTGAGCCGAAACAAAATTTCTTTCCAGCATCAAATGACTGTGATCCATGAAATACTGTGCGATAAAACGGTGTACACTTTGGTGCATGACTCGTTCCCCTTTTGTTTGGGTTAAGACTCGTGTGAAGTGCAGTTTATCGGGTAGGGATGGTTCTCCGTAACCGTCAGCTATTTTGTGCCGGAGCACAAAATTCCGGGAGACGGCGCGCTACGGAGAGCGCGCCCTACCATAATCCGCTTATTTCGCAAGAGTCATGTTTGGGTTGTTATGTTTATCAACCAAACGTTATGTGAGTGCGGGGAGAGTTTCGGCTTCGCCGAGCAGCGTTCCGCCGCTGCATCACGTCCGGCGAGTCGCCAGTGACAGGTAATTGCGTTAATTTGGTCGAAACAAGTTTCGCCTCAAATTAACGCAATGGAGCCGCCATAAATCGCTTTGCGATTTAACAGTAGCTTGCGCTGTCCTCAGCGCATAAAGCAACTTCAGTCGATTATCGCGTAGACACGTATTCCCCAAAATAAGTACAAACACCTGAATACATTTATCACAAGTTATTCGTGACTTTTAAAGGAATACTTAATTCCACATAATATCAGCAAAATTGCTATTTGCGTTGAGGACAACGCAAGCTACCCTTTCCTCATGCTTCCGTAGCGCGGAGCGCGGAGTTTGAAGCATCACAAAAGACACAACGTATCTTCTTGAGGTGCAGGACTTTGGTCCTGTAAGCGGGAGCTCTTCCACACCAAATAGAGGCATCTACCAAACGCCCACCCAAGAATGCAGAAAGAACTCCCGCAAAATATTTAATCCGGGAAAATAATTCCCTTCCCGAATGTCTATATAATGCGAGAGCAACTCTCAACATCGTTTCTTGGGTTATACTCTAAAATGCTTAAAATACTAAATTTTTGCATTCAGAATATAAAATCTGGTAGATTTTCTATTTGAAACATTAGTTGACAGTTACCATCGATAACTATATTTCAATTGTAATTTTTGTTTATTTAAATTACGAATCCTCCGATATTTTGATTCAGAAAACAATATAATATAACAGATAAAATATTGCAAGCCAATCTTTCCGGGATAAAAAAAACGAACTGGCCTGTTGCGTAAAAACTAGAATCACATTATTTCATCGTAGAAGTATTGCATTCACAGTTTAACACCCTATAATTTTATAGTAGCTTTCCACTTTAAGTTTATAACTAATTTGGGGACGAGGTGTGAAATACTGGAGTTGGATCAGCAGACTGGGTGAATTATTGTTCATCATTTCCATTACAATGCTTCTCTATATATTTTTTCAACATAGAGAATTACTCTTCCCCTTCATTATTGTTGCTCTATTCACATGGTTCTTATCTTCGATAATATTTATTACAAAAAGTATTTCCCAAAAAGATTTATCGGAACAACGGAAAAAATTAGATGAATTCCGGCTACAGACTGCCAGATTTATTAATTATCAGGAAAACGCAAGCGATGCAGTATTTCTGTTTGACAGAGTAACTGTTATTGAATGCAATAATCGCACTCTGGAGATGTTTAAATGCAAGCGGGAAGATATTGTGGGTCACAATCCGGCAGACTTCTCTCCCAAATATCAACCCAATGGAAAAACCTCCGAAGAAATGGCTGAGATCATCTTTGAACGAACTGTTAAAACAGGGGAACCACAGAGGTTTGAGTGGCTGCACCAACGTCCGGATGGAACTTTACTGGAAGCAGAGGTGAGTTTTTCTCTGCTTAATATTGAAGGCAAGAAAATTCCTCAGGCAATTGTTCGTGACATTACCCAGCGCAAAAAGAATGAAGCCGAACTGGCCCGTTATCGTGAACATCTTGAAGAGCTGGTGAAAGACCGAACCAAAGAACTGGAAGAAGAAGTACGTGTCAGACAAAAAGCAGAGGCGGAAATGCAGCAGCTCTTCAAAATTGCCGGAGATGGCCTGATATTGTTTGACACTAATATGAAAGCAATTTCAGTCAATAATCTGATGCTCCAGTTAAGCGGTAAAACGGAAGAGCAATTTATTACCCCGGAAGTTCATAACTGTTCCGATTGCGGACATGATCCGCTTGATTGTCCCGTCAAAAAAATAATTGAAAAACCGTTGCGAATCGATTATGACGGTGAACTTGAGAGTCCGGAAGGCAAAATCCCCTGCATGTTTACGCTTGCGCCCTACTACGATCAGGATGGCGAATTACACGGAATAATCCAAAGTGTAAAAAATATCAGCGATCGCGTCAAGGCCGAAGCTGCTACTGCGATTGAGGCAGAACAACGTGGACGTATTACTATGACCAGCGATATGTTGCACGATATCGGTAACGCCCTGGCCGGGATAAATATTTTTGCACTAACACCGCAATCATTGGAGGAGTGGCAGGAAATTCTCTCGCTTCATCAGTTAAAAAATTTTATTTCAAGCGAATCTGACCATTTAAAGCAAACACTTGGAGAGGAGAAATTGGCGGCACTGATGAACTTTATCGATGTCGTTGTTTCCGCCCTGCAAAACCGAAAGAAAGAAGAATTAGAGTCAGCAGAAAAACTGGCAAGAACCGTCAAACACATCAGTGCAATCCTTGATTTACATCGTTACTATGCCAAATCAAATTATTCCCACCAGATCGGAGTGGTCAATATGCGCCAGTTACTCAATGACGCATTAATTATTTTATCCTGCAATCTGGAAAAGCGCCATATCAAAGTGGAAACCGAAGTCACCGGCGAACATCATCTGATCTCCGGTGACCGTACCCGGCTGATGCGGATGCTTTTGAATATTATTAAGAACAGTTACGAAGCCTTCAGTTCAATCAATGACGAACGTGAAAGAAAGCTGGAAGTCCGCCTGAAGGAAATTAAAGACAATGATCAATTGGAAATCATATTTAAAGATAACGCGTCCGGCTTTTCTCCTGAAACGTCGAAAAAACTTTTCAAACGCGATTTCACCAGCAAAGAAACCGGTTCCGGGATCGGACTCCCTGAGTGCCAGGCTGTAGTAGAGTCACATCAAGGAACAATTTCAATACATAGCGAGGGTGAAGGATGTGGAACAACCGTTATTATTCGGTTACCGCTGCATCATAAATAATATGGGGTATTACAATGGATAACCAATTCAACACAAGAATACTGGTAATTGACGATGATGAAAATGTCCGGATTAACTTCCGGGAAATCCTGCAGCCGGAAATAAAACCGAATCAGTATACGGAAAAGCTGAAGGATGCCGGAGCTGCTCTTTTCAATACTCATACATCAGAAACACCACAGATTCCCAAACGTTCATCAGCAACTTTCGAGTTTGAGCTGAACGAAGCTTCTAATGGTAAGCAAGGGTATCAAATGATCAAAAACGCCATCGAAAAAGATCAACCATATGCCGCTATTTTTGTAGATATGCGTATGCCAGAGTGGGACGGACTTGAAACAGTGGAACACATCCGTAAAATTGATGAAAAAGCGGAAATCATTTTTGTTACAGCTTACTCCGATCACAGCATAGAAGAAATCGTTACGACAGTAGGCACCAATATCAGCTATCACTGCAAACCATTTTCAGCTGCGGAGATCGAACAGATCGCAACAAAATCCGTGTACGAATGGAACAAAACAAGGAACCTTGAAAAGTTAATCCTTAACATTTCTCAGCTGCGAATTCAGCATTGGGAAATGGATACGCTACTCAACAACGTTCTGATTCAAGTAGCCTATATGATAGGCACTCATTCCGCCCTGATTGCAGTGAAACGAAATGACCGCTATGAAAAAGAACTGGCAATTGGGAACCTCTGCGATGAAAATGAATCCCAAAAATATCTGCAGCACATTCCTTTTGACCTTGAAGCCGAGGTCTATCAAGATGACGATTTTGCCTATTTCAAAATAGAGAAATACGGAATTCTGGCAATTTTTGAAAAAGACGGCAAACCGTTAAATACCGAAAGAATGTATCTGGTTCGCCTGTTTCTGGAACAGGCGGCACTGGCAATAAAAAATGTAAAACTCCAGGATGAACTAACACGTAAAGAAAAATTGTCAGCGATCGGCCAGGCGGTATCCATGTTATTTCATGATCTGCGCAACTCAGCAGGTAGTGTTGGCGCGATGGTCGAAATAGCCAAGCGGCACATAGAAGAACACGATAAGGTTCTAAAAATGCTTGATTCCATTGAAAGAAGTTCAGAAAATGGAGTAAAAATGGCATCAGACATAATGGATTTCGTAAACAGCAAGCCACTGGAAAAATATCCGATTCAGTTATCTGATATAATTCCATATATTCGCGAAAATTTGAACGGACTTCCTATTGAGCCTCAAACAATAACAACTTTATGTACCTCTCCTCAAGCCAGATTTATGGGAGATTTCAGCAAAATAACCAGAACCCTGCTGAATCTTATCCGGAATTCTGCTGAAGCATTAAGTGAAGCTCAACACGAACATCCGACAATCATGCTTCACATAAGCCATGAAACCGACAAGATCATTTTCATGGTCGCTGATAACGGTCCCGGCATCCCGGATGAAATTCGGGAACAGATGTTCATACCATTTGCGACCTTCGGAAAAACAAAAGGCACCGGACTGGGACTGGCAATCGCAAAACGTTTTGTCGAAGACCATGGCGGAACAATCACGGTAAATTCCTCTGCGGAATCCGGAACAGAATTCATTATAGAAATTCCAGCATCGGACTAATTTTAGTTTTCTTCCAGGAAATTTCTGATTTTAGTGGCCACACGAATCATGTCGTCCGCGTCGTAACGGGAGTCAACCGGAATCGACAGGCATCTGGAATAGAGCTCGTTTTCCGGTCCCTCTCCCGGGTATGTCCAATGAATCGGCAGGAAAATATTTTTTGCAAACAGATGCTCACGCAGTTCATCCCTTTGATCAATAGAAAGAATGAAAAATGACGGAAAACGTGTTTTGAGCTTGATTGCCGAATGCCCAAGCTCATATGTCAAAATACGGTAATTGCGTTTTCGAATGTTGCGTTCACGTCGATAATGCATAAAGAAATTGAACAGGATAAGTGCTCCACGTTCGGAAATCTGATAAATTTTCTGCTGTTCATCCACCATCTCTTCGCCTTCACGAAACTTCGAAAGAAAATCCTCTTCCGAAAACTCTCCGTGCTTAACGTAATCGTATTTGATTTCTTTGGCCTCGTACTTCAAACGGGAAAATGGAGCGGGACGAGTGTTAATCAGGCTTTTCGGCAAATTAAAGGTCGCTAACAATACACTACCATCGGCAGATGGAGTAACTTTTCTAAAACTATTGAATCCGGCCCAGGCACTGAAGCCGTCACGCGGAGTCACAGTCAACATAAAACGGTTATCTTCGATCAATCGCAGCCCCTGCCCGGTAAATGCGGAAACGTTATGGCGCCGACCAAAATAATTTATAATATACAACACGTCGAATTGACGGGATTTTATACTAGAAATATCAATAGAAAGATCATCATTGATGTGGTAAAAGTCATATTCAATTTCGGCACGTTTAAATTCAGTCAGAATAGAAGAGCAGATGTAATCCGGCAGCAGAAACTTTTTCCCCTGGAGCTCTTCGCTGGCAAAAAGCAGACGCAGGGAGGATCTGCCCGAATCAGTAATATATTGATTACACCCCTCATGCCGATACTCCATCTCTCCGCCAAAACTGTACATCTTAATCTCATCTCCTGAAAATGACTTTTTTAGACAGTAACTGCCACTTAACTAAGAGTTAATTTAATGCCAATAACAATTCAGTCAACAGTAAAAATTAAACTTATCGATAACAAAAACTACACATTCATGGAAATTTTTGGAGAATGATCAGGAACAATACGCCCAGTCAACGGTTTAAGCAATGAGGAATCGGTTTGGTCCGATAAAGCCTGAAGGATATAAGCCGATCCGTTGCATGCCATTTCGTATTCGGGAAGCAGTAAATGAGCAAAAAACGGAGCAAGAGAATCTTGAAGTTCATTAGCCGAAACGATATCAACAATATCAACATCTTCCGGACAGGACCGTCCCTTTCGCATCAACTCATACGCAATAATCTTTGAATAACTATAGCTATAGCAAACAATTCCATCCACGTCTTTCAGCTCGGAAATGGAAGCAGCATTTTTATATATATTATTATTGTCGTCACCAAATTCAATAAGACCAATACCGTTTTCACGACAAACCTGTCTGACTCCTTCGAGTCGATCCGGCATTGAATAATGACAAAATGTTTCATTCTCAACTCTATGTCCAAGCCAAACAATGTTCCTTCTTCCCTGGCTGACGAGGTATTCCGCCATCATTCTACCATTGGCAATTTCATCATGATATAAAAAGGGAATTCCATCAGGAGCACTGTTGCGATTAATCCAAAGAACAGGAACTCCCAAACTACGTATTTTCTCGTCAATCATAGGAGGAACAAAGCCTCCCATCAACCCGATGATCGCATCCACCGAACGAGTCTTAAAAAAATTGGGTTCCGAACATAATTCCATCGTTTCCAGGTCCACATCAATAGGTTCGAGAACCAGAGAATAACCTGCCGGTGCAAACTCTCCAGCCAGTACCTGGGTATAATAAAGCAAATGCAAGCTGCTGTACTGCTGAAATGCCGGTCTCTTAAGACGCCCATGATCGACAATCAAAATCGCAATACGCTTAAAACTACGGGATTTCATGGATCTGGCGGCAAGATTAGGAAAGTAGTTGTGTTCCTTAACTATATTGTCCAGTTTGTCACGAGTCTTCCTTGCAACATCCGGACTGCCCTTAAAATATAGTGAGACAGTTTTCTGACTGACACCAGCCATATCGGCAATCATTTTCTGGGTAACTATCATAACCAAACAAAAATATTTATATTAACGGACTACAACTCCATCCTTGAGTTCAACAATACCATCGGCCATAGAAGCCACATTACGGTCATGGGTTACCATGATAATGCTTACCGGCTCTGGTCCGGAATGAAGTTCATTGAATATCTCAAGAATCCCCTCACCTGTTTTTGAATCGAGATTTCCAGTCGGCTCATCCGCCAGAAGCAAAGACGGCTGATTGATCATGGCTCTGGCAATAGCGGCACGCTGCTGTTCTCCGCCTGACAACTCATTGGGACGGTGTTTAATGCGATGACTAAGGCCAACCTTCTCCAACAACATCGCGGCTCTTGCCCTGATTTTCTTACGCGGAACCGAAGTCATACGGCCTGGAAGTTCAATATTCTCTATCACGTTTAATTCCGGCAACAGACAGAAAGACTGAAAAATAAATCCAACCCGGCGCCGCCGAAAAATAACCAGATCATTACGCTTCATTTCCGAATACGACTTGCCGTCATAAATAATTTTCCCGCTGTCAGCCTTCTCAAATGCCCCAAGCAAATTCAGCAAGGTACTTTTACCACTGCCGGAAGCGCCTAATAACGCGGTCCATGATCCCCGGGCGACTTCGAATTCAACCCCTTTCAATACAGGAATTGTAATTCTTCCAAGCTTATAACTTTTTTCAATTCCCGAACATTTCAAAATATAACTATCATCAATCATTATCTGCCTCGACTATTCGTTTCTCAATGCCTGGGCGGGTTCAAGACGAGCGGCACGCCAGGCAGGAATAACCGCGCCGAGGGTACAGAGAACTACCGAAATGATCACAATCAATGCGACATCAGAAGGAACAATCTGCGCCGGAAGCTCATTAAAGAAATACAATTCGGGAGGAAACACATGCATATCAAGCTTTTCCCGAATCCACTGGAGGATATTATTACGAAAGAAGATAATCAAAATCCCCAGTCCCGTTCCCAACAAAGATCCAATAATACCAACAAAAAATCCCTGCAGCACAAAGATACTCATAATCATTCGAGATGAAGATCCAAGCGCTTTCAACAATCCAATCTCCCGGGTTTTCTGCACAACCACCGTGATCAGCGTATTGGTAATAGAGAAAGCCGCAACCAGAACAATAAAAATCAACAGAAAGAACATCATTGATTTTTCCATTTGCAACGCCCCCAGTATCGTACTGTTTCGTTCCTGCCAGGTTGTCACAATGTATCCGGGAAGCTGTTTTTTCAGACTGGCTTCCATCTGGTCGAGATGAAACGGGTCATCGGTCCACACAAAAACAGAAGAACAGCCGCCCCACGGAATACTAAACATATCATTGGCGTCATCACGATTTACAAACATAACCTGGATATCAAAGTCGTATTTATTGAATGAAAATATCCCGGTAATCGTAAATTCATCCGGGAGATAAACATCGGTATTTTTCTTAATGCTGACTTGTCCCTTTTTGTTAACGTTGATCATTTTAGCGATCTTCGCCGGAGAATGAATCAACATCCGACTGCCTAATCCAAGGTGAAGTTGCCTAGCAATGCGGGTACTAACCAGAACATCATTACTGTTCAGTAACAGCTTGCCATAGAGAATCTTATTTGAAAGATTGAATCTCGCGGCACTTTTATCCATTCCGGGATCGATACCAATGAGGGTTTTAGGGAGAAATTGTTCCCCCCGCTGCACCAGCACCTGACGAATCGTCACGGGCACAGCTTCACCTCCAAGCTTTTTCACAACATCCATGATCGGTTTCGGATTTTTGATGTAACCGTAATATTCATGTTCAATCTGAATATGGGATGTAGTTTCGAGCAGTTTCTCTTTCATGATATTAGTAAATCCGGTCATCACCGCAAGAACCACAATCAGCACCGCCACTCCCAGCGCCACCCCAACCAAGGATATGAGTGTTATTAGAGAAACCGCATTACGTCGCGGTTTGAAATACCTCCAGGCTAGAAAAAATTCCATAAAATCGTTAAACCTTCTGTAATATCAACAATAGACATGTTAATATATACCAGTAAACCACAAATTTATAACAGCTTTCAGTATTTTATCATGGATAATTCAGAAATAAAGGCCTATTGGGATAAAGTCGCAGGGATAAAACAGTTTACATTGGGGTTGCGCTCTGATCTTCTTATGCAGCACATAAATAATCCGGGCAGCGTGCTTGACCTTGGTTGCGGCAACGGCAGAATGCTGCATGAACTTGATAAACTGGGATTTTCGCCATTGTCCGGCTGCGACGTTTCCCCTAAAATGATCGAGCTGGCACAAAAGGTCTTTCCTAAGGCCGATCTAAAGGTGAATACCGGAAGCATCTTGCCGTTTGATGACAACTCGTTCGATACCGTAGTCGTCCTTGCCGTACTGACTGCAATCCCGGACAGTTCGGAGCAGAAGCAGCTAATCAATGAAATTCATCGAGTGCTAGAACCAGGCGGCATTGTTTATATCGGAGACTTCCTGCTGAATGATGACGAACGCAACATTGCCCGCTATCAGAAATATCTGAAAGCTCATGGTACTTACGGCATCTTCGAACTGCCGGAAGAAGGCGCGATCCTGCGTCATCATGACCCGGAATATATAAAAGAACTGTTGAAACCGTTCGAGACGCTTGATATGACCAGGGTCACTCATCGGACCATGAATGGTCATACCTCAAACGGTTTTTACCTTACGGGCAAAGCCGTTTAACAGGAAATCTTATTATCCAAGCATAAGCTCAGAAAACGGCTGTTGAAGGGTAATCCGGTCGCAAGCCGAAGTCTCATCAAGCAGACATGTTTCGCCATCGATAGCTTTAACCTTAATTCCAGGAGTCTTATCCATCACAAGAGTCGGAACTTCCGGAGCCTGATCAAGCTCTGAATCCCGGACAAAGTTCCGGATAACAAAATTCTTTACTCTATTCTCGCAATCGATCAAGGCCTTGCGTTCTCCAGGGGAGCTCCACCACACCTTCAAACCGTCTATTACAATATTTTCGACACAGCCCACACCATCCGGAAAGTCTTCGTCTTTAAAAAGCGGAGTCCTGCAATATCGAGCGGCATCCATATTGATGGCAAAGCAACGGCATCCGACAATAACATTCTCAAATCGAATATTCCTGATAGGAGAAATCGTACTTAAGATTCGAATTGCAGTATGGCAACTCTCCGCATAAAGGTTGCGGAAAACAATATTTTCGATTGGACCGCAAACCATTCCGGTATTTTCAAGACGCGTCATACTATCATCAGCGTTTAGTGCAATCAGGTCATCATTGGTCTGTCCGCAAGTAATGGCACGAATATTCTCAACCACACCATTCTTTACCCAGCCATTGAAGTGAAGTCCATCCTGATTATTCTCTATAATTTCGCTTTGAAAACCGATGTCACGAATTTCAAATCCTTCAAGCATACACATGCGGATAAAATAGACCACGCTGTTGGCTACAATAAAATTATTCAGCTTGAGATCACGGACATTACAGAAATTCAACACGGAACCGGTACAGGCTTTTGTGTTGAAAAGATCTTCATCTTTGAAATTAGTACGACCCTGTTTGTTCCCGTCCCAAATACCACCGGTGATCTGGATGCAGGCATTGCCAGAAGCATGGTCGCGGTTGGTAAGCAGAAAATCATCCGCGAAATGATCTGTTTCGCCGCAGATAAAAAGTCGCGCTTTAGAGTCGGCCACAATGGAAGTAAACGAATCAACTTTAAGCGTTTTTACAATCCGATAGCTTCCCTCTGGAATATAGATTTCCTTGTGTCCCCCGTCAAGGATCGCTTGAATTGCAGGAGAATCATCAACGACTCCATCGCCTACGGCTCCAGCATTTTTTATATCGATCATAACTCTCTCCTGAATTTTATGATTGAATCTGTCAATCTATTCGTCACCTGCCCCGGCAAAGCATGAATAACTCAGATTTAAATCTCCCCATTCCAACGTTATCAGCTTTTCACCTGATCCAATGACTGCATAATTTGAATCAGGGGAACAATTCATTGGAAGGATCTCCATTGCGGCACCAAGCTCCACGCTAAATTCCCGATCAAATACAAACTCCCGCTCTGGCCCGGAGTAACATACTGCCTCAACCCAGGCAGCTCCCTCACGATGTCCCTTTTTCCAGTGGACGGACTGACCGCCAAACTGCCCCGGAATTGTATGAATGACAGCCTTGAAATTTCCAGCAGACAGCTCGAACAATCCGCCATCCAACTCGCGTACAGAAGCGTTGTCTTCAAGCAGCTCATAGCGAAATGCCAAATTGGAAGCAACAAATGTATGATTTGTCGGACGATCCAGGCTGGGATGGAAATCTCCACGATCCGTGAGCATTCGAACACCAGTGAGAACCCGGTTGCCAGACTGAATATTAAAAACTCCGGCAGAAGCGAAATCCTGACCATCATGAAGGAACCTGGCTTTTAATACAGCCGGACAATCCGAACCACTCTTCCAGTAGGCAATTAATGGACGTCTCTGAGTCCAAAACGATCCCCGGTTGATACTTCCGAGACAGCAACCTTCATTCATCCAGGTAGTACCGCGAATCGACTTCGAATCCGGCGAGAATTTATTAAAGCGGTCACAGCGTTCCAGCTCGGATTCCGGCAATTCATGAAAGCGTGAACTTAATTCAGCCGGACATGGCAACTGCTTCAAATACACTGAAACTAATTGTTTGCGCCAATCTTCCGGTTCCTCGTCAGTATCAGTTCCCATTCCAGTCAAAAGCTTGAATGTTTTTGGTGTTAACAAATCCGAATAAGCCCGGCTGAACGGCCCCGCCAACTGACCAGTGGGAGGATGGAAATGCTCTGCAAGAGCTTTCCATATGAAACAACGCAATTTCTCAGCATATTCAATGACAAACTCGTCTTTTACCAGTTGGAGAATACGCTCGGATTCTTCCAGTGCAACCGGTGTATAACACGGACTGTTATATTCGTTGAGTCCACCGGTATCAACGGTATATTCGTAAAAAGTCTTCATTCGTGACTGAGCATATTCCAGTAGCCGTGGCTCATTCAAATTCTCACCGGCAATCGCAGTTACCACAATTCCCATTATCGCGATATTGGTATATCCAGGCTGAACGTTACGTCGAAAAATCGACCACGCTGCATGTCCAATGGACTCGGCAATCGCATCTTTTAAATCAGCTGAAATCAAGTGAGAGTACTCAATCAACACATGTCCAAGCCGAACACCTATAAAATCAGCCCAATTCCAGTCTGGCGGCGACATCTCATCCAATGACTCTTCATAAAGCCACGGCCAGATTCCATATTCAGGCCGGTAAGGATCGCGGCACTGAAGCTCAAGGACTGTTCTGATAATATCAGCGGCACGAGCCGCTTTGTTTGATTCTTCGGCCATCAGCAACGCCAAAGCATAATCCATTGCTTCTCGAGTCTGATGGGCACGAGTTCCATTCGGGATACGGGAGTGATAGCCGGGACCTTTCCAAATACCTCCAAGCATATTGATATCTGAATCGAAGTCCGGTTCCAGGCGACAAAGTAATTCTGTCAGTTTCATTATCCAACCGCTGTTTATTTCGGAATTATTATATTAATTTATTCCCCTAAAATTAATATTCAACCGATCAATGCTTCTGAATATAAAATATTAAAGATCATCCGTAAAATTATAGTCTTCCACAAGAGCAGAGGTCTTCTGATAGTGATATGCCTATAGCTAAATTTTTACATAGAAATAATTTCTGCATTAAGTTTAAATGGCAGTTGCCATTTATTTGGCACTGGAAACGAAAATTTATATACATCATCCTGCTTTGCTTGAGTTGCAGATGTAATCCCTAAATCGTATGGAACTGTCCAGAAAAGAGTTTGGTCGTTCTTTTGTATTCCAATAATAAATTTCACATTTTTTAATGGCCTTTTTATGACTCTTGCATAAAAGTTCATAATAATGGTATTGTTTTGTTGTGACAGTTTAACCTTTATCTCAAAATTTTGATCAGGATCTTTAACCTTTATTAAGCTTCCGCATTTATCCCATTGTTTGGTAGAAAAAGATTGAATTGAGGAAATAAACTTGTCAGGGGCATGGTGTTTGAAAATATATAAAAGATGCCCTTTATAGTTTTTCATCCATACCAGGCCATAATCGGGATTATTATTAAATTTTTCAATGAGTTTATTTCCTTTATGTAAATGATCCGATAAATCCATTATATAGTAATCTAAGCTTGGAACAGTAATTTTAAATGGTCGATAATTACACATTAGATGAGTAGCCAAACGCTCTGTACTACCAATAATTGATCCGGCCGGTATAACCTGTTTTATTTCCTTTGTCAATTGTTGACAATCAGGTCTTGTAAGTAAATGACAGTTAGAGTATTTGTTCCATAGGGAAACGGCATATAGATGATGACAAACCAGCGCGACTCCAAGAGCTGATATCGCTGATACGACTGACCATTTTCGGAAGACAGAGTTACCTGAAGGTAATTTAAGTCCAGCAGAAAGCCATTTAAACCATGCCGGAGTATGACATTTTTTCAGCATTATAGCACCAATAGCCATATTGATTGAAATCATTGCAAAAGTTTCTGTTTGGTATTGTGAACAATTATTAACCAAAGAAGTATTAAGTCGTAGCATTACAAATATCAGTTGAGGTAAGCCAATCAGCAAATATAGTGGTCTGGAAAATCCTATAATAAACATTGGAACAATTAGTACAACCAAGTAATTTAAATTATTTACAGAAAAAAGACATTTCCAGAAGATTTGTGGTTTAACAAAAGGAGATAGAGCGATTTCTATCAATCCGTTGCCTAAATGTGCATAATGCGAGGTATATGCATATCCCTCTGGCCTGATAAATGGTATAACTACTTTTATCAGGAAAAGAAAAACAGCAATACTTACAATCAGATATACCAAAGCCTGTTTTTTCCTAGAACAGATAAATTCAACAATAGCCCATCCCATCCAGAAAACCGGAACAGTCTCCTTAATTCCAAGCGTAAGAATAAAGATCAAAAATGCCGGGATATATTTTTCACCTTGATATAATATATAAAACCAGAAAAAAAGTGGTATGAACAGGTAAATACAGTGAAATCCGTAGTACAAAGAAGTATTCATGTTAAAGACAGAAGGACTTAATAAATAGACCAGAGCAATGCATCCAGAGGAAATTCCGTTTACCTTATGTTTTACCATAAAATAATATAAAAGGATCCCACTTCCCCAAAGAACAGTAGAATTGAGTATAAAAATTGACATGGGATGCCGAAATATTGCAATTAGAGGAAGCAATACAGCAAAGGGCACCGGCATAAAATGGACTCCAAAAAAATTGCACTTTTCCCAGTTGCTATATAAAAAACGTCCATTCAAAGTATTATCTGCAACATTGTAAAACAACCCCCAATCACTAAACGTCAGAAACATCTTCTTATAGGCAATCCATTGAATTAATATCCCATAGATTACCAAAGCAGATGTTATCGTAATCACCATTACGGTAGACCATTTGTGCTGGTTGTATAAGCGATAAAGACTAAATTTACATAGCAATAGAGAACGAAACAAACAAATGCCGAATATAATTATAAAAAGATTTACAGAAAGGAAACCGACTTCGGCAGCCAACAGCGGTAAAAACAGTATTCCAGGAAAATTCGCTATGATAATCTGTTTTAACTTTACTCTGGTTGCGGTAAATAATAATAACGCAGAAAACCCAGGAAACATTAATGCGGTATATATAGATGGGAAAAATTTCTTTGAAGCAATTCCATATGAAATCATTTCTGTTGCGGCAATATTCAGAAAAAATTTATCTACTGCAAACGCTAAAACTGCAGAATAAATTATGCAAAACCCAAACGTCCTTATCATTTCAAATCGAAAAAAGGATAAGATAACTTTACTATTCATAACTATTCCTGATTAATATATTAACAAATGTTCCATCTAATTTCAAATTCTTTGGTTAAAAAGCAGCATTCTTGAAAAGCTGATTATTTCATTCTAGTATATTTTATATTAATATAAAGATATACATATGATGTAATTCATTAGCAAAGTAATTTACTACATTCTATCGAAAAACAAATTAGATTTTATTTCGTAACAGCTTTTTAGAAAAACTTCAACATCTTATCCAAACTTACACGAATATATTTTGCAACAAAAGCGCAGCAAACAGGCTAATATCCGGAAAGAAACATTTTTTTTCAAGCAAAAGTGATGACAACAAGCTTTTGTCGATATATAATCATCTTTACTTTCAGGTTTTAAGTGGGGTATTTATTTGGAGGGGCATTATGGCCAATACACGATAGCTGTATCTATATTTCAAATCTGCGATGTATGTATTTTTCTGCTTCCCCAGCGAACAGCGCGAAGTTTGAAGCGGTAATAACATCATCCGCCGTACGGATTCATGCAGTACTGGATTCATTTTTAGTAGCGAATACTTTTTTAACCAAATAGTCGCATACAGGAGAAAACAATGGGTATCAGTAAAAAGATATGGCTGGGATTCGGAATGCTGCTCGTTCTGCTTACAGCAATGGCAGTTATAGCATATGTTGGGATTGGCCGCATCGTAAATAATGCCGGGGAAGTAATCGAAGGCAATAAACTTAGAGGAGAAACCGCTCAGAAACTGGTAGATCATCTAAACTGGGCCAATGACCTTAGCAAGCAGCTTAACGGAGTAAACACAACTGAAATAAAAGTCCAGGAAAACGATCACCTTTGCGCCTTTGGAAAATTCCTTTACGGCGACGATAGAAAAAGAGCAGAAAAGCTGGTTCCTGCCTTGAAACCACTGTATACTTCAATAGAAGAACCTCACCATTCCCTGCATGAATCCGCCGCAGAGATTAGGAATAATTTCAAACAGGCAGATTCCGAACTGCCGGGACTTCTAGCACAATGTATTGTGGATCACCTGAATTGGGCAACAAAAATCCGCGACACCTTTATCGAAAATAGACGTAAAATCAAGGTCCAAACCGATCCGAACCAATGCAGGTTTGGCAAATGGCTGGCTTCCAAACAGGCAAAACAAATCTATAAACTCAGCAGAGGCAAAGCCAGAAGCTTCTGGAATGATATTTTTATTGTCCATAAAGAACTGCATGAATCAGTAAATAAGATGATTGCCGTCTATAAACCGCTTCATCCGGGAGTCGCAGAATTATTGCTGCATCGTCTGCTGGATCACAAAAACTGGTCCGCCAAAGTTGCCGAAGAAATTATGACCGGAAAAATTAACAATAACATTGAGTCCGATCCAAACAGATGTAAATACGGTAAGCTGCTGGGAAGTGGTATTCTAAAGGAAGTACCAGCCATAAACAAGGTACTTGAGGCCAGTAAAAACGATCACTACCGGCTACATCAATCCGCAGCGGCAATAAAAGAAGCACTGCTGAAAAACGATAAACTCAAAGCCCAGCAGATATACTGCACACAAACCCTTCCGGCTCTACAAAAAATGGATGCCTATTTTCAGAAAGCCATCGCTATTGAAGCAGACAATGTTAATGCCAACCGTAAAGCACGTAAAATATTTGAAAATGTGACCCTGAAACTGCTTCATAAGACAGTTCATGACCTTGATAGTTTAAAAGCAATAGCCCAGAATGACCTGACCGGAAAAACAAAGGCAAATCAAATCTTTGCGGAAAAAACAATGCCGGCGTTACAGACTGTTCAAAATGCTCTTAATAAAATCAATGAAACTGTAGCTGAAAACGTGATGACCGACAAACAGATGCTGAATGCGGCATCAAGCACAAAATTACTCACCACAATTCTAGGAATTATCGCAGTTGTCGTCGGTATTGTCATGGCATATACTATTATTACCAGTATCTCAAAGGTACTACGCAAAATCATAACATCGCTAACCGGAAATGCCGAACAGGTATCATCGGCTTCACAGCAGATATCCGGTTCTGCGCAATCATTGTCGAGCAGCACCAGCCAGCAGGCCGCCAGCATTGAAGAAATCTCCAGCAGCCTTGAAGAGATGTCAAGCATGACATCGCTTAACAGTGACAACGCCGCAAAAGCAAGCGACATCGCCAACGAAGCACATCATAATGCAGGACAAGGCGCAAATGCGATGGATGATCTGGTCCATACAATTGATAAGATCAAAGATTCTTCGGATAAAACCGTCAAAATTCTGGGCAATATTGACGAAATCGCGTTCCAAACCAATCTTCTGGCTTTAAACGCGGCAGTAGAAGCCGCACGTGCCGGAGAGTCAGGGAAAGGATTCGCGGTGGTTGCCGAAGAAGTAAGGAATCTGGCGCTACGCAGTGCCGAAGCGGCAAAAGACACCTCTCATCTAATCGCGGAATCCCAGGAAAGCGCCCAGGCCGGGGTTGAAGCCTCCAGAAATGTTGCCGAAATACTCAAACGCATCGTTGAAGCATCTGAAAAACTGGCGAATATCGTCAATGAAGTTTCCGGGGCCAGTCGTGAACAAAACGACGGGATATCGCAAATCAACGCAGCAGTGGACCAGATGAATCAAGTTACACAGGCAAATTCAGCAACCTCGGAAGAATCTGCCGCCGCCAGTGAAGAATTGTCGGGACAGGCATTTGAGCTCCGCAGTCTCATCGGTGAACTGGCTATTCTGGTGGAAGGAGCAAACGCGGAAAACCAACAGTCCGCAAAACTAATGCTTAGAGAATAACACAGCGCGGCAAAGCCACAACCAAAGGAATTAAATTAAGAATGCGGGAGCAAAGTAGTGCCTGTTTTGATAAAACCGGCACACCGTGCACCAGCACGGCAGTTTATCCATGAAAATTTAAAACGATCATACTGTCGCTGGTGCGACGGGCGTTTTCATCGAAAATCGCCCCTACTTAGAAAGGAACCGGTAAACCACGAAAGCGACGTAGGAGCGTTGAGTGTAAGTACGCTGTCAGTCGTACTGACCTGCCGCTGTTGCGGCGGGCACTTTCATCTAAAGTCGCCTCTACCAGGAAGAACTTCGCGCTGGTTAAAATTGAAGCCGTTAGATTAACACCTTACTGAATTAATAGTTAAGCGTTTATGAATGTTGCATTGTAAAAATCTTTCTAAAAAAAACAAGAAGTTTATAGATAGTAGTACAGAGAGACCGACAGTTAAAGATTGACAGGGCACTAGGGAAATGGCAATTCCGGTCCTTCTACGCCTCGTTCCTTCATGCGCTGCTGTAGACGGCGAACAACTCCAACGGCTTGAGCTCGAGTAGATGAATCCGTGTTCTCCAGCACCATTTTGGCCACTGCGCCAGGATTGGGAGGACCATCTTTCCTCCCAGGTTTTCCTCCGCCTCCCGGGGGCGAACCGGGAGGGCGATTACCATGCTTTTTTCCCGCCTCCATCATGTTTATGAGCTTGTCCAGTTCCGCATCCTGCTCTTCTTTGGATAAAGTATAGAAGCGTTTTAACCGATTCTTGATCATTTTATATATCATCTGCTGCATGTTATTCATGGCCATCTTTTTTTCATTATCGTTCAGCTTTCTGCCCAGTACATGCGGCGGAGTTCTACCAACCTTGTCTCTCATTTTCTTCATGTAAGCAAATTTTTCCTGATCGGGCAAATTGGCAAATTTCTTTGAAGCAAAGTATTTTACCGCCTCATCCCGGGTCATCTTAGCGGGATCCGGGGCACGGTTCGGAAGCAACCAGGCAATCAAAAAACCAACAAATAACAGTAGCCCCAGGATAGATACCAGCATAATTTTCTTACGTCTACTCCAAAGTTTACGGTTATTCGCTAAATCCGTTTCATTCGTGTTCATAGTTCATAATCTCCTACATGCCAGTCAGCAAAAAGATAATTTTTCGCTCCAGTCTTTTTGGCTACTTTGGTTTGTTTGCTGCTGTCAGCACTTCCACTCTGGTTAACCGAAGTTACTTCGGAACTTCGATGAAAACATTCGTAATCATACATCACGGCCAACATGGTTGCCGGTATTCCTAGCTTTCCCATTTTAGCTTTTACTTTGGTTCCTCCTAACAGGCTGGAATATTCGTAGCTGCTGCCTTCCGACTCATAAAATGTTTTGAGTACGGTTCCGCCCTCATAGGCATTTTCGGGCAGAATATCTCCCGGACAACGAAAAACCAGCTGATTGCCTCCCGTATAGTCTTTCAGTACATCCACGATACGGTTTTCGTTTTGATTAATTGTAGGTTTCTGCGCGGCATGAGGCAGACATCCGCGAAAATCAGGCAGATAGCTACTAAAGGCCAGACCAATCTGATGCAGATTATTGACGCAGGAAACACTTTTCGCTTTACGCCTGACTTTTCCAAGCACTGGAAACAGCAATCCAGCCAGGATGGCAATAATAGAGATCACAACCAAGAGCTCTATAAGAGTAAATTGCTTTCGATAATAAAATTTAACGTTTCTCATGATGATTGTCCTTTAGAAATCCGCCTAAAAGCTGTGTTTAAATGGATTGTCATGTCTTTATTGGTTAGAACCATAAGCGAAGACTTACTTTTTTCCTTGTTTAAAATTTCAGCAGGAATTATCGATGCATAGGTCCGGCTCCTGGTGAAGGCGGCGGGGGCGGCAACGGCAAATGATACGGCCTGCGAATAGCACCTCCATCGAAAAACATAGCCAGACAAAACAGCTTTATGACTATGACTGCCAGCAGAGTTGCCAGTAAAATGGTGTTGGTTTTCATGATGGTTTATTATCTCCCAGATATTTACGGTAAAGTTCAGTTAGTTCCTCCGGACTGAGTTCCAACATTTTCAGTGTTTTGAACAACTTGGGTAATTCATTATTAAAAAAATCATGTTTGCGAATTTGCAGTATTTTCTCACGTGCGCCCGGTGCAACATAATATCCCATCCCACGCTGCTTGTAAATAATCTGCAAATCCTCAAGTTCCGCGAATGACTTCATTACAGTGTTCGGATTCACCTGAAGCTCAACCGCAGTTTCCCTGATAGATGGAAGACGTTCGTTCTCCTGCCACTTCTCCTGCATAATATCCCAGCAAAACTGATCGGCAATCTGCTGGAAAATGTTGCGATTTTCCTCAAATCTCATCGAGTTCCAGCTCCTTGATCCGAAAATACACCATTACGAGACACAGCAGATAAATGATCATATCCATACCTAAACTAAAACTGGGAAGTCCGCCGTCCAGCCCGTAGCCGCCGCTACTCATCATGATTGGTTTACCGAATTTAAAATAAGAAAAAGCTCCGCCAATCACAAAATTGATCAGAAACAAGGTCACGCTGGTTTTGAGAAAATTATTTTTCTTAAAATACGCTGCTCCCGCAAAATAGAATCCTTGAAAAAATAACAGACTGAGAATGATATTCCACCAGCGTTCCGATTTCATCCAGGTAGCAGTAGAAGGATTAATTACAAAAATCATCAGAATACCAATACATGCCGCACAGATAACGGCCGACAACAGTAATAATCCTATGGAATACAACAAGTAACGCGACAACACTTTTTCCAGCGGACTGGCTGGCAGCGACAACAGAGCGGTGGCGCCGGCCTTATGTTTTAGTTCAGGAAAGGCGGCAGAGGCTTTGAGCATCATGGTTACACTGGTAATAATTCCGGCCAGCGTCAGATACAATCCCGGACGACTGAGGTTCAATGGAATAGGCCAGTTATAAAGTTTTATCAATTGGGATAAGCTGACCGGCAGAAATAACAACACCGCAATCAATCCCAGCGTATACCATAAGATGTTACGGCGTTCATTATTAATGCAGTTCAATATCAACCGCATAAAACGCGCACTGGAAAAAATACTTTCTTCATTCATATTTATCCTCCGGCTGAAACAGCGCCTGGACACGCTTCGGATTTTTCACTACAGCATTGAAAAGCAGTTCCAACTGAACATCAGTCAGCTTGCATTCATCACAATCCAGTTTCCGGTCTGTGACAACAAGTCGCCCCCCCGGGACTTTTTCTACATACAGCGAATCTTCTATCTCTTTTTTCGTAAAAGCGAAATGCAGTTTTTCCTCAATGTCGCAGGTACCTGCATTCAGCAGAACACCATGAGAAGAAAGAATAACAATCGGATCAATAATGTTTTCCAGGTCGCGAACCTGATGCGTTGAAATAATAATAATCCTGGAATCGTCAATGGTTTCCGCTACCAGTTTACGAAAAATACTTTTCGAAGGAATATCCAATCCGTTAGTAGGTTCATCCATCAACAAAACGGAGGTGCTGGCGGCAAAGGCAAAGGAAAGAAAAAACTTTTTTCTGGTCCCAAAAGACATACGGTTAAGCGACATATTCAAATCGATATTAAACTCATCAACCGCTCTTTGAAAAAGTCGCGTATTGAAATTCGGATAAAAGGGAACATGCTGCTTTAGATATGTCGTCGGCATCTGCTTGGGATTAAGGATTTCCTCGCTGACAAAGTATAACTGCTGCAAAAATCCAATTCGGCGCTCCTGGGATTTCATTCCGTTTATTTCGCAAGATCCTCCATCAGGCGAGAGCAATCCGGCAATTAAATGCAGTAACGTAGTTTTGCCTGCGCCGTTCTCCCCCAGTAGTCCACAGACAGCCCCAGGCTCAAGTTGTAAATTCAACCCGGAAAGCACTTGGGACTTCCGGTAGCTGAAACTTAATTCTTCCAGCTTAATCATATGGCCCTCCTAAACATCAACACTCAGTGATTTAGTGTACTATCTCATTAAGACACCTATTATATCATGTAATAATTTTCTTGTCAAGCATTAATAATTGATAATGTGCCAAAAGTTGTGAAAAATTGTGATGTTGTGATGGAAAGCTGTAGAAGTTATCTGTTTCAAGGATTGAGGTAGATGGGTTAATGGTTAAAAGTAAGTTGAAGCAAAAATTTTTGCTTGCGTAACGGGTAGTGTTTAGGCGTGAGACAGTAGCTTGCGATCTCCGAGCGCAAATAGCAATATTGCTGTTATCGTGTGGATTTACGCTTAGTCGTTATAAAGTCACGAATAACTTGAAATAGATGTTTTTAAGAATCCGTGTCTACGGCGTTTGTGGCAGACGTGCTTTATGCGCTCGGAGATCGCATGCTACTCTGGAAAACCGTTTTGCAACGTAACAGTAGTAAGCATGACTTCTCGTTGTATCACAAAATTTGGCACTTTAACTAATAATTGATAAATTTTGCAAAATTGCTGTTTTTGCATGATAACGCTTTAATTGACATAGATATAGAGGTAACTTTGATTTAGAATATATAGTGAAATATTTTAGTACGACAAGAATATGCTGAACTTTAGCAAATTAAAGAAATCGAAAAAAATTAATAAATCAGGAAAATTCGACAACCTGGACAAACTGGAACCGCCCCGGATTGTCGACTTGGTATTATTGGAAGCCGCAGAACGTAAAGCCAGTGATATTTACTGGCTGCCGGGAAAAGAACACTATACGATACGATTCAGGGTAAATGGTATACAGGAAGACTTTATCGACCTGAAAGCGATAAATGCTCATCAATGTACCACCAGAATGAAGATAATGTCTCAGCTTCAAACCTACCAAAACCGAGTATCACAGGATGGTGTAATTGCCGATCCGGAACGTTATCCCGGCCTTGAATTCAGAGTGGCGGTAATGCCTACTGTTGATGGAGAAAGAGTCACAATCAGACTTCTGGATCACTCAAATGCCCCCCAGTCGCTTGACGAACTCAACCTCCCGGATACAGTCACTCTAAAAATCAGAAAGATGCTGAATACCAGCAGCGGAATGATCGTACTGACTGGACCAACAGGTTGCGGTAAAACAACCACCATCTACGCAATGATTCATGAACTGCTAAAAAACAATCAAGATCCGGCTTCGATTATTTCCATCGAAGATCCAGTAGAATCGAGAATCGAAGAAATATCCCAGGTTTCACTGTCGAAAACCAATGAAGAATGGAATTACACCAATGCACTTCGTGCAGCTTTACGTCAAGATGTTAAAACCCTGGTAATCGGCGAAATGCGCGATCGCGATGTTGTTAAAGTAGCTCTTGATGCCGCCCTGACCGGACACCGTGTAATTACCACATATCATGCTGTAGATATACCATCTGTTTACGCCAGGATTCTTCATCAGGGTTTTGAACCATTTCTGGTCGCGTCCGCAATTACCGGCATCGTGAACCAACGTCTGGTCAGAACATTAGACGGCACAGCCAGAATCCCTCTCTCAGCAATCATGATCCCGGACGACGAGTGGAAAGATTTTATAATCGACAACCCCGGTCTGAGCAAGCTACGCAGGAAGATTAAAGAATATCCGGAAGCCGACTTGTTCTCTGCAGCCGAAAAAATGGCAAAAGAAGGGCTCATTGATCCCAAAGAAGCAATTTTAATCTAATCTTGTCGAATATGTTATCAATGCTCGCAGGAAAGTACTATCAGTTACGGCTGGAGAAGCTTGAAGCCAGTTGCTTCGTCAAGGACGCGACGACTATTACAACCGGTCAGTTCGTGAATAATAACTTCCATAACCTGCCAGACTTTTACGCCGCTGCGAACACAACCGGTAACAGTATGATCCTTTCTGCCACAGGCAATGTGCATGTGAAGAACCGGGTTGCCGTCTTCATCAGGAAATATGGTGCCGGTTCCAGCAATTTCTCGAACATTGTCGACCTCAAGCGGCATCGGATTCATAACTTCAGCCCTGCCATCGGCAGGACCAACAATAAGCGTACTTCCAGCATCAATACCGCCAACCGCCACGCATGACGCAGCGGTAATATTCTCACGACGAGCCAGCTCTTCGATCTGTTCGTGCAGAATATCGCCGTCTTCAAGCCTGACAACAAATATCCTGCCCGGTTTCGCAATGGAATATTTCACGGCAGATTCTCCTTCTGTCCGGATTAGTCGCTACTCTTCGGATCAAGAACAACAACAGTTTTCCCCAGCATCAGGGTTGTCTTTCCTTCAATTTCCGGCGGAAGAATCGGAACAACTTCCAGCGGATAGTTCGCATCAATTTTGACCGTAAAGGTTTCGTCGTCTTCCATCTTCCAGTCAACCCTGATACGACCGTAATTGGTCGGGAACACAATCTTAACCCGCTTGGCCGCCTTGATATCCGGATTGAAATATACGGTGGAAAATCCCGGGGTTGCAATACGCAGTCCGGCAATTTCCTGAATGATATACGAATTACTGAGCAAAGTTTTATCCAACGCCAGTCCCGGAGTCAAAGCCTTGTCTTTAGCATTTTCACGGTGACACAGCTTGAGATATTCCAAAGCAAGATCAGACTTACCGTAAGCATAGAGCGTATCAAGGAATAAAGTCCGGAAAATGGGCCCCATACGGTCCAGTTCAAGATTTTCAAACGGCTTTTTACCGCTGAAAAACTTATTGAAAATATCTTCTGCCTGTTCCGGCTGAGCAATCCCTGAATAAAGTGCCATAATATTTGAATAAACGGTACAATTTTTGGACATCTTGCCGTCAACATAACAGTCAGCGTAAACTTTTTCCTTTTCATTATAAGTAAGCTTACGAACTTTGCCGGCAATTTTAGCGGCTTGCATACGCAGGCCGTCAGTACGCTCCTGATTGCCGATATGTTCATACATCTGTGCAGCTGAGAACAAGGTTCGGCAGTACAACGCATTAAGTCCGGTAATCATTCCGGAAAGCCCGGTTGCCCTTTCCTGAATAAAGAAACTAACATTCTGCCATTCCGGAAAATCTTCCAAAAGCCCACTTTCACGATTGCTGATTTGTTCAATATATTTCAGCAGACGTTCAATATGTGGCAGCATCGCTTCCATAAAGTCGAGATCACCGCTGTATTTATAGTATTCCTGCACCCACAGTGGAAACAGCATCATCTGATCAATATGGTTCTTTTCCGATATTCCGGTAATGGAGATTGGAATAGACCCATCCTCAAACTGGGCCCGGGCAAATTCAGTAATTGCTTTACGTGTAAGCGAATAATCGCTAAACAGATAATAAGAATTACGCGACTGAATACACGCATCGCCAAGATACTGGGTCTTGCGATGATAAGGCGTACCGATAAAATAGTTCTTGGTTGACAGCAATGAAAGATAACGGCTGATATCCCAGATGTCATTCACTTCCTGGTCAGCACAACTGAACTCAGAATTCTTGCGGTAATCTTTCGCATGATGAACAATGAACATTCCTTCTATTTTGACATCAGCCATACATTTACGAGTTGAAACCATAACATATCTGAAACATCCGGGTTCATATTTCATCCAGTTATTTGTGCCGGAACGGATTTTCAAAGTATCAACACTACGGAAATTATCATGATTAGTAGGAACCTTCAGATCACTGAGGGTTTCACCGTAGCAGATATCAATTATATCGCCGACTTTGCCGCTAATAGAAAGACCGGGGAATCCATACTGGAGTTTACCGATATCAAATACATAAAATTCATAGCGGCTCAAAGTAACATCCACCTGATCCTTATCAACCGGCAACAATTCGATCTTACAACCATCCAGATATGCCTGGGCATCGTTTACCAAAGCACGTTCTGTACGGCACTCGCCCAGCAAAAAGTCTTTATCTGCCGCCGATGGCACAAGCTCACTGAACTTCTTGCGGAACGGACCGTAAACCTTCCATCCGTCATTAGCACTGATCTTCGGTTCCGTGAAAAATTTCACATCACCTTTGCGCTGTTCGGGGAACGAAAGAAGAGCTCCCATACTTGACGGTGTCGCGGGCTGAATAACCAGAAATTCGTTCCAGCCCTTTTGCAGGGTTGTTTCGTATTCCTGACAGTTAACTGTTCTCTGAGGTTCATAAACCATTGTAAGTTTTTCGTTAACAAAAACCCGACATGGAGAATCTGCATAGAGCTTAATTGCCTTGGTTTCGTCTTCTTCACTGAAAATGAAAGACTTGGCACAATAAACCCCCGGTCCGGTAATAACATCACTAAGATGAACCTGGCCAATCATAGCTTTGGGATCAAGCGTTCCTTTGGAAACAATTTCCCAAGGCTGGAAAAGTTCTTCAAATTCCGGGGTATCAATAGGCATGGCTTCCAGCTTGGAAGAAAATTCATCAACCGGAATATCATAATTGCAATATTCCCAGTCAAGTTCAAGATAATTTTCACCGCGCCAACCGCGAGGATATTTGGACAAATCACAGACCTCACAAAACTCAAGGAAACGTCCTTTACGCGGACGTGACTGCTGATAGCAATCGCCCTTATGAATTTTCCAGTTGCCGTCAGAAGCAACTACAGGTTTTCCATCAATATCCAGCTGGCACCAGAGGCCGGGTTCTTTACCGGCATGAGAATAAGTTACAAACGTAGTATGATGCGCGACAACCGCGATCACATTTTTTCCGGTCTGCAAATAATAGGATAAATCATAGAAGTCGGCATAAGAAACTCCCGGTGGTGCCGGAGACGGTCCACTGCCGATAAAACGTCCGTTAACAAATAACTGGTAAGAGTAATTCGCGCTTATCCAGAACTGTGCATCCACTCCGCTCTGATCCAGAGCAAAAGACTTTCTTGCAAAGATATAGCTGTCTTCACTGACAGCAAGCGATTTGTCCCAAATCCACTTTGCGACGATTTCCGATGGTAATGATGTTTTGCTCATACTTCGAATCCCCGTTATTTCAAGCTAATTACTATAGTACACATATTGTTCCGAATCAAGCGCGTATAACGATTACGCTTCAAGAATCACGGTTGCACAGGCATAATCCGTCTCATGACTTATAGATACATGGATTTTTTTCACGCCCATTTTGTCTGCGGTTTCCGCCGCTCGACCATATATCTCCATTCCGGGACGTCCGTCCTCATTATTCAAAATACAAATATCGAGCCAGCCGCATTTCTCGCCAATTCCGGAACCCAACGCCTTGGATAATGCCTCTTTTGCAGACCAGCGTCCGGCATAATAAGTCCCAAAATTTGAACGCAAAACAGCTTCCTGCTGCTCATCAGTGGTAAAAATATGATTGACAAAGTGGTTCGGATGACGTTCAATGGATCGTCTGATCCGTTCAATCTTAACAATATCGGTTCCAATTCCGACTATCATCCTGCAAGCCTTTCCCTTCTTTTCACGAAGGATTGTTCCTAATATCAATAATAAGTGAACAACCCTTGATAATCAAGATAATATCCGAAATTTATTCCTTCAAAGTTCCCCTTTGGGCAAATACAACAATGAGTTTATAATAAATATTATCCGCCGGCGGCAATAACAATGGCTTTCCGAGCCTCCTCTCTGATCTTATCCCAGTTCTTTGATTCAATCAATTCCTGACTTAACACCCATTCCGCGGTGACTGCCGCAACATTCGGAATCTCCAGATATTCCCGGACCCTGTCAGGCGTAATCCCGCCACGGGCAAAAACTTCAACCGGAAGATGTTCAAACGGCTCCAGTAATGCCGACAACATATTAACACCTCCAGCAGCCTCGGCGGGAAAATAATGAAAGTCAACAATTCCATTCTGCAAAATCACCTGCAAATCGGTAGGCGTACATCCGCCTGGAAGATAGGTAATATTACGTTTTACCGCTTCTTTCATCGTTTCAACGCAGATTCCGGGTGATACCGCAAATTTGGCCTGAGCATCAAATGCCCTCAAAAACTGGTCTTTATTGAGAAGATTCCCAGCTCCAATATAAAAATCCGGAAAACGACAGGCTATTTCGCGAATCGCTTTTGAATCAGAAAAACGACGAAAAACGATTTCCATAATTGGTAAACCGGCTTCGCTAAGAACTTCCGCGATTCTCAAAGCATCATCAACGTCGAGGTTCTTCATTTTCAGCAGAGGCACAATTTTATACTGACGCAGATCTGAAAGCATTTCCCATTCCCTGTATTTTGCCCGCCGCATTTTACATTTCATCATTTACCGGTATATTATTTGTCCGGTAAAGTTTCATGCGAAACGGATGGTTTACGTTATATATCTTATAGTTAATATAATTCTGAAAAACGATTTTTAAAATTCATGGAGAAAAATTGATGAAAGTTTTAGTTGTCGGCAGTGGCGGCCGCGAACATGTTCTATGCTGGAAGATGGCCCAAAGCAACAAGGTTGATAAAGTTTTTTGTGCTCCAGGCAACGCCGGAATCGCACGTCACGCGGAATGCATCGACATTCCGGTATCGGACTTGGAAGCTCTGGCTGATTTTGCAGAAAAGAACGATATTGCCCTTACTGTGGCTGGTCCGGAAGCTCCGCTCTGCGATGGAATCGTGGATGTTTTCCAAGCTCGCGGACTAAAGATTTTCGGACCTGATAAATCCTCCGCCCGCCTTGAAGGCAGTAAGATTTTCGCCAAAGATTTCATGAACCGTCATGGAATCCCGACTGCCGCATCAGCAACTTTTACTGAAGAAACTCCGGCCGTAACCTTCGTCAATGAACAGTTTGACAAAGGAGCCGAAGGCATCGTAATCAAAGCCGACGGACTAGCCGCCGGAAAAGGCGTTATCGTTGCCCTGAAACGCGAAGACGCGATCAACGGAATCAAACAATGCCTCGGCGGTACGTTCGGTGCCGCAGGGAAAGAAATCCTGATTGAGGAATGCCTGTTCGGGGAAGAAGCTTCGATTCTCGCACTATGCGACGGAAAAACCATCATGCCACTGGCATCTTCACAAGACCACAAGCGCGTGGGTGATGGCGACACCGGACTTAATACCGGCGGGATGGGTGCCTACTCCCCTGCCCCGGTCGTTGACGACACAATTCTCAACGATGTGACTGAAAATGTTTTGAATAATTTTCTCCGCGGCATCAAGGAAGAAAACCTCTACTTCAAGGGCGTTCTATTCGTCGGCGTAATGGTCACCGCGTCAGGTCCTAAAGTGCTTGAGTTCAATGTCCGCTTCGGCGATCCCGAAGTTCAGGCTGTTATGATGCGTCTTGAAAACGACCTGTTTGATGTAATTGACAAAATTCTTGACACTAAACTTGACGAAGTCGAACTGAAATGGGCCGATGGCACATCCGTATGCGTGGTTCTGGCTTCCGGCGGATATCCTGGTCCCTACCAGAAAGGCTTTGAAATCACCGGTCTGGAAGAAGCCGAAGAAAACGGCGCCGTTGTATTCCACGCCGGGACCTCATTCAAAGACGGCAAAATCGTCAATACCGGCGGACGTGTTCTCGGTGTAACCGCAATGGGCAAAGATATCAAAGCCGCTATCGACAAGGCCTACGAAGCAGTTGGCAAAATCCACTGGGATGGCTGTTTCTGCCGTAAGGATATCGCCTACCGCGCCTTGAATCGCTGCAAATAATTCTTTTATACAAACAAAAAACGGACAGGTCTATAAAATTAAGGCCTGTCTGTTTTTGCTATACAGATTTTCCCGCTTCCGAAAGGAGTTTTAGCGACTCAAATTTAAAGCGGAATCTCGCCGTCCGTCGTACGGCCTATTCGACGCAGCTGCATTCCGGAGAAGTCAACTCGCGATAGAATTCAGAGTATTTGTCTTTATCCGGTGAATTCCGTACTGCAATAGCTGCACGCGGATGTTCATTAAGCATACCCGTAATCATATAAGGAATAATATATCCCCATTCGATTTCCTTACGCAGGTCAATAAATACATCTTCAATCACCTGGAAAATCGGTTCAATGCTGTATTTCGGATTTTTCAGGAACCCGAGAAGCAGTTCAAGCGGACAGTTGCCGGCGCCGCGACCGATGCCGTTAACGGTAGCATCAAGATAATTGGCGCCTTTACGAATTGCTTCGATAGTATTGGCAAATCCAAGCTGCTGATTGTTATGGGCATGCATTCCAACTTCATGAGTATGCAGATTATTCTGGAAAACACGTACCAGATGATGCACTGTTTCAGAGAACAGTCCACCAAAGCTGTCAACAATATTAACTGCGGTTACAGAAGTTTCTGCATCAACCTGCGTCAACGCTTCATTAAGATCAAATTCCGAAGCAGTGGAAATGGCCATAATATTAATGAAAGTCTCATAGCCTTTGTCATGACAGTGATTAGCAAGCGCGATCGCCTTGTCAATATCTTTCAGATATGTGGCAACACGGATAAAATCCAGCGGACTTTCTTCGCACGGCTTGATGTCGTCTTCTTCCACTCGACCAATATCAACCATTACACCTAGTTTCATATTTACGGGAGTATCACCGATAATCTTGCGAACATCTTCATCGGTAGTAAAACGCCATGGACCGTATTCTTTCGGATCGAACATCTTTTTTGAAGCGCGATAGCCCAACTCCATACAATCAACACCCGATTGATTGACCGCTTCGAATACTTTTCTTACAAGTTCATGTGAAAACTGCCATTTGTTAATCAACCCGCCATCGCGAATTGTGCAGTCGAATACCCTGATTTCTTTTCTGTACATTTCCGGTTTATCCCGTTGTTTATATAAATTAATTCGTTTCTTCTCCAGTTTTACTGCTAAAAGGGATTCCCAATATAGGTGGTTTAACACAGAAAGCAACCACTTTACATTAGTTTTTTGTTATAAGTTCTTCAATACCAGTATTTGCGCATAAATAACACCATATGAAACCGCATAAAATTCAGCCAAATGAGGATGCTTTCGGCAATTGAAATTTTCCGTTACGGTGATACGTTATTCATCGCAAATCAGAACATTTACAATAGGAGATTCATATAATGCCATTCGATAACGGCCCTTTGGCTCTGACCATGTTTTACCTCAGCGATAAGCTGCCCGAAGATTACCTCGAACGTTTTACCGCCAATAAAGCCGGTTTGCTTGATAACGTTAAAGATGAACCGCAAATTGGCTGGGTCAGCGGACGCACATTGCTTGAAACCAAGATCGATGAACAGACCGCTATCTGCGGCGGACATCTCCACTTGAACATGCGTACAGCCGAACGTAAAATTCCGGGAACATTTCTGAAAGCCTACTGCCAGCGCGAAGAAATAGCTTTTATCAATGCCAATCCGAACTACGAAAAAGTTCCTTCCAAAGTCAAAAAAGAAATTAAAGAGGGAGCTGTGGAAAAATTCCAGATGCAAATGCCTCCGGTTATTACCGGCGTTCCGTTTGTTATTGACGCCAGAACCAATATGCTTTATCTTGGAACCTGTTCCCCAAAACAGATCGATGTATTTGTGGCATTGTTTCACAAAACACTTGGAATTGAACCACTGCAGGTTACGGTTAATGAACTGATGTTCAAGCTATTCCAGCTTCAGGACTGCGATCTGCCCGATGTGGCATTTTCTGATGATACTGACCCGGAAAGTGTTCCGGCCCGTGACTTCCTCACCTGGCTCTGGTACTACAGCGAAAAAACGACCGGCGGCAGAATTAGCCTAGAAAACTACGGCGATTTCGAAATATTAATCGAAGCCCCCCTCACTTTTGCGTTCGCCTCCGAAGCCAAAGGCGCTGCCGAAACCGCGGTAAAAAAAGGTGGCAGCCCGCTACGCAGTGCCGAAGTAAAAGCAGCCCTTACCGTAGGGAAAAAGCTTAAAAAGGCTAAACTCACCATTGCTCGCGGACAGGAAACTTGGGCTGGTACGTTCGATGCTGATAAATTCGCGTTTAGTGGTCTATCCCTCCCGACCGGGGAAGAAATGGAACGCAACAGTCGTTTTGCGGAACGTGTCCTGAACCTGAAAATTTTCCATGACATCATTTGTGAATATTTCAGAATATTCGTTAATGCGGTAAGAGCAGATGACTGGACCAAAACAGAAACCGACATCGTCGAGTGGACCAAGCAGCGCGACTCATACTAAGAGAGCGCTCATCGCCGCGCGGCTAGCCCTCTATCGCCGGGCGGCGACCGGGGACGCCCCGGTGCGTTATTAATGTAGTTGATTTGGCTGAAAATAAATTTTCAGGCTCAAATCAACTACATGACTACCGAAATCGCTTTGCAATTTATTTCTTACAGGTTGAAATACAGTAACAAATATATTATATTGTATTTGTAATTAGAATATTGGAGATTTTAATCACTTAGCATAATTAAAAAATTACAATTGAAATAAAGTTATCGATGGTAACTTTCAGCAAACGTTTCTAAACGAAAATCGCCAGTTTTTAGAAATGGGAACGATGTTGAGGGTTGCTCTCGCTTTATATGACATTCAGGAAGGGACATAATTCTTCCGGGATATAGTATTTTGCGGGAGCTCTTTCTGCATTCCATTTCGGGTGTCTGGCGATACCTCGTTTAGGTGTGGAAGAGCTCCTTTTTGTCCGTACGACGGACGGCGAAGCCGAAATCTCCACTTTCTCCATGACGTTTGGCTGATAAACATAACAAACCAAACATAAGGGGAATGAGTCATGCAGCAAAGCGCACACCGGTTTATCGCACAGTACTTTATGGAGCACAGCCATTTGATGCTGGAAGAAACTTTTGTCTCGACAGAAACAGGATTTTTCAAATGTTTTTTCACCATTGGAGAAGATAAATATGCTGTCAAGATTATTTTACAGCACATCTCAGCGGAAAAGGAAGAAAACTCATGGATTTCAGCCGGCGGAATCATCGGACCAATGGGGCAGACTTCAAATCTTTTTCGTATGCTGGAATATCTCAACGAAAATATGATTCCTTCCTACGCCCTATCAATGGAAAGATCGAAAATGACCTTGATATTAACACGTTCCTTCCGGCTTCGCAATCTAGATTTACACAGTATGTATGATTTAACCGACAGGCTGGCAAAAATGGTTCTCAATCTCCGAAAACTTATGATTCCTCTTTCAGTAGTCTAATGATATAATCATAGACCTGGTTAATGGCTTTGATTTGTTTCCAGTTGTCCGGCAGGGCTTTGCCGCAAACCAGCAAAGGAACCGGATTACGGGTATGGATATGCGTCGATAGGTCTTCGCAATTGCCGTGGTCGCTGGTCAGGATGAATACCGTGTTATCAGGTAGAGTGTCAGTTAATTCAGTAACAAAACGATCAAGACGCCCGAGAATATTCGGCAGCAAGTCACGACTGGTTTTGTGTCCGCCGCGATCCGTCAGGAAAAATTCAAACAAGGTAAAATCATACTTTTTTGAGATTCCGATCAGATTATGCGCCGCCTGTTCAGGCGTAATTACCGGAACATTACATTCTTCCGGAAAACTTTCATTGGTAATATCATGAAATACCGCATCTCCGGCTGCACATTCAGCCGCACGGAAGACGTGTCCAATATCCGACGCGGTCATTACTGTTGTCACGGACCGGTAACGAGTTCCTTCGAGGTCCTCGAGGCCTCTGCGGTAGGCATTTGCAAATTTAGGTTTTAGTCCAAGCTCTTTTACCGCCTTAAAAATATTTTTGGATCGGATAAGGTCACGAAGCTTTTTCCCCGGAAACGCATGAATGTGGTGTCCCATGAATTCCTGAGCATTTACGCCGCAGAATAAAGAACATTGTCCGGTTGCGCTCTGCGGAATTCCATCGACACCGAGTATCGCGTCAATCGGAACCGAATGTTGTTTAAACAGCTCGATAAATTTATCAGAGCAATACTGACGATAAACGGACCCGTCCCAGCCTTCCGGCGGCACGCCAAAGCCGTCCACCATCATCATTATTACTTTACGATTATTATTGCTCATTTATTCTCACTGGGTACAGGTTTCGGCTTTGCCGACCAGCGTTCCGCCGCTGGACCACGTCCACGGAGCCCGCGGTGGCGAGTAATGTCGTTTATTTGGTTGAAAACAAGTTTTCAAACTCAAATAAACACCATGAGGACCGTTAAACTTAGGATATTTTCATACGTGCTGTACCGTTTTCGTAGAATGGAAGTGGAACTATTGTGCCTTCCAGCATGGAACGTCCGGCATTCAGTAGAACTTTAGTGCCCACTTCGGTCGGATTCCCGGCAGTGATATAAGCCAGCGCCACAGAACATTCCAGGCACGGAGAAAACGCGCCGGAAGTGACTTCGCCGATCTTGTTTTCATTCTGGTCCATGACTTCGACATGCTCACGAGCTGCGCGACGTCCATCAAGTTTGATACCGACAAGCGTTTTTGCCGGCATCTTTGAACGCAGAGAATCACTACCGATAAATTTACGGTCAGGCATTTCTTCCAGTTTCAGCATACGTCCGAATCCAGCCTCGACCGGAGTCGTTTCCGTGTCCATTTCGTGTCCGTAAAGGGGATATCCCATTTCCAGGCGAAGGGTATCGCGAGCGCCTAGTCCAGCGGGTTTTGCGCCGTTATCGACAAAAACATTCCAGAGATTTTCGGTCACTTCAGCACCAACGTAGAATTCAAACCCCAGGTCGCCAGTGTAGCCGGTACGGCTCATGATACAGGGCATCCCTGCAATTTCTACGGTTGTCCAATGATAATATTTCGGTAATCCGGCGGGATCAATTCCCAGCTTTTCAAGGATTTTCACGCTGTCCGGCCCCTGCAAGTCAAGCTTGCCGGTAGAGTCAGACACGTCTTCAAAACTAATGTTATCTGAAAGATTGCTTTTAAACTGTTCAGCATCAGATTCACGGGTTGCAGCGTTGACCACAATCATAAAGCACTCTTCGTCAATACGGTAGACAATCAGGTCATCCATCACGCCACCGTTGTCGTTAAGCAGGAAGTTATAGCGGCAAGTGCCGACTTTCTGATCACAAACCGGACGGGCGAGAAGTTTATCAAGTTCAACAGCGCTACCAGGACCGTCAATTTCAAACTCACCCATATGGCAGATATCAAAAAGCGAAGCAGCGGTGCGAGTATGTTTATGCTCAGCCAGGATGCCATCTTTATACTGAACCGGCATTTCCCATCCGGCAAAAGGAACCATCCTGGCACCGAGTGCAATGTGAACGGATTTCAACGGAGTAGCCTGCAAAGTAGTATTATCCATGACTTAAACCTTTTCTATAATTAGAAATTTTCATTAAAAATGTGACATATTTCCGAAATTACTAACGGTAAGAACCGGTTTAATATATTATTTTTATTAATTAAAAACAAGAATTCTGGTATTTTTTTTGAAACAATATTATAGTAAGTTAGTGTGATGGTTGTTTTTGGACACAATACGACCAGAAAATCAGTAAAGGAAAGTGTATGCCAAAGACTTTTGTTCTGGATACGAATGTACTGCTGCACAGTGCGCAGGCAATCGAATCCTTTGAAGAAAATACAGTAGTTCTCCCAATGCCGGTAATTGAGGAGCTTGACAAATTTAAGAAAAATCAGGATGAACTGGGCCGAAATGCCCGTCAAGTGATCAGAAGACTTGACGACCTGCGTCTGAAAGGGAAATTATCCGAAGGCGTGGAACTGGATCATCCTGTGGGACCTCCGGGAATGCTGCGTATTATGATGAGAAACGAAGATATTCCCGATTACGGTTTGAATACAAGCGTAATGGATAACCAGATTCTCCAGATGGCATGCCACCTTAGTTCCCACAATGAAAATGTCACATTTATTACTAAAGACATCAACCTGAGACTCAAAGCGGACGTTCTCGGCCTTGATGTAATGGACTTTGAGAACCAGAAAGTTAACTTCGATGAACTCTATTCCGGATGTCGTCCGGCAATGGTTCCGAGCGATATGATAAACGCAATCTATAAAGATAAGAGCATCGAATGGAACGATGACAGCTTCTACATCAACGAATTTGCGCTGCTGCAGGATGAACTTGAACCCAGCCACAGCGCTCTCGGCGTCTATAAGGCGGACAAACGTATGCATCTGATAGCACAACGCCCCGATGACCTGGTGTGGAACATCAAACCCCGTAATAAAGAGCAGCGCATGGCATTGGAGCTGCTCATGGATCCGACCGTGCAGGTAGTTACACTGGTCGGACAGGCCGGTTCCGGTAAGACACTGCTGGCGCTGGCTGCGGCCCTGGAAATGGTTTTGAACCAGGGCGAATACGAACGTATACTGGTGTCGCGCCCGATCATCCCACTTGGCAAGGATATCGGCTATATGCCTGGAGACAAGAGCGATAAGCTCAGTCACTGGATGCAACCAATTTTCGACAACCTGGTCTACCTGATGCATGGAGGCAAAAAGGACAGCCATTCGGCAGACAAGAAGATTGATGACCTGGTCGGCGCGCGCAAACTTGAACTTGAGGCGATTACCTATATTCGCGGACGCAGCATTCCGCGACAGTTCGTGATAATCGACGAAGCACAAAATCTGACACCTCATGAAATCAAGACAATCATCAGTCGTTCGGGCGAAGGCACCAAAATGGTGCTAACCGGCGATCCGTACCAGATCGACAACCCGTATCTGGATTCTTCGAGCAATGGCCTTACCTACGCGGCGGAAAGGTTAAAACAGCTTGATCTGCACGGACATATAACATTATACAAAAGCGAGCGCAGTAAGCTTGCGGCAGCCGCGGCAGAATACCTGTAAATAAAAGAAGGTGATCCAGTTGATATTAAAATTAACGCAAAAAATCAGGAGTTTGTTTTCCGGCAAAGACCAGCAGCTAAACTCCACCAAACACTCAGCGGCAAAAACAACCGCTCCCGCAAAAGCAAAAAGTAAAACCGTCAACTCCGACAAAAAACGAAGCGGACAAAAACAATCTGACAATCGTAGAAAATCTGACAACCGCCAAAAGAGTGATAACGTACAAAACGAAAAATCGGGTTCTACCAACAAGAGAAAAAACAGCCGCAAACGCAAATCGAAATCCGATTCCGTTCGCAACCAGTCGCCGACTGTACCTTTTAAACGTAAAACCGTTCCGCCCAAACCGGAAGAACTCATTGAAGTTCCGCCGGAAGAAGGCAAGTCCAGATTTATTGATTTTCCTGTTGCAGAAGATATCCTTTACGGTATTCAGACACTGAAATTCAAGTACTGTACACCAATCCAGGCTCAGTGTCTGGCTCCGGCTCTGGAAGGCAAAGATGTTACCGGTAAGGCGTTAACAGGAACCGGTAAAACTGCCGCGTTCCTGATCTCGTCATTTACTCGACTGATTCAAAATCCCCTCCCGCGCGAACAACGCAAACCGGGAGAATGCCGGGTATTGATTTTGGCTCCAACCCGTGAACTTGCCATGCAAATTCATAAGGACGCTGAAAAGCTCAGTCTTTATCACGATTTTCACAATATGGTGGTTTTTGGTGGCATGGGACACAAAAGCCAGCGTCAGGAACTGGAAGAACCAGTTGATATCCTGGTAGGAACTCCGGGACGTATCATCGACTACAGCACCAGCGGCGCCCTTAAACTGAACAAAGTGGAAATACTGGTTATCGACGAAGCTGACCGTATGCTGGATATGGGATTTATTCCCGATGTAAAACGCATTGTGGCACGCCTGCCCAAGGTCGGCGAACGGCAAACCATGTTTTTCAGCGCCACGCTTACCGATAATATCACCGGTCTGATTAAGACCTGGTTGAAAGACCCGGTTCAGCTTGAAGTTGAATCAGAAAGTATGGTAACTGACCTGATCGATCAGCGTTTTTACGCAGTTCCGGCTGCTGATAAATTCGCTCTGCTGTTATGGATACTTCAACATGAAAATGTTGAACGCATGCTGATTTTCGTTAACCGTAAGGACTTGAATTCCAGACTGAAACGCAAACTGGCGTCATATGACATCAAGGCGGATTCATTATCGGGCGACGTTCCACAGCAAAAACGTATTAAAATCCTTGAGAACTTCCGAAACGGTAAGATTAAAATTATTGTGGCCACGGATGTTGCTGCTCGCGGTATTCATGTTGATGGAATTTCCCACGTAGTAAATTATGATCTGCCGGATAAACCGGAAGATTACGTACATCGTATCGGACGTACCGGACGCGCCGGACAAACCGGCGATTCCATCAGTTTCGTATGCGAATACGGTGCCTACTCCCTGCCTGACATTGAGGAATTCATGGGCAAACCTCCAGTATGTATACAGCCGGAAGAAAATATGCTTCATCTTGACCCGCCAATACATAAACTAGAGCCAGAGCGTTCCAGGTCGAGTAGAGGATCGAATAATAGAAACAACAGACGTCGTTCGGGAGGTAACCGGCGCAGCTCAACGAAAAGGTAAACAAAATGCACTGTTTTTTCTGTGACAAAATTTCAGGATCAGGTCGTTCAGTTGAGATCGGCGATGATGACCGTAAGCATTTGTTCAAAACGCTGAGGGCAAAACCAGGCGACCGGGTGGAACTGATTGATGGAAAAGGAACTTTTGCCACTGCAGTTGTTAATAGCGACCGCAGTTTGCTGGTTATAGAATCTCATCTGGTAAAGGCACCAGCACGTCGCGTTCACCTGTTCACGTCTCCTCCCCGTAAACAAAAAATGGATACTCTGCTCAAACAGTGTGCCGAAGTAGGCATCTGGAGCATTATTCCTTTTCAGACGAGCCGGACGGTTTCAAAACCGGAAAAGCAAAGCGTACTTGATCACTGGAAAACGTTACTGAAAGAAGGCTGTAAACAGGCCAAAAATCCGTTTTTACCGGAAGTGATGATGCCGGTTCCATTTGAATTCGCGGTAAAAAAAGCTGTGGAACTTGGTTTCAGCTGTCTGTTTGGTTCTCCGAAAGCTGAAATGTCGGCTCATACCGACATTCCGGAAACCGGAGATGTTGCATGGATCGTTGGCCCGGAAGGTGGTTTTACCGAACAGGAAGAAGAATTCATGATTGAAAACGGTTTCAAACCGTTTCGAATCGGGCACTGGGTCATGCGTGTTGAAACGGCAGCAATTTGTGGCACCGCAATCCTGAACACAAGATAGACAACCACGACGCAATCTGAGCTGACGGGGTAATAATGGACGAAAAAAAAATAACCGGATATTTCCCGTGGATTTTATTGATTGTCTTGGTCTATATCGGGTTCAGCGGACTATTCCGGCAGCTCTGGTTCGATGAGGCTCTGACGATTCTCCAATTCGTCAACCTCAAAAATATTTCGGATATCTACTGGCATTATACAATACCGAACAACCATATTCTATTCACTTTTGCAGAAAGGATATGGTCCGAACTTTGCATAATGATATCCGGCGGCATGCCCGATTTCTATTATCGCCTGGTCCCGCTGGGCTCAGCATTCGGAAGCATTGCGATCATCTATTTCTGCTGGAAAAAACGCCTCGGTACGACTATGGCTTTTCTAGCCGCGTTATGTCTGGCAGTATCCCTGCCATTTACCATTTACGCCGTTGCGGTCCGCGGTTATATGATGGGAATTTTCTTTGTACTGCTCGGATTTGAATTTGCATTCCGGCTGCGTAATAAGAAATGGATTTACGCTCTGTGGTACTTTTTAGCGGCTCTGGCAGCCGTCGGAACAGTACCGTCAAACCTGCTGGCGTTTGCAGCAATCACACTCTATCTGATTCCACGCAAGTTCACAAAAATATTCAAACCAAATATCATACTCCTTGCAATTCTTCCGGTAGTCGCATTCTTCTGTTTTTATCTGCCGATCTGGAGTAGCTTTATGGGGAATGTAAAACTAGGTGAAGGCTGGCACGATAAATGGCATGCGGTCGGTGTTGTCTATCTGCTCCTCCTTCTGTCCATGCTTCCTCTACTTCCTTTGGCGGCAAAAGGATGTTATTCGATTAATAAACAACATAAGCCAAACCTTGTCAATTTGGGTCAACTTCTCGTCTTTCTGATTCCATTGCCCCTGGTCATACTCAAAGTTTATCCTTTCCCTCGGGTATTGCTGTGCCTCTGGCCAATATGGCTGTATACATTGGCCCGTTTAAACCGCCATTCTTTTAAAACAATGCGCCATAGCTTCCGGGGAGCTCTGATTCTTGCCGGAATTATTTTGCTCTGCGGATTTCTGCAGCGCGAAACTGCTCCCTGGTTCTCGAAAACTGTTATCGACAGCTCGGGCGGAAACGGCGATAATCTCGTCCATCCTTACTATACTCACGACTATGATCCAGCCGGGACTATCGGGATGCTGAAAGATTCTCAAGGTCCAATATTTATCAGTTTTGGCGGAGACCCTTTTCCGCTGATCTTTTATGCCCTCATGTACGGTGTGGATTATCACAGACTTAATCATGACATTCCCGTTGGAAAGGTTGACAAACTGCAAAATGGAACGATAGTTATCCTGAGTAAAAATGATGATCCGCAGAAATTTGTTGAACGATTCAATCTGAAACAGCTGGTACCCGTAAAAAATAATGGATATCATAGAGTTTTTCAGGCTGTCAGAAAGTAAAGGAAAATAGAATGGATGTCTCTTTTGCAAAATGCGTAAGCATATTTGTACAGTTTTTTTGTATTCTTACGCCATTTTTCGTACTAAGTATGTTTGTAGCCATGACCGGGCACATGACCTCCATTAAACAGCGTCACACAGCAATCAAGACCACAATAGCAATTCTGGTAATCTGCCTGCTGATTTACTTCCTGGGTCGTCAACTGTTTGACTTGCTGGGACTGACTCTAGACGCATTCCGAATCGGCGCCGGGGCAATTCTGTTCCTGAATGGGGTAAAGCTTTTAAGCGATAAACCAGCACAAATAGTCCAGGAGCCCGGTCAGGAATCGGATAATATAAGTGTGGTTCCACTGGCAATTCCTTTCGCGATTGGACCTGGAACAATAGGAGCACTAATGGTAATGAGTTCCGAGAGTAAATCTATGCCCCATTATCTAGTGGGATGCGCAGGACTGACCGCAGCGGTTGCATCCGTTGGAGCAATCCTGCTGTTCTCTTCACTAATTGAACGAATCATTGGCCGACAGGGAATCAGAATATTGAGTAAATTAACCGGTCTGATTCTTGCGGGTATGTCTGCTCAAATTGTGTTTACCGGAATAAAAAACTTTTTAGATTTGTGATTTCTCCACACTGTGATAAATTTATGGAGAAAGAGGAGTAATTAAAAATGAGACCGACCAATGTAATGAGATTCGAATCACCGGCCGAAATGTCTGTAGCCGCGTTGAGTTCGATGGCCAGTTACAGTTTAAGCGTCATCAAAGCCAGAGGCAAAATTAATATTGCAATTTCAGGAGGATGTTCGCCGCTGGGACTTTTTGCCCTGATCGGCAAAGCAGGCAATCAGGAACTGCTGCCTTGGGATAAAGTACACTTTTTTTGGGTAGATGAGCGTTTTGTACCCATTGAAAATGAAGAAAATAATTACGGTCTGGCACGAGAAACTTTCCTGGACAAAATTAATATACCGAGAGAAAATCTCCATCCAATCAAGACTAATTATACGTCTGCAGCAGATTCAGCACAGGCATATCGTAAGGAACTGGAGGATTATTTTGGTGAACCCATGCCTTTGTTTGATCTTGTCATGCTGGGGGTTGGTGCTGACGGACATACGGCATCCCTCTTTCCAATGGCAAAGTCGCTAAAAGAAACCGGATTGTCGGTAATTGATACAGCTCCTCCGGTATCATCGGAACCCAAATTACCGAGAATAACAATGACTCTTCCGGTTATCGATAAAGCAAGAAAAGTTTATATTATTTCTACCGGAGCCGAAAAACAACATGTTACTGATTTTGTGCTTAGTGAAACAACGAATGAAATCAAATATCCGGTTCAATTGATCAAAAATCCAAACACCAACTGGTATATCAGTAAACAATAGTCATCTTCTTGTAATGACTTTTCTCTTTGATTCAAGATAAAACAACGGGAAACTTTGCCATGAAAACCATTCAGTTCTCCAGTATCGGCGGTGCCAGCGGAGACATGATCCTCGGGGCGCTTATCGGTCTCGGTGCCGATCTAGAACAGCTCAATCAACAACTGGCGAAGCTTTTGCCTGATGAACATTATCATATAAAAGCGGATTCGGTTAATATCGAAGGAATTACCGGTTTACGGGCGGAAGTCGTAATTAACCATCACCACGAGCACAAACATGAGCATCATCATGAGCATCATCATGAGCATCATCATGATCATCAT
This sequence comes from Victivallales bacterium, assembly GCA_963677165.2. Classification (GTDB taxonomy): domain Bacteria; phylum Verrucomicrobiota; class Lentisphaeria; order Victivallales; family SZUA-371; genus JAFGXT01. The sequence continues at coordinate 216,852 of CAXXSX010000001.1, read as the reverse complement.
CATGAGCATCATCATCAACATCGCGGACTGCTCGAGATTACCGACATCATCAATTCATCGGAATTGCCAGAAAAAGTGAAGAACATGGCACTAAAAGTCTTTTTGCGTCTGGCTGAAGCGGAAGCCGAGGTTCATGGTACAACTCCGGAAAAAATTCATTTTCACGAAGTGGGAGCAATTGATTCAATTGTCGACATTGTCGGATGCTGTCTTGCCCTCAACATGCTTGGTATTGACAAAGTGGGTGTGGGCGCGCTGCCCGTTGGGTGCGGAACGGTGAAATGCCAACACGGTATATTACCGGTTCCGGCTCCAGCCACAGCTAAATTGCTCCGGGGAATGGAAGTTATTCAAACAAATGAACCGTTTGAGATGGTAACGCCAACCGGTGCGGTTCTGCTGTCGACCTGGAAAAGTGAAATATCCGGTGGAACAATGTTGGCTTCGGCCAACAGCTTTGGTCATCGCAAATTGAATCATCGGGCCAACCTTCTGCGAGCTGTTATGTTCAAGAAAACAGATAGTCAGAATTGCGAAGAGAACGATTCTTGTACCATTCTGGAATGTAACGTTGACGACTCTACTCCTGAAATCATCGGCGGAATATATGACCTGCTTTGGGATGCCGGAGCTTTAGAAGTCTTTTCTCAACCAGTTTATATGAAAAAACAGCGGCAGGGCATTCTTCTCACTGTTATTTGCGAACATTCAAAAGTATCGGAACTGGAAGAATTAATATTTCGTGAAACATCAACGTTTGGAATTCGTCGCCATCGTACGGAACGGCGTAAATTATCCCGCCGGACAATCACAGTGGACACGGAATACGGTCCAGTCCCCATTAAAGTGGGTTCTTTATCCGGTAAAGATATCACTGTTACTCCGGAGTATGAAGATTGCCGAAAGCTGGCCGCTAAACATAATATTCCGGTAAAAGATGTCTATGCGGCTGCCATTTCCGCCAGTCGGACAATCCGAAAATAATAATAACCGGATTTTCTTGAACGATGCCCAGAAAGGGTGTAATTTATCACCAACAAATGGTGATGGAATAATTTAATGGATAACACAATTTCCGATTACAAATACCTCAGTCGGATCAACTCGCCCGAAGATGTACGCAAGCTGAACGATGATGAATTAAATATACTAGCGGCAGAAATCCGTGACACCCTGATTCAGGTAGTTGCTCATAACGGGGGACATCTGGCTCCCAATCTTGGGGTGGTGGAACTGACGATTGCATTGCATTGTGTATTTAATTCTCCACATGATAAACTGATTTGGGATGTAGGACATCAGGCTTACGTTCATAAACTGCTTACTGGAAGAAGAGAGTTCTTTCAAACACTGCGGCAATTTAATGGATGCAGCGGTTTCCTTTCGCGTACCGAATCTGAGCATGATATTTTTGGTGCTGGCCATGCTGGAACTGCTATATCTGCCGCTCTAGGCCTCGCAGCAGCAAGAGACAAACAGAATAATGACAATAAAGTTGTTGCCATTGTCGGAGATGGTTCTCTTAATTGCGGAATTTCTCTGGAAGGGCTTAACAATATTCGTGAAACAACCCGTGACTTAATTATTATTCTTAACGATAATAAAATGTCGATCTCTGAAAATGTCGGGGCAATTCCACGCTGCCTGAATCACATCATTTCTGGGCGTAGCTATAATCGTTTCAAAGCAATGGCAAAAATGATGCTGCACAAAATACCACACGGCGAAGACATAAGACGTGGTATATCACGATTAGAAGAAGCTACAAAAAGCATTTTTGTTCCCGGGGTTTTCTTTGAAGAACTGGGAATTCGATATATCGGCCCAGTAGACGGTCATGATATCAGAACGTTAAAACGTACATTCGAGGCTGCGCGCGAAACCCATCGCCCGGTAATCATCCATACGATCACTGAAAAAGGACGTGGATACTCGCCGGCTGAACAAGCTCCGGAAAAATTTCATGGTCTGTCAAGCTTTGACCCGATTACTGGTGAAAGTATCAATGAACCTCCTCCTGTAACGTTTTCTAAAGCCTTTGGCAAATCTGCCGTAAAACTGGCAGAAACACATTCAAATGTAGTTACTGTCGTAGCGGCCATGGGAAAAGGAACCGGCTTGGGCGAATTCGCCCAGAATTTTCCTGAACGCTTTTACGATACAGGAATAGCGGAAGAACATGCTGTTATCTTCGCTGCTGGACTTGCCGCTGGTGGTCTCCGGCCGATAGTAGCAGTATACTCTACTTTTATGCAACGAGCCCTGGATTGTGTAATCCACGATGTATGCCTGCAGAATCTGCCGGTAATATTTTGTCAGGACCGTTCCGGTGTAGTTGAAGATGGCCCTACACACCATGGAATCCATGACCTTGCCTTTCTACGCAATATTCCCAATCTGGTAATCATGCAGCCAGCCACAGAAAATGAACTGCATAATATGCTGTTTACCGCATATCAATTAAATCGCCCGGTAGTAATACGTTATCCCAAAACCCATTCCGGCGAAAAATTCACCCCAGATGCTGCCCCCATATATATGGAACCGGGCAAAGCTGATATTGTCCTTGAAGGCAATGATGCAGCAATTTTTGCGGTTGGCAATGAACTAAAGACCGCTCAAATTGTGGCAAAAACGCTAGCAGAAAACGGAATAGAGCTAACAGTAATTAATACCAGATATATTAAGCCTTTCGACTATGACCTATTGTTACAAATTGCCGAAAAAATGCCGGTAATTACTCTTGAAAACAACCAGATTAAAGGTGGACTCGCTGATATCATTGATGAAACATTAATTAACAGTTCCCATCATGGCGTGCTGCATCTGGGATGGAATAATGATACATTTATTCCACATGGTCAAGTAAAACTGCTGAGGGAAGCTTTTCAGATGTCTCCCGAAGCCATCAGCAAACAAATCTTAAAATTTATCAATAGTACAAAAGGAAATACAATCAATGAAGAAAAATAAGATCATTATTGGTTTATCAATCAGTTGTCTGGCAGTTGTCGCTCTAGCAGGAACAGTTACCGCTCAATTAGACAAACTGACTAAAGAACGTAATTCACTTGAGCATGAAATGCATAAGCTTCGAGTCGAACTAATCAAAACAGATCCGGAACTAAAACTTCTGCATGAAAAAATTCTTGCGATGCATAAAGAACTGGCAATTAAAATCGATAACAAACCTGCCATGCGCAAACTTGTTATAAAAGCAGCAAAACTGGATGCCAAGATTGAAGAAGTTAAAAGTCAGACAAAAAAATAATTAGTTTCAGCTTTATTTTTTTAATATTACAATGTAAAAAAGGCCGCATGTTTAGCAACATGCGGCCTTAATAATTTTATGTCAATTACATTAGCGTCTGAACACTGGCAAACCGCGACGCTTACGTTCTCTGATCGGAGTACCATCAGGATTAACCAGACGGCATGTCAGGAATATCAACAAATTTTTCTTTTCTTTTACGGTAGATTTTGTCTGGAATAAACGACCAATAAAAGGGAGTCTTCCAAGGAATGGTATGTTGTCATCAACATTAGTGACAGAATCCTTAATAATTCCGCCAAGGACAATTGTCTCGCCGTCGTAAATAGAAACCGTGGTTTCAACTGTCCTGGCTGCAATTACAGGCTGCTTAATAGTATTAGTAACCGACTGAGTAGAACCGCTAACTGTCACATCGTAAGAATAGTCTGTCCAGTCAACAAAACGCTGAATAACCGGAGTCATTACCAAAGTAATAGTATACTGATCGGCATCGACATTAGGAGTAACACGTAATACAATACCTTCTTCTGTAGGATCATCAAATTCAGGGATAGAACTTACATAAGAACTGATTGTTGTATTACTGTCAGAACCCGTCGTTGTTGCTGTTTCCGGTTCAGACCAGTCGCTTGGATAATAAACTTCACGAATCATACGAATTGTCGCTTCCTGACCATTCATAGTTGTAATACGCGGAGTAGAAAGAATATCCAGTGAATCACACTGGTCAAGAGCATACATCGTTGCAGAGAAAGTCCAACCATTAGCAAAAGAAGTAAAGGATAATGCAGTATCAGATGCTCCCGTTGTTTTACTAAGGGGCCTAACCACTGAATCATTTTCTCCAAACTCAATTCTTCCTCTGTCGGTCTTGCTGAATGAGTTCCCGGTTATAGGACTCGTACCGGAAAGAGACCGACTCAAAGAATAATCAAATCCAAGTTCATCTATATCATCCTGGGAAATTTCAACAAACTTAGCCTGAATCAAAACCTGCGGATCAACAGTATTCAATTCATTATGGATGATCGCTTCAATTTTCTTAAGGTTTTCAGGCGTGTTAGTCGCAATCAAACGACTGATACGGCTGTCATAAACAATCTTAGCTCCAATTGGAAAGGTAACACCACGACTAACAAAATGCTGCTTAACAGCTTCAGTATCTCCCCCACCGATAGAATCAATTGATTCATGCTCAATAGGATAAATTCTAGTTTCTACATCATCAAGAGGAACATCTTGAGGTGCGATAACAACCGCATATTTTTCAACACGATATTTCAGATTTGCTGCACGACAAATATAACGAATCGCATCGAAAAGTGAAATATCACTTACCACCATAGTAACGGTAGGCATATTATCAACTTTTTTGGTTGCCCCCTTAGTGGCACCGCCAGCATCGTCATCATCGCCAAAATCATCATCATCATCGCCAAAATCATCATCACCCAATGCAGGAGCAGGAGCGGCGGCAGAAGCAGTCAATTCATTTCGCCGAACGTTTTCACCCGTAGATGGACGAATAAAGATGTTAACACCAATCTTTTCAGGGTCAATATCTTTACTACGCATTTTCAAAAATTTGATTACAGTAGGAATAGAAACTTCCTCAAATTCAATGTGATCAATTTTTATAGTACGCAGCTTTTTATAGATTGCATCTTCAACAATCTCTTTTTTTATTGGTGCATTTAAATTACTTTTGACACCCGTATATGTTTTAGGAAGTATTGAATTTACACCTTTCCATTCAGCTTCCGTGATTCCTTTATTGTGTGTGTTATTATATCTTAATTTTGCCTGTTTAAATGACTTAAGATTTACACGGTAAATCATGTCATTGGCATCAGTGTTATACGGATCAATCACCAAGATTTCTTCAAACTTATCACGCGCTTTATCGAGTTCACCAGCCTCCATAAAGCTTTTACCCTGACGCATCAATAATGCAATATTGTACTTACGCTGTTCAAGGTCAGCAATTACTGAATCAACACCAGTATTAACTCTAAATGCAAGCTTTTTCTTAGTATCCTTATATTGTTTAATAAGTTCATCATTACGTTTTTTAGAAGGAGGATAAACAGCTGAGGCCTTATTACATAATTCAATCGCAGTCGTCAAATTCTGAACCTGAAGTTCCTTTTCAGCCTGGAGAAAAAGTGAACGAGACCAATATTCATACGACTGAGCTATTTTCCTTTTACAGCTTGCAATTTTTGCCTTAACATTCTTATTAACTAAACTGCATTTTTTTAACAGACCAATAGCGTCAAGATAATTATCTATTGCTTTCTGATATTCCTTTTTCTCAAAGGCTTTATTACCTGCGATCGTTTTGTTATTAGCATCACTATAATACTCCTGGCGCTCAACTTCTGCCCTTTTCTTGTTAAGAGTTATCTCAGTAATAGGGTCTTCCTTTTCAGCTGCAATCATGCAGACCGAGAATACCAGTAACGGTATTATCAACACATTTTTAATATTTTCTCTTATCTTAAACATGATTGCCATTAATGCCTCCATTATATAAATTTTTATTATCTGTTGAAATCAGGGACGCCTCTGAGCGAGCCCTCTCTTACAGGAACACCATCATTATTAATCAATCTTGCGGTAACGAAAATAAGCAAGTTAATTTTTTCGGACTGATACAACTGACTACTGAAAAGACGACCAAGCAATGGAACATCCCCAAGGAATGGCCACTTATCATTACGTTCAACAGTAGTATCCTGAAGCATACCTCCAAGAACAATTGTTTCACCATCAAAAACTTTTACATTTGTATCAAGATCACGACGACTAATAATCGGCATTTTAATTGTAATATTATCAATGGTAGTAGTCCCGGCATACATCATGAGAGGATATTCCATCCAGTCAGAGAAAGAAACTACCTGAGGAATCAAATGCAAACTAATTGTATAATTATTCGGACTGACTGTAGGAGTCACTTGGAAACGAATACCTATATCTGTAGGATCACCAAACTCAGGGTCAGGAGGAGTTAATTCAATCGTACCTTCTGATACTGATAACTCTGGATCATCCCAGGACTCCGGATAGTATGTTTCTTCAACCATTCTAATTAAAGCTGTAGTACCACTAGTGGCAATCACTTTCGGAGCAGAAAGAATTTCATCTTTTGAATGCTGGTCAATCGCATTAATTGTTAATGAAAGATTCAGGTTTGAACCTTCACCTCCAAAGTTAGGAAGAATACTTAAATCATTCAAAAATTTATAATTCTGGGAAGATGAATCAGTAGTATTACTATTATCAGCACTATAATGACGTAATAAGGTACTGTTTTCTCCAAATGACCAATGAGGATGTGTATCAGAACTACCTGCAGAACTGAACACCCAGTCAAAACCAAGTTCTTCAAGGTCTGTCTGAGTCATTTCGACAATTTTTGCTTCGATAAGGACAAGAGGAGTCTGAATGTCAAGATCACGTAAAAGATGTTCAAGCTTACGCAAATTCTCATAAGTGTTTTTTACAATAAGGGTACCAGCACGCCTGTCATAAGCGATTGTTGCACCTTCATCAAACTGAATACCACGATCAGAAAAATATTTAACCATCGCATTATTGGAAGAACTTGAGGCTCCTCCGCCACCTAGTTCGCCACCAACTCCAGCACCGCCGCCACCTCCGCCGCCGCCGGATTTCTTCTTTTCTCCATCTTTAGAGAAAGTATCTTCAAGATCAATATCAGTTTCTGAATCGGTAAAATCCTCTTCCTCCATTGTGGCACCTACTGTATCACCAGCAATTGAGGCTATAAGAGCATATCTGACTTTAAAGAAACGAGTATCCATTTCATCAATGTTTTTATCACCGATAATAACAGCGTTTTCTTCAATTTTATATTTAAGATTAGCTCCAAGGCATATATATCTTATAGCTTCTCCCATAGGTATATGGTCAAAACTCATTGTAATACGCTTTACCTCAGCCGTCTCAGTATTAGTCAGATTAGATACAATACTAACTCCAACGTGTTCTGGATCTGCCTGTTTGGAAAGACTGTTGAGATGAGAAATAACTGAAGTAATTGATGCATCATCAAACTCAAGATTATCAAATATAATTTTTTGCAGTTTTTCATGCAAACCAGACTCTTCACTGGTTTTAACAGAAGGCTTATCGCCTTCGGAAACAGTTTCTGCAGGAGGAAGCTGCTCTGTCCAATTCCATTCCAAAGTTGCCATTGCTTCAGAATAATTAGCCCGTCTTCTTTTTGCTCCAGCTAATTTAAGTTTCTCATAAAGTATATTGAGAGAATGTGCGGCCTCTTTATTATAAGGGTCTTTAAGCAGCACCTTTTCAAGAGCTTCCTGAGCCTTATCATAAAACTTATGATCCATATACACAGAAGCTGTTTTTAAAAGAACTTTAATATCTTCAACTTTTTCATTATATCCAGGAGAGATCTTTTCAATCTTAGAATTATCAACCAGATTGTCAAAATTTATTTTCTTTTCACATTTCTTAATAAATGCTTCTGCTTCTGTTGAAAGATTATGATCAATTCTCATTGCATTTCTTGCTGCTGATGATGCAACAACAAATTTCTTATCAATATAAGCCTTTCGTGCTCTATCCATTTCTGATGCGGCCCACTGAACATTAAGCTGATTCAGATAACGTTTCATTGCCTCACGTTTATACTGAACATATGAACCTCGAAGTCCTTTAATATGCTTGATCGCTTGTTCTGCAAGTTTAATTGCATCAGCAAAATTCTTCTTAGCAGCTTCTGCTTTAGAAAGCTCCATTTTCTGTTCAGCCTCTAAAAGCAACTTCATATTACTTTCTTCAACAGTTTTTACCGCATCAATAATTTCCTGTTGAGAAACGAGTTTTTTCGTTGGCTCTTCGGCATATGTCGACGATATGACCAGAATTACAGAAAAACACAACAAAAGCTTCTGATAAGTAATATAATTCATAAACATTCCCTATTCTCTTATATAAATTTTATAATAATTTTGGATCAATTCCCGGCGGAGGCATAGGCATTCCCGGCGGCATTCCATTACGTCGATTATTTCTACGTCTTCTGCCATCTCTTTGAGAATCATATTCAAATCTTCTCTTGGAGGAAACCGCGATTATTGCCTGAGTTTTAATATTCATCAACTGAACAACTTTTTCCTTGGAGTCAATTGAAAGAACCTTATATTCTTCAACACCTGTAGTTTCATCTCCCAGCTTCAAAGTCTGGTCAATTATTCTACTATATTTCTTTCTAGTAGCAATATCCCGGAAATATGCTTTTTCCTTAGGAGAATATGCTGTCTGGTCAGCAATCAGCACAACTTTCTCATCAGTTTTCATTGACTGAATTGTTACTTCACTCATATCTTTAGTAACATTCGCCTTGAACTTCTTATCATATACATCTTCTTTTTTAGGAACACAGTCAATGATCTTATATTTCTCACCATCAACGTCTATAACATCATTAAGTTTGCAATATTTTGTATTTTTTCTTTTACCAAGTTCAAGCTGAATAAACCAGTCACCTTTATTTTCTCCTGTGTCAGTCTGAAGTTTTTTCAACCTGATCGGTAACACAGTACGCTTAATGCCTCTAACATAAAGACGTTTCGCGAGAGCTGGATGTGATTTAGGATCAGTCGGATCTGTATCTTCAAGAACTTCATAGTAATTTGGAAATCCATCATTATCCTTATCAAGAACACCATCAGAAGGATCTTTGGGATCAAAACCATATTTCTTTTCCATGGCATCACTCATCTTATCTCCATCAGAGTCAACCCCCCCCGGACCAGGTCCTGTAGGCTTTTCTAGTGGCTTTGGTAACTTACCTTCGCAGAAAGGACAAAGATGCGGATCATTCATAAAATAATATCTTGCAATATATTTCTTACAAAGTGGACACTGGGCTATTGGAAATGGTGTAACCAAGTCTGAAAAATATTTTGCATTAGGATTAAGTTTTTTCCGATCAAGCCAGAAAGCTCCTTGCTTAAATACATAAAACGGATCAAATTCATTAACCTTAAAGTTAATAGATTTATATCGAGGCTGAACTTCCGGCAACGTCAAAAGTTTAGCATTTGCTTTACTCTGGATATCCTTAATAATATGAATCAAGTATACCAATGACAAGACGAACAGTATCAGGCATACTGAAAGAATTATTTTTTCGTAATGGTTCTTGAGAAACTGCAACGTAATCTCTCCTGATTATTCTGAAATAGTGTGTATTTTACGTTTATATACTATATATTTAATGCTTAACTGCATTTCGACATTTTCATTACCACCAATTACCGCTTTACCATAATCACTGCGTTTGTAATAAGGCTTTTTAGATTCATCTTCCGCAGCAACAGTAGTAGTAGCCGCATTATGAAGGTTCATCCCCCCCTCCAAATCCATATGGTGATCAGGTTTATTTACAGCAACAGTCGAAAGTTTATTCTTATCAACAGAAAGTATCGATTCAGCACCATCCACTACTTTCTTTAAAACAATATTACCAACAACATAAACCCGACGATGTGCATAAGCTTCTGAAAGCTGATTAACAAATGCCCTTAATTCTTTCATTTTACCGACAATTGTTAAATCATACTTATAAATGATAAAATTACCAGATTCAGTACCATTTAAATTTCCACGAGATATTCTATCAATTTGTTTAATTCCAGACTTAATAATTCTTTGAACAATATCACCAATTATAGTAAACTGCTCAATTATTGCCGGCACTTCTATTTCAGGCGGCATTTGTTTGTTAATATACTCACGAAAAGTGAAAGCGCTTGCCTCGTCACTTATAAACACTTTGGCATCCTGAAGTTTTTTCAACATATTTTCGCGAATTTTGGTTATAACAAGAATACATTGTACCGGAGACATGGTCCGAGGTACCCCAAGAGTATACATGATAATATCATTGATATTTGTTTCATCAATCTTTTCAATCGTTTCCTTTTGATATGCCGCTTTGAAAAGGTCTTTTGCAACACTCAACTGCTTTGGAGGAAAGGCACGATTAAATTGCATAAATAACTGATGCCTGTTTGAACCTTGAATTGCATTCTTATTCCAAAATTCCTCAAACATCTCCATGAACTTATCTTCGCTCATGTCTTTCATCAATGCTCCGATATATGATCTCTTAGCATTATAATATGGTTGCCCAAAGAAATTTTGTAAATGAGTAAGCTTTGTCTGATACTCGTCAATGTCTTTTTTAATGCGGATAAGATTTGTCTTGTGAGGCTTTGGTACTTGCCGCTGAAGTTTCTTGATTTCAGCTTTAATTTTATCAATCTTTTCCATTGAATGCAGCATCTTACCATGTCCAATGAAAATCATAACGATCAATGTGCCGGACGCGATAAACGTCAGCCCAAGGACAATACATAAAATAATATTTTTCTTAAAGAAATTCATTAATTAACAACTTTATTTTTAAGTTTAACTTCCATAGTAAATGATGTTAAATTATTTTTTCCCATAGCAGGAACAAAATTGACTGTTCTAATCTCTTCTTTTGTATCTGTGAACATTGGAGAACTAATTAACTTCTGTTTTAATTCTTCTTCCAATGAACGACTACTTTCCATAACCAGAGAGTGACCTTCAAGACTCAACCACTCAATCTCAGAAGGCTTATCAGGCTGTTCCTTTTTTGAGGGCTCGCCGCCCATACCGCCGCCCATACCACCAAAAAGCATTCCAGCAGGTGGTTCATGAGCAGAAGCAGATGATTTTGTTTCTGTAATAGTTCCAACGCCTTTAATGCTAATCAGCCACATATTATCAGGAACAATTTTCTGAAGTTCATCAATAATTGCCAACCACTGTTTTCTTTTTTTGATCAAAGCCAATGCAGAATCGTATTCACTTTTAATACTGGACAGCTTAGAAAAATCGGAACGAACCTGACGGCCCAGTTTTTGGGTTTCACTAATTGCAGCTTCTGCTTCGTTTACTTTGTCCTTATCTAAATCTTTCAAAAGATTAACAACACCAAGGATAAAAAACAAGCAACAGATAATTGATGCACAACTACCATAAAAATAAGGAAGTTTTTCTTTAATATTCTGCTGATTTTGCAAAGCCTTAGGTTTGAGAGAAACCTCTATCGGACATTTTGCAACTCTGCGCAATCCTAATCCAATAACTTCCGAGAACATGTGAGCAACTTCAATCAACTCGTCTTTATCAACTTCTTTACCAAGCGAAATAATCTGGAAAGGGTTAAGATAGTCAACTTCGGTACGGAGTTTTTCGGAGAAGAACCTTGGGGTGAAAGCCATTACAGAACTACCACCGGCAAGGTAAATTTTAATAGGTCGATTCCCCTTCCACTGAGAACGATATACATTAATAGAACGATTAATTTCCCCATGAAGCCTAGTCATAACATTACGAACTATTTTTGAAATAGTCGCAGCAACTTCAGAATCGGGCTCTTCATAAGCTCCCCCCAAAGCGACAAAACCATGTCGACGCTTCATTTCTTCAGCTTCGGAATAAGGAATATTAAATTCCCGGCTAATTTGCTGAGTAATAGAATGTCCGGCAATCGGAATCGAACGAACAAAATACCTGCCTTTGTCAACAAATATTAATGTTGAACAGCGTCCCCCGATATTTAAAATAAGTTCACATTCTTCTTTTCCGATTTGATTCGCACAGCAACTGTTATAACAGGCTGTCGGAGCAGTTTCAACGCAAACCACTGTTTTCTTACAGTTTTGAACAATATCAGTTATCCGAGAAATAAATTCCTCTTTAATAGCAACGAACATTACACCAACTTCATCGCTATCATCTTCTTCGCCATTACCGATTATCTGATAATCCCATACAACTTTATCCATAGAAAACGGCATATGTTGCTTGGCTTCATATTCAACCAATTGAGCAATGCGAGATTGATCATCCCCCACAGGAGGAAGTTTAGAAAAACGAATAAAAGCAGCCTGTCCAGAAATTGACAAATAGACTTTTTTAGCTTTGAATTTTTTATCGATAACAGTTTTTTCCAAAGCCTCAGACAGTGATGTCATCAAGTCGTCTTCTTTCAGATCTCCGCCGTACTCAGCGAAGGCAAAGTTTTCAAGAACGACACTATCACCGCCGGGAAATGTAAATTCCGCAACTTTTAAACTATCGCCGCCTATATCTATCGCTAATATTGATTCTTCTTTTGCCATAATCAGTATCTTGATCTGCTATTATCTATTTTCATTAAATCCTGCGAGCTGAAATTGATAAACTGCCAGGGGGTTTTATCTCTGGGGTAAATCGAATCCTTAATATAAATAACACCACCGGCAACAGTATCCGTTGCCCTGGCGAATCTTCTTTCAATTTCTTTCTCACTAGCATCTTTTCTCGGATAATAGAAACGGCTCAAAATCCTGCGGTCTTTAGACATCAAAGTAATTCTGACATCAAACATGCTTTTAATAAGACTTTTATTAAGTTTGAATCCTGCTCGAAGATAACGTCGCAACACCTGAGGAGGAATATAGCCATCAAGTATATGCTTTTTACCATCCATAGGAATGGCCCAGTATGTAACTTCACCGGACATTAAAGCGACAACGTTACGATTTCTATCGGAGGAAGGAATCAAAAGTTCAAATTGAACAATAATATTATTTGTCCAGTAATATTTATTTTTTGATGCTTTCTTTTCAACAGCAGTAAAAGCTAGTTGAATAGCAAGCCATTTGTATTGGGATTTATTTATGTTCGCTTCATTAGTAAATTTAAAGAGAGGAGTTTCTTTAAATTTCATCTCCACTTGGGGATCACGTATAGTCAGTGATGTCTGTGCAGAAAGTTGCAACGCAAACACTGTAGTCAATAAAGCAAGTAATGTCCTAGTGAGCATTCTGTAATTCCCTCTTCTCTATCTCTTATCTTACCGGCAATTAAACCCGGACCCCAATATACCCCTAATAATCGGATTTACAAACAGAAATTTAAAAAATACCATAAACACTTTGTTAATCTCAAAAGGACTTCGCTGTGTTATATGGTACATGTCGTTACTTCTCAACAGTTTTCTTTGCACCATCTTTAACTGGCGCAACAGGTGCAGAAGCAGCCTTTTCAACAACTATGGGACTGTCTTCCGGCACTAAATTAATAGCATTATCTTTCTGAGCCTTACCGGTAATAACAACCAGAGCCAGGGTCAGAACAAAGAAAATTGTTGTAAGAATGACGGTTAACTTTGACAGATGACTTCCGGCTTTTGCCCCAAATACGGCTTCACCGACACCTCCAAAAGCAGAACCGAATCCACCCCCCTTGGACTGCTGAATCAAAATCAGACCAGTCAAGAGTAAAGCAACAATGATAACAATTACGTATAAAACGAGAGTTAACGGACTCATTGAATCAACCTTGTTGTATTTAATTTGACATAAACTCAATAATATAGTATCTCCGATATTTTATTTCAAGTCATAAAACCATAAAATATCGGAGATGAAACAAAGTCGATTAGCAAACGGCGTTTTTGATAAGGGCTGCAAAGGTGTCAGCCTTCAAACTTGCACCACCAATAAGACCGCCATCAATATCCTGCTGAGCAACGAGTTCCGCTGAATTTTCAGCCTTCATGCTGCCGCCGTACTGGATTCTAACAGTTTCAGCAACATCAGTGCCAAACATTTCAATTAGAACCTTACGACAGAAAGCCTGAGTGTCCTGAGCCATTTCCGGTGTAGCTGTTTTTCCAGTACCGATCGCCCATACCGGTTCATATGCAACAACAACCTTGGCCATATCAGCAGCGGTAAGATCTGCAAGGCCACCTTTAAGCTGAGTTTCAAGAACAGCTTCAGTTTTATTACCTTCGCGTTCTTCAAGCAGTTCACCAATACAAACAATAACGTCAAGGCCTGCAGCCAAGGCTGCTTTTGTACGTTTGTTAACAGTTTCATCAGTTTCACCAAAATACTGACGTCTTTCACTGTGACCGGTGATAACAAAGTCTACACCAGTTTCTTTCAGCATAGCCGCAGAAATTTCACCGGTGAAAGCACCACTTTCGGCCCAGTGAATATTCTGAGCGCCAACTTTAATATTAGAACCTTTTGCGGCTTCAACAACAGCGCTCAAGGAAGTAAACGGAGGAGCAACACCGATTTCAACATTGTCGATATCGGCAACCAGCGGTTTCAGTGCTTCTACAAGAGCCTTGCCTTCTGAAGCAGTTTTGTTCATTTTCCAGTTACCAGCAATAATAACTTTTCTTGACATAATTATGTTTCCTTTTTTTAAAATTATGACTTCTAACTGTTTTTAGAAGAAGTTCTTTATTATGCATAAGCATGGTATGTAAAAGAAGCTAAATATAGACCAGATCAGGGCATAATGCAACCCCTTGCTTAACATAATTTTTCAAATGAAAAATGTTCAAAGGCCTGTTATAATTTTCAGGATAATTATGAAGAGGAATCACTATTAAGGATTTTGCCTGTCATGGGAACAAAACGAACACTGATTCCAGGAATTTCCTGAAATTCGTCTTCGCCTGTGCGTATAATTGTCCAAAGCGTCTGAACTGCATTTTCTTCGCCAACCGGAATAACCATTCTACCACCTGTCTTTAACTGGTATTTTAGTTTTTCTGGTATTTTCCGGGCCGCAGCAGTAACAACAATACCGTCATATGGAGCATAATCCGGCCAGCCGTCGCTACCATCACTCACGCGCAAACTTATATTATTATAACCGGCAAGCCGTAAAACATCCCCTGCACTGTTCGACAATTCAGGAATAATTTCAACAGAATAGACATGATCAACGATTTCCGCCAGTACTGCCGACTGATACCCCGAACCAGTTCCGACCTCAAGTATGCTAAAATCGGGCTTCAGTTCCAGCAATTCAGTCATCAGCGCAACAATAAAAGGCTGTGAGATAGTCTGTCCGCACCCGATTGGCAATGGAGTATCACTGTACCCCATCACTTTTAACGATACAGGAACAAACATGTCCCGCTGAACCTTTTCCAGAGCATTGATCACCCGCATATCCGATATTCCTCTGGGGATTATCTGCTCTTCCACCATCGCGTTTCTCTGATTCATGCTTCACCTAATTGTCTGATTTGCTTTCCCAAACACGCCCAAAACAGCATACATCTTCAAAACATATATAACAAATTATAATTACTTCGAGAAATTTTCTCCAACAGTAACTTCCTGAGAATCTAATCGTAAAAAACCTATTGTATTACCAATTATTTTGTTCTGATCGGCACGACCCGCGCTGGATTTTTTAAAACTAATTCCACAAATCTTATTATTATTACAAGTATTTTTGGTCACAGCTCCAAAACAGCGATCATAAAACAGAATACCGCTGTTTGTATTGTCATTACATATATTACCCCGTACATTTCCAGAACTCTTTATCTGATACACAATCCCCAAAAAGTTTTTATTGCATGTATTTTTATAACACTCAGCTCTTGAATTAATATACACCAAAATGCCATACCCCGGTTTCCCCTGATTGCCACTACATTTATTTTCCATCAAATTTGCAGAAGAATTGCTTTGAACGGAAATGCCTACATTATTTTCTCCACAAATATTTTTCTGAATGATCCCCGATGATGACAAAAGCAGTGTTATTCCATAATTACATTTCAAGCAAAGGTTATTGTAAATATAAGCAATTGAGTCCACTCCTACTTTTATTCCATCCTGACTTGCCCCTGATATACTGTTATCATTAATAATGACGTTCGCCTTGTCAAAAACAACAATACCATTTGGACTTTTTTCACAAATATTATCTTTTATGCTGGCAGAGCCACCAAACAGTACATTAATCCCCAGTTTACAGCTAGAAATAACATTCTCTTCCGCATCAAGATGAGCCTTCTCGCCGACTGAAACAATTCCACAACTTAGATTTTTCATCAGACAGTTGCTCACCCGACACCATGCCTGAACGGACACCACACCTACCGGGAATAAGGTATTGGCTGATATTGCCGGAATGACTTGGATTGTTTTTCGTTCGCCTGATTTAAGAAGCCACTCCGTATTAAGAGTACATCCTTTTTTGAAATTAGAGACAAGATAGTTGATATATCTAGGGTCAAATCCCTGTACTTTCAGCAAGGTTGATCCTTCCGGCATTTTAAGACTCTTTGCAAGCAAAGAGGAATCAGTAATAACTTTTCCATCCTTAATTTTACAAGTCACCGGCAAACCCTGAACCTTTGAGTCATGGCCGGAGCCATCAATCGTGAGGTTCTCAACACAAACATTATCGCGATATAAAGAAACAAAAGCACAAGGATAATTTTTAATCAACTTAATAATACACTTATCACGATCCGTTCCCGACAAAGTAACTCCTTTTGCCAAGCTCACATATTCAAAATAAGTTCCAGGACGAAGCTTTACGGTATCACCGGGAACCGTCAAGCTCATAGCACCATTGATCGTTTTAACATCATCGGGAACAAAGATAACAGCATTTTTCCCTAGATCACGCTTTAGAAATTTGTCATGATTAACAACTTTTTTTCCTTGCCAGGCATAAGATGACCAGTAATTAAGCTCTTTCGCATGCGTCTTGTCTTTCGATTTAAGAAGCTTTTGAAAAAAAGCATCAGCTTCCGACCATTTCCTGGCACGAATCAATTCAATCCCCGGCTCAATGCTCTTTTTCCAATCATCAGCAGCACACAGGCCGGAACAGCAAAACAATGCTGCTACAACCAATAGAAATCTCATTTTCAAAGAGCGAAAAAAACTCCACTTTTTTCTCACCCCGCAATTGATAAGAGTCTCCGAATCCCCGCTACTGAATGTGTTTACCTTTCCCATAATGTCTGCCTCGTTATGTTAATAATACTCTGAAAATACTTTTCTTTAACTAAATGGGCTCAATGCCTCCCATCCACCAAGCACAATTATTCTACGGTACTCGGTATAAAAAAAATGCAGTAAACAGTCCATCTGCAAAATTGGCTTATTACATGCTTGATATACTTATTATATAATACAATCATAAGACTATGCCAGTACAGCAATACAAATTTAATTAAATATTTTAATTTTAATTTCGTAAAAAAAGGAGCCCCACGGGCTTCATAAAGAATAGATACGATATAGCATCCTACAACTTCAGACCATCTGCAAGACCGGCGACGAATTCCGCCGTTGCCTTGATTGCGTCGTCATGGTTATCGTACTGATCCATGATCCGAACAATCGCGCTGCCGACAACCGCGCCGTCGGCATGGGCGGCAGTAGCTTTCGCCATTTCAGGACTGGAGATACCAAACCCTGCTACCAATGGTACCGGACAAACATTTTTGAGCTCTTCAAGCCGCTGTGTAAGCTCGGCCGGAAGTTCGGCACGGGCACCAGTTACGCCTTTCACCGTAATATAATAGGCAAATCCGGTAACGTCTTTCAAAATCATTTCCGCACGATCCAACGGCGTAGTCGGCGCGATCAGCGGAATAAAATCAATGTCGTACTTTTTCAGAGTCGGAATAACTTCATCACTTTCTTCATACGGAACATCAACCACCAACCAGGCGTCGATACCGATTTCAGCGCAGACTTTTGCGAGCTCTTCCACGCCGTATGAAAACAATACATTATAATAAGAGAACAGGACAATCGGAACATCGGAATATTTTCTGATATTGCGTGCCATATCCAATATAATCGGCAGTGTAGTACCAGCCTCAAGCGCGATAGTTCCGGCTTTCTGGATCACCGGACCGTCCGCCATCGGATCGGAAAACGGAACGCCCAGTTCGAGAATATCCGTTCCGGCTTCAAGTACTGCTTTAATAAGTTTCTCACTGGTGGCGGGATCGGGATTTCCCGCGGTTACGTATGAAACCAGAGCCTTGCGGTTTTCCGCGTTGCACCGGCTGAATGTATCTTTAATGCGATTCATAATTGCCTCCGCTCAACCCTGGTTAACCCGGGCTTTGTATTCTTTAATGTTGTCCATGTCTTTGTCGCCGCGCCCGGATAGATTGACGATAAGAATTGAATCCTTATCCATTGACGGAGCGCGCCTGATCGCCTCAGCTACTGCATGCGACGATTCCAGAGCCGGAATAATACCTTCACGCAATGACAGCATATCAAACGCCGCCACAGCATCGTCATCGTTGATCACGGTATATTCCACGCGGCCGATATCATTCAGATAAGAATGCTCCGGTCCAACTCCGGGATAATCAAGTCCTGCAGAAACCGAATGCGTATTCTGAACCTGACCGTGCTCATCCTGTAGCAAATAGGTTTTACAGCCGTGGAGTACGCCGGTCCGTCCGCCATTGATACTGGCGGCATGGCGACCGGTTTCAACGCCGTCACCTCCAGCCTCCACGCCGATCAGGGCCACATCTTTGTCATCGATAAATCCGGCAAAGATACCCATGGCGTTACTGCCGCCACCAACGCAGGCGATTACCTGATCCGGTAATTTACCGGTCTTATCCAGAATCTGACGTCTGGCTTCAATCCCAATGACCGATTGAAAATCACGTACCATCTGGGGGTACGGATAAGGTCCGGCAACGGTCCCGATTACATAAAACGTATCTTCAACAGTAGTCACCCAGTTCCGGAGCGCCTCATTCATGGCATCTTTAAGAGTGGCAGTACCCGAATCAACGGCAACCACTTTTGCTCCAAGGGTTCTCATCCGGTCAACATTGGGAGCCTGACGGTGAATATCCTCACTGCCCATGAAAACATCGCATTCCATGCCGAACAACGCAGCAACGGTAGCGGTCGCCACCCCATGCATTCCGGCTCCAGTTTCAGCAATCAGACGTTTTTTGCCCATACGCTTTGCCAGCAGAGCTTGTCCAAGCACGTTATTTACTTTGTGAGCGCCAGTATGATTGAGATCTTCGCGCTTTAGATAGATTCTCGCACCGCCAAGCTTATCGGAAAGTCTTTCGGCCAGATAAAGTGCAGATTCACGTCCGACATAATCTTTCAAATAATATTTAAATTCGCGATCGAATTCCGGGTCTTGCTTGGCCCGTTCGTATTCTTCCGCCACTTCCTTGAGGGCCGGCATCAGGGTTTCGGCAACATACTGTCCGCCGTAGATACCGTAATGGGTTTCAGTTTTATTCATGATTTATTTGCCTCATATAATATTAGCTTTTCGTAAGTTGTTAAATAAATTCCGGATTTTTCCGTGATCCTTAAATCCGGGCGATTTTTCTACACCGCTGGCAACATCCAGTCCGTACGGATTTACCGCACGCACAGCCTCAACCGCATTATCGGCATTGATTCCGCCCGCCAGCATCACATTGAACCGGGCGGAGGCTTGAGCAGCAAGCTGCCAGTCGCAGCAGACACCGGTTCCACCGCGAAGTCCTTTTACCATGGAATCCACAACAAAAGCGGAAACCGGGTAGGCCGCAAGGTCATCCATCTGAGCAACTTCGGTCAGGTGAACGGCCTTCCATACTTTATCGCGAGGGTAACGCGACGCGAATTCAGGCAATTCATCGCCATGGAGCTGAATAATATCGATCCCGCAATGGTCGATGACTTCTTCAACCAGCTCCGGTTCGGGGTTAACAAACACGCCGACCTTTTTCACGTTTCCGGGCAACTGCGCAGTAATCTCCCGGATTGTTTCAGGTGCGACGTAACGCGGCGATTTCGGAAAGACAATGAATCCGAGATAATCGGCGCCGGCTTCGGCGGCGACCATCGCGTCGTCTATATTCGTAATGCCGCAAATTTTAACTTTCATCCAGCGCCTCCGGCGATAAATTCAGCCAGTTTTCTGCCCGGCTCATTTTCTCGCATCAGCGACTCGCCGATCAGGAACCCGGAGGTTCCAGCGGCGATCATCCGTTTGATGTCATCAGGAGTATTAATACCGCTTTCAGCGATTTTAACTTTGTCGTCAGGGATATGCCGCAGCATCTCCACCGCGACTTTCAGGTCGGTCTTGAACGTCTTCAAGTCACGACTATTGACTCCAATGATTTTTGCTTCGGTATTCAGAACCATTTCAAGTTCTTCGTGATTGTGCACTTCGCACAGCACATGAAGTCCAAGTTCTGTTGCTAACGCATGAAGTTCAGCAAACAGTACGGGATCCAGTGCCGCCGCAATCAACAATACAGCATCGGCTCCGGCCGCCCTGGCTCGATAAATCTGGTAGGGATCAAAAATGAAATCCTTACGTAAAACAGGAATACTCACCAGTTTAGTAACTTCTTCCAGATATTTTATGGAACCGAGAAAGAAATTCCTTTCGGTCAGCACTGATAATGCCGCCGCACCATGTCCCTGTAAATCAATACATAGCTGAGCGGGATCAAAATTATCCCGGATCAACCCTTTTGAAGGGGATGCTTTTTTAAGTTCAGCAATCACTCTGACTTTTTTCGGTTCGGCAAACGCTCCGAAAAAGTCACGGCATGGTCCGGCACTCTCCGCGGCAAGAATAGCTTCCGACAAAGGATACTCGTGCATATCCTTATCCATATCGGCTTTTATACGGTCAATTATTTTATCAAGTATCGTCATTGCTTACTCGCCTCTACCAGAGCTTCCAGTTTCTGAAGTGCCGCGCCGGAGTCAATCGACTCTTCCGCCAGTTTCAGGGCATCTTCCATACGATCCGCTTTTTCACCGGCAATAATCGCAGCAGCGGAATTCAGTAACACTATCGAGCGTGGGGCGCCGCGTTCCGAACCATCAAGAATCGCTTTCGTAATCGCTGCATTTTCCTGAGCGTCTCCGCCTTTGATTTCTTCGGCAGAGAAGGTATCGCCAATCAGCATTTCCGGGAAAAATTCGTAGGTTTTGATAATTCCGTCACGAAGTTCGGTTATGCGGGTTGATGTTGTGCAGGTTATTTCATCCAGGCCATCGTTACCATATACCACCAGCGCCCGACGGCAGCCGAGAGCTTTCAGAACCTGGGCGAACATTTCGGTCAGTTCCGGAGCAAACACCCCGAGGACCTGTCCACTGGCGCCGGCCGGATTGGTCAACGGACCGAGCATATTGAAAATCGTCCGTACTTTCAGTTCGCGACGGACCGCCATTACATTTTTCATGGCCGGATGAACATGCGGAGCAAACAGGAAACCGATGCCGTTTTCCTGAATCGACTGCTCCATAACAACCGGATCAACTTCCAGGTTGAAACCGAGAGCGGCAAGCACATCAGCTGATCCGCAACGACTGGATACACTGCGATTACCATGTTTGGCCACAGTAATACCGGCACCTGCCGCGACCAATGCGGAGGTGGTAGAAATATTAAAAGTATCGGCACCATCGCCACCGGTTCCGCAGGTATCAATCACGGTACTGGCCCCGGCATCGATAAACGAGGCATGACGACGCATAATACTGGCGGCGCCGGTAATTTCGTCGATACATTCACCTTTCATTTTCAGCGCAATCAAAAACGCGCTCATCTGAACCGGCGTAGCGGTACCGCTCATGATTTGATCCATTACATGGCTCATTTCATCAATCGACAAATCGCAGCCTGCCATCACTTTCTTCAGATAATCGGAAATCTCAGTCATTACATATCCCCTGTATGTTAATTATTGTTGCGCTTGCTGTTCGACTTCGGCAATAAAATTGGCCAGCTGACGTTTTCCAGTCGTGGTCATGATCGATTCCGGATGATATTGGATTCCTTCGATCAAATATTCCTTGTGCCGAACACCCATGATCTCGCCGTCTTCCGACCTGCAGGTTACTTCAAAACAATCCGGCAGTGTATCGGCTTTCAGTGCCAGAGAATGATAACGTACGGCTTTCAGCGGAGAATTCAGTTTTGAGAATAGACCTTTGCCGTCGTGCTCGATATCTGACGTCTTACCATGCATGATGCGAGCAGCTTTCACCACATCCGCTCCAAAGGCATAACCGATCGCCTGATGCCCCAGACAAACTCCCAGCAGAGGAATCTTACCAGCCGCTTCTTTGATCAGATCAATGATTATGCCGCCGTTTTCAGGACGTCCCGGTCCGGGAGAAATCACGATAAACTCGGGATTCATCGCCATGGCTTCTTCCACCGTTATTTCATTATTACGCTTCACTACTACTTCCTTTTTCAGCATAAAGAAATACTGTACCAGGTTATAGGTGAACGAATCAAAATTATCTACCATTAAAATCATTATATCACCTCGTTCAGTTAGGCCAGTTCAAGGCCGTTGGCGGCAAGTTCGATCGCCTTGAATACCGCAGCCGCTTTATTAATCGTTTCCTGGTACTCGGATTCAGGATCGGAATCATAAACAATACCGGCTCCGGCCTGTACCGAAATCGTATCACCGTCAATAATCAGCGTCCGGATGGTAATCGCCATGTCCATACTGTCATTGTATCCGAAATATCCTACAGAACCGCCATAGGCTCCACGGGACTGCGGTTCAAGTTCATTGATAATTTCCATCGCCCGAATCTTCGGCGCACCGGAAAGCGTTCCGGCCGGAAAAGAAGCTTTGACCACATCAAACGCGTCAAGCCCCGGGCTCAACATGCATTCCACATTGGATACAATGTGCATCACGTGGGAATAGCGTTCCACGGTCATAAAATCCCGCACCTGCACACTGGCGGGAACGGCACAGCGTCCGAGGTCATTTCGAGCCAGATCCACCAGCATGATGTGCTCAGCACGTTCCTTTTCGTCGCTAAGCAGTTCACTGGACAACGCGGCATCTTCCTGTTCATTTTTACCACGCTTGCGGGTTCCGGCAATCGGACGTACCTCAGCTTTGCCGTTATCCAGTTTGGCCATGACTTCCGGTGAGGACCCAATCAGCATTTTTTCGCCAAATTTCAAATAGAAAGTATAAGGCGACGGATTTACCAGACGCAATGCGCGATAAAGCTGAATCGGTTTCATGGTAAGCTTGGTTTCAAACCGCTGTGACGGCACCATCTGGATGATGTCACCTTCAACGATATATTCTTTTGCCCTGACCACCATTTGTTTGAATTCATCTTTGGTCATATTGGGCTGAAGTTTTGGCGGAGCTTCACATTTCACAGCGTCACCACTGAGCAGCGGAGCCGGAGCCTTAATGGTCTTGCTGATTTCTTCGATCCGCTGCGTTCCATAATCATAAGCTTCCTTCAGGGAAGCGAACTGGCCGTGGCGGACACAAACAGAAACAATAACGGTATGACGAACATTATCAAAGATCACCATTTCATCGGTCATCATAAAACAGGACATCGGACCTTTCACCGGAGTTTTGGGTTCCGGCAACTTCTCGAATTCGTTCACCGTTTCATAGCTCATATAGCCGACCGCACCGCCGAAAAACGGAGGCAGTCCGGGAACCGGAACCGATTTATAGTCTTTCATGACATCGCGTAAGGCGAAAAGGCCATTTCCTTCGAGCTCGGTCGTTTTACCATTCTTTTTCAGATATGCTTTGCCGTTTTCGACATAGAATACTTCATGAGGATTAATGCCAATGAAGGAATACCGGCCCCATCTTTCACCACCTTCCACACTTTCCAGGAGAAATACATTCTCATCTTCGCAAAAGCGGCTGAGTACCGATACCGGCGTCTCCAGGTCCGCAATGTATTCTTTAAATACCGGAACAATGCTGCCTTTGCCGCATAATTCCTCGAACTGTTTGAAATCTGGTTTGTACATTTGTTCTTCCTTATATATAAATATGATATTTAAATTTTGTTTTCATTTCCCGCTTCCGTAGCACAAAGTGCGAAGTTTGAAGCAATACTTACGCCGTCCGTCGTACGGACAATGAAAAAGCCGTGAATCAAAAATATATGAAGATTCACGGCTTGAATTATCTGCGCCAACGGCACGAATAGAGAGTAAACACCACAGAATCTTCTTTGATGTTACGCCAACGCCAGCTGAAAACGGCATTACTATTGTCATAAATTCTATTCATACTTCAAAACTTCTATATTTCTCAAAAATTTAACCTGTTAAAACAAAAAAAGCGGATTGACCTTTTGGATCAATCCGCGATACTTTCTTCACTTGTACGAGTACAGAAAACAAGTCTCCTCACGGATATCACCGCTGGAGCCACCACCAATAAAATTTTTCTGCTTTCGTATTCATAATGATAAATATATATCACCTGATTTTGTTTCTGTCAAGAGTTTTATACGCATTTAATCAAATTTTAGTAAATTAAGGTATCTCACTCTTTTCGCAGAGACATATAACAAGCCTTTTTCTGGTAGGGCGTGTTCTCCGCAGCGCGCCGCTGCCGCATCAGCGGCAGACGAATACCAATGGAATTTAAAGTTTTCTCTGCGGCACTGGTGTGCCAACGGCACGCTCGGAGAGCGAGCCCTACCAGCAAATGCGCCAAGCACAACAGTCACATTTAATCTTCCGAAATAAGTGACGCCTTACAAATCAAGCAACCGGAACGATATCCTCGTCGAAGACAATGGAGTTACGGCTTCTTAATGTTTGCTGGACATTTTTTATGTTAACGTCGCGCATGGCGCATTTATCCCGGATTGCCTCAAACGCGGCGGCTCCGCAGGCTTCGCCTTCCAGAATGCATTGCGGCATTACCCGAAGGGAACCCAGCGCCACATGGGTACAGGATATGCAACGTCCCGCCACCAGCATATTGTCGATGTTCCGCGGCACCAGCGCACGATACGGAATCTGATATTTAAAATGTTCCGGCGGATTCCAGGTTTCCGCGTCCATTCCCGGTCCAGTACAGTTGTGGATATCAATAAAAAACGAGCCGTAGCCGATGCTATCGTCAAACCGGCACTGTTCCATAATATCCTCCTCGGTAATTTTATACTTTCCCATAATGCGACGGGATTCACGGGTTCCGATCAACGCCGCGCAATGGCTCACCCAGCAGTTTTCCATTCCCGGAATATATTTACGGTAGACCTCGGCGGTATGGTACGCCTGCCGCCTCCCCTCTACTGTAGCATAAGTAATATCTTCGGTTTTCGTGCAGTCACGACCAAAAATATGAGTAAAATTAATTCCCAGCTGATCAGGACGCGTCGGGGTCCACCACCAGCCCATAATGCCATCCTGGAATAGCTCCATGTCACCCTTTCTCTGTGCTTCTTTCCAGACTTCGGTCAGCTTCCAGAATTTTCTTGTATTGTCATTGTATTTTTCCGAATAGTCATGAAAACGGAACTGGTTTATCTTGTCAACATCCAATCCGCCAAGCTGGAACATCAACGTCATGGGCTGGGTCGCGTAATCCTCGGGGCGTCCGAATTCAAACGGTACTCCGGCTTTCGCTGCGACATCGCCATCGCCGGTACAGTCAACCACAACTTTCGGACAATATGCCTGACGTCCGCTTTTATTCTGAATGATCACCGCGGTAACTTTGCCTTCTTCCACAATCACATCCGAAAACTGCGTGTAATAAAGGAAATTGATTTTTTCTTTCTGGAACAATTCCTCCAGAATCAGCTTAAGTCCTTCAACCTCGAAATCGATACTGCTTTTGCCGTACGAGCCAAAGCCGCGCTTTTCGACAAGTTCTCCCAGTTCATGAGTAAGCCCTCCAACAACTCGTTCTTTTCCGCCTTCAGCATCCATTTTGCAGATATGCCCATGCAGTCCGGACGTGGCAATGCCGCCAAGCGCATTTGTCTGTTCAACAACCAACACATCAAGTCCAAGACGCGCCGCAGAAATCGCCGTCCCTGCCCCGGCAGGGCCTCCGCCAATCACCATCACATCGGGATATCCCTTAATTTCCACTTCTTCGGAAACAGCAATGTGCTTTTTACTCATAACCAAAACCTTTTTAAAATTTGATATTTATATTATTCACAATATAATTAATTATATACAGAAAACACGCATCAATAAATGTAATAAATGAGAATATATTTGTGAAATATGATAAAACAGACATTACCGGAATCAGAAACCTGATCCTGCAGGAACGCGTTATGTATTGTGGTCGCACCCGCAGGAACCAGAAGGAATTCAGGCAGTCAGACTGTAATGAACACTGGTCATTAAGTTATATTATTACCGGTGGCGGAAAATTGACTTTGGAGGACACCGAAATAGAACTCAAACCGGGCATGGTCTGCCAACGTCTTCCGGGTATGAAATATCGACTGGAATTTTACGGGAGAATTCCTCAGTTCCGTTTTTTCATCGGTTTGCCGCGTCCGGGATGGGAGTTTATGATGTCTACGCATCCGCGACTGTCAAAAGCTCCGGTATATGAAATCGGCATAGATCAAAAAATCATCACGGAATTTCGTTTATTTCTACAAAAACATGGAGAGAAAAATGAATTCAGCTGGCCCCTCGCGGCCGACCTGATGAAATTGTCGGAAAATATTCTTGCCCCACATCACCTCAACCATTCGGAGCTTGATCCTCGCATTGAAAAAGCCAGGAATATAATCAACGATCCGGCAAACTTAAAACTTTCTCTTCAGGAAATCGCCCGTCGTACTGGAATGGGATATAATAATTTCAGAAAATTGTTCGCGGCGAAACTGGGAATCAGTCCCGGGGATTACCGTCTTGATAAACGAATCGAATTTGCCAAACAAATGTTGAGCAGTGGAAAGACCCAGTTAGAAACAGCCGATGCTCTGGATTACAATGACGTATACGCCTTCGCCCGTCAATTTAAGCAGCGCACCGGGATTACTCCTGGAAAATTCGTACGTTCCATCTAAAGATACTTATTTTAATCCATACTGAGCCTTGAACTCACTTGGAGACATGCCGGTCTGCCGTTTAAAGAAATTAGAAAAATAATATTCTGAACTGAATTTCAGTCGATCCGCAATTTCTTTTATCGTCTTATCAGGAGCCAGCAACATTTCAGAAGCTTTTCTGGTAATGGTATTCTGAAGGAATGTTTTAGGGCTCATGCCAATATCACGACTAAAGTTTCGGGAAAAGACATTATTCCTGACACCAAGTATCTCCGCCAAATCAACAACGGACGTTGATGCATCACCAAAGCGTTCTGTATACTTGAATATTTTTTCATAGCGATGCCACATCGGCGCGTTAAAATCATCCAGATCAGGACGTAACGAAAGTAGTTCATCGCACAGCTCAAATAATATCTCATTGATACAACACAGAGTCTTTATACTTTTATCATTTTCAAGTACTCCGGGCAGCTTGGCTGCCAGCGCCTGATTCTCACATGCATAACATCCTTGATAGTTGTAAAAAACATCGAAACCATAGAAGAATTCCAGATTAAAATGCAGGGAAACAAAACGGATCGTCTCAGTCAAATCCCAGTCAGAAGGATGATTACACGGCATAAAATACAAGTATCCCGGAGTAAGACAAAATGTCTCGCCGGAAATAGAATCCCTGATCGTACTCTTTTCTTCGCCTGAATCGGCAAATACCACAATGACCCGATTAACCGTCATCACACTTCTTTCTCCATGGCACGGATAGGTACCGATCGCAGCATGGAGCAACCGCATATTAAGGTACGAATGCCGGTTCATTATTTCTATTTTATTATCTACAGGCATAAAATCATAAGTTATTGATATTTTTTCCTATTCAAACAAACACCAAAACGATGTATAATTATAACACACCAAGTAATACAGTCAATATTGTATCAAGGAAGTGTCATGAAAAAAGATATAAAAAGTCCGGAACCGTTTGATAAAGTCCGACATATACTTGAAAATCAGTATCAGGATATCACTTTTGAGCGCCAGTCAGGCCAGTCCACGGAAGAGCTACAGCTCCAATTTAACGAACACCGCAGCGCAAATCCCGATGAATCACGAATCCTCACGAAAGCATGGTTGCTTAATCTGCTGTGCCGCCATGCCAGAATTGCATCCGAGCCCGGCGATTATTTTGTGGGAAAAATCGAACACAGCAATATGCTGATCAAACTCAGAAATCAATGGGGAAACGAAGAACGAATTAAAGAATTCGGAGACAATTATCCGAACGGTGACGGATTTTATATCGCTCAACTGGACAGCAATAGTCACATCTGTCCCGACTGGAAAAGTCTGCTTGATATGGGAATAAAGCAAATCAGAGACAGAGCAGCCGGAGCATCGGGAGTATATCACGCTGCAGTAGCTTTGGTGTTCGACGGAATTATTGAGCTCATCAAACGTTTTGATCAACTCCAGCCGGAACTGGGTTTAGCTCCTCTGGCGGAAAGACCGCCGAAAACATTAAAGGAAGCTCTGCAGCTCAGCTATATATACCATGAACTGATTGAACTTGACGGAATCGAAGTTCGATCAATGGGACGTTTTGATCTGTTGTATAATAAATACTACGAAAAAGATATCAAGGATGGACGCCTGACCCGCGAATCAACCAAAGAACTTCTCAAATATTACTGGATAAAGTTTTTCGCGAAAACCATGGGAAAACGTTTTGGAAAACCTTTTACCTTCGGACCCGACGCAGTAGCTTTCACCTATACGGCTTTCGAGGCATATCATGAAATGCGCACGGTTGATCCCAAATTTCATGTACGCCTGTCAAAAAGTACGCCAGCGGCATTTCAAAAAATTATTACAGAATGTATCAGCGACGGCTGCACCGGTATTGTAATTGTGAACAACGACGCCCACATAGAAATATTAACGCAAAACGGAAAAAGCCGTGAGGACGCGGAAGATTATATTCTCATCGGTTGTTACGAACCTGCAGTAATGGGCAAAGAGCTCAACTGTTCGGGAGCGGGATCATTCAATCTGGCCAAACCGATTGAAGAATTGATTAAAACCGGAAACTACGATACTTTTGAAAACTTTTATGACGCATATATTGATCTCCTGAAAGATAAATTAAACGAAACAATGAACCAGATTCGGCGCTGGGAAAAATTGTGGTCAAAGATCAATCCGGCCCCGTTGTTTTCCGGACCGATGGAATCATGTTTTCAGCGTGGACTGGATACTTCCCAGGCTGGCGCAAAATACAATACCAGTGGGATATGCTGTACGGGTTTGGCCAATGCGGTAGATTCACTGGCTGTTATCCGCCAGCTTGTATATGAAGAAAAACGTTGCGGCATGAGTGATATGAAACAGGCCCTGGAGGCCAACTGGCAAGGTTATGAAGAATTGAGACTGGAAGCCGTTCACAGAGTCCCCAAATGGGGCAACAATATCGAACAAGTCGACCAGTTGGCAGTGAAAATCAGTGATTTTCTAGGAGTCGCAATTAACCATGAACCGAACGCGAGAGGCGGAGTCTTCCAGGCCGCACTGTACGGTATTATTGTCGCGGCGCAACAGCTCGGAGCAAATACCGGTGCCCTGCCCGATGGACGCCTCGCCGGTACTCCTCTGACCATGAATACCAGTGCAACCCCGGGACTCGATAAAAACGGTATAACCTCCTT
Organism: Victivallales bacterium; assembly: GCA_963677165.2. Lineage (GTDB taxonomy): Bacteria > Verrucomicrobiota > Lentisphaeria > Victivallales > SZUA-371 > JAFGXT01. The sequence continues at coordinate 187,156 of CAXXSX010000001.1, read as the reverse complement.
GATCAATTCCGTAACGAAAATAAACCTTAAGCAGTTTCCCAACGGAACGGTCCTGGATATTATGCTGCATCCCAGCGTAATCAACGGCGGCAGAGGTATTGATACCCTGATATCGCTTATCCACAGTCACTTCGCGAAAGGCGGCATTGCGATCCAGTTTAATATATTTGATCGCGATATACTTCGCAAAGCCCAACGGCAGCCGGAGAAATATGCCAATCTTCAGGTGCGGGTATGCGGCTGGAACCTCCGCTTTATTGATCTGTCGCCGGAAGAACAGGATATCTTTATCACGATGTCGGAGGCTGTATAAAATGACAGGATATATTGTTGACATTAAACGCATGGCAGTTCACGACGGTCCCGGAATCAGAACAACGATATTTTTTAAGGGCTGTCCGTTGCGCTGTCGCTGGTGCCATAATCCCGAAAGCATGACTTCCCAACCGGTAATCGGATTTATTCCCGGGAAATGCGTCGGTTGCGGAAAATGTGTGGAAGCATGTCCAAACAACGCCCACATTATTGCCGAAGGACAACATATTTTCAAACGAGAACTGTGTACGAACTGCGGAAAATGCGTTTCCGCATGCCTGCCGGGAGCCCTGGAACTTTACGGCAAAGAAATTGACGTAGCCGAAGCGGAAAACGCCGTACTGGAAGATATTACATTTTATGAGCAGTCAGGCGGCGGCTGTACTTTATCAGGCGGGGAGCCGCTACTCCAGGATAAATTCTGCGAAGAACTGCTGATTCGGCTCGGGAAAGCGGGAATTCATCGTGCGGTCGACACTTCCGGCGCGGTTAACTGGTCGGCATTTGAAAGCGTTATTCCCCATACGGATATGTTTCTTTACGATCTGAAACACATGAATGACTCACTTCATCGGGAATATATCGGTGCGTCAAACCGCAAAAGCATTGATAACCTGCAACGTTTGTCACGATGCGGAATCCCTATCGAAATACGCATCCCCGTAATTCCCGATTTCAACGCGGATCGTGAAAGCATCGGTGCATTTATTGATTTTATCGGGAAGCTGGATAATATAACCGGAGTCGTACTTCTACCGTTTCATCATTCCGGCATGAAGTACGAAAACACCGGCTTCAATGACCTGATGAAAAACACCGTACCACCATCGAAATCCCAAATTGATGAAATTAAAGACATGTTCAGAAAAAACGGTATCAGAATTATGGACTGAATCGTGCTAATTATTTTTGTCTGGCTTGTTTCTTTTAAATCTTTCCGCTATAATTGATTAACAAGGAGGCGTGATGAAACCAGCAAGAATAAAGCAGATTACGACCGAGATGGTTGTTGCCTGGGGATTGATATGTATCGGCTTTATTGTCTATGACAACATTACCCTTGATCTAAATATATCACCTTTCTATTCTGTCCATTTTTCGGTTTGCTATAAAGGGATTGGTTTTATTGCAAATCGACTGATCGTATTGTCATCAGCTCCAGCGATATTTTCCCTGATATTAATTCCTTTCAAAATCCCCGGGAAATATACTTATAACATTGTTCTTGTAATTTCTCAGTTTTTTATATACTGGTATGCCGGTAATCTTCTCGGAAGATTTTTCTCATGGTTATACTCAAAGACACCTCCCGCTGATGAAGTAGAACCACTTCATGATTGATTATAACTGGAATATATTGAATGGAAAATCAACAAGACGAAAATACAATAGAATCAAATCTGAGTCACATGACCTCAAAGAAAATGATTATCTTGATTTCGGTAATTATATTAACATGCCTGTCCTTAGTTTATATAGGTTCTTATTGCCACTTGCGCAGCAAAGCAAAAGCAATTGCCGAATGCGTGAACAAGAACCCTAAAAATCCGAGCAATTTACCACCGGGTTATTTTATAGATATTTCTTTTGGGGTTGGTCTGGGAGGCGGAGGCCCACTGCCTCCCAGGGGGGCCTGGATGTATGCCGGCTTGATAGGCCCAAAAGATAAAGTAACATTCCATAGGTGGTTAATCTATCTATATTATCCGCTTCTTTGCCTGGAAATAAAATACTGGCGGTTAAAAACTTTTGGCCCCAAAGAACTTATCCGCTGGTAATAAAAAAACAATTCCCCCCCTCCCAAATTCTCACTCAGCCAGAAAACTACGGCGTGGGTTGGTTGAAGAAAATTCAGCCGGATGGCAGGGAAATCCCACCGGCAGCCAGGACTGATAATAATTTCCCGCAGATCCGGCATCTGCAAAGGTACAGTAACGAATTATTTCGCCATCCTTCGTTTTTCCGGTAAATACCGGTTTGCCACGAAATTCATCAACAGTAAGCTCAGGAGTCGCCAAAACCGGAATATCAATGGAGCTGTTCCGATCCGGATTAAAACGTATATCATAAGCCAGCAGCAGAGGCCCGCGATAAACTGACGCATAGTCCATCCCTGATGGTATCGGAGGAATCTCTTCGAGCCCCACAAACAAGTCAGGCGACAAAATTTTATTGTAGTCAGGCGGAGAAGGATGCTTCCAGAATTGCAACCCGAAATCCAACTCCAAATAAATCTGAGTTGAACCGGACCACTCACGTTTTAATACCTGATAACAGCCTGTATCAGGAACATCTATTTCCTCGCCTGCGACCTTAAGCCGATTTTTCAGACTCCATGATGGAATCCGAAGCGAAAGAGAAAACTCTTCGGGAAATTCTGTTTCCAACCGGATTACAATCTTATTATCATACGGATAGTCCGTTTTCTGAATAAGCTTAACTTTGTTGCCGGAAGGAAGTACCGCTGACATCGTTCCCTGTCCGTAATAGTTCAGTATCAATCCGGCGTCATCCTGCATTAAGGTCCACTCGGCAAGTAGCCCCAATACCCTGGGCCCGTTAACGGAACAGCAGTTAAGCTCCGGCGTTCCGGAACGGGACTGAAAGACAATCGTATGAGCAGAAGCTTCACGGATTCCATCCATCGGCGTATTATATGTAACCCAGCGTCCGTTCTCAGAAATCAGCCCAAGTCCGCTGTTCAGAAGCGACATTTCCAGTTCGTCGGCGGCAACAGAATCTCCGGTCAGGCGCAGCATTTCCACCGACATAGCCATCCACGCCACAGTACAGCATGTTTCAATCGCCCCCTGATCATAAGGATTACCTTTGGCCTGTTCTCCTGACGAAAACCCACCGTTGTTGTGGCGATCCCCACGCTGAATACTGTGCCATAAAGCCACAAATGCCTTTCGGTATTCGTCCTTACCGGTAAGATGATATAATTCAGCCAGGCTCATAATCGGATGCAGGCTCTCCCAACGGGGTTTGGGAGTTTCATAAAACTCCAGTCCCTCCAGCGGAGCGTTCAGGTAATTCCCGGCTAATGGCTTTCCTTCGACATCCTTCGCGCCAAATTCGCTAACAATCTGTTCCGCCATATCCAAATACCGCCTAACCTCGGTCTCACGATATAAAAGGCATAAAGCATGTGCCGGAGCAAGATTCATTTCTGTGCATCCGGTATCCACCAGGCGTGGAGAACGTTCTCCCTGATACCGGTCGCAAATCAAGTCGCCGATCCTGGAAGCAGCATCCAACGCCGCCTCATCACCTTCCAGCTCATGCCATAACAATAATCCGAGCATGACATGATAATGACCCCAGGTATCCCAGTTTAGAGAACCCGATCTGGAATTCGGAGCCTGATTTTTCAACCGATATTGACGCGGCCAGCACCCCAGATAGCCGTCGTCCGCCTGACACTCAATCAGGTCGGCAACGAATGTTCTCAGGTGTTGTCTCTGATGTTCATCGTTGGTCAGGCGCAAAATTTGAACGGAGTGCGTTAAATATTTTCCGGCAAATTCTCCTGCCCACGGAATCATATTATGGTATGGCAAGATATCGCGCTGCCGAAACATTTCAAGCATTCCGGGGTTACTGCATGGAGCCGGTAATATCCATTGCTCAATAACATTACGCAAACGCTGCCCGACATCTCCACCCAATTTAAATTCAACCTGATCCGCCCGATTAATTACCGGATTACATTTTACTGACATTTTTAACTCCCCGATGTTTATATTACGAATTGAAACATAACATGAATATTTTAAATGATTATTTCTTGACATTGAATTGATGAAATGACAATAAATATGTATATTATGATAAAATATTACAGGAACCATAAATGATTGACAAAAATCTATATTTCAGCACATCCGACCCAATCACGATCCAAGCTCCTCATCCTGTTGTCACACCATTGGGAGAGATTATCTACGCGGGAACCAAGTGGAACAGTCAGGCGACCTATGGTCATGCTCCTCCCCCGGACTACCTGCGCCCGACACCTCATTATTTACTGGTATATACGCTGGAAGGAGAAGCGGACTATTTTGACAGTACCGGAGTAAAAACCATACTGAAGAAAGGATCGCTTGTCTGGGCTCGCCCCGGAATCGATCAGAGCTACGGCCCTTGTCCGGGAAGTCGCTGGAGTGAGTTCTTTATCTGGTTTTCCGGTCCGATATTCGACTGCTGGAACGATCAAGGCTTGCCCGGCAAACAGACCATGATATTGAAATTAGAGCCGGTAAAATACTGGCTGAATTGTTTCCGTGCTATTGTTGAACCGAATGACAAAGAAAAAGAACAGTCTCCCCTGAACCGACTCTGCAACCTGCAGACAATACTGTCGGACGCAATAAGACAGCAGCAAACCCAGCCGGTGATGAGAGAGGACGCCGCATGGCTCGAATCCGTTTGCATACAACTGCGGCAGGGAACGCTGACCCGGCCTTCTCTGCCGGAAATCGCCCGTTCCATGAATATGTCATATTCATTGTTCCGCAGTAAATTCACCACGCTTGCAGGAATATCCCCGGGTCGTTTCCGTACCGAAGATATAATGTCGAGAGCCTGCCGGCTACTGCTGGAGACTACGCATTCCATAGCTGAAATCGCCATGGAGCTTGAATTCAATGACCAATTCCATTTTTCACGACGTTTCAAGCAATTTGCGGGTATGTCTCCAAGAAATTTCCGGTATCAGGCAAGATAACAGCTGAAGCCACCCAGAAAACAATAAAATTGCTATACCACTATCTATAAAACACTTACCACATTGATTTACACTTGATTTACTTTTTTCTCATAAAAATATTTCTCTGCCTATTGACAAATAACAAAGAATCAGATATAATTACAGTATTGATTTACACTTGATTTACTTTTCTTTTTTAAAGATGGATAGAAATATAAATGAAACACGAAGAACTAACACGAATAGTTGAAAAAAATATTCAATCAAAAAAATATGATGACCGGTTGCCTACCTTACGAAGGTTATCGGCAGATTTCGGAGTATCCAGCCGAACGATGCACAAGGCGTTAAAACCACTATTCACCCGGGGTTTAATTGTGTCAGACAGTACCCGGGGATGCATGATCAACCGCACAGCGAATGTCCGGCCCAAGACCGGGATCGCCGGCATCTTCTGTGACATGGAAGGCGTCGACCTGAAAACGGACCCATTGCTGGAGCGCTTAAAAAGAATCATCAATAACGATGGCTACAGTCCTTTGTTCAGCAATCTTCCCGATGCCACCCGATTCACCGATATGAACTTCTGGAAATCATTTTATGTAGATGGCTGCATGTTCGTCTACAGTAGTTTCAATCGGAACTTCGCATCAGGACTTAAAATGTCCGGGGTGCCGTTTCTGGCAGCCAACAGGGTTCCTGATGACTATGGAGCCAACTGGGTGGATTTCGATACTTTCGGTGCTTTCCGCAAGGTTGCGGATTATTTATATGAACGCGGATATCGCCGAATAGCTCTGGACTTTCCAGTACATTTAAAAAGTTATGGCGAGTATATCCGGAACGAATGGACTAAACTGCTGCAAGGCTACAACATATTTCGTTCGGAATACCTGCTGATGGAGTCTTATAAAACCCCGGCTCAGCGTCATGACATCATTATAAAACACGCGGCCGCTTTAAGCGCATTGCCGGAACCGCCGGAAGCGGTAATCTGCTGGCACAATGCTCCGGAACTCATTCGTAACGTTTTAAAACAAAAATCATCTTCACTGCGTATTTTCGCCTACAAAACAAAATATGAAACCGTCCAGCCCGGAATAACATATTTATCGTATCCTTATGATCAGCTGGCAATTGAAGTTTGGAACACATTTAAAACAGTCACATCTGAACCCAACAGGGAAAGTATTCATAAACTCGTAGAATTAGATACTCAAGTTTTAATATAAAAAGAGGCTAAAAATGAAAAAACGATATCACCATGTCGACACTTTTTCTCCAATTCAAAACAAGGGAAATATTATGAAAAGTTTCTCAACACATCAAAGCAAATTCACACTTATAGAACTTCTCGTCGTTATAGCAATCATCGCAATCCTGGCAGGAATACTATTGCCGGCCCTGGTCAATGCGCGGGATCGCGCCAAAGCGATTGCCTGCACCAGTAATCTTAAGCAGCTGATGACATCCCAGCTTTCATACGCCAATGACAATCAGGATATGTTTTTTTGTTACTGGAAACCATGGAACACCAGCCAATATCAATGGTCCCAGATGTTTACCAATAAAAATGTAGCCGAGCATTTACCAAAGAAGGTGCTGACCTGTCCATCCACTAAACCAGATCCTGCAGAGTCCAGTTTTGTTTATTGGGGAACTTATGGCATGTTTAACATCGGCTGGGAAGTCAGTGACTCAACCCGGAAAGACCTTATCGATAAGAATTTTGGAAACTGCTATAAAGTCGGAGGCGGTAGCAGCAATAATGCGATTTTTTTGCTGAACAAAATGAAAAGAGCATCAAGCTTGATTATTCACTGTGATTCAGTAGCAAGAACCGGTACCCATGCCGGTAATCCATTCTGGAGCATCAAATTTTATGAACCATATGCCTCTACATACAACATCGGAATTCATTTGATTCATAATAATCGGGCGAATGTTGCCATGGCCGACGGACACGTGGAAAATCAGTCCGCTAAAGATCTTTATGAAGGCCCCTGCAACGTATTGTATACGGTTACAAAAGATTACGGTTATACTCAATATTAATTTATTACACAACAAGGGGTAATGTACAATCATCACCCCTTGAAATATATCAGCGATGCATCCCACAACAATCAATTACCAGGAGCTTTACATTCCAATGTCTGATTGCAAACAAATCATTAACTCATTTATAAACCCTGCCGACGGCATCAGCCGTTTGCTTTTAAAGTTAGTCGCATTATGGCTGATTACTTCCGTTATTACATGCCATGCCGACAATCTGATCATGAATGGTTTGCTCGATTCCGAACAGTCAAACTTTCCGCCGTTCTGGTACACTCAGACATCCACCACTACGCAATATAACCGAAGTGGTGGCCCTGGAGGCAAAGGAGCTGTAATGCTGACAGGAAGCGCAAATATTCGTCAAGGTGGTTTCGAACTGGTAGCGGGAGAAAAATATAAACTCAGCGGTATGTTCAAAACTCGAAATTTCAAACCTAGAGTTTTTATGTTTGTCGTTCATAATTCGGGTTGGAAAGCACAGGTTGGCATTACTAAAATACCGGAAAATACCGGAAGATGGATCAAGCTGGAAAAAGTTATTAAAATAATGCCTTCACTCCATCCGGCGTATGGAGTGGGTGTAGTTACTGCCGATGCACGAGGACAATTATGGGTAACAGACCTGAAACTGGAACCGCTAAGCGATAAGGCCAAAGCGCTCTCTAAAAATCCGATAGCAACTCCTACACGATTGATTATTCCATGGCAGCCACGATTGAATTTTATTCCGACGGATAAACCTTTAATGACATTTGTCACTGGAAAATTTCCGCCGCCAGGAGAATCCTATAAGTGTCGTTATCAGGTAGACAACCAGCCGGAAAAAGACTGTGATATTCCTAAAAACGGAACTTTTACCATTGAGCTTCATAATGTCCCGGCCGGAAATCATAAGTTAAAAACAGTTCTGATTGAAAAGCATTCCGGCAAAAAAGTGGCGGAAGAAAACTTTGGAATAACATTGATCGAACCGCCGGAAATAAAAACTGATCAGTGGAAAAAACAAAATAATCTGGTAACGGAACTACTTTCCATCACCGATTCGTCCGAAACAGAACACATTTTCTACGCACCTTGTGACGGCTGGATTCATATTAGCAACAATTCTGGAACAATTAAGTTAGACAATATTACCCTGCCACAGTTACCCGAACAATTTCAACAAGTGAAAGCGGGACGTCACACCATCTACCGGGAAAACAACCCAGCCGGTAAATTAACTGTTGTCTCAGTACCTGAAATTCTAACCTATCAGACTTTTTACCAGGGAAATGACTTTGCGAACCGTTATGCCTTACCAAACTCCAATGTGACCAACCAGGCTCTGGGTGCAAAAATTTCCCCCCTATATAATAAGTTCGGTGGAATTATCGTTGCCAACCGCAATATTTTCAAAGCCCCGTGCACCGCAGAAATTCTTAGAGAGAGACTGGAAACATTTTATAATCGCTTTGCCGACAAGGTCAACGGAATTGCAGCAGACGAATGTTTTTTTACTTCGCCGCGAGCCATGGGAAATTATTCACGGGCAATTCGCAGCTTAAAAATTCCACAGGATCGCCTACTCTATACCTGGGTAGTAGGAAAACCAACAACGATTCTTCATACCGATTTCATGGCTTCTGCCATCAATGTTTCACGCGGTCGCGGTCGCCTGCTATGCGAATCATACTGCAATGTTCATGATACACTGGCAAAGGAACGCACCTATTTGCAGGACATATTGGCTGGAACGATGAAAAAATTCCGGCAGCTATGCCCGGAAACGGAAACAGCAACAGATATGGTTCTAGGAATTTTCAGTCGACCCGGTTCCTATTCGCTGAATACCCGGCCAGAGGTTGATTTCAAATGTGCACTTGACCTGGAAATGAACATGCTGGCGAATCATCCGGAATTCAGACAGCTCAAAGGCGTTGGTTTCTGGGGATTGAATTACGCCGATGAAGAAATTTACCGCTGGGCCTATGCACTACTGAGACATTATGCAATTGAAGGGAAAAAGGGAATGCTGTCCAGGAAGTTCGGATTCAAATACAATCCGGGATTACTGAAAAATGGGGATTTTACCGCAAAACTTCGTTATTGGAAAACAAGAGGAACAGTAACAGCAGAAAAATATTCCGGACTTTATACGAAAATTCAGAAACGCTGGGGTAATTCAAATGATACATATGCACTGCTAAGCAAAAAAAATAATCAAACAGCAGTTCTACAGCAATCGGCAACCGGCCTAACTCCGGACAGACTCTATGCTCTTAGTTTCGTCACTGCGGATATGAATGAGATCCGCCATAACCAGATTGTTATCCGTAAGTACGGCATTAATGTAAAAATCTCCAATGCTGAAATTGTTAAAACCACCTGTCTGCTTGATAAACGGTCAACCAAAAATAAAAAGCAGCCTCGTCTTAACATCTGGAAAGTGGTTTTCCGAGCTAAAGCACCAACAACTGTTATCCGCTTTGACAATGCAAAGGCTGCCAACAAGGAAGAATTATTGCTGAATTTCGTTCAGTTGACTCCCTATTTCACCGAAAAATAATCAGAGGATCTCCAAAAGGAACTAGAAATATGAAAATAATTGTAATGCTATTATGTATGACAATCGGCTTTTGCTGTTCGGCAAATGACGTATGTACCCTGCTGAAACGCGGAGACTTTAATTTTTCAGTAGATAAAAATTTGAACTGTCGTCTTTTGGATGCTCAGGGACCGGGCTTCGGAGCCTGGTATAAAACACCAAAATTACGGAAAAGTTTTACTCGACAGGTAATCGAAAAAAGTGCCGTACTGACATTACAGCTGGATGGGAAAAAAATCGATCTGTCCCTGGTGCCAAATAGTCGCTACTGGGAGCCGGACAAAACCGGAGAAGAGTTCAAATGGAACAATCTTCGGCTGAAACAGGAAATGACCCTGCATAATGATTTAGTCGTCTGCCGAATGTTTCTGACTGGCTTGAAAGACAGAAAAGGTACACTGGCACTAACGTTGAAAAGTATGGGACAGGCTGTCGGAAAAACGGATAATGGCCTGATCCGGTTTGATATCAAGACGGACGTACACAAAGGCTACACCCAGTGGTTCGGCATCAACATCCCGAACACGAAAATTACCTTTGGAGATTACAAGGTAAAACCATACGCAGCCGGATACGCCTCAAAAACCTTGATTCATACAGAAACCCGTGCGACTGTAACTACACCGCTGACTGGAAAAAATAATACCCTTGACATTACAATTGTCACCAGCATATCAAAGTCTCCGCAGACAACTCGTGATGCAGTCGCTGCAGCGATAAAAGATCCGAAGGCGGTATTTTCTGCGAGCAGCAAAGAGTGGAATGATTTTTTTACGCAGGATGTACCGCTACTTGAATCCAGTGACCGACGTCTCATGCAGTTCTATTACTGGAACTTTTACGTATTCAAAGCCAATACAATTCTTAAATCGGATGGATCAATGCACTACATCTGTCCTTCGAAATACAATACCTGGCTGCCGTACTGGTGGGATGAAGATACCGCACATATTGTTACCGGAGCGCGGTGGTATAACTCACCGGAACAACTAAAAATGCTGAAGGAAATGATTCTTCACTTCAGCAATAAAGGCCAGATTAATTTCGGGCTGACCACCATGGCCGGCTGGGAACTGTATCTGCGGACCGGCGATATGGACTTCCTACGTAAGTTATATTCGGCAGTAAAAAAGAATCAACAGCGTTACAAGGAAAAAATGGATGGGAACATGGTAGTACAGAAAGACAGCTACCTGGTTGGCTGGGACAATTCCATACGCTATGCCTGGGGCGGATTCAATAAAAATTTAAAAAAATTTAAACGTCCAATCCTCCCGGTTGACCTAAACAGTTACCTGGTAAGGGAATATCAACTACTGGCACAAATGGCAACATTACTGGACAAAACAGAAGAGAGCCAGTCATGGCAGAAGAAAGCAGATAAGCTTGCCGGTGATATCAATCGTCTCATGTGGGATGAAAAAACCGGATTTTACTATGATATTTTTAAAGATGATCATGCAAAGCTATATTGCAAACCAGCCAGCGGTTTTACCCCGATGCTGGCAAAGATTCCTTCGAAAGATCAGGGCCGGAAACTTCTGGCACACTTGAAAAACCCCCGGGAATTCAATACGAAATATGCCATTCCCACAATTGCAATAGATATGCCTGGTCGTCGTACCCATTGGTCAGGGGATGTATGCGGCCGCAACAACTGGCTGGTTGAAATGGGATTGTCAAATTATAGCAAGAGCTCGTCTGCCTGGATTACCCGTAAGACTTTTACATTATTCATGCGAAAAGAAGGCGCCCGCGCGTCCGCCTATCAGAAACCTGACAAACTGGTCGACAAAGTAACGTTATTCTCAACAGGTATCTCTGGAGGCTTGGATATGCTTGTCAAACACATTATCGGTTTCACCCCGAACATAAATGGATTTTCAGTCTTACCGGCAGCCCTGAATCCCAAAATAAACTATCTGGATTGGAAAGTTCATTTTCGCGGACATAATGTCGAAATCCGCTGGGACCGTCCCGACGGCAAGCCACATTTCGGCAACTCGCCGGAAGGTTATACGGTTCTTGTTGACGGACAGACTGAATTCCATTCCGACACGCTGCCGAACAAACGCCATACGGTAACTTTAAATCAATAGTTTTTCAGGCAGTTTTTTAAATCATTGCAGAAGGTGTCAATTTCATCAATAGTGTTTGATGGCATAAAACTTACACGCATTCCGGCATAGACATCTTGCTTCGGGACCCCAGTCGCCAATAACGCGCGACTCGGGGTTCCGGTTTCTGCAGCACACGCACTGCCGGAGGCCACATAAATCCCAGCTCCGGACAACATACGTACCAGTACAGCGCCCTGATAACCAGGCAACAGAAAATGCAGGATATAAGGACTGGCATTATCGGACGAAAACGTAATTTTCACCTTGCCGTCAAATTCAGATTCGAGCCAGTTTCGCAGATAATTATTCAAAGTTATTACTTTCTCAAGATTCTCCTTCATACAGGAACATCTTAACCTAATAGCCTCAGTCAATGTCAATGCAAGCATCGGTGTAGGTCTTGATAAGAGATGATCCTCTTTTCGCAGCGCCTGATAAACAACAGAAAGTTTTTCGCGGTTGAATACCTGGTCGCGATAAATAGCCGCACCACCACCGGGAGCCCCGACTTTATGGCCGGAAGCAAATGCGAAATCGATCCCGGAATCGTTCCACGGCAAACTCAATTTTCCGGCGGACTGAACGGTATCGACCATAAATATGGCACCCGGGGCTTTCTCCTTGATTATTTTACCGACCGCCGACAGATCCTGAACCGCCCCGGTTTCACTTTGTACATGATGAATTGCCACAAGTTTTACCGATTCATTGAGAATTTCAGCCAAGTGCTCAAGATCAATAAGACCGTCTTTTAATTTCACTGTACGAATATGATCAGAGGCACGCTTTAAAGCGGCAGACGTGGCAGGATGTTCTGCTTCGGTGGTAATAATTTCAACCCCGCTGAAAAACGGATGCATCAAAGCAGCGTTAATTGCGGAGGTACCGGAATCGGTCCAGATCACTTTTACATCATCACGACAATTCCCGCATAAAAGACGGATCAGTTCTTTTTCGGCTTCCTCAAGATTTTTTCGTAAAGCATAGGCCGCGCCGTTAAGGGCTTCCTGATTGGCAAAACTAGTCAGACAAACGGAATTAAAATATTCAATGACTTCCGGCAACACCGGAGCAGAAGCGGCATTGTCAAAATAAATACCTTTAAACTGACTGTTATTTGGTGTCATTGTTCTGTTCAAGAAGGTCTTGATAGCTTTTTTGGAAACGGCCAATCAAGTCATCGCCATTATCTGATTCGTTCTTGATAAACTGCGCAAATTCAGCAAAACGATCTTTCAACTTCTCATCAATCACATGCTCAATCCGGCAGGCAGCCTCATCCGCACGTTCAACAGGGCATCCAAGAATATTATGGAGAAAATCGGCAATAATTTTATGCCGACGTTCGAGTTCAGTAGCAACATTCAGACCCAATTCAGTCAAAGTAATGGTTTTACGGACTTCATAATTAACCAGGCCTTTTTGAGAAAGGCTGCGCAACGCTTCAGTTACAGAAGCCATTTTAATGCCCAGTTTTTCCGCAATCATCTTTGTGTGGGCATGACCATGATTTTCGCAAAGGTCGTAAATTGTTTCCAGATAATTCTGCTGATTAAGCGAAATATTGAGTTGCTGAATTTTCATTGATTATCAACCGCCATTTCTAATTTTGTCCTTTTCCCGTTCCATCTTCGATTCAATGGATGCCTTTTCCACTTCAAGGTCATCCTTGATCTGCTTCAGTTCCTCAAGATTTCCAACCGCTTTTGCAACACGGTCCTGAGCCGCCATCTCAGCAGCAACAAGCTTGGATTTATACAAACTGTCGATATCGGCAAGCTGTTGTTTCTGTTCTTCGTTCAGCTCGTTAAGTTTTCCCCCGGTTCGTTCCAGAGCCAATTCCCATGCACTTTTCATTTTTTTTGCGATCCTGATGAAAAAATTTTGATTAACTATATTAACTAATTAATTTACACCTGTTTTCGTACATTTCAAAGAAAATACTCAAAGTGCGAAATTTTGCAAATCTGTCCGAACCGACATTACTTATTTTTACGCGACATCTCAAAGAAGTACAACGCGTTAAGCATCAGAGCATGGTTAATCACTCTCTCGTTGACTAACCGGTCAATTTCAGAAACCGGCACCTTAAACGGGACCAGGGCTTCGGTATCCTCCAGATTCTGTTCCTGAATTTTTACACAATCATCAAACAGTATAAAATAGCAGCTATTCCCCTGTAGACCCGGATTAGGGCATACCTGCCCGATAATCCTGCCGTTGATTCCCCGATAACCGGTTTCCTCCAATAGTTCACGAGCTCCAGCTCCAATCGGATCGTCATTCTCGGAAATCTCGATTCCGCCCGCAGGTAATTCGTATTCCATCCGACGTGTTCCCGGACGGTATTGCCTGACCATCAAGATATCATCTTCAGGTGTTATCGCCACAACAATGACCCAGTTAAAACACTCCATGTAGTAGAAATTCTGTTCAACCCCGGAACGAACACACCGGGCCTTTTCCATTCCAATGTTGAAAATAGGCGTGGTAAACACCGTCTTTCTGGAAATGTGTTCCCAGCCAGTCGATGAATCATCGGGCATATACAACTTCTTCATTACAACACCCCTGACTTAATATTATAAACAACTATCTATTGACTTTTAGCCCCATTGCTGAAAGTACTGGTTTCAACTGTTCGAAATACTCCCCGAACTTATCCGAAGGAATCTGCTGTCCGGCATCACTGGACGCGTTAATCGGTTCCGGATGAGCCTCGACAATCAAGCCATCAGCTCCGGCCGCTATCGCTGCACGACTCAGCGGCAAAATCAGGTCAATACGTCCGGCAGCATGACTGGGATCGACAATCACCGGCAGATGAGTCTCACGTTTGGCTATCGCCACCGCCGCAAGATCAAGCGTATTACGGGTAGCCGGCTCAAACGTCTTAATGCCGCGTTCGCACAAAATAACATTCGGACAGTTATGCACCAGCAAATACTCCGCGGCAGATAACCATTCTTCAATTGTCGATGCCATCCCACGTTTGAGCAGAACCGGTTTTCCTGCTTCAGCAACAGCTTCGAGCAGATGATAGTTCTGGCTGTTACGGGCTCCAATCTGGAGGCAGTCAGCTACCTTGGAAACCTTATCAATTTGGGTAACCCCGACGACTTCGGTAACAACCGGCATTTCAAACTCTTCTTTTATCTGGGCGAGAATGTCAAGTCCAGCTTCTCCCAGCCCCTGGAAATCATATGGGGAAGTACGCGGTTTATAGGCGCCGCCGCGAATTATTTTTATCCCGACCGCTTTCAAGTGAGCGGCAGCGGTCCGCATCTGTTCCAGACTTTCCACGGCACAGGGACCGGCAATCATCTGAAAACTGCCGCTGCCAAGCGGATGTCCATCAATTGAAATTTCGCTATCTTCCAAACGAAACTCACGACTGGCCAGCTTGTAGCGTTTCTGAATCGGCAATACGTTTTCAACAAATGGAAACGTTTTAAACACTTCCAGCGATTTGTGCATTTTTTCATCGCCTACTGCTCCAATCACAGTGTGTTCAACCCCTTTGATCAACCGGGGTTCGTATCCGAGTTTTTCGATCATGCCACAGACCGACTCGATATTCTCATCAGTGGCATTCGGCTTGAAAACAATAATCATATTGCCTGGTATCCTTGCATATTTTCTTTACGGGCTTAATATTGACTATGTTAAGTCTAGCCGTTCCATCCATAAAATTCAAGTCCCGCAGACAACACAATTGCCATATAATAATATCTTATCTTTCAACGGCATTCCTGTTGCCTTTCCTGTATTGGAAGGATATATTAAGAGTTCTGTATCAATAATATATTAAAGAATTATATATAAAAATCAGGAGTAGAATTTAGTCATGTCTGTTGAAAGCAAACCTTTCGGAACCAGCAATGATGAACCGGTCGAATTATTCGTTCTTACTAATGCCAATGGCGCCATTGCTGAAATCACGAACTATGGCGGAATCGTTAAAAAACTGATTATGCCAGATCGCGACGGCAACATGGCAGATGTGGTTCTCGGCTTTGATTCCCTTGATGAGTATAAAAAATCAAGTCCATATTTCGGTGCTTTGATCGGACGCTACGGCAACCGGATCGCCGGAGGGAAATTCACCCTGAACGGAACGGAATACTCCCTGGTTGCCAATGAAATGCCGGATCGCAACACCCACCTCCATGGTGGAAATGTCGGATTTGACAAGGTCATCTGGGACGCTGAAGCTTACGATACCGACAACGGCCCGAAACTCGAACTGTCATACCTGAGTAAAGATGGCGAAGAAGGCTATCCTGGATATCTTTCAGTAAAAACAGTGTATACGCTAACCAATGACAACGCGCTGAAAATTCATTTTACAGCAACCACCGACCAGGATACAATAGTAAATCTGACCAATCACTCCTACTTCAACCTGGCGGGAGAAGGTTCCGGTACGATCACCGACCATGAGGTAAAAATTCATTCTGACAGCTTCACTCCGGTTAACGCGGAACTGGTTCCAACCGGAGAAATCCAGCCGGTCGCAGGCACTCCGATGGATTTCAATGAATTTAAAGCAATCGGTCGTGACATTAATATGGATTTCGATCAGCTTACCCTTGGCGGTGGCTACGACCACAACTATGTAGTGCGTAAAGACAAAGAAGGAGAACTTGCTCTGACAGCCGAAGTCATTGAGCCCAATTCAGGTCGAATACTGGAAGTATTCACAACCCAGCCCGGAACTCAATTCTATGCTGGAAATTTCCTCAGTGATGAAGAAGACTTATATGGGAAAGGCGGCAAGCTTTATCCCAAACGCAGTGGCTTCTGCTTCGAACCGCAGCATTATCCGGATTCCCCCAATCAGCCGCAATTCCCGTCAGCAGTTCTCAAGCCCGGAGAAACTTACGACCATACGATCATCTATAAATTTTCCACGAAATAAAATGAATAGCCCCGCTTCCTGGGATATACAGTACAGAGTTTGAAGCGGGGATTCTGCTATTCATTGGACATGCTATTTCAGTAAACGGAAGTTTTTCAACCGATAAGTCATTGTATTATGAATTGCACTTACGCCAATCTCAATATACTTGATCTTATCTGGCGATTCCATAAATATGGCATCACACGTTACCCAGCGATCAGGAGACGGCAATAAAGGACTACGTTTCCCGTTGATCCAGTAAAGATAGTTACGCGGATACGGTTTTCGAATGGTATCCGTTTTCATATCAAACCGGAAGCCATAAACTCCTGTCAAATCAATAGGGGTCTTGTTAAAATGAACTCCCGGAAAACACCAGTGAGCCTGACCCGGTTTGTAGCTGGAGGAAACCAGCAGGGCTTTCTCTAACTTATCATAAGTCAATTCAATCTTGCCAGAACAGTTTCTTGTCCAATATTTTGGATTAGTCAAATCAATGCCGGGAACAGCAACCTCTTTAAAAACCCTGAAGATTTTTGCATAAGGAAAAACCAGCGGACTTGTTTTTTTCCCATTAAATATTCCAAACATCTTCACATATTGTGTAAACTTTTCCGGACGCCTGGCAGTAATCTGATAAGTCTTCTTGCTCATTGGAGGAAGAACTATAAGAGAAGGAATTCCTTCAAGAACAACCGGAGATTTAAGCTTACCGCGTTTCTCCTTATCAGACAGATTCCAAAAAGTTATTTCAGCCTTTCCAGGTTCTTTTCCCGCAAAAATCTGCAAAATTGTTCTCTTATCCCAATTACGTGAAAAATGTTTATCAGGGAGAGCAGAAGGTACCGTGTTCTTCGCTTTCAACCTTGACAATCCATGGATATAACTTACACAGTTATTAACCGGGAATTGCAATGTCCCATTTTTTAGTGTGGCCTTTACCGGCATACCAAGAACATCAACAACTTGAATTTTCTTTAGATTCTGAGGCCCTATTCGAATCGTAGGACCACCACCACCCACTTTTAGACGACCGTCAGATTTCAGCATCATCACCGATTCAGAGTTAAATCTCTGGCTGCTGTCCGGCAAGACCCCATGATCTCCAATATGATCAAGATCGGAAATTTTCCAGATTGCGAGTGTCTGCTTTCCTTTCCCATCTTCATACAGAAATGCTCGTGTTGAAGGACTTAACGTTAATTCTCCGAGGTATTTTTTCCCTCCCAGCTCATTGATGAGAGTAGCCAAAGCTACGGCTCCCGGGCGTGCCGTAACGTCGCCATTCGTTATCCCCCATTGTTTTTCTCCTTCCTGGTGTATCCGCAAATTAAAGGAAAAGGATTGGCTTACTCCTTCACGCTGTTCGAGAATCTGCGATTTGGGAATAAATTCTGCCAGCACCATCTGCTGTTTGTAATCGGGACATGGCTTCCCGGTAAACAGTGATTTCGCTTTGCCTTTCTTTCCATCTGCGTAAGTTCCCATCTCTGTAACGATTGTCGACAAATGCCCCACTCCATACCGCTTCAGCAATTGACGTACCTCTGCGGCTCTGGCAGGATATTTTTTAAACGGAGCATAATTATGATAGTTAAAAAAATCACAGTATTCTCCGACTCCATTCATAAATTGCTGCTGTACTTCATTAGGCAATGAAAAAAGAATACATGATCCCGGAGTAACTTTCGCTAAAGGATTGCCGTCCTTTACGCCCCAATATGCAGCTTTCTCTACCGCGGCATATTCCCATCCAGGTAAAGAATCCTGCTCATTCCAAATTTCCCAAATGGTAATTTCAGGAAGAGCTGCCGCCATTGTCTTCGCCATTCGATAGACGCTTAATAGATCGGAGGGTAATTTATCTTTTTTATTTCTTTTGGTCCAGGCTGGAGCATCGTGAAATGCAACGGAAAGTTTCATTCCCCGCTTATGGAATTGTTCGGCAACCCGTCTCGTGGGAGTCGGATCATAGACTCCGGGACGAGGCTCGGCAACTCCCCAGAAAAAACGAATTCGGACAGTTCCAACACCAATTTGTTCTGCAATCTCTGCTAATCTTCGTGGACCTTCAAGCCGATCTTTGAAACAAAAAGGATAATCATGAAACAATCCGGAGTCAACACAATACGGGAGCGAGCCGGAAACGTTCTGCCCGGGTCGCGAAGAAAGAACTCCAAAACCACGATAACCGTTAAATTTGTTATCACTTGTTTCCAGCGTCAACCGATAATATCCTCGAGGTAATTTGGCCAGTCTGATTCTGCCATTCTCGCACTTTCCGGATGCAATCTGCCTCTCGTAATGATCGACAAGCTTGTAATGAATCTCTCCGGCAACCGATTTATTCAGCTTGAAAACAACCGGTTCATTATCTGTAAAAAGCATTGTCTTATTCTCCGGTTCCGCAACCAGACACAATGCAGTTTCAAGTGACTTTCCGGATGCGCTGGTCGACATCACGACAATCCCCACTAGCAAAGTCACAATATAACAATAACGCCTAAGCATAATACTCTCCTGAACATAAGATCTTTGTTTATTCTTCCATCATGAAAGTGTTTCTAAAAATATTTTTTGCGCGTATGAAGAGAATCACTTAATAATTCCATCTGATACATGCTGCGCTTAAAGCTCCGGCATCCGGATCAGAATCACGGATTAACCAGTAATTGAATGGAAAGCTCATAAGCGTGTCAGGATGAGATTTTACTAAATAACTGTCCGCATGCCCATCGAGATGAGAAGCGTTAACAGTCTTGCCATGCCGTATTCCAGGACGAGCGTAACCGCTACTGTATCCCTGAAACCTTACCCGATAGTATCCGCTGCTAGCGGTACGCGGCGCCTTATAAGTCAGAGAGTTGCTACCGGAGTTTTCAACAGAATCAACAAAATAGATTTTTTTTGATAACGATTTTATCTTATTTATTTTGATTGAAGAGTCATAATACTTGGTACCGGAAGTGGTCATATCCAGAGGAATTCCGTAATCAGGATTATACGCTTTCAAATTGAGATCAGTAGTTGAGGAATTACACTGCATTGCTTTTGCTACTGTGTACTTGCCATCTACCAAAAGTCCCGGCCATAAACTCGAGTAACTACCGGAGCTGCCACTTATAGCCAAAGGAAGCAGATAATCGCCATTATCATTAACATACTGCATTTGCCCCAATCCAATTTGTTTCAGGTTACTGATACATCTGGCACATTGTGCCCTGTCCCTGGCTTTGCTTAGCGCCGGCAGTAACATTGCCGCCAGAATCGCAATAATAGCAATAACAACTAGAAGCTCGATCAAAGTAAAGTTTCGTTTCATTTTCTTTTCTCCCTTAATTATTTTGTAGAACGTTGAACTAACAAATTTAAATTTTATACCGGCTGCCAAGGCGACTGGAGTACAAATGCTTCCGGAATCCCCGGATGCTCCAGACGCACAATAAGCATCTCCAGAGCCCGTTGTGCGATTAAAGGCAGACCCAGGTCGATCATAACCGGATTGGGCCAGAAATCCTTGAGCATAATGTTATTATCACAAATAATCACACTTTTGGGACAATACTTCTGTAGCAACCCGAGACTGTCGAGCCCACAGCATAACTTCACACCACAGCGTGCGTTAAATCCGAAAAAACCGATTCGATCCGAACCGGACTCGATATACTGCTTCAAACGCTCAGTAAAATCAGTGTCAAACTTACCAAAATGGAATTCGGTAGTTTCGATTCCGAGAGCGTTCATCTGCTCAAGAAACAATTTAATACGGGGATGAGGAAACGTATTGATCATATCCTCCCGCCAGAATATCGCACTTCGCTCAACTTCCGCGTGTTTAAGATAATCAACGGCAATTTCAACAATCTGAGCATCGTTTGCAGTGATCCGGTCGCAGTTTTTCCTCTGTTTTTTCCAGCCGAAAACCTGGACAGCCGGAATATTTTCGGGTATCAACTCCATCACTTTAGGGTCATTATAGAAAAACACGGCTTCAATATTATTTAAAATTTCGGGGTTCTCTGCAATCTTCTGCTGGTTGACAACCTGAAAATCAACACCATATTGGTTCATCATTGGCCCCAGTACACTCAGCAGCGCAACTCCAACCGGATCTGCTTCGTCAATACTGTTATCAATGAAATGCACCGTTCCTAAGTGAGAAAAACGTTTCTTACGCGAAACCGGACTTTTACGGGTATAGGCACGTGGAACAAATCCTTCTTCATCTGCAAGACGGCATATTTTTGCCTTAACGGCAGTAGAAAGACGCGGCGAATTCCGAAGTGCCATCGAAGCCGTAGCCGCTGTTACCCCTGCTTTTTCGGCTAAATCCTGCAGGTTTCTAGTCTTTTTCTTATACGCCATGTCATGTTTCCATTGATAAATATTTGAGTTTATGATTTAGATTATAAAAGTATGAGACAGCAAAGTCAATTATTTAAGATAAGATTTATTAAATTATTTTTTAAACAATTTTTAAACAAAATAAGTTCAAAATTACGACTTTATCCAGTATGAATACCGATGTCATAAAATAATCGCGGAACAACAGACCATGGATTAATATTCCGACCTTGAAAAAACTTATAACGGCTCCATATTAAGGGGAAAACTTATAACCGCAGGAGTCTGTAATGACGCTTGAAGAATTGAGGAACCACAGCCGCGAGGCAAATCAGCGGCTTGAACATTTGAATGAATTTCTGAAAATTGATGAGCTGAAAGCCAAGCAGCAGGAAATCGAGGAAACTATGTCCGCAACCGACTTCTGGGACAACAAGG
Source organism: Victivallales bacterium (assembly GCA_963677165.2). Classification (GTDB taxonomy): domain Bacteria; phylum Verrucomicrobiota; class Lentisphaeria; order Victivallales; family SZUA-371; genus JAFGXT01. The sequence continues at coordinate 165,680 of CAXXSX010000001.1, read as the reverse complement.
ACAAAGCTCAGGAAACAGTTGCCAAACTAAGTTCAGTCAAAAATATTATCGAACCGTTCAAGAGTATGGCATCCGAAATTGAAGATTTCGAAGCGATCGCCGAACTGGCAGAAGACGATGAAGATATGCTGGCGGAAGCCGATGACGCCTGGAAAACTTTATGCAAAAATCTGGAAAAAATTGAACTGCTTAGTTTCCTTTCCGGCAAATTCGATAAAAGCGGCGCCTACTTCTCCATCCACGCCGGTGCCGGCGGTACCGAATCCTGCGACTGGGCAGCCATGCTGATGAGAATGTACCGCCGCTGGTTCGAACGCCGTGGCTACAGTGAAGAAATCATCGACATGCAGCCCGGTGATGAAGCCGGTATTAAAAGCGTGACGATCAGGGTCAGCGGAGACTTTGCCTACGGCTACCTGAAAGCTGAAAACGGAATTCATCGCCTGGTGCGTATCTCTCCATTTGATAGTAACGCGCGACGCCATACGTCATTCGCCTCCGTTGATGTATTTCCGGAAATTGACGACGACATTGATTTTGAGATAAACGAAGAAGATCTAAAAGTCGACACTTATCGCGCCAGCGGCGCGGGTGGACAGCATGTTAACACAACCGACAGCGCCATCCGCATCACCCACATCCCGACCGGAACCGTTGTTGCCTGCCAGAATGAACGCTCCCAGCATAAAAACCGCGCGACCGCTATGAAAATGCTGAAAGCGAAATTATACGAACTAGAAGAAAAGAAGCGGCAGGAACAAGCCGATGAAATCCGCGGTGAAAAGACCGAAATGGGATGGGGAAATCAAATCCGCAGTTACGTCCTGCATCCATACCAGATGGTTAAGGATCTGCGCACCCAGGTTGAAACCGGTAATACCTCGGCGGTTCTCGACGGCGACCTTGATCAGTTTGTTGAAGCCTGGCTCAAAAGTGGACTAAATCGCGGCTAGTCTGTACGACGGACGACGTAGAACCGCTTCAAACTTCAGTCGCTAAAGCTCCTTGCGGAAGCGGAAAATTTAAATTTTTGAATAACAGCAGGAGGAATTCGGATTATGGGCAGGATCAAGCTTTCCCTACCTGAAAAATTTCACTTTGTCACCGAAATACCATTGAGAATCGGCGACATCAACTACGGCGGACATCTCGGCAATGATTCCGTACTTTCCCTGGCCCACGAAGCCAGGATGCGTTTTCTCAATACCATGGGTTACTCCGAAATGGATGTGGCTGGAGTCGCTTTAATCATGACCGACGCAGTAGTAGTCTATAAAGGACAGGGTACTTACGGTATGGTTACTGAAATAAAAGCTGCCGTCGATGACCTTCAGCTTTCCGGTTTCGACCTGCTGTTTCAAATCACCGATCAGGCAACTGGCCGCGAAATCGCCCGAGTCAAAACCGGTATGGCATTTTTCAGCTATGAACGCCAGCGGCCGGTAAAAGCACCCGAAGAATTTATCGCAAAAATCAATTCTCTTTAAGTCGTATGAATTTATTACTGCTGAATGAAAACGATTTTATCTCTCCCGGACAGGCCGCCATCGATGGACGCCGTGCCGAACATGCGTTGTCTATTTTGAAAACCGCCCCCGGCGGAACCATCCGGACAGGAATCATTGATGGAAACATCGGCACATCAACGGTTACCGATATTACAGCCGGCAGGATTACCATGGAAGTTTCGTGCCACGAACCTCCGCCCCCTCCCCTGCCGGTTACGCTGATTTGCGCTATGCAGCGTCCAAAAACATTCAAAAAACTCCTTCAGTGCGGCGCCGCCATGGGAGTCAAAAAATTTATCGTTATCGAATGCTGGAAAGTCGATAAAAGTTATTGGGACAGTCCGGTCCTCAAACCGGAATCACTGCGTGAACAGTTTTTACTGGGACTCGAACAGGGTTGCGACACGGTCATGCCGGAACTTGAAACCCGCCGCCGATTCCGTCCGTTTGCCGAAGACGAACTGCCCGGAATAACCGCCGGACGCCTCGCTCTGGTGGCCCATCCCAACGGGGAAATAAGGTGCCCGACCGGTATTGACCGTGAGACCCTGCTGGCAGTAGGCCCGGAAGGTGGGTTTACAGATTACGAAGTGGGTAAATTTGTTGAAACCGGCTTTACCCCAATCAACCTGGGACCAAGGATCATGCGTACCGAATTCGCGCTCGCCGCGCTTCTGGGACGTATATTTTAACATGAAAACATTCACGATAAAGCTGACCGGTTTTTTCCTGACCGGATTTCTGCTGTTTCTGCTGCTTGGAACCTATTGGGGCATGTGGGGAAAAATCGGCACAAAGCATTTTGACCTGCTGCTGAACTCCTTGCTGCCGTGGCAAAAAAAAGAACTGGCCAGTGAAATGAATCATTATTACAACCAGGACTTTATCAGCCGCAATACCACCGGACTGATATTCAGCTGCAAACCAACCACAGAAAGTATCAAAAAGCAATTCAACTGGTTCTATCGCAACGCGATATCCGCCGCTTTCACGGACAGTCCAGACTATGACACCCTGGTCAGGAGCGCCTGGGAAGCATCAGGCGACGATACCATAAAACCTCCCTCCAACGGAACCTTCGACTACGAACTGGCTCTGACGGAAAAATTCAAAACCGGTAAATATCCGTTTTTCACAAGGAAAGACGCGATAGGCTGGGGCCTCACGGCGGTATCATTTGGAGTCAAATTGGTAGCATGGACCATCAATCCGTTGATCGGCGCCTCTCTTACACTGATCGGCATCGGCCAGGCCGGGTTAAGTGATATGAACAAGGCGGTTCCCGGAATCATCACTTTTATGCAGATACGCTGTAGAAACTTCATCTATTCGCTGGCTCTACTCTGGGGAATCAGCGGATTTTTCATCCTCCGATCCAAAACTCAAAAAACGAAATCGTCCGGCAAAAAATCGAACTCAAAAGCCTCCACATCTAAAAAGAAAAACACAAAAGCCTCTTCAAAGAAGTCCGTCTCTCAAAAGCAAAAAAGAAAATCATCTTCTCACAAAAAGAAGAAAAATGCTTCAAAATAAATTTTATGCTATTCGCTTCCGTAAGGAGTGTCAGCAACTGGAGTTTGAAACAGCCATTCTTCGTACGGATGACCGCCGGGATTACCGGCGGTAAAATTGAGCTTGATTTAGACAAAAGGAGGAAGGTTTGAAAAATCGTTGATCTGAATAATCAGGCTTGAAACCTTCTGTCCAAGCATATCAAGCTTTGAAATCTGATCAATACGCGGCTTGAGACGATTGTATTCACGCGGAGAAAGGATTTCATGAAAGAGTCCGCAAACATGAACCAAACTGACCAATACGGCTTCGCGCGGATCAGGAATCTCATTAGAATCCAGCAAATCCCGCAAACGTCTTTCCACATCGGTAACTTCGGTGTCATCGATAATCGGATAACGGCGACTCGGAAAAATCCACAAAATCTTCTCTTCAACTTTTTTAAGAATTCCCATATCGATCAATGATTTCTGCACCTGACGCTCAATATCGTCCGCCATCGGGAGAAGTACCCGCAGACAATGCTCAATCGGATTCTTTTCTGATTCAGCTTGAACAAAAACTTTCAGCACACTATCAAGAATAGGTTTGCCGACAGGAACCTTATCAATCAGATAAAAATTTTCATTATCATTATCAAGTTTCCCCATAAAACAAAGTTCAGAGAGCACCGCTCCGACCAGAACTGAATTCAGCACAATATCTTTTGAGGTAATAGTAACCTTCCCGGTAACGTCATCAAGAGCGAGTAGATATATTTCTTCGGCAAAACTAAGCATTGTTATTCTCCCGTTGGGTCGTTGTTAAACCATGACTTTATATGAACTTATCATCCAGTAATAATAATTGCAACCCGAAAGCATTCAAGTTTTAAGTTTTAAGTTCTGAGTGATTAAGTTTTCAGAAGAATTACTGGAGGGAAATGATTCTTTCCTCCACAAGGTATCGGACAGATCATTGTTAGAGCTTTTTCACAGTACTACCGACAAACAGTTCACCATGCAATTTCTTAACTTCCGGCATGCTTCTGCGTCCATTCAAACGGCTTAGAAGAATTTCCGCTGCAGATATCCCTATACCATCTAATGGATTCAAAATTCCGCTGACACCACAACGTCTACCATAATTTCGAGCTTTTATGGACACAACAGAAAGGTCTTCCGGAACCCTGATGCCCTGTTCCGTCGCAACATCGATCAAGGCGTAAGCGCCATCAATACAGGCAGTAAAAACGGCAGTAAAATCGACCCCCCTGCCTAATAGGTTTCGGGCAGCATTCTTAGAATAATGGTATTCAAACGGGGCATGAATTACCAGTTCGGGATTATATCTTATCCCCGCTTCTGTTAATGCGTCACGATAACCGTTTAAACGCTCAACCGCAGTACTACTGTGTTCAAGAACACCAGCAATATGAGCAATTTTACGATGTCCGTTCTCAATAAGGTGTTGAGTGGCCTCTTTGCCCGAGGCGTAGTTGTCCAGGTCAACGTAATCCACATTGCCGCAATCCGGAGTATTGCCAATGCAAATCAATGGAAATTTAGCAGTCTGCATGATGGACAAATTGTTGACTTCACGAGGAGGAGCCATAAGAACAATTCCGTCGGCAGTATTGTCGATGAAGAAATCAGCGGCATTACCATCCATGGAAATACTGTCAATAACCATACGATATTTCTCATGGTTAACTTTTTTCCAGAAAGGACCTAAGATGCCGTTCGTATATTCATCAAAAGGATTTCCCCCCTGGAAAAGCACGACCGCAATCGTTCTTGTCTTTCCAGTAACTAAAGCCCTGGCTGCCGCGCTTGGTCTGTAACCAAGCGTCTCCGCCGCATCCTGAATCTTCTGCCGGACTTTTTCACTGACCCTGGCGCCAGGTGTTTTGTTTAATACCAGACTGACGGTACAGGGAGCGACTCCTGCCGCTCTTGCAACATCCGCCCGGGATACTCTTTTTCCATGTAATGCTTGTTTCATTAGTGATATCATCTTGAGGTTTTGTCTCCTCTAATATATACCGACATGATTTTCATTACCAAGTTTTCTTTGCATTTTGACATAACTGTTTTCAATATATAAGGCTATTGGATTTTGAACATTTCAATAACACCAGCATCGGGAACAGCTTGTATCAAAGCGAATTTTTTTCCGTTATGGTCTATAATAGAGCCTTTAACCGGTTTGCCAGACTGTACAACATTCAACTTGGCCCAACTGTTATCCAACCCGACTTTTACTGTTAATGGAAAATCAAAAAGACTGTCTTTCATATTATCACCAAGTGAAAAACGTATTTTTTCCGGTGTAACCTCAAGTATCTTGATTGTAGCTGAATCACGCTCCTGACCGTATTTTGCAACATTTACAAAAGTATCGATCCACAGTTTATCCTTGTTTTTCGCAGCATACTCTAAAAATGAGAGAACCTTAGCTGTTGAATTCTTTCTGGCTTTTAGAGTACTTCCCGAAGCAACGGAATGATGCAGCAATGAGAGCCATCCTCGTTTGTATCGGGGATTAGACAGCCATCTTGGTTCCTTAAAAGGATTCCCCAGAACGGCATCTATCATTTGGGTGTTTAAATGCCCTCCGCAGGTATTCATATAATTAATTATGTTGACCTGGTTGGGCGTACCGACCGTACCGCGACCAGCAATATAATACTCCTCTGCCAGGGCGGTCTTTCCTTTTCCCCAGGGATAAGCGATCGTCAGGCATTTATTTCCCGGTATATTACTTTCAATGGCATCTTTCGAATTTTTGTATTCATCACGAACCGCCTCATCACTGCGGCTGTTATCATTATTCTGATGCGTAACAGAATGAGACTGGATTGAATGACCAGCTTCCTTCAGTCTGATGAAATCCTCCCAGGTTCCGGAAAATGTCTTATTTCTTCCAACATTTCCCGTAATGACAAACCAGGTAAACGGAAAACCGAATTTTTTCCCCTGCTCTAGCCACCATTGATGGTCCGGTCTACAGTTATCATCAATCGTGATGCTGAGAGCAGCATATTTATCATCTTTCCACAAACAGATCTCTGCTTGACCGTATTTTTGAGGCCATGAAATATTCTTCACTTTAAAACGCGGTTTTTTCGTTGGAGGCAGATGAGTCAGCTGCCCGGAGTTTTCGGCACGAACAATTAAGCTCGTAAGAACAAAAAATATCAGTACTATCGTTTTCAAAATAATTAATCCTTTCAATATTTTGGCATTACTACATCATTCGGAAGAACGGGAATATCACGCTTGCCGTCCCCATTAAAATCTCCACGCCTGTAGGCCTGAATGTTAATTTGAGAACCGGCTGGTTTTCCGTTGGCGATTTTGGCTCCGGCGCTTGATGACTTCAATCTTAAATCAAGACGAAAATCACGATTTGTTTTCCAGTTGGCAATCATCCAGCCCTTAATCGGCAATCTTTCCAATGAAGGCGAAAGCTCAATATAGCCAGGTCCTGTTTTGACAATCCTGCGTTGAATACCATCAAAATTAACCTCGACATTATCGCCCGGAACATAACTATCAATGCCACTGCGCATGAAAAATTTTGAATGAGTACATTGAGTAATTCTTTTTTTGTCGATTACGTACATATACTTGGGGGCATTAATAAATTCCGGATCTGCATATACCGATCCCTTCTCCTGATTCGGATTGGCCTGTTTAAATTCCCGAAAAGTCCTATAATACCTGTTGAAGTTTATTCCACCGGCACAATTTTCCGCTGCAAAGAAAAGATTCCGTCCTCCGCATAAACTGGAGGCCGTAGTATAGCCGAAAAACGTACCGCTATGTCCAAGCATCATCACATTATCGAATACTTCATAATTACTGGCAGTGAAAGTAATTGGAAAATATCCGGAAAAAGCAAAAGTATTGTTCAAAATCTTCACATTAGTAGTATTCTTATGTCCGAGAAGAACCTGATTCGCCAACGAACCGGCAAAAACATTGCCCTTCAGATGAATTTCATCGGCTTCTTCCACCATCAGTGACTGTCCGCCGGCAAGAAACAGGTTATCCTCAATCCTGATGTTTTTCAGATCGCGATACATTTGCATATTATCCGGATGCCCCCAGAGCAAATGGTCATGGCAGAAATTACGCGATACGGAGATGTTCCGGCTCTGCCAGGTAACGAGCAGACCATCCATATAATTGAAACATATCTCATTTTCATATACCTGGCTATCAGTCGATTTGACAACGCTGACACCGGTATAATTTTTTGCCACCAGATTGTTTCTGATGATACAGTCCTTTCCGGTATGGACGATTATTCCGCCTCTTGTATTGTCATGAACAAGACAGTTTGATACCTCAATCCTTTCTGCCCTTGAAGCGTAAATGCCATTGTTCATTCCACCATAAACTTCCAAACCGGAAAGTTTAATATCTGTTTTATCCGCTATATTAACCAGATTCCGGGTTGTCCAACTTGCCTCAACCTTACTCAAATCGGCTGAACTGGCCGGCTTATAATATAACTCAAACCTGCCTTTCACTTTTCTGGTAGCCCAATCTCCTGCCTTAGCAATAAGAGAAGGATGGGATTTAAAGTAAATTTTGTCCCCTTCACTTAACCGGAACCATTTATTGGGCTTCCGAAATTCAGCAATTCCTTTCTTCCGGTCAATCGACGTGATATCAACCGTATAGAACCGATTACCGCGTTTTTCCCAAATATAACATTTTACACCGTCCAATTTTTTGGGAACTGCTTTAATTTTATCGGACTGGAAGACCTCTTCTTCTTTCTTATGAATATCCCACCATCCTTCCCGGGGCAGCCGCGCTTCCGGCAACTCTGAAAAATTGATGAAAAGTTTATCGGGATTCCAGCCTATAGTCGTCATGTAAATACCTCTGCCAACAGATTTCCAGCCGGAAAGTTTCTTCATCCCACTGATAACGACTCTCTCTCCGGGCATCCCCATAATCGTAACAGGATGATCTTTCTGTCCTCCCGGAAGGTTCAGCAACTCACGATACAATCCCTTTCGAATCACAACAGTTGAACCAGGTCTTACTTTTTTAAAAGCTTTTGTTATACTTCTATAAGGACTTGATTTACTACCGTTGCCGGAAGAAGTCGCATTAGAATCCACCCATATCGCGTTGGGCGGAACTTGTGAAAATACCGTTCCGGCAACCAACAATCCTATAAATGTTATAATCCTTTTCATTTTACTCCTAATGATTATAGTTCACACCATGTGCAAGTTTTCACGACAATCTGTTTTCAAATTGCAGGATAGAGTTATCCACCTTGCTGTTGAGATAGCAATTAACCGTATGAGCAAGCATTTTCCTCTTCTTACAGTCAAATACCATAAATCCCCGGCCCAGACATTTTCAATATTAAATCTTTCAGTTAATTGTCCAATCGCTGTTTCTATCAGCCTCCTTATGTTATTTAACTTTTGGACAAATTTCTTAGGTTTGTTAATCTTCATATTTCCTCGAAATGGAGTATGTTGTGTTATATATTCTTCAGTAAGCATGATGAATAACCTTTTTATTAATTTTCGATATGGCAGTCCCAAATTAAAAGGTAACATTCAGAATATATGAATGCATCATGCTCTATTTTCGAGCTTTAAACTCAAGCAATATTATCAAAAAACTTGCACACGACGTGAATATAACTATTCATCAATTCCTTTCATCCCCTCAGGTGTATAACGATCTCCACTAAAAGGATGAGATTTAAGTACTGTATTAAGTTCTTGTAACTCTTCTTGGGAGAGATTTAATTCAACTGATTTAATATTTTCCAATAAATGTGTTGCTTTCCTGGCGCCGGTAAGAGGAATAATGTCATATGGTTGAGCCATTATCCATGCCAATGCCAACTGGGGTAGAGTACAGCCCTTTGCATGAGATTTTTCCCTAAGAATATTTAAAACTCTAAGATTTTCTTTGTTGTTTTGCGGACTAAAACGAGGAAGCTTTCCTCGGAGATCATCATCGGGGAATTGTACTCCTTCCGATATTTTTGGAGACAGCAAACCACGTGAAATCGGACTGTATGCAACAAATGAAATCCCCAGTTCTTTACATAAAGGCAACATTGTTGTTTCGGGGTCGCGGGTTGCCATGGAATACTCTGTTTGCAACGCCGCAACCGGATGAACAGCATGTGCTCGACGCAATGTTTTTGCATTACATTCAGAAATACCAATTGCCCTGATTTTTCCTTCTTTAATCAATTCGGACATTGCTCCAATAGTCTCCTCTATAGGAATACCACTGTCTACTCGATGTATATAGTAGAGATCAATCTCATCAAGCCCCAAGTTCAGCAGGCTTTTTTCACATGATTTTTTCACATATTCAGGAGATCCATCGATTCGGCGTTCATATTTTCCTTCTTCACGAACAATTCCAAACTTAGTACAAATCACAAATTTATTACGATCATGTTTCCGGATGATCTTTCCCAAAAGCCGCTCATTTGCTCCATGAGCATAACAATCTGCGGTATCAAACATTGTGATCCCGTGATCAATCGCTTTTTCCAGAGTACAGATCGCATCTTTTTCGGTAAACTTGCCATAAAACTCACTCATTGACATACAGCCAAGAGCCATTCGTGAAACCTTAAGTCCGCTTCTGCCTAGTTCAGTGTATTTCACTTCATTATCCCTTTATTTTGTAAATCTTTTCTATCTTCGAGATTGTTAATGACTTTTTGTGTTAATGTTATTGTTGCTTCTCTATCTGTTCGAGTCGTTCCAGATAACATTGAAGATATTAAAATATAATATTCCGGCAATACCTGCTCTGATATTTTAGTTTCTCTCAACGTGAACTAAACCTTTTGCCTTCGGCGATCTTACTCAAGCTCTTAACGTTCAATAAAAATATTTTACACAAAACGTTAATTAATATTTTACTAATTGTCAAAGCGTTTGGGATCATTCAACCCCTCGTTCCAGGCAACACCTTCCGCATGTCCGTCAATAAAAGTTACGTTAGATTTGGCACTATGGCGGAACGCAAAAAAGTTGACTGCCGCAGATGGAGTTAGAACATCGCCAGTCTGTTTATTAATTGCGTCAATACCATATGGATATCTGGGCATACACCAGTCTGATGATCGATTGAACTCCTGAATAAGAATAATATTAGATGTATTTTTAAAATATCCCGGCAGCGCCCCTAGATAAAAATCTCTTGTCGGCAACCAGGGATTTTCAGTAGCTGATTTTTTTCCAAGCTTACCTGGACCGCCTCCGGTATCGGCTCCACCCGCAACATAATTCATGGCAAAATCCCGTGCGTACGATACCGATTTATCTCCGGGAAGCGCCGGACAGTAAAAAGGTCTGACTTGATCATGTTCAACATCAAATTTGTGACCGTAATCCGTTATTTTCGGTTGAGGAAAAACAAGATCGTTCAAATACTTTCTCCAGTCCTGACTCAAAGAACCGCTATCATCCTTGGAAATCGTTGCAGGAAGACGTCCTTCATAATCATTGGCAAAAAGATGGCATGCAGCCCCCATTTCTTTCATAATGTTAAGACAACTTACCGACTTTGCTTTCCCTCTCGCCTTATTCAAAGCCGGAAGTAACATGGCTGCCAGTATCGCAATAATAGCGATCACAACAAGGAGTTCGATCAGTGTGAAATTATTTCTTTTTACGTTTCTATTCTGCTTTGTCATTCTTTATCCCCTTTCTTGTTTGAAAATTCGTGTTATCATGGCAACATTATAAGGCATTTAGCTACTAATGTCAATAGAAAAGCACTGAAAAATAGCGTTTTTTCATTATATTTCAGCCTCCAAGCTCAATATTAAGTCTCATTTCAGATAACTCGTGTTTTCAATATTATCAAAAACTCATCAATTACATGCGGAATTTTTAATAGAAAATAATTTACCTAAATTACTTAAGAGGAATTTCCGCTTTCGGAATATCGATGGTTCCAGGCCAATATGTCTTATTGCATTTCCAGAAACAACGCATAGTCAACGTGGCTTTCAAAAAATACTTTCTCCCATCAGCGTTATCAATAGCCCAACAGTTATCGGGTCCAAAATCAAGAAATGCTACTTTGTTTTTGGGAATACCATGACCACTGCAGGAAACACGAAAAGTAAGTGTACTGTCAATAGGAAGAATAACTTCATAATCCTGTAAGATAGCACCATTATAGGATAAATAACGAACTCTAGGCAACTCATTTCCATCCTCATCAATAACCTTCCACGAAAGTCCGGAGTTCTTCCACTGAACATGAAGTGGATTTAACGCCCCAGATACATTCTGAAGATTCAGATACACTGAAATGATTCGAGTTCCATTTATAACCGTTCTCTCCCGCATGGTAATCTTCGCCCGAATACCATTCACAGCTTTGGACCACGACTTATCTTCGGGCTCTTTTGCAAAAGCACAAACAGCAAACATTACCAAACAAAACACATAACCTATTCGACTCATAAACCCTCCCCTGGTTTTATCATAAATTCACATTTGACAATTACTTTATAAGATAGCCGTATAACAAAAAACAATGTATTTCATATTCTCCTGCTTCTTCAAAAGTCTCTTATCATTTGATACCCAAAAACAACCAATAAAAAGTCAAGAAACTTTTATTTTTTCTTTGTGGAAAAATACACTTTCGAATAACCAGCTTTTAAAAGCAGATCCATCACCTGAGCGACAACACTATATTTTACATCACGGTCTGCTTTTATATGAATCTTTTCTGATTTTTTTACGCCTTCCTTCTTCAGAGTTGCAGGCAAATCGGCACTTTCAATTTTATCCTTTTGATAAAAAATGCTCCCGTCTTTCTTAATCGATATCACATATTTTACGCTGGCAGGAGTTTTTTCTACAGCAAATGTTTCAGGCTCTGGAGCAAATATATTACAGCCAGTACAAAGTCCAGATAAAAAAATAACCGCGATCAATGACAACACGAATTTCATTTTTTCCCCTTTCAATAAAAATTAACGAAATATTAAACTATAATATCCTATTTCTGAATCAAGAAAATCCAAATAGTAAGAAAAACACAAAGAAAGTTAATTTTCAACGAAAAAATATTACTTAAGAGGAATTTCCGCTTTCGGAATGTCGATGGTTCCGTACCAATATCTTATGTGACCGTGATCTTTGGAACGAGGAATGGTTAATGTGGCTTTCAGGAAATACTTCTTTCCAGCAGCTTTATCGATAATCCAACAGTCATCATCTCCCAAGTCAAGAACTGCTGCTTTGTCTTTCGGTATCCCAAGACCACTCAAGGAGAGATTAAAAGAAAGAAACCCGTCTAACGGAAGAACAAGATCAAAATCAAATGGCATCGCTCCACTATAATCCATAGCGGTAACTTTGGGAAATTCATGTCCGTCCGCATCGACAACCTTCAACGAAAGTCCGGACTGTTTCCAATGAATATGGAGCGGATACAACCCTCCTGAAATGTTTTTCAAATTCAGATATACTGCAATGATTCGACTTCCGTTCAGCACAGTTCTTTCCCGCATGGTAATCTTCGCCCGAATACCATTCACAGCTTTGGACCACGACTTATCTTCGGGCTCTTTTGCGAAAGCACAAACAGCAAACATTACCAAACAAAACACATAACCTGTTTTTCTCATAGATTCCCTCATACCCCATTTTATAGTTATATCTAAAGATAACCGCATAACATAAAAAAACAATGTATTTCATTTCCCTCTGCTTCTTCAAAAAACCTCTTCTCTTTCTCCAAAACTTAAAACTTAATCACTTAAAACTTAAAACTCTTACATTTGTCTTGATAAAGGGGCAAAAAGCGTCTAAATTACTGCTTCGCAGGTGCGTTGCGTCTCTTTATCAGCTTTGCGCCGGAATAAAAATAAAATACAGGATACGATTACAATGGGCAAAGACCTCACAACTGAAGACCAGAAAATCAGTTACGCACTTGGCATGGATATTGGTGCGTCATTCAAAAAACTTCCAATCGACATTGATCTGGAAGCTACTATCGACGGAATCACTGACATCTCCAACAGCGCGAAGCTCAAACTGGAGCAAAAAGAATTTGTTGAACTGATGCAGAAACTCCAGACAAAAATGAAAGAAGCTGCCGCAAAACATCAGGAAGAAGCTTCTGAAGAAAACAAAAAACAGGAAGCTGAATTCCTTACCCTTAACCGTAAGGATAAAGAAGTCGTTGAAACCCAAAGCGGTTTGCAGTATAAAGTAATGGAAGAAGGCAAAGGCGACAAACCTTCCGCTGAAAGCGTAGTAAAAGTTCACTATACCGGTACGCTGCTTGACGGTTCCATCTTCGATAGCTCTGTACATCGCGGTGAACCTGCTCAGTTCCCGGTTAACGGCGTAATCCCGGGCTGGACCGAAGCTCTGCAGTTGATGACTGTCGGCAGTAAATATCGTCTGTTCATCCCGGCCAACCTGGCTTACGGCAGCCGCGGCGCCGGACAGGCCATCGGCCCGGATCAGATGTTGATTTTCGAAGTAGAATTGCTCGATATCGTCGGCTAATCCTTACGACGAACAGCGTTTATCACGCTACAGAAGCGGAAAGTTCATAATGCTTTCCGCTTCTTAAAAATTTATAGAATGAAAATTATAAGACTTATGCGAAATGCATATTTACGGGTAGGGACGGTTCTCCGCAACCGTCCGCAGTTTTGTGTCTGAGCACAAAACCCCGGGGAACGGCGCGCTACGGAGAGCGCGCCCTACCAAAATTCGATCATTTCGCAAGACTCGTTGAAAATTATATAACAGGAGCATATAAAACTATGTACGTTGGCAGAATCGTCGCAGCCGGAATGAACCAGTCCGGGGAAGTCGTCGGTATGTATCGGGTATCATCACGCTCGTTCCCCAACCGTGAAGCCAGACTTAATAATGAAACCCAGACCGTGTCCATCATGCCGCGTCCCGGTCATGAAGACGATCTCAGTAAGAATCCGTATATCGCTTATAACTGCGTACGGATCGCCGGAGATGTCGCTGTAGTCAGCAACGGTTCCCACACCGACCCGATCGCGGAAAAGATCGCCATGGGCATGCCAATCCGCGATGCATTTGGACTTGGTTTGCTTGCTATGGACTATGAAAAAGACCATCTCAGTACCCCGCGTATTATTGCCGCCGTCAACCGTATAAACTGTGCGGCCTACCTTGGTATTATCCGCCACAACGGCATCAGCGTTCAGGAATTCGAACTGACTCCGGGCAAAGCATTTTATGTTGCCACTTATGAACACAATACCCCCTGCTCTCATTACAGCGATGACAATTTCAACGCAACCACAGCAGAGGCCGCATGTTCATATATCATCCGTGAAGGCGTATTCGCCGAACTTGAAAAACCGGTAACAGCCGCAGCGGTAATCGCAAAAGAAGACGGCTTCGAGCTGGCAACAGAAACAGTATAAGCAGTACAACAGTAATGAGTAATTCCATTCTCGACCAGCTTAACGCGGAGCAGCGCAGCGCGGCAAGCACGATTGAAGGTCCGGTACTGGTTCTGGCAGGAGCCGGAACCGGTAAAACCCGGGTAATCACTTTTCGTATCGCGTACATGCTCCAGCAAGGCATTCCCCCCGAACGCATTCTGGCGATGACCTTTACCAACAAGGCAGCCAGAGAAATGAAAGAGCGTATCAGCTCCATGGTTGCCGAGAACGTTGCAAAACGGGTCACAGTTGGAACGTTTCACTCATTCTGTTCCATGATTCTACGCCGGGATATTACCCGGCTCGGATTCACCGCAAATTTCACAATTGCCGACGACAGCGACCAGAAAGGTATTCTTAAGCAGGCTGTCGGCGAACTGGGATTTACTACTGAAAACACTCCGATCGACCAACTTAAATGGTATATTGGAGACTGCAAGAACAATACGGTAGGCCCGGATCAGGCGATCCGGTTTGCCGATACTGACCACAATATCCGAATGGCCCACGCGTACAAACGTTACCAGCAAATTCTGGAAAATCAGAACATGCTGGATTTCGACGATATGCTGTTTTTCGTCTACCGGCTGTTCAAGGAATTTCCCGAGGTTCTTGAGAAATATCGTGAACGCTATGAATATCTGCTGGTCGATGAGTATCAGGATACCAATACAGTTCAATTCAGGATGATTGAAATGCTTGCCGGAGAACGCTGCAACCTCTGCGTGGTTGGTGACGATGACCAGAGTATCTACGGCTGGCGCGGCGCCATAGTTGAAAATATTCTGGACTTTCCGAAAAAATTTAAAGACGTGAAGGAAGTACGACTCGAACAAAACTATCGTTCAACCAGTAAAATTCTGGATGCCGCCAACCATGTAATCGCCAACAATACCGACCGATTCGACAAGAAATTATGGTCGGCAAAAGGCGAAGGTGACAACTTGAAGCTGGTAAAAACACTTTCCGCTGATGCCGAAGCCGAATTTGTTTCGGAACTTATTCAGCAGGAAGTAAGTACTGATCCGAACCGCTCATACAAGGATTTCGCCATACTTTACCGCTCCAACCATATGTCCCGCATACTTGAGCAATCCCTGCGTCACATTGGCGTTCCTTATCGTCTGGTTGGTGGACAGGAGTTTTTCAGCCGAAAAGAAATCAAGGATGCAGCGGCATATCTCAAACTCCTGGTAAATCCACGCGAAGACCAGAGTTTTCTGCGAATCATCGGAGTACCATCACGGGGAATTGGAGATAAGGCAATAAAAAACCTGAAGGAACTCCAGCAGGAAACCCACGAACCAATGTCAAAGCTGATCGGAAGTGAGAAATATCACGAAAAAATCTCCGGCAAAGCGAAAAGCAGTGCACAGGATTTTTATCATACTTTGACAAAATTCAGAAAGATTTTTGAAGAACCCGGCGATGTCGCAGAAAAAGTTCTCGCATACCTTCAGGAAGTCAATTACATGAACTGCTTTCTAAAAGTGTATAAATCATTACGCGACGCGGAAATCCGTCAAGAAAACGTATATGAATTTATCAATGCCATTGCTGATTACGAACGGAAGCTGGATGACAGCGAAGAAGCCACCCTGCTCGGCTTTCTGGAAAGCTATGCCCTGTTTGACGACAATGACAAAACCAAGGAAGAAGAAGAACATCCGGATGCGGTAACACTTTCCACTGTACATGCCTCCAAAGGCCTTGAGTTTCCGTATGTATTTCTGGTGGGACTTGAGTTCAACCTGTTCCCGCACGAACGTTCCATCAAGGAAAACAGTATTGATGAAGAATTACGGCTGTTTTATGTGGCGATCACTCGGGCACAACAGAACCTGGTTATAAGTCATGCGGGAAGTCGAATGCGATACGGACAATCAAAAATGCAGCGTCCGTCGCCATTCCTGGAATACCTGCCGATAGATATCGTTGACAAATGTGAACCGGATGACTTATTCATCAAAATGTCAACCGATGATCTGCACCAGGGTTTTGCCAATATCTTTGCCATGCTTAATGATGATGATGAGTAGTTCCAAAAAGATTTTTTGACCGTTATTACAGCAAGCAGCCGGAAACAAATCCCGGCTTTTTTAATTATCCACTTCTCAAAAGAACAGGAAGTGGAATCAACACAATCCGTTGTACGGATAAAGGGGTCGAAAGAATGTTGAAAAAATTGTTCGCTGCCGTAACCCTGACTCTTGCATTATCATATGCAGTTCAGGCACAAAACTACTCTCTCTGGGGTAAACAAGGAAAAAAAGACACACCAATCTACAAACCGGGTGAAAAAATGGAATTCACCATCATGCTTTATGATGGGAAAACACCCGTCGAAGGGAAAAAACTCAAATGGACCCGTACCGGAGACGACGGGATCACTCAAAAAGGAGAAGGCTCTTCATCCAAAGATGGTTTCAAAATCACCACTTCAATGGACAAACCTGGCTTCGTACGTATCTATGTAACAGCTTCCGATGATAATAATAAGCCTATTATGTTCAAATACCGTGGAAAAGATAAATCGGTATTCTTTGACGGCGGTGCATGTGTTGCTCCTGAAACTCTAAAAGGAATGCCGGAACCTTCCGACTTTGATAAGTATTGGACAGAGCAGAAAAAATTACTGGCTTCAGTTCCGCTTAAAGTTCTGGAAATGAAAGAAGTCAAAGGCACAAAAGATGTAGTGGCGTATGATGTCAAAATTTCCTGTGCTGGAAAAATGCCCGTAAGCGGCTACCTGTGCATGCCCAAAAATGCAGCGAAGAAATCGTTGCCGGCAGAAGTAACATTTCATGGTTACGGCGTGGGCGGAGCGAACAAAAAGCTGAAAAAAGCAAAAGACAGAATTGTCTTTGATATCAATGCCCATGGGATTCTTAACGCGCAACCGAAAGAGTATTATAAAAATCTGGGCAAGACTACGCTGAAAGGATATGCTTTCAGCAAAAAGGAAAACTCAAATCCGGATACCGCTTACTTTCACGATATGTTTCTGAGAGTAATAAGGGCGCTGGAATATGTGAAGTCATTGCCGGAATGGAATGGCAAGGACCTGAAAGCTACCGGCGGCAGTCAGGGTGGACTTCAGTCTCTGGCAGCAGCCGGCCTTGATAAGGACGTAACAGAATGCTATGCATGGTCTCCATGGTGCTGCGACATGGGCAGATCACAACTAAAACGTCTGATGGGCGGATGGGGTATCGCCTATACTCCGGCAATACTCTACTTTGATCCGGTCAACCATGTAAAACGCGCCAATCCAAATTGTAAACTCCATATCATCGCCAATCTGGGTGATTACGTTTGCCCAGCGTCAGGTGTATGGATTGCCTACAACAATTTCCCCGGTCCCAAAACATTAGAAGTAAGACAGGGATGCGAACATGGCTTCTACATGCCGAACTGCAATAAATTTTTCTTTAAGGCAAATCAGAAGTAAATTACTTTCCTCAAACAAGCCGGTGATCCGGCTTGTTTATTCATTGAAAAGCCTTTTTCAAAGATTCAGGAACATCATATTTTCCAGCAAGATATTCCTCCTGACAACGCATGTGTTCAAGATAGCACCCATGCGGCAGCATTATCATTTCCCGTAACAAATGAATCGTATCAGACAGTCCGTCGGTTAACTCATGCATAGATTGCAAATCGAGATTGCGCACCCGGAACGAACGGCTCAAAATCAGTATGGAACCGTGTTCCTCCATCAAAATCGTATACAACGTCTTTGGCTGCCTCCTGAAATATTTGGCTATACGACAAAGATTCTGAATTTCTCCCATTTGTCCAATCACTCCACGGACCGTAATCCATGAGTTGTCTTCATTGTAACCAGGAAGATATTCCAGAATCATTCTTACCGGGTCTTTATTCGTCACGTTGTGGGAATGTGTGGAGATTTCGGCTTCGCTGACCAGCGTTTCGCCGCTGGACCACGCCCGGCAAGGTGCCGGTGCCGAGTAATGTCGTTAATTTGGCTGAAAATATATTTTCAGACTCAAATTAACGCCATGAGAGCGCCATAATTGAAAAGTAGTGCCAGGTTCTGATAAAATCGCCCCTACTTTTGAGCGTCTGCTATCGAAAGATTTCTCCGCGAAAGCGACGTAGGAGCGTTGACCTGCAAAAAAGGAGCTCTTCCACACCAAATAGAGGTATTCGCCAAAACACCCACAGAAGAATGCAGAAAGAGCTCCCGCAAAATACTATATTCGGGAATAAAATTCCCTTCCCGAATGTCATATAAAGCGAGAGCAACCCTCAACATCGTTTCTTCTGTTCAAATTTGGCGAATTTTCTATTTGAAACGTTTGCTGAAAGTTACCATCGATAACTTTATTTCAATTGTAATTTTTGTCTATCTAAGTTTAAGAATCCTCCGATTTTCTGATTCAAAAAAAACAAAATAACATATGCAAATAAATAATACAAGGTTTAACTTATAACTCAAAATCTGAAGTCGCGCTTGCCTTCTTCAATTTCTGCCAAATGCTTACGGGTGATTTCCCGGATGTTCTCTTTCGGAATACGCATCAGTTCTTCTTCGATCACCTTTTCACCCTTCATACGGGTATCTTCTGAAGCATAATCCATAAGATACTCTTTCAGCGTCATCATTGCGTTCGGCTGACAGCAACAGGCAATATTACCGGACTTCACCAGCTTCATAAAACGGTCGCCGGTACGGCCTTCGCGATAACAGGCGGTACAGAAACTCGGGATATATCCAAGCGAAAGCAGCCAGTTCATAACCTCATCCAAAGGACGGGTATCACTAACTTCAAACTGTCTGGAATCTTCATCATCTTCCGCAATCTTGTGACCGGACTTATGCTGTTTTTCCTGTTCGGCATAGCCACCGACGCTGGTCAGGGAACCGCCGCTAAGCTGAGAAACTCCAAGCTCCAGAACCTTTTCACGGGACTTGCGGGATTCACGAGTGGAAACAATAATTCCGGTATACGGTACAGCAATACGCAATACCGCCACGATCTTGGCAAACGTATCATCATCGATAGCGTTTGAGAAATCGCCCTGCTCAATATCATCCGCCGGACGGATACGGGGTACGCTGATCGTATGCGGTCCAACCCCCTTGAAGGCTTCAAGGTGTTCAGCATGCATCAACAGCCCTGTAAAGTCATAACGATACAGGTTCAATCCGAAAAGTACGCCTAAGCCGACATCGTCAATTCCACCATCCATGGCACGATCCATGGCTTCGGTATGCCAGGCATAATCGTGTTTCGGTCCGGTCGGATGCAGCTCCTCATAAGTGTCCTTATGGTAAGTTTCCTGAAACAGGATATAAGTACCGATCCCTGCGTCTTTAAGCATGGCGTATTCTTCAACCGTGGTCGCCGCGATATTTACATTTACACGACGGATTGCCCCGTTCTTATGTTTGATCCCGTAAATAGTCTTGATACTTTCCAGCACATATTCGATCGGGCTGAGTGTAGGGTGTTCACCGGTTTCCAACGCCAGACGTTTATGACCGATATCCTGCAAAGCGATAACTTCCTCTTCGATTTCCTTCTGGGAAAGTTTTTTGCGCGGAATCGTCTTGTTTTTGGCGTGGAACGGACAGTACACACAGCCGTTAATACAGTAGTTCGACAAATATAGCGGAGCGAACATTACAATACGGCGTCCGTAAATTTCTTCTTTGATCTTCCGGGCCAAATCAAACATTTTTTCGTTCAGCTCAGGGATATCGCAATCAAGCAGGATCAAAGCCTCACGATGAGAAAGTCCCTTGTAGGAACCGGCTTTTTCAATAAGAGATTCAATCAATTCCCGGTTATTTCTGTTTTGCTCGGCATATTCCAGCGTTGCTTTGATTTCGGCGTCGTCGATAAAATCAACGGCATGCGGTGACATCGTGTCATACATGATATAAGTCCTCTATTTCTTTGAATATACGGTTTTAACGCTGCACCCCTCCAGGCGTCCGAGTTTCCCCGATATCGCGCTGATGGCATCATTGGACGCATCCACGACAACGCTGATAATATTGACCTCGCGCGGTCGATATGGAATTCCCATGCGGCCGATGATATATTCACGGCTCTCATGCAAAATCCGGTTCAGCTCGTCGGTGATATCGGGATTTTCTACAATAATCCCGATCAGGGCAATCCTGGTCGACATAAAACGTACCTCAAAATTACAGGCACCATGCGGAATATGGAAGAAGTATGATTCAACCATCTTGGCATTAATGCTTCAGAATGTTGTAATAGTATGCGAACTCTTCGAGTTTGGTCACAACCTCACTCTCAGACCTTTCAATTAATATTATACTTAAATAGCCAAATGTCCAGTAGTTATCTAAAAAAATCCTAACAGTATCTTTCTTGAAAAATATATATTTCGTGCTAGATTAATTCGTACACGAAATATTCTTACAGGAAATAATTTAATGAATTCAGAAATAAATGACAGTTATGATTTGAGGATTCTCCGGTCACTGCGTCAGGTGATTCGAGCAGTTGACAAATATTCGCGAAAGCTGAATGCGGAGCTGGGTTTGACTACTCCACAGCTGCTTTGCCTCGACGCTTTGTCCAAATCGGATACTCCGATGACGTTGACCATGCTGGCCAATACCGTTTATCTCGGGACCAGTACGGTAAACGGTATCGTCGACCGTCTGGAAGCCAAACAGTATCTGACTAGAAGACGCTCTGATAAGGACCGTCGCCAGGTCTTTCTTGATCTTACCCCTGCTGGACAGGGAGTGTTTGACGCGGCACCGTCACTATTACAGGATCGATTATCATCATCTCTTACAAATCTTTCTGAATCTGAACAGAAAAATATCACGGAAGCACTTGAACAGGTTGTAAAGCTCATGGAAGTGGAAACCATTGACGCATCTCCAAACCTGTTTGTAAGCCACAATGTGATACCGCAATAAATTGCTGAACAAAACCAGGAAAGACTAATGTTAAGTCTTACGGAAAACCAACAAAAGATTTTAAACGAAATAGATGGAGGAGTAGCAAGAAACTGGAAAGACTGGAAATGGCAGATGAAACATTGTGTGAAGGACCTCGAAACCTTCGAAAATCTGCTGGACATTAAACTGCCGGAACGACTCAGGGAAAATTTCACCAAAACCGTTGAAAAATTCCCGATGTCAATCACTCCTTATTACTTGTCGCTGATCAACACTGACGAACTGGAAAACGATCCGATATTCAAACAGAGTTTTCCAGTAATCAATGAACTGGACATACAAAAATCAGATATGTCCGACCCGCTACACGAAGATCACGACAGCCCCGTACCGGGATTGACTCACCGCTATCCCGACCGCGTACTGCTGCTGGTGAGTAACACCTGTTCAATGTACTGCCGGCACTGCACCAGGAA
Organism: Victivallales bacterium; assembly: GCA_963677165.2. Lineage (GTDB taxonomy): Bacteria > Verrucomicrobiota > Lentisphaeria > Victivallales > SZUA-371 > JAFGXT01. Next base: position 143,805 of record CAXXSX010000001.1, on the reverse strand, counting down.
ACGTCGCGTCGGAGACCGGGATACCATTCCGGATCGCGAACAGATATCCCAGGGAATCGATTATATCCGAAAGACGCCGCAGGTACGCGATGTACTGCTCAGCGGAGGCGATCCGTTTCTGCTTTCCACTGAATATCTCGACTGGATATTAACGGAACTTCGAAAAGTAGAACATGTTGAAGTGATTCGTATTGGGACCCGTACCCCGGTTGTATTGCCATACAGAATTACAGACAATCTGGTGCAAATGCTGAAAAAGCATCATCCATTGTGGATTAATACCCATTTTAATCATCCACGTGAATTAACGAAATCATCGAGAATCGCGCTAAATCGACTCGCCGAAGCCGGAATTCCGCTGGGAAACCAGTCCGTACTGCTTTCCGGCGTAAACGACTGTCCGCGTATTATGCGTTCACTGGTTCACAAGCTGGTTTATAACCGTGTGCGCCCGTATTATCTTTATCAGTGCGACCTGTCTGAAGGACTCAGCCACTTCCGTACACCTGTCGGAAAAGGAATCGAAATACTTGAAAGCCTGATCGGGCATACCAGTGGCTTCTGCGTCCCAACCTACGTAATCGACGCTCCCGGCGGCGGCGGCAAAATCCCGGTAATGCCTAATTACCTGATCTCATGGTCAACCAATAAGGTGGTACTGCGAAATTATGAAGGAGTTATCACGACCTATAAGGAACCGGATTCGTATGAACCAACCTTCTGTGATCGGAACTGTGAAGAATGTGACCTTGATCTGGCATTGGATGACGCAGACGAACGCCGCTCCGTAGGTATTGAATCCCTGCTGGCAGATTACAACGAAACCATTGCCCTGGTTCCGGAAAACAACTCACGCCACAACAGGAGAATACAACCATGAGGTGGTTTACCACAGTTATAATGCTGCTCATTGCCTGCCATGTTTTGGCGGCAGAGACGGAATCAGTAAAAAACAGCAAGCCCACGGGAGAATTCTCAGCCGCCCTGACCGGTAAATTTCCCCCGTTCAGTTACTATAACAAACAGGGAAACCTGGCAGGTTTCGACGTAGACGTATCAAGGGAGATCGCCCGGCGACTAAACCATAACTGCCGGATTGTAGCCACCGAATGGGACGGCATCCTGGCTGGCCTGCTGGCAAAAAAATACGATGCCATTATTGGTTCAATGGCAATCACGCCCGAAAGACAGAAGAAAGTTAGTTTTTCGCGTCCATACTATAAATCCGGCGCCCAGTTGTTCGTGCATCGCGACAACCCGGATAAAGTATATTCCATAGACGATTGCTCAGGACTGCGCATTGCCGCAGTCCTGGGTGAAACCTACCAGCAATATCTTGAAAAAAATTATCCGGATATTGAAGTCGTCACTTTCAAATCGACCGTGGAAATATTTGAAATGCTTGAACAAAAACGCATTTCCGGCTTTGTGACTGACCGTCTGGTGGGATCATGGCAAATCAAAAAAGCAAGCCGCTCCTTTGTACCAGTTGGTCCTCTGCTTTATACCGAACGGATCGGAATTCCTGTCCGCAAAAGCGAAAGTAAACTCTTAAAACAAATCAACAAAGCTCTGGCGGACATGACGACCGACGGAACCACTAAAAAACTTTTCAACAAGTATTTTGGCCTCCAGAGCACAGCAACTTCAACTTCAGACAAAATGTCGTTTTCTGTGAAAGCGATAAAGCTGCTGAAAGGTTTCGGAGTTACGCTGGCAATCGCCTTTCTGTCGATTCTAATTGGTTTTGCACTGGCAATTCCCGCCGGACTGCTGCTAACCTATCATGAAGGAATCTGGAAACTACCCGGAGTACTGATACGAATGCTTGTAGATTTTATTCGGGGAACACCGGTATTGATTCAATTACTATTTGTCTGGCTGGGGGTCGGACTGCGTCCGTTTCCGGCTGCAGTGTTGACACTAGGCATATGCGCCATGGCCTATATGGCGGAAGCGGTTCGATCCGGACTATTGGGGGTTGATTCCGGACAAAATCTCGCAGCCCGCGCACTGGGTTTAAATTCATTTGACCGGTTTAGATTCATTATCTGGCCCCAAGCGTTTCGTATCGCCCTGCCCTCGCTGATGAACAGCGTTGTCGCTCTTATCAAAGACACCGCGTTAGTTTCAGTTATCTCTATTCCTGAACTCATCCGCGAAGCCCAATCGATTATCAGCGTAACTTTTGAACCGCGAAAATATTACCTTATTGCGGCATTAATGTTTTTCGCGGTCACTTTCCCGCTGATGAAAATTGCCGGACGAATTGAAAAATATATTCAGGAGAGAGGATTCAGCAATGATTGAAGTTAAAAATTTATCATACACTTATGGAGACGGAACCCAGGCTCTCCATAACATCAATGTTTCTTTTCCAGAAGAACATATCTTCGCGGTCACCGGCATGTCCGGTTCCGGCAAAACAACACTGCTCAACTGCCTGGCCCGGTTTATCCGTCCGCAAAAAGGATCAATTACGCTTGACGACACTGATATTAACAGTATGGATGAACCCACGTTTCGCGCCAGTATCGGAGTGGTTTTCCAAAAGCTCAATCTGTTTCCTCATATGACTGTGTTGGAAAATCTGTCTTTAGCTCCATCGCGGCTTAGAAAAGGCTCGAAAAAGGAAATTATCCGCGATGCGTTGGAAATGTTAATTCGACTGGATATACGTGATCTTGCCGATAGTTATCCGTCACAGATCAGCGGCGGACAAGCCCAGAGAGTAGCGATCGCCCGCGGACTAATGCTAAAACCCAAAGTTATGCTGCTGGACGAACCAACCAGCGCCCTGGACGCAAAAACCTCCCAGGAATTCTCAATCTGGCTGCGTGAACTCCGTTCGGATACCGGCTTTATCATTGTTACTCATGATTTGCCATTTGCGGAAATCACGGCCTCGAAAGGAATGTTTATGAGCGAAGGAAAAATTGTTAAATCCGGAGCCATTCAGGAAGTATTATCGCATATCGACGGAGGCATGACCAATGATGGATAACGAAACCGCCACGCCGGATCGCATGGAAAAGCTGCCGTGCGGTTCATTAATCCAGCATGGTCCATATAATGACCGGATCTATTTTATGAAACCCGGAGAAAACATGCCGGATGACCTGCCTGCCCAGCTTTTAGAGCTGGCAAAAAAATACGGTTATTCAAAAATTTTCGCGAAAGTACCTGACAATGTGACATCTCGCTTTATCGCGTCAGGTTACTTAAAAGAAGCAGTCATCCCCCATTTTTACAATAGTAATGAAGATGGTGTTTTTCTTGGCTATTACCTGACTGGCTCCCGCTCCAGAGAAGAAAATGCAGAAGAACTTGATAATATTGTAGACCTGGCCCTGAGCAAGGCAAATTGTCCTCTGGCAAAGTTGGACAGCACACGCTTCTCTTTGCGAGAGTGCACAGAGAATGACGTAGAACGAATGGCGGAAATCTATTGTAAAGTATTTCCGTCCTATCCGTTCCCTATCCATGACCCGGAATATCTGCTAGAAACCATGCGTAGCCACGTGATCTATTTTGGTGTTGTTGTGAAAGGAAAGCTTATCGCTCTATCATCAGCTGAAATGGATACAGGTTCTTCATCTGCAGAGATGACTGATTTTGCGACCCTGCCGGAATGGCGCGGTAATAGTTTAGGCAGCCATCTTCTGGCAACAATGGAAACAGCCATGAAACAGCGTAAAATAAAAACATTATACACCATTGCCCGGGCAATATCTCCAGGCATGAATATAACCTTTGCACGACTCGGCTATAAGTTTGCGGGAAGGCTCAGAAACAACACCAATATATCCGGCAACATTGAAAGTATGAATGTCTGGCACAAAAAAAATTAAGAATCAAGAATTAAGAACTAAACTCCGGTGCTGACTGGAACGGAGATTTTGAAGGTAGTACCTTTCCTGACTTCGGAGTCAACCTCGATATTGCCATCGTACTTCTTAAGAGTATCCATGCAGGAATGAAGGCCGAATCCACGAGAGGCTCCTTCGCCTTTGGTAGAATATCCGAAATTAAAGATTTTTTCCTTAACTTCCGGTGTCATTCCCGGTCCGTTATCGCCTATAATAATCAGATTGGACGGAACACCATTGGCCTCGTCGGCACTCAAAGAAATATTGACCTCATACGATTTGGAGTGATCATTTTCAATATCAATGGCTTCAACCGCATTTTTCAGCATATTCATAATAACCTGTGTCATCATAGAGGAATCAATCAACACTTCCGGCACAGACTGGTCAATATTTGTAATGATCTTAATACCGCGTTTATTGAAGGTCTCTTCGAAAATTTTGATAGCAGACTCGATCACACTCGCCAACTGAGTCATGTTTTCAGTTCCAAGTTCACCGACAAAGCGTTGCTGGAGCTCAATAATCTCACTGATGTGATAAAGCTTATCTGACAATGACTTCAACTGTGCCGAAGCTTCATCAAGACTTGTTTGACGATGTCCCATGAGCTCTATAAGGATATCTACATACTGACTTCCTATTTCATCATCACGCAGGAATTCATCAATAGAACCATTGGAAATTTTTTCTTTCAGAACCGGCAGCATCTCATCAATGATCAGGGTTTCGGGCCGCTCTTCACGCTTATGCGCAATCTTTTCCTGAAGTTCAATAACCGACAGCTTGGCAACAGTTACAGCATTACCAATATTATGAATAATACCGGTAGAAACCTGCATCATTCCATCTTCACGAGCCGACTGAAGCTGGTCTTTATACTCCTGGCGTTCCTTGAAAACGGTCAAAACCTCAAGAGTAAGCGAAGCAATCTCTCCGAGTCGAATAAGATAACGTCCATCACTTTCGGTCAGGCGATGAGAATCAAAATCATCTTTAGAAGTTACAATAATACAACCGGAAATTTTATTACCGACTTTAATAGGAGCAATAAGTATTCTTGGAGCTTCCTGCACAAAGTCTTCCGGGAACCATATAGGACTGGTATTATAGAAAAAAGCAAAACCTTTTTCGCGGCATAATTCTTCGATATCGGTAGAGGTGAACGAAGTTTTCATGCGCTTGAACATTTCAGTATGTTTCTTCTCATGAGCCATGAGCTGCTGTTTCACCTGAGGAGTAACAGAACGTAAAGGCGGGAAAATTCCGGCGACTGCACAGCCATAAAACAAACCGTCGTCACCCACTTGAAGCACAGCCGCACCGGTAGCTTTAAGAGTACGCTGAGTATACTTCACAAACTGCGGGAGAAAGGATAATTCCTGCTCTGAATCAGCAATCACTTCTTTGGAAAGATTAAGGATGTCAGCAGTGGCTTCCCGTTCCTTGTTCATCTCTTTTTCCATCAAGGCACGCTTGCGCAAACTAATTACAACCTTGGTGCGCTGAATAATTAAAAAGGTAACAAGAACAGCAATAATAAGAACTTCGATAGCCTGCATTAAACCCATTGCAGTTTCTCCTTTTCTCAGCTTTTACCAACCAGTTCGCCGGCGTTGTATGAACTTCTTACCATAGGTGCACTTGCCACAAATTCAAATCCAATTTCGCGCGCGTACTGCCCCCACTGCTCAAATTTTTCAGGCTTAATATAATCAGCCAACGGCCAATGAGAGTCTGTCGGCGGCAGATATTGACCAATCGTCAATACCGTAGCACCTGTGGAACGAATATCGTTAAGAGTCTGAATAACTTCTTCCTCGGTCTCTCCCAAGCCAACCATAATTCCGGATTTAACCGGAATCTTCCCGCCGCAGATTTCAGACGCCATTGTCAATACCTTTAAAGAACGTCGGTAAGTTGCCTTGCTTCGAATGTCAGCAGCAAGTCTCTCCACGGTTTCAACATTGTGATTGAAGATTGTCGGCTTTGCATCCAGCACGGTGCACAATGCATCACGATCAGCATTAAAATCAGGAGTCAGTACTTCAATTCCGGCTTCGGGCAATTTTGCCCGGATCGCGTAAATAACTTTGGCGAAATGTGCGGCTCCACCATCGGGCAGATCATCTCTGGTCACGCTGGTTACAACAACATATTTCAGCTCCATTTTAGCCGAAGCTTCGGCCACCCGTTCAGGTTCATCCTCTTCCAGAGGTTCTGGCCTGGGACTATGGGGCACGGCACAGAATTTACAGTTTCTGGTACACGCGTTTCCCATGATCATAAAGGTGGCGGTTCTGCGGTGCCAGCATTCATTCAGGTTTGGGCACCTGGCGCTGGAACAAACCGTATTAAGATTAAGGCTTTTCAATATATCGCTTACTTCAGTACGATTACTTCCACAGCCTGCTTTAACGCGAATCCACGGAGGGAATTTTCTGCTTTTTTTAGATACTTCCGGCATTAATATTTTCAGGTTAAAGATTATTTTTAATACTACGATTCATATGCTGAAACAACCAGGCTGGCGTTCTGACCGCCAAATCCAAAGCTGTTGCTGAGCGCATGTTTAATTGTAACATTTTCCCTGGTAGAGGTAACATAGTTCATGTCTTCAAACCCCTCTTCCGGATTTTCAAGGTTTAGTGACGGAGAAATAAATTTGTGCTCCATCATCAAAGTGGTAAAAATAAATTCCAACGCACCGGCAGCTCCAATCGTATGCCCAGTCAGGGATTTAGTACTATTAATTGCCGGACGCCCCCCAAACACCTGCATAATAGCTTTCAGCTCAACAGGATCTCCAGTTGGTGTCGCAGTTCCATGGGTATTGATATAGTCGATCTGATCGGGACTGATTCCCGCATCATGAATCGCCCCAAGCATTACCTCCGCACTGGATGACGCAACAGGCACCACCATATCAGTAGCATTGCTATTGCCGGCAGCTCCAGTCAGCTCAACCAGCGGACGAGCTCCACGCTTTAGCGCAAATTCTTCCGATTCAACAATAACTGTTCCAGCACCTTCTGCAATAACAAAACCATCACGAGCCGAATCAAACGGACGGCTGGCACGTTCCGGGGTTTCATTATATTTCGTAGAAAGAGCCCGCATTGCGTCAAACCCAATAGCCTGAACCCAGTTAACTTCTTCTGAACCAGAGGCAATTACAATGTCGTAAAGTCCAGCAGTAATCATACGTTTCGCAAGCATGATCGCATGAGCACTGCTCGCGCACGCAGAACTGATATCATAACTTTCACCGGTAATACCAAAAACCAACGAGAGATTGGCAACCGCCGACGAAGCCATAACTCTGGGAACCGTAAAAGGTTTAACCTTTTTGACCTTGCGGTGCTCCATGAAAAGTTCAGCGTTTTGATAAACCTCTACAAAATTGCTTCCGGCACAACCGCCAATTACAGCAACACGATATTTTTTTAAATCTTCAAGTGTTAGACCAGCTTCCTGAATTGCTTCATAAGTAGCCGCTACAGACATAATTGAATTAGGAGAAGTAAAACGACGCTTCTTCCTGTCAAGCAACGGGCATTCTGGTTCTTCCAGGACACGTCCGCTGATCCTGCTGTCCATCCCAAGCTCACTCCATTCCTCACAAAATGTGATGCCTGATTGTCCTTTGTACAACGCCTCACGATTAGCTTCGAGACCATTGCCTAAAGGCGAAACCACCCCTCTGCCGGTAATTACGATTTTTTTCATGCAGTACCCTACGCTTTCTTACTTGATACGGTCTGAATCCGGATAAACAAATACTCCCTCCGAAAAAGTATATAGAATATAGCACGAGAATGTCGATTTCCAAATCAGTTATTATTTAACTTTATTATAAATTTTTCAGACTAATGTTGCCTGCAAAGCAAAACGGAACTATATTTTCATCATGGATACAACTGTTTTCAACAAGCCAACGGGTAGGAAATGAACAAAAACCGAATAATTCGACAGATTTTCTGGATGATTGTGGCAATCGCTTTATTTGCCGGTGCCAGAATAGGTATGACTAAAGTCCGGGAACATTTTAAGTCAAAACGAAACGACTTGTCGCAGGAATTGTCAGGATTACCAGTTTTTGATCGCGATGCAGAACTAGAAGTAATCAAGAAAAACTGGGACATATCTGACAAAGATTATAACCGTACCAGCAAACCATATCAAACCATTGTTGCAGATGCAGAAAAAGCCGCGACGGAACAAACAAACAAAAAATTTAATTCTGAAGTTTATAAAAAAGAATTCTCTGCGGAACAAAATCGCCTACGAGCCGCTGATTACGGTCAACCTGTAACGTTTAAATATAAAGACAGTTCGGGGATGGTAAGAACTGTCAGCGGCACATACGAGTCTTCGACATCTACAGATATCTTTGTTAGCGGAAAAATCATCTCGAAAAGACGTATCATGAAACGTTATCGTCACCTCTTCAACCGTGAAATGAGCATTAAGCTCATGGCTGACAACTCTATTGAGTTCAAACAAAAGTTTTCAAAACGAAAAACTGCTTATTATGAAACTCTAAAGAATCAGCTTATTCTGGAAAATCTAAAAAAAGAAGGATATCTTGAGTTTGAGGGCCAGATAATGACGCCTAAACAAATTGCGGAAAAATTGTTAACTCAGACTGAAAAAGAAATAACGATTGACCGTGCGGAATTAATACGTAAGCTGCGAAATAAATACAAACCATTTGATTATTTTTCATATGATATTAAATTTTCAAAAGCCAATAATAATGATAAAGACAACCCCAAACCCCAAACAGACTAAATGGCTCTTCTCGAAGTAGATAATTTATCGGTGGAATTCAAAGTAGACGGCAAATGGCTGCCAGCGGTTAATAATGTTTCCTTTAGCGTCAACCCGGGAGAAATTCTTGCCCTGGTGGGAGAAAGTGGTTGCGGTAAGAGTGTAACCTGCCATTCCATGGCCAGATTGCTGCCACAGCCTCCGGCTAGATATGCATCCGGAAAAATCATGTTTTCCGGCGAAAACGGAACCTGCGATATCCTGTCACTTTCCAAACGTGAATTACGCAAAATCAGGGGAAGCGGAATCGCTTATGTATTCCAGGAACCAACCGCATCACTCAACCCGGTATTTAAAATCGGAAACCAGATTGCGGAAGCCATAACGCTTCACCGGAAAGATGTTTCCAATATAAAAGCGGAAGCCATTTCTCTGCTGCGTCAAGTTGGCATCCCCGAACCGGAACAGCGTTTAAAATGTTACCCCCATGAACTCAGCGGCGGGATGCAGCAACGGGTAATGATCGCCATGGCACTGGCAAGTGACCCTGCTCTGCTGGTCGCAGACGAACCGACTACCGCTCTTGACGTGACTATTCAAGCTCAAATTCTTGACCTTTTGCGAAAACTGGGACAAGAACGCAACATGGCAATCATTATTGTCACACACAATCTCGGAATCGTTGCCGAACTGGCAGACAAAGTAGTTGTCATGTATGCTGGTCACACGGTAGAATCTGCCAATGTTGAAGAATTACTGAAGAATCCAAAACACCCTTACGCATCTGCACTACTAGCTGCGGTACCGCGACTGGGGCATGAAAGTGAAAAACTTATAACTATTCCGGGAACGGTGCCTTCTCCAACCGATTTTCCAAAGGGATGCCGTTTTTTTGGAAGGTGTCCTGCTCCTGAAGGAAATGAGGAACTAGCCGTTAAGTGCGCCTCCGAAATTCCGGAATGGAAAGATTTCGGCAACGGCCATTTCTGCCGTTGCCATCTGTATTAGCAATTAATATAATCGCGGAAAATAATTCGAAACATATAAACGGGAACGTAAAATGAATCGATCACTCTGGTCACTGATTATCCTTTTCCTGCTGGTGACAGGGGTCATTTCTTTGGTTATAATTAAAAACGCTCTGCAGGAAAAAACCTCAAGAGTACATCAGTCACTATCCGGAAAACTAGCCAGAAACAACAAAATTCCATTGCAAACTCCAACAAAAGAGACTGTTCAAAATGTTGTTGAACTTACTCCTGATAAAATTGCCGCAATGATTGAATTGTCTCTGGAAAACATTGAAAACAATCGAATCAATGACGCGGAAGATAATATCAGGACAGCACTGATTTTCGAACCCGACAATATGCGGGCGCTGACTATACTGGGAAGAATCATGTTCGCCAGAAAAGAATATATTAAAGCAGAACTGATTTTCAGAAAACAACTGGAAATTGACCCGCACAATGCTACGGTTATGAATAATCTCGGTTCATCGCTGGCTAAACAAAATAAGCTGGCCAAAGCTTTGGAATTTGTAGCAAAAGCCAATCAGGCTGATCCAGAGTCACCGGAAATTCTACTTAACCTGGCAGGACTATATGCGATGAATGGTTATCCAGAAAAAGCAATTGTAAGCCTGAAAATGGTTTACCACATCATCGGTCCGGCCCTGGTTCCGCTGGCTATGGACCAAAGTTTTGACAACATCCGGAAAGAACCGGAATTTATAAATCTGCTTAAATACGCGATGAACCAGCATCGGCAAAACCGAGGGAAAAATGAGCAAAATTAATATTCTGCCTGAGAATATCAGCAATAAAATAGCTGCCGGTGAGGTAATTGAACGTCCGGCATCCGTAGTAAAGGAACTCGTTGAAAACGCCCTGGACTCAGGTGCCACCCGGATTACCGTCAACATTGAACAAGCCGGCTCTAAACTGATCGCGGTAACTGACAACGGCTCCGGCATGGACCCCGACGACGCAATCATGTGCTTTGAACAGCATGCAACCAGTAAAATATCCCGAGATGAAGATATCAATAACATTATTTCTTTCGGCTTTCGAGGAGAGGCCATCCCCAGCATCGCGTCTATCTCGCGTTTTACCTTACGAACCAGAACCAATGAGTCGCTTGAAGGGACCGAAGTCTATGTCCAGGGCGGCAGAATGATCAAAGAACAACCAATGGGATGTGCTCCTGGAACCGAGATTTTAGTCAGAGACTTGTTTTTCAACACTCCCGCACGAAAAAAATTTCTTCGCTCAGCAAGCACTGAAGAAAAACATATTCAGGACGCTGTTGTAATGCTTTCGCTGCCTTATCCACAGATTTCGTTCGAACTGTTCATGGATGGACGGCGGGTATTTGCTTCTCCCGGTCATGACAGTCTGGTTCCACGCTTAAAAACATATTTTGGTAAAGAATTTGCTGAGAATCTGATCCCAATCAGTTTCAGCAACGCTGATACCGAAGTTTCCGGACTGGTCGCACGACACGGTTTCTCACGCACCAGCCGTCGAGAACAGCGTGTGTTCGTAAATGGACGTCCAGTCGATGCCTTGGCTGCTTACAACGGAATCCGTGACGGGTACGGTTCCCTGGTGGAAAAGGGAAGATTTCCACCAGTCGTTATTTTTCTCAGGATGGACCCACAAATGGTAGATGTAAACGTTCATCCAGCCAAAAGGGAAGTACGTTTCCGTAAAAGCAGAAACATAACCGGAGCCATTGCGGAAGGCATTAGAATTGCATTAAGAAGCAGTACCGCTCCATCAGTTTCCGTTGATTCGTCACTGTCACTGAAAAACATTCTGGATGGCGCCAGCATTGATTATGTACCACGTGATGAAAATTTGGCATTTAATTTTTCAGACGATGAGGATGTTCAGCCACAGGAAAAACCGCAACCGCGTCCGGTTCCTTCATTCAGAGGATTTCCTTCACCATCGGTTTTCGCCAAATCCGGACAGGATACGGAAAAAATGACCGCATACCCGGAAAAAGTTGTCGTTGATGATAAGGGAAATGACGGAGAAATAACGGAATCATCCGTCATTTCTCCTGAAATCAAACAGAAGGAGATTCCCAAAAACAACGAACTGCCGCCAGAATACATTGATTTCGATGATCTGGGAAGCTTACAGGTTCTTGGTTTTCTGGACCGGACATATATCTTATGCGTTGCCGCCAACGGACTGGTTATCATAGATCAACACGCAGCCCATGAAAGGGTTATGTACGAACGCCTGTTAAAGTCAGCTGAATCCGAAAACGCGATGTCACAACAACTGTTACTGCCGGTAACCGTAGAACTATCCAGGGCGGAAGCCGCATTTGCCAACAGCAATTCCAAGCAGTTCAGTTCACTGGGCTTCGATATTGAACCAGTCGGAGATACCACAATGCTGGTTAATGCCATCCCAGCTTCAATCCATCAAAACAATGCCGGAAATGTAATTAAAGATATGCTTTCAGAGCTGGTTGAGAACGAAAAAAATAATAGTGGCCTTGATCTTGCGAAAATAGCAAAGGCATCTTGCATTGCAGCGGTAAAAGCTCATGACCAGCTAACCTTTGAGGAAGCACGGAGTCTGCTAAAGCAGATGGCCCAATGTGAATTGCCATTTTCATGTCCGCATGGAAGGCCAACGATTATTAATATTACATATAGTGAGCTTGAAAAACGTTTTGGGCGCAGATAATATTGTTTTCATACGTTTGTTTCAATCGGGTGTGGAGAAACAATGAACAGATATCCCTGCAGGGAGTAGTCAATCAATCTAACGACAGGAGCAGCAACAATGACAGAAATCGCCGAATTAAAGCTTGAGTTTGAGGCGGCAAAGGACAAATTGACCAAAGTAACAATCAGTCTTTCCGCACCGGAGTATAGTAAAGCCAAAGGTGCATGGGGCTGTGAAATTATGTTCAAAGGTTTTTTCGAGAAACCTCAGAAAATTTTCGGTGAAGACTCCTTTCAGGCGTTATGTCTTTCACTGGAATTCATCAATCGAACACTGCGTCATGTAATGGAAACAACTAAAATCTATATGGGTGGATCAAAATGCACCGATCCTCCCCTGCTCTGGCCGGCTGATGCCTATTTCCCGGAAACCCCGAGACAAGAAAAAAAGCAGGACTAGACAGTGTACCGGACAGGAAGGCAGTGTCCGGCTTCTTCATTTTTTGATAACAAAATAATATTGCATACATCTTTCTCTTTCAATAACTTCTTCACCTCGCAGACATCATCCCATGTGACAAATTTCATTATTTTTTAATATATTCACACAATATCAATTGATATAATGCAATGTTTATAATATATTAACATGTCAACGTAGGCCCTGTATCAGGGAAGACGTTTTAATATATATTATTTATGAAGGAAATGGCTGGCTGTGGAACAGCAGTTATGACGGATGAATTTATGTATTTCCAGTAATGCGATTTACATAGCAGGCAGATGATAAAAAAAATCAATGGCTAATACCATTGTTCTCAAATATTCGCTGACAGGCAATATAATCGCACAGACTCTTCGGATTTCTTCCGAACAGTGATTCTACTGGTATGCTTTCTTATTTTCATCCTTGCATAATAGTCCGCAGTGAGGTTGGTTGATTCAATGCAGCAACTCGATTTGAATATAGAAGGATCAGGAGAAAATAACAGGGAGACACCGCAAGACTCATCTCCAGAACCCGATTCAGGACAACCTTTGGCGGCTCGTATGCGTCCGGCCTCGCTGGATGAATATGTGGGGCAAAAACATATTTTAGCCGAAGGAAAATTGCTGCGCCGTGCAATAGATGCGGACAAATTTACCTCCATTATTCTTTCCGGCCCTCCGGGGATCGGCAAAACCAGTCTTTCCGAACTGATAGCAAAAAGAACGAATTCAGAATTTATCAGGTTGTCAGGAGTGACTTCTACCGTTTCTGATGTTCGCAAAGAAATCGCGTATGCGGTTCAGCGGCGTCAAATTTCAGGAAGAAGAACAATTCTGTTTATCGATGAGATACACCGTTTCAACAAAGCGCAGCAGGATGTACTGCTGCCGGATGTAGAAAACGGTAATGTCAGACTGGTTGGGGCAACTACCGAAAACCCGTTTTTTTACGTGGTTGGACCACTGGTATCGAGATCATTGCTGTTTCAACTCGAAGCTTTGGACCATGCCGATATAAAGGCATTATTGTTCAGGGCATGTACCGATCAGCGCGGTTTTCCGGAACGGAAGATTACGCTGGAGGACAAAGCGGCGGAATTTCTGGCCGACATCTGTGAAGGTGACGCCAGAAAAGCTTTAAACGCCATTGAACTGGCGGTTTTAACCACCGACCCGGATGAGAATGGAATCACCCGGATCAGTATTGAAATCGCCGAGGCGTCGGTTCAGAAACGAGCGGTAAGTTATGGTGACGACGGACATTACGACACAGCCAGCGCATTCATAAAAAGTATGCGCGGAAGTGATCCGGATGCCGCGATTTACTGGCTGGCAAAAATGCTGCATGCCGGTGAAGACATAAACTTCATCGCCAGACGAATCGTGATATTCGCCTCGGAAGATATAGGCAACGCAGACCCGCGGGCTCTAAGCCTAGCGGTTAATGCAATGCAAGCCGTACAGATGATAGGGTTGCCGGAAGCAAGGATTATCCTCGCTCAGGCTGTTACTTATTGTGCTACGGCCCCTAAAAGCAACGCGTCCTATGCCGCGGTTGATGCCGCGCTGGATGATATCCGCAAGGAGCGGGTACAGCCTGTACCACTCCATCTGCGCGACAGTCATTACAGCGGCTCAAAGCAGATAGGACATGGAGAAGGATACAAGTATCCGCACAATTATAAGGACGGCTTTGTTCGTCAGGATTATATGGGAGTGGAAAAAACGTATTACCATCCGGCTGACACCGGATATGAAGTCAAGATCGGAGAACGTCTCGAATACTGGAAACAGTGCCGGAAAAGGCAGACTGATAATGACGGCAAACAGTAAAAAAAAGCAGGTCAGGGAACAAGTTCTTGACGTCAGAAAAGGGCTCGCACCGGATTTTCGACGCAAAGCAGACTGCCTGATTTGTGAAAACTTGCTGAAATTGCCGGAATTGCACAAATGCCCGATAGCGGCAGCTTATGTTTCTGACGGAACAGAGCCCGACTTGAAAGTGTTCATTGAAAGTTATATCGCATCGAAGCGCAGAATATTTTTGCCACGATCAAAGTCTGGTCCCGATGGACTGGATTACGAATTGGCTGAGATCACCGCTTTCGATCACGATCTTGTCCGTGGTGCCTATGGCATCCTTGAACCGGGAAAACACTGCCCGGCAGCCAAGAAGGACGAGATTGAATCATTATCATGGCTGGTACCTGGAGTCGCGTTTGATGACCAGGGACAACGTTTAGGCAGGGGTAAAGGCTTTTACGATCGTCTCCTCAATCGCGGGACCGGGATTAAGATAGGTATTTTTTATGAATGCCAGAAAGTAACTGCGGTGCCGGTTGAAACCCATGATCAATCACTTGATCTGGTTGTAACGGAAAAACACTTGTATCGCATTAACAATTTTTAAGGAGAATATACAATTATGGATATATGGTATTTTATCATAGGAGCAGTAGCGCTATTTGCAGGTTTTACTGTCTGCGCGTTACTTATGAAAGCTCGTCGCTCTTCTGCCGCTCACGCGGCGGAAAGAATTCGAGAAGACGCGCATAAAGAAGCAGAACACATTATGCGCGAAGCCAAAGTCGCGGCTAAAAGCGAAGTATTAAAAATGAAGGAAGAGGTTGAAGACGAACTTCAGGAACGCAGAAAAGAACAGCTTGCCAATGAAAAACGTCTTTCCCAACGCGAAGAAAACCTTGACAAGCGCGCCGATACCCTTGAAAACCGGATGCACCAGGTTGAAAACAAGGAAAAAGATGTTGATGGCCTCCGGGACCGTCTGAACGAAAAGAAAAGCGAACTGCAAGCTCAGATTTCCCGTCAGATTGATGAACTGGAACGCATTGCCATGCTTGACCGTGAATCAGCCAAAAAGATTCTGCTGGAAAAACTCAAAGCAGAAGTCAAAACGGAATCCGGTCTGCTCATCCGCGACCTTCTGGAAGAAGCAAAACAAAAATCAGAACGTGAAGCCCAGCGCATCCTTACATATGCAATTCAGCGTTACGCTTCCGACTGTACATATGAACGCACAACTGCTACAATTCCGCTGCCAAGCGATGAAATGAAAGGCCGGATTATTGGTCGTGAAGGACGTAACATTCGTGCGCTTGAAGCTGCTACCGGCGTTAGCATCCTGATTGATGACACCCCGGAAGCTGTCGTTATTTCCTGTTTTGACCCAGTCCGCAAAGAAGTTGCTCGTCAGTTGCTTGAACGCCTGATCTCCGATGGTCGAATTCATCCAACCCGTATTGAAGACCTGGTTAAGAAAATCGAAAAAGAAATCGATGAAGATCTCTATTCAACCGGTGAAGCTGCTGTGCTTGAAACCGGCATTCAGGGCGTTGCTCCGCAGGTCATCAAACTGCTCGGACGCCTTAAATACCGCTATAGTTTCTCTCAGAATGTACTTAAACACTCTCTGGAAACCGCTTATTTCATGGGTATCATCGCTGCCGAACTCGGCCTCGACGAACAAAAAGCCAAACGCATTGGTTTGCTCCATGACATCGGTAAGGCCGTCGACCATGAAGTCGAAGGTTCTCACGCCACAATTGGTGCGGATATCCTCCGTCGTCACAGCGAAGCCAAAGACGTACTTAACGCGGTTGCCGCCCACCATGGCGAAGTTGAACCGACTAGTATTTACGGCAGCTTGATCAACGCTTGTGATACGCTCAGCGCATCACGTCCGGGAGCCAGAAGTGAAACCACTGAACTCTATCTGAAACGTCTTGAACAGCTCGAAGGTATTTCCGGTAGCTTTGAAGGCGTAGAAAGTTGCTTTGCTCTTCAAGCCGGACGTGAAGTCCGCGTGGTTGTCACTCCAGATAAGATCGACGAAGGAGCCGCTCAGGTTCTGGCTCGCGATATCTGTAACCGAGTTGAAAAAGAAATGAATTATCCAGGACAGATCAAGGTTTCGGTTATTCGCGAAACCCGTTCCGTCGAATACGCAAAATAGGCAGGGCACCAGCCCTGCACCTCGAGAAGATACTTTGTATCTTCCGTACCGGTCTGCGGCCGGAGCTCCAGGCTCCGCCGTCGCCGGGAAAGAATCCGATTAGTCGGACCAATCCCATAGGTCCGACAAAGGATAATGCAGCAAAATGAACAAAGAACTGACAAGAGAAGCTGAATACATCCGTAAAATAACGGACGGAGACTTGCTGAAGATCCATACTATATTGGATCATCAATTATCGGTTCTGCAATCCCGGGCGCAGGTACTGGTAAGTATTGCTGGTATCGTTATCACGGTCACCGGCTTTTCAGGACGAATTATTGCCGGGACCCACATTGTAAGCCAGATACTGGTTATTGCCGGACTTTTCACGGTATTGGCAAGCGCGGTTTATGTTCTAACCAAAGTAATGAGAATCAGGTGGATCACCGGCATTATGAAAGATGGCGATGACTCGCCGGAATCACTCATAAAGATACTAAAAATGCGCAATATGAAAAATCACGCATTTCGTATCGGCAGTATAATTCTTTTTATCGGCTTGGTTTTCTACTGCATCGCTATTTCAATTATGCTGATGAACCCAAAATAATCGTCATCATTTCACTGCAACAACCGTAATCAGTCCATTTTCAACAGTAGATTTGACATCTGAAAACCCGGAGTCAGAGAGCCTATCCTCAATCCAGTTTTTTGCAAGACGAAGTTTCCGATAAAAGCTTTTATTCAAACACCAGGAATCACCTGTTCTTGAATATACTAAATCATACACTTTCACGGTTTCCGGTTCATATTCCAAAAAACATGTCATAATTCTATCGTCATCACTTTTAACAGGAAGAAATCTTTCGCAATCTTTCAGTTCAAATGTCAAATCGCGAAATGTTAAGATAAATTTTCCGCCCGACACCAAAGCCGAGGCTGTTTTCTTAAACAGAGTTTCGACACGTTTTTTCGATTCAAGATGCAGAATCGTATCGGTAAAACAAACAACTAATTCCGGCTTTTCACTGATATACTTATCAAACTCTAACAGATCGTCATTAATCGTCTGAATATTTTCCGAAGAATAATGCGCCTTGAGCTCTTCAAGCAATTGCATATCAGTATCGATGGCAACTACCGAAAAACCTCTTTCAGATAACGGAATCGACTGAAATCCACAGCCGCAACCAAGATCAACAGCCACCCCCGAACCAGTCAGCGAAACATTGAGTTTATCGAACACCGCTGCATTACGGGCAACGGCAGAATCAATCCCACCCATCATCCAACTGTAGACTTCCGAGAGCACATTTTCATAATGAGATTTTACATCAGACATTTTTATCTCCTGAATTTATCTATCTGAAAAGTACTCTCATTCCTCTGAAAATCAAAAGCAAATAAATAGAATTTAGTTGATCCGCCCAATTACATCAACAGCATTTACCTCATAAGGACATACCTGCTGTTGTGCTGCCAGCGCGGCACAAATTCCCGCGGCTTCTCCCATCGGCACCGCGTCTCCGGTTACCCTGTAGCTGGCATGGGCAAAAAAATCACCGCTAATACAGCGACCCGCCATCATTAAATTATCCAGATCACGACTGATCAGCGAGCGCAACGGAATATCATAAGGCTTTGCCTTGAGGTGTCCGGAAGAAATCCCCTTATCTTTATCGGGATCGGTAGAATGTACGTCTATACAGAAATTACAACGGCATATACCATCGTCGAAACGCGCGCCTTCAAGTAAATCATCCACTTTCAACTCATACCGCCCCTTGATTCGCCTGCCTTCACGGGTCCCGATCTGTTCACCGGTTGCCACCAACCGCAGGTCCTTCCATACGCCACCAAGCGAACGCAGCGCCTCAACCTGTTGAAAGACCTCTTCACGAGCATTTAATGTGGCTCTGGTAACATCATCAGCATCTATCGCTGAAACTTTATACTGATGATTCGCCATCAGCATAAAGAGGCCATCCTGAAGCTGAAACAGTGTCGGAAATCCATAAGAAGTCTCGATTCCGCCCTCCATAAACATACCCTTCAGGCGTAACTTAGATTCACGCCATTCTCCGTAACCATTTGTTACATCACGCACCTCAAGAGGATCAATACCGGTCAGGAGGCCCAACAACGACATCGGCTGGGTAAGCCCCGTGTCAGGATCGGCAAAGTCCCAATCACACCCCGCATAACAGGCAAGATCCCCATCACCAGTAGTATCAATAAAGTTTTCAGCGCTCCAGGCTTCACGCCCCGACTTGGACTCGGTCATGACATACTTGATTTTTTTGTTCTCACAATGCGCAAATGAAACCCGGGTATGAAGCCTGATGAATACACCCGCTTCAATACATTTTCGTTCGAGAATAATCTTAAGTGTCTCCACATTAAACGGCATACTCCCATCCACATGAGGACGAAAATCACCGGAATATTTGAGAATATCATTGATCAGTTCTTTCATAATCCCGGACTTATTCTGATAATCGATAATCCAGGCAAGCAAACCGGCTGTCCAGGTTCCCCCTAAACAGCCCTTTGCTTCAATTAATGCGGTTTTGGCTCCGGTTCTGGCAGCGGCAATAGCGGCAGCAACACCAGCCGGTCCAGCTCCACAAACAATAACGTCAAATTTCTCTCTAACCGGCAATTCACGCACCGGCTCAATAAATACGCTCATAATATAATTCCTCTATAATGTTAGAAATATTCTATATCAAGAACGTATTTATAACAATAGACACAGTCGCTGCATTTTTATACTATAGCGCTAAAAACACACGATTTTATCAATTATCAATCTAAACTCTTCCAGAAATCAAAAATTTTATCCGAAGATTCAAACGTTTCTTTCAAGATTTTTTGAGAGAAGTTGATATAGGGGGCAAGAATACCTTTGGAGGAATATCCATGCAGTCGAGTCAAATACTCTTCGGCGCTTTCTCCAGGGAGAACCGGCCAGGAATTAAAATTGATCTTACCCGAATTCTCAAACATCTCCATATTCATGTAAAAATCAATTTCCTGTTCATGCCCTGGAATATGCCCAAAATTAAGCGCTTTGAACTCAGGGCAAGCAAGAATCGCATCGGTAAGGCCTTCATTGTAACCACAGTAATGAACCCACGCGCCGCCGAATTCCGAGGCCAGTCGCTGTGAATAAGGTATCGCAAATTCATCGATTTGATCCCGGCTCAACAGAGCACTCGTATCTTCACAGATTCGAATACCAAAGTTTTCGGAATATATCGAACAACTATGGTGCAACGATGTCATTGGCTCCCCGATCAACTCTTTCATCCAACGGTGCGCTTTTATATCGCCTTCAGTGCAAATATCCATCAAATGATGGACAAATTGAGGGTCATCATACATCTCGATAAACAAATCATCGCCCATAAGCAGATGCGCCAAATCAAACGGCCCCTGGGTATCCATCGCATATATTGGCAAATAACCTCCAACCATATCAATAAAATATTGTATCATTTCCATACCCTTGGCAAAACTGCCGCGAATATAGAAATCATCCGGCTCGAGCTTTGAGATCTGCTCTTTGGTCAGATGCTGATGCAGCCAGGGCATCTTATCCTGAAAAGTTTCCTGCTCGAGTCCCAGACATGAAAGCATTATCCCAGTTCCAAGATTGGCCCTTATAGAAGGAACCGCATCACTTCTGGTGTTTGCCACGTAACATGAAGCGCGAGCCTCTCTGCACAGCATTTTCTCTTTACTGAAACACATTTGTTGAAAATCACAATTGGGTATCTGCTCCTGTTCCGGTTTCAGCTCTCCACCGAAAAATACCAATGCACTGTCCAGTTTTTCGCCGCGCCAAAACCGACTCTGACGCTCGCGACTTTTGCTCAAGTGTTCTTGATCAAAACCCAGTACCTGTTTAAGATTATTGATGTCAAATATTTCATTCATAATTGCCTCCTTGTATATTTTGATATATATTATATAAAAATACAATGTAGAAACAATGTATATAATAAGCAACTAATTGTACAAAATGATTACTGAACCGGCTAACAGTATTGAGATTCTTGCTTTTAACCATGTTGAAAGGTGCAATGCCTGGGTGGATAAATTTTTTGACTACTATGTCATTCAATTTGCTCAGAGCGGATCACTTGAATTGATCAAAGACCATAAAGATGGGATCGTAATTGAAGGTCCTGTTGCCTGGCTGAGCTATCCGGGACCATATTTTCAGTACGGCCGCCGAGATAAAGGAGAATGGGACCACAGGTTTGTGGCATTCAGAGGAAAACTTGCCAATGATTACGCAAGTAATGAACTTCTGCCGCTTTCAACTCCGGTAATAAAGATCAATGACCCGATGGCTCTCTCTGAATGCTTTGACAGTTTACTCAAAAGACTTTCTAACAATATCATTGCTGACTTCAGAATGATCCATCAACTAGAAGAACTGATGCTTCTATTGTCGGAACAGCCTTTACAAGAGAGTACACTTTCTCCTTTGGAGAAGAAGATCAATAATCTCAAGGAGACTATCGAAAAAAGTCCTGAAAAAGAATGGGACTGGCCACGGGTCGCCCATAGGCTGAATGTCTCGTATCCGCACTTCCGAAAACTGTTCCAGGCCATGCACCAACATCCCCCCGGAAGGTTTCTGATGCAGAAGAAAATTGAAAAAGCAGCCTTTCTATTAAGAAGCAATGAACTGACAATTGACGAGATCGCTGATTGCTGCGGCTTCTATGACCTTTCTCATTTTTCCAAAAGTTTCAGTAAATACATGGGAACGGCCCCGGGCAAATATAGAAGAAGAAATATCATATAACCGGAAAACAATGGCGCGGCTTTGAAATAAGCCACACCGTATGGCCTTATATATTGATTTCACTTCTGGCTATAACTGTATCCTGCAATTCTTTTGCCAGACGGTTAAAGTACTCGCTGTAACCACCAATTCGGACAATCAGGTCGCCATGTTCCTCCGGATTCTTCTGGGCCGCACGCATTTCTTCTGAATCAAGCACCGATATCTGCAGTTGCATTCCCCCTTGACGAAAATATGTCCGGATCATTCCAACAGTTTTCATTAATCCGTCTTCATTTTCCAGCAAGTCCTTGCGAAGCCTGATATTCAACACCGGAGTTCCCGCCGCCAACCCCAGCGGCATTTTACACACAGAATTAAGCAGCGCCGTAGGACCATGTTGATCGCGTCCCGCAAAAGCTCCAACAGAATCCGCTAATGCGGTACCGGCAAAACGTCCGTCAGGAGTTGCTCCAACCGTTTTACCAGCTTGAAGGTAGGTGACAAAAAGAATACATGAAGCAATATAGCGTCCGCCGCGCGGCGTGGAATGACTGCAAAGTTCACTCCACGCATACGACAGAAGCTCCTGTCCAAGCTCATCAACTTCCGCAAGATCATTACCGAATTTCGGAGCAGCCAATAGTTGTTTGCGTAAAGCCTCCTGACCGTTAAAATCAGCCTGTAACGCTTTATGCAGTTCAGATGCTGAAACAGATTTTTCTTGAAACACCAGTTTTTCGATAGCGGCAAGACTGTCAATCGTGTTGGCGATTCCCTGATAGGTCAACACGGCCCAGTTATAGCGCGCGCCGCCGTGTTCAAACGACTTATGGTTTTTCACGCAGTCCCGTGTAAAAAAACTGCGGTATAATTTCGGATCTCCTTCCTTCATCCGCCAATCCAATTCTCGGTGGTCCCAGCCGACAAACGCATCGGTCATAAATTGAATCTGACGCTTCACAGCATAAAAAAAATCATCAAAAGTCCTGAAGTTTTTAAATGCCCCCGTATGAGGACCAGACTGCTTGTTTTCAATCGGATCGAATCCATCGTTAAGCGCCAGCTCCAGCGCCTTCGCCAGATTAATCGTCCCCTCAAGACTACCGACATTCGACATTCCGGCAATCATCGTTTCAGTACAACCGCCAAAGCCAATTTCACGCGCATCATTTTCATTCAGTCCCAGATTGAGCGACAACAGATTTTTGATATAGAGGTCATCATTATACAAGGCCGGACGTCCACTGCCGTTTTTAAGTGCCTTCAAAGCATCTATAATCATACAATCTGGCGAGTCTTCCGTGATCCTGAAAGCTACATTCGGTCGTCTGAACTTATTACGTTCACATGTCAGAATACACTCTTTCGTCAGCATATTGCAGCCGTCTGCACCATCAGGACGCCGTCCGCCGATCTGCATGTTCCAGGCATTAAAACGCTCAAAGTTTTCCCATAACTCATCAAGCAGTTCACGGGCAAACTCCAACGAAAGCGCACCTGAGTTTATATCACGCTCGAACAATTCTCCCAATGCCTGATCGAAACGCCCGATACTGTCGCATGCGTCCAGCATCCAGGTAAAATGAACACCAAGCAATCCTTCGAGAAAGGTTTCTGCTTTCCATAGAAACGCATTCGCAAAAGCAGAAGCAATGGTTTTCAACCGAGCCTGTTCTTTACCACGAGCCGCTTCAGCGGCATCTTTCAATGCCTGCAAGGTCCGGGAATGAAAAGCTTTTACCCCTTCGGTATAATCTTTAAGTGCCAGCAAAAAATTCAATTCATCTTCCTTGCCGGATGCCTTAACTACTTCAATCTCCCGATCAAGTTCATCAACCATTGCCAAAAACCCCTCATTCACAACCCGCCGAATATCCGGATTTGAGTGGGTATAACCGCCATGATGAATAAAACGCGGCGAGAGATCGGCACACAATTCATCAATAAAATCTGCCAGCTCGGGAAATTCCCGCTTCCGCTGTTCTGCAATGTTACCATTAATCCTAAGTCCCTGATGATGATTGAAGTCGCAGATCAATGCGGTCGCAAACCACAAATTCGAAGTTTCCATATTCTCGGAATCGCAAAACGGTTCAAAAGGAATCAGACTTCGCCCTTCCGGTATACGTATCGTCATATTCTCATACAAACAGCGCCAAGCTCTTCCATAAGCCATCGGGCGCGGCTCGTCCTCCGCCTCATAAAAGCCGTATGCCATCCATTCTCCGAGTTTTTCCAGATTATTCATCCACTGACTATTCTTCATAAAATGTCTCCAGTAATATATAAAATTATATTTTAATTATAGAACATAAGATGTCGCAATGAATGAATAAAATTGTTCGTTATTTGAATATTATTGACTTTTTATAATCATATTACTTGATTTGAAATATTTTAACAGAACATTATAATTGTATATAATTGACAGAGGACTGAATAATGGATTCATGGTTGCAGGAAAACAAAGAAAAAAATCACTGGACCGTTACGGACTGTTTTCCACACAGTAATTTCCGGATAAATGCATTTACTCACCGTAACTACCAAATCGGCATGCACACACATGAATTTATCGAGTTAAATCTGGTTTTTTCCGGCAAAGGTCGTCACTTCATGGAAGGGACAGCGGTAAAAGTAAGCACCGGAAACGCTATGGTTATCCCACCGATGATTGAACATGGGTATATTGATGATGGCGGATTAAATGTTTGCCATGTCCTGATCCATCCCGGCTATATTACCGATAACCTTGAAAAACTACGCTGGCTGGATGGATATCTGATGTTCTTTACAGTTGAACCTTATTTCAGACAGCACGGCGGCATGAGATACGCGCTAAAATTAAATACTGACGATTTCAATGAAATAATCAATATATTCAGAAGATTAGAAACGGAATGCAACAAACATGACTTCAGTTCTAACTGGGCCTCGGAATGCCTCTGTTCTCTGCTGATAATTCAGCTCTGCAAAGCGTATGTTAACACTTTCGGAGACGACCGTACCAGTCAGTCAAAAGAAAGCCCCCAGGCGGCTGCAATTATGTCTGCAATTAAACTTGTGTCGGAAAATCCCGGCATTGGTATCAATCTAAATCGCCTCGCGAAGGAGGCAAAAATGGAACGAAGTTATTTTTGCAGGGTATTCAAACGTATTACAGGAATGAGCCCGATGGAATTCGTCAGAGATCAATCCATCAGAGAAGCGGTAAAGCTACTGCAAAACGGACAAATGAATGTAGGAGAAATAGCAATGGAACTCGGCTATAGTGATACCGCACATTTTTCCAGAAGCTTTCTTTCCGCTACAGGACGAAACCCTTCTGAATATCGCCCTAAAAACCACTGATTCACCGGGGACCGGCAGTCACTTCTCCATCCGGATATAAATAGTTGCGGCTATCCTTTTTTCCACGCTCCCCGTGAAAATCATCAAAATCTTTCAAAACCGGAACTTTGATCAACTTAAGCGCTTCTGATTCCTTCATTCCGTTGAATTTTTCACCGTTCCAGCGATAACTGGTTCCTTCACGAATGAAAAATTCACCGCCCGGATCACTCGGACAACGAAATAATTTGCGATCTTTCAAGTACTTCATCAATGGAACCGGAATCGGTTTAAGGTTTTCCTGCCCTTCTACAGGCGCAGTTGGAACAGATGAACAAAACGGCATGCAGTTATTATTGTCGGATGTATAAATTTTCAGCCCAACATCAATACGCCGGAAATTACTCATACAAACCGATCTCTCACTCTGACCACGAACCTTGGGGGTAGCGGGAAGGATCAAGATAATTAGGATCACCACGACCACAACAATCATCAGAACTTCCACCAATGTAAGGAATCTCTCCTTCATATGACACCTTTCATACAGGAAAAAGACAATTTCACCTTATATCCTTAAGATTAAAGGTAAACAGAGAAGCTCCGGCAAACACGGCAATATACAAACCTAGCAGACATAGGTTATCAACCAGACGTCCAGTCGGAATTCGCTCCATCCAAAAAATAGTTGTACCATTAATCGCAGAGGAAAGCAGATAAGGTCTGATTTCAGAAGCAAACGGCAATTGCCCGACAATATAACAAACGAAATACACTGTTATGCCGGAAACAGTAGCCGAGGTCATCCGGTTAAAGATGGAGGAAAACATAATTGTTATCGTCCCCAGCGCCATAATGGCCAGTGAAAAATACGCTATGGAATAAGTATAAGAAATCAAAGCCTGCTTAAATGACATGATCACCAGAGTCGTATCAATCCCCAAGTCATGCATATAAACGAGCTGAGTCCCGGGCTTCCCGAAAAATATCATACCTATAATAAAATTAGCAATCGCGAAATACGCGGCATAAATGAGAGAGAAAAAGAAAATCGCGCAAATCTTGGAAAACATGATTTCAAAACGACTCTTGGAACGTGATGCATAAAGCTTCAGACTCCCGTCTTGAACTTCTCCAGCAATAATATCCCCGGCAATTGTACAGATAAATATCGGGAAAATGATCAAAAAAGTCGGAATCATAGCAGCCCGAGCAAAGAAAAAACCATCGACATACTGCATTACATCTCCAATATTAAACTCAGACGAACGCCGCAGTCCACGTTCGAGAAAATGCAGTTTCGACGTTTTAAAGCCAATGTAACACAATAACAGCAGAAAAAGATGTCCGGCTATCACCACATAATTCTTTTTCTGAAAAATCAGCTTGGTCATTTCATGTTTGATATATCTCAGCACACTGTACCTCCGGCAGTTTTTTCCATAAAGAAATCTTCCAGTTTTTTCTGCTTCAACCGCAACCGGCTCACTCGAACACCAGCAGAAGTTAACATCAAATTAATATCCGCCAGACAATCTTCATCAATTTCAACATGCAATTCAGATGCGAAATCAAGTACGTTGACTATCGGCAGAGCTCCGGAAGTTTTGGCGTTAGTCAATAATTCAATCGCCTTTGGAAGGTCATCACAGGCAATAACAGCAGTCTTTTCCTGGTGAAGCAATTCACTTATAGGACCTTGTGTAATAATACTACCTTCACTGATGATTGCTATTTCATGACAAATCTGCTCGATTTCTCCAAGCATATGACTGGTAATGATTACCGTTGTTCCAAATTGCCGGTTGTATTCTTTGATAATTCCACGAATTTCAATAATACCGCCGGGGTCAAGCCCGTTCGTCGGTTCGTCAAGGATAATAAATTCGGAATCAGGTAGCAGTGCCAGGGCAATTCCAAGTCGCTGCTTCATCCCGGTAGAAAAAGTGCCGACTTTATCTTTAAGACGACCAGAGAGATTAACAAACTCTGTAATATCTTTCAGCTTCTTCTCATAAGCATCACCATAACCGCCGGAAAGAATATCAAGGTTCTGGCGAGCGGAAAGATATGGAATAAATGCAGGCCATTCAATAATAGAACCACTTTTGCTCATGGCTTTTTTATGGTCCTTATGAACCTCATAGCCATTCAGCTTAACAAAACCTTCATCGGGCCAGATCAACCCCGTAATCATTTTGATAAGAGTACTTTTTCCAGCCCCGTTTGGTCCAATAATTCCCAGTATTTTCCCTTTCTCAAGTGTTAGAGAAAGATTTTTTACCGCCTGTTTCCGTCCGAATCTCTTGGAGAGATTACTGCATTCAAGAATCATTGGATCTCCTTGATCAACTCTCCTGATACATAGGCATCCTGATAAAGATAATTTTTCGCTAACTTATCGTCTTCATTGCCGTGATAATTACCATAATCCCACAATACCGGATATTTATATTTATCAACAATAGTACCAGTATCAGAAACTTTCCTGCCAATTTTCCATCCGTTATAATATGTTGAGTTCCACTCATAGCTGGAACCTTCGCTTTTATAATATTTTTCCTGAGGCTCACCTGGACAGAGAAAAACTTTCGGATCTTTTGCCCAATCCGACAAAGTCGTGGCAATTGACGGCATATCTTCTTCACCGGAAGCCGGATCACTTGGAAGCTGTGCACAAATCGGATAATATCCATTGTTGCTTTCCGCATACATATTGAGTGCCAGTCCAATCTGGCGAAGATTGCTGAGACAAGCGGTCTTTACACTTCGGGCCTTTACTTTTGAAGTTACCGGAAGGATTAACCCAGCTAGAATGGCGATGATCGCGATCACCACGAGGAGTTCGATGAGAGTGAAATTTTTGCTACGGATTTTCATAATTCCCATTCCCTAAAATTTAAGTTAAAGTTGCTCCATTGTTGCTTTCCACTTCTTAACGACAGGAACCAGATCCCGGCGTTCTTCGGCAGTAAGCTTGTTCTGATAAGCGCTGTCAACAGCTTTGGTATACCCCTTGCTGGCGGCGTCATTAACCTGATTCCGCATTTTTGCCTTCTGTTTGCTGTCCATTTTTGAGACGGCTTCATAATTTTTATCAGCACGCTTCTTCATGGCATCCACCATTTTTCTACGCATATCCGGCTTCATCGTCCGATACTGCTTGATACTGTCGTCAATAGCTTGTTCCACAGCCTGTAACTTGATCTGTTCCTGAACGGGCTTAGGATATTTCTTAAGCTGCTTATGGAGATGATTAAATATCTGACGCCGATCACGCCTGGTGGATTGAGGTTTAAAGTTTCTTGCCAGAGAATAGACCAACTCTTTTTGGGTCCAGTCTTTTTTAGCAAGGATTTCATTCTTATTAAGAGGTTCAGGATTACTGTTCATTTTGACAATAATCAGGATAGCGACTAATACGACAGCAGGTATAATAGAAAATAACGTTATTTTGATTTTCTGAGACATTATAAAATTCCTCCTCTAAATATATAATCTTAAATAAAATACATCACACGCACATGATAGTCAAGTAACATCTAAAATTAATTCACTACTCTAAATATATCCCCCTCAATTTCTTTTCTTAAAGCATTACCACACGATTGACAATTAAATTTTGTCCTGTATTTTTTGGGTAACAAGGAATTTCAGGACATAATATCAAAGTGAAAATAGAAAATACAGCGGAAAAGGCATTTGCCGCTATCGAACAGGCTTTCGGGGTAAACATCACTCTGCATGATCTGAGGGGAACAATACGTCATAAAAACGGAAAAGTCCTACTTCCGCACCGTCATATCCATCGCCATCCATGCTGTGTATATCACCGCAATGACAATCCCGGCTGGAATGACCTCTGTTATCGGGATTGCTTTACTAAAAGCGAACTTCAGGCCGCAACGGAGGACGGTCCGTTTATTAAAACATGCTGGAAAGGCTTAGGAGAGTTGGTCATTCCACTGATCCATGACCAGCATCACCTCATCACAATTTATGCAGGAGTTTTTAAAATTCCGGGAATTGAGGAAGGACCGGAATTTCCCGACGATCCACATTACCGAAAAATGCGAAAAGACGTAATTACAGCAGACAAAGGTTTTATCGATGGTCTCAGCGCCTTGCTTATTTTAGCCAGCCAGGGCCTGTTGCACAATGTAACGGAACAGGAACAAATACAAGATGAGGGGCGTGGATCTGAAATAAAAAACTTTATAAACCGCAGGGCTCATCAGCCCATCACCATAACCGACTTAGCCAAACATCTACACCTTTCCCCATCCCGAACCGGACATGTTGTAAGAGAAAATACGGGAATGACTTTTCATGATTTACTATTGAAAGAAAGAATGCTGAGAGCCAAAAATCTGCTAACAAGTTCAAGACAGCCGTTGAACGAAATAGCTGAAAACCTGGGATTCCACAATGAATTCTATTTCAATCGTGTATTTAAGAAATATTTCGGAATGCCGCCTGGTGAATATCGCAATCACAACAGTTCAAACACAGTTTAAGAAATACGGCTCCCAGCGTGATAACTAAACTCACGGCGCGGATCAGCCGCTTCCGGGCTTTTTCCTTTTTTAATCATTTGGGCAACTTCAATAACCCGTAAAACGGTATGAGTAGCTTCTTCAAGTCCAAGTTCATCACTCAGCACATGATTTCTTGAGGAAGCCCATCCAACCGCTCCCTGCAGCGAAGTCTTGCCGCCACTGCCGACAATAAGACATCCATGGCGAATAAACGGCTGCCAAGCCTGCATGATCGCAAGCTCACCGCCTCCGGATCTGCGCCGGGACACCGCCATTATTGCAACCGGCTTGTCTGCCAGTTTAAAATCCTGATTTTTAAGAATACGGGTACGATTCATCAGTTTTGTAAACAGGTCCGAAACCATACCAAGCTTCACTGGAGTTGAAATAACAAAGCCATCAGCCTCAACCATCATTTTCAAAATCGCTTCCGCATCATCATTTATCAAACAATCGATATATTCACCGGTAATGGTGGTTTTCCCACAAACACCACAGCCATTACAATGTTCGATATTATAATCACGAAGATCAATCATGCTGCAGCTAACACCAGACCCACAAATTTTGCTGGCCTCAGTCATGGAATGCTCAAGCATAGCCTTACTGTTGCTGTTATTTCTTGGAGAGCAACTTATCCCCAGAATCTCAATATCCATTATTCAGAACCTGTTTGTTATTACTTCTTACAATTCTAAACATTTCAACAATCCGACCTTTACCCGCAATATGATTACCTATATATGATTATCAACCAAATGTCAATAAAATATAAATATATTTATATATGTTTTTATGGGTTTCTGCTCAAACAACAGAAAAACTCAAACAAGTGATTGATTTTCTTATATACAACCGTAATAAAGTTCTAACAAATTTTCAACATTACTATAAAATCATTAAAACCAGGAAATTATTATTATTTCAACATTCAACTCATCGAATTATATCAGTTATTATTGCATAAACCAGTTTTATTAACAAGCCATATTCTTTTCTAGGCAGGGATCGGAACAACATAATAAAGAGGACATAAAAAAAGACGGATCGTAACACAAAAAACTGCATCACGATCCGTCACTTATCTTATCAAAGAAAACTTGATCAGACGATCAAAGCTTCAGTCTCACCATCAAACATATGAGCTTTCGGCATATAAATCTTAATTTCAGCAGAATCACCGACATTCACCTTTCGATGAGCTTCAACCCGAGCAATGAATGAATGGGAACCCGTATTAAGATATACATAGGTTTCAGATCCCATCGGTTCAATAACCTCAACATTTGCCCTGATAGAAGGCAGATGCTCTGCCCGTTCAGCCTGTTTCGAACCGATATCTTCCGGACGAATACCGAATGTGACCTTCTTATCAATATAACTGCCAATTTTTTCCTTCCACTCACCAGGTAACTGGATTTCAAAAGTATCTTCCTTAAAGTAAAGATCTTCACCTTTCTTAAGGACAACACCTTCAAAGAAGTTCATCGGAGGAGTACCGATAAATCCGGCAACGAACTTGTTTGCCGGCTGATCATACAGAGAAATCGGATCCGCGACCTGCTGAATGACTCCATCTTTCATTACACAAATACGGTCCCCCATGGTCATAGCCTCAACCTGGTCATGTGTAACATAGATCATTGTGGTTTCAAGCTGAGTATGCAGCTTACTGATCTCAGTACGCATCTGAACACGCATTTTAGCGTCAAGGTTTGACAACGGTTCGTCAAAGAGGAAAGCTTCAGGCTTACGAACAATCGCACGTCCAACAGCAACACGCTGACGCTGTCCACCGGAAAGCTGCTTTGGACGACGGTCAAGGTATTCCTCAATACTCAAAATTCTGGCAGCTTCCATCACACGCTTACGAATATCTTCCTTGCGAAACTTACGTAGTTTCAGCCCGAATGCCATATTATCATAAACAGTCATGTGCGGATATAGAGCATAGTTCTGGAACACCATGGCAATATCACGGTCTTTCGGAGGAACGTCATTTACAGTACGGGGACCAATGCGAACAACCCCTTTGGAAATTTCTTCCAGACCGGCAATCATACGAAGAGTAGTTGACTTACCACAACCGGACGGTCCGACCAATACCATGAATTCACGGTCTTTAATTTCAAGACTTATATCTTTCACGGCAGCAACCGTACCGTCATAGATTTTCCAAATGTTTTCGAGAACTACTTCAGCCATTTCTGTTTTCTCCTTAAATATTATTTCAATAGGAAATGCTTTTTATCTTTATTTTAATATCTTACTCTTTGTTAACGGAAACAAGCAACTCAAGATTATTTTTTTATTTTATGCTCAAAAAAAGGTTATTTTCTATACAGACACCTTGATTTCGAACGAAAACAGCTGTAATCTGGTATTATCTGGTAATACAATAATAAGAATACCAATAATGCAAAATCAATTAAAATATCGTCAAGTTGCAGCAGAACTTCGCAACCGCATAATGGCAGAAAAATTATCCGGTCAGCTCAACAGCGAACGTGAACTATGCACCCAGTATGGAGTAAGCCGGGTAACGATCCGAAAAGCAATTGAGCTCCTGGAATCGGAACACCTGGTCTACAGGGTTGGACGCAAGGGACTTTTTACTGGTCGCGGAGAAGCTATTTCCAGTGAAAATTTATTTAACCGCAGAATTGGTTTTGTTCTTTTCGGCCATAAATACATGAGCCATTTCGAAAATATAGTGTTCACAGAATTTTCACGGCACTGCATGAAACACCAAATCAGACTGATATTCTGCCGGGCGGAATCAACCAGGGACTTCAGCAATGATTTTCCGTCCTTCATCCAGACAGAACATCCCGACCTGTTAATTTTCTGCGGCTCCCCTACTCCTGCGGCGGCAGCCCTGGTTTCGAAACACGATATCCCGCCTATTCTGCTGGGAAGAATGACTTCACCGGAACCGGAAGAACTGTATGATCGAGTAGCAATCAGTTACTATCAGTGGGCTTATCGCGCAACCCGCTACCTAATCACTAGAGGACGTCACCGTATCGCCATGATCTGTCCTAAAGACCAGATTCTCCAGACAGAACTAACTGAAGGATACCGGGCCGCCCTTGAAGAAGAAAATTTTATCTTCCGTCAAAATCTTATTTCCGTATGTTCGGGAAATTCAGCCATGACTGCAATGAATCAGGCCCTGTCAATGCTGGAATTCAACCGTCCGGAAGCGATTATAGCGGGAAGCGATGCCATTTCCGCCGGAGTCGTACCGGTAGCCCTGCAAACCCTCAATGAAGAAATCGGGGTTGTAGCCTTTAGCTCCGGGGCCGAATTAAATGCAGGAATTCACCCGGTAGAATACCTGAGGGTCGATTCAACGGATGCAGCCGGAAAACTCTGGACGCTGGCAAAACGCCGCCTAACTCATCCGTCGGCGGCGCCTAAATCCAGCCGTCCAATCCAGATTTTCGAATAGCAGCCAGAAATCATCCTTTGACGGCTCCAATCATAATTCCTTTCGTAAAGAAGCGCTGACCAAACATGAACATCAATAGCATAGGCAAAGTCATTACGACAGAACCGGCCATCAACAAACTCCAGTTGACTACACTCATCTCGTTGAACTTTGCCAGGGCAAGCGGAAGCGTATAAAGGTCTTCACTATGAGTTACTATCAGCGGCCACATTAAAACCTTCCAGTTGGACATGAACGTGATAATTCCAAGCGTAAGCAGCGCATTACGTGACAGAGGAAGAATCACATGCAGATAAATCCTCCAGTGACCACATCCATCCATCATTGCCGATTCTTCCAAATCGTGCGGCAATGAAAGAAAAAACTGCCGAAGCATAAATGTACCATACGCACTGAACATTGCCGGAATAATCAATGCCCAGTAGGTATTGACCCATCCCAGCCCCCGAAGGATCAGAAAAGTCGGCAACATGGTTACCGCTGCGGGAACCATCAAAGTAGTCAGATAGCCAAGGAAAATCCTGTCGCGACCGAAAAACTTCATACGGGCAAATGCATACGCGGCCAGCGAGCTGGTAAAAAGCTGCCCCACAGTAATTCCAACGGTAACAAATATGCTGTTCAGAAGAGCCCGGAGAATATTATTCTCCATAAATACCCTGCGATAATTTGAAAAATCCAGGGTTGCCGGGATAAGATTACGCAAATCAGACACATCAGTTCCAGGTGGCTGGAGAGAAGTAACCAGCATCCACACCAATGGATATACTGTTGTGATCCCGATCAGGACCAGTCCTGTGTAGATCAAAATAATATTCATTTTAAGAGGATTAAACCGTAGCATTTTTCTGTCCTCCGAATTTCCAGTTAATTACAGTGATAAGGAGCACCAGAGCAAAAAGCACCAGAGCAATCGCTGCGGCATACCCCATGTTAAAGAAAACAAACGCATGATTATAAATATAATAACTTAAGGTTGTTGTGGAACCGGCCGGCCCTCCTTTGGTTAATACGAACGCCGAATCAAAACCTCCTTGAAAACCGTAGATAATCCCGGTAACGAATATAAAGAAATTCGTCGGTGCCAGCATGGGAACCGTGATATGAATGAATCGTTGAAATGCCGACGCCCCGTCAATCTTAGCCGCCTCGTATAATTCAGGCGGAATTCCTTGGAGTCCGGCAAGATACAACAGCATATTTACCCCGCCAACCGCGGTCCACATGGAAACAATCATCAACGCAGGCTTGGCCCAGTAGTATTCAAGGAGCCATTCAGGCCCGATAACACCAACTGTTGCCAGAAGCTTGTTAAGCAGCCCGATTTCAGGGGCAAAAATAAATCCCCACAGCAAAAATATCCCAACACCGCCGCAAATCGTTGGCAAATAGAACACCGTCCTAAAAAAACCAACGCCTTTGATCTGATGATTAAGCAGCATCGCAATACAAAGTGAAATAAGCATGTTCACCGGAATAATCATCATCATAAAAAATGTGTTGCCGAGATATTGCCAAAATTCCGGATCACAAGCCACCCACCCACTGTTTTCACAACGAAATCCCAGTAGGTTACGAAAGTTATCCAATCCAACAAACACCGGAGTATGGAACATATCCCAGCGAAACAAACTCAACCCCAACGCAGCTAACACCGGCACTGCGGTAAACACAAGAAAACCAACCAGGTTCGGGGTAAGATATCCCCAGGCTATCAAATTTCGTTTTATTACTGCCTGCTTCATCATAACTCCTTATATCCGGCATCATCTTTTTTGAATTTTTCGATACGACGATTCATCTCATTGGAAGCCTGCCGCATTCCTTCTTCCGGGGAAAGACGTCCCGCCATTATTTTTCCGTAGAATCGCCGATAAACCGCCATCAATTCCTGAAGGTGCGGAATTCTCGCAATGGGCTCCATCATTTCAGTAGCTTTCAGCATTGCCCGGTAATTGTAAGGCTTGCCGGAAGTATCTTTGAATTTTAGTTCCGCGATAGAACGTCGCGCCGGAACCATCCGGTGAGACATCGGCAGCTGAAATTCCGCATCCTGAAAATACTTAAACAGTTCAAACGCCTCTTTGGGATATTTCGTTTTACTGTAAATACAGATCGCCTGTCCCGATGCCCACTGAGAATGTTGTTTTACAGCCGGCTGCAATACAAATCCAAAATCCATTCCTTTAAAAACTTGAGATACAGCAGGAAGCGTAACAGTCGTCAGCCACATGATTGCGGTACGTTCCTGTTTAAAATACCCCAGACTCCGTGAATCAATTACTTTGACCTCCTCCGGCGGAGGAGAAATATGCCATTTTCTTGACAGATCAAGATTTGTTTTGAAAAATTCCAGCATTTCCGGAGAATCACAAGTAACTTCCCCAGTCTTTTTATCCAATGGGGATGCCCCAAAAACACCGTATTCCAGCTTACCGCGAAAACCATAACATATAGCATTCCCATCTGCATCCCGCTTAGTAAGAAGCTTAGCAGTATTAAGAAATTCCGGTAATTTCCAGTCATCTTTCGGGTCCGGCAGACCGGCTTCCCGAAAAAGCTTACGGTTGTACAGCAGAAAACTAACATCAAGCCCGAAAGGCAGGGAATAGAGACGACCTTTTTTGTTATACCAGGAAAGTGCCTCGGAATTATATTCTTTCAGATCTATTCCCCATTCCTTTATCCGATCGGTAAGATCAAGGAATGCGCCCCGGTCCGCAAATTCATTAAAACTCTGACCCATCCACATCAAATCAGGAGCAGTACGCCCAACAATCATTACCATCAGCTTCTGATAGAAGTTACCGCTTCCGCTTAGCGGAAGCAACGTAACTCCGATATTGGGGTGATCCTTTTCAAAACGTTCAACAGTCTTCTTGTAAATCGGATCAGTGGTAACTCCAGGAGGAACAGCCAGCACCAAAACAACCGGTCGCCTTTTATTCACACTTGAGTTAAAAGTCGTACTTGTAAGATAACACCCCAGCACAATATATCCTAATGCTGCCACCAGCAATAACTTCCATTTCATATTAGCATGTGCCCTTGTTCAAAAACGTTATTATTTCTTACTACTGCGGCCAGGAAATCTCACGACAAGCGCAAAATCACAAAGTATCGCAGAAGAATCCAGATTAATCTTCATATCACGCCAGCAGGCCGAACCTGTTCCCGATTCAGAGAAAGAACCAATCGCAACCGAATTGTCAATTCCTGCAGTTGCAGCCTTATATCCTAAATCATGTTTTGCCGCCGGCGAACCAACCCGAGTAGTCAAAGGAACTTTCAGCAAAGGTTTTCCATCAGCATTGACGGTCATCTTCCTGCCTGACATAGTAATCGAATATTTATGAAACCCGTCATCCGTCCTGAATGAAGCCGTTTTACCGGCAAATTTACAGCCAAC
The DNA here is from genome assembly GCA_963677165.2 of Victivallales bacterium. Taxonomy (GTDB): domain Bacteria; phylum Verrucomicrobiota; class Lentisphaeria; order Victivallales; family SZUA-371; genus JAFGXT01. The sequence continues at coordinate 107,493 of CAXXSX010000001.1, read as the reverse complement.
CGTTCCACTTTCAAATGTAATATCTTCAACAAAAGAGCCATTAGCCAACCTGCATACAATCGCCTGAGGGTTATCACTATTAAGCGTTTTCAACTTAAAGTCGATCTTCAACGGCTTATCTTTACGTTGCGGCAACAGGAAGGCAAATCCAATTTTTCCTGATTTAGAATTATCCGTAATACAGCAGGCTCCTTTGCTGTTTTTTACCCCTCCCGACAAATTATTCAAATAGATCCAGGCAGCGGGTTTTTCCCATTCCGGATGATGCTTTCCGCCCAGAATCGTATATGGATAATTAATTCCGGCACTTGTGACATTGGCAATTTCAACGATATTCGTTCCTTGTTTCAACAATTTCGGAGAAATAACAGCAGTCCAGACGGAATTTTTCTGTGCATGAAGTGGACCTGCCGGTTTTCCATTTATGCTTATTTTCAGTTTACATTCCAGAGCCATAGCCGCTTCAAGATAGAGTTTTATTTCCGGTTTTGCCGCCACCACTTCCGGAAGCCTGAAATCATCACCGATATCAAGAATAAATTTACGTTTTTCTCCCGGCGAAAGCACCTTCTGGCTTTTGGGATACAGTCCGGGGTACTTACGATACTTGTCCTTCTCGGGAAAATTCATAAGTACACCGCTTGGAGTAATATGGTAAATTTTATCGAACAAAGCTAAATTTTTCAGGTCCTTTTTTATTTTCTCAAAGGTTCCTGGAATACAATACGTATTAAAATAGTTAAGCCCGTCAGGATTTGCAGACAATGCCGCAGCAGCCAGCCCCACCTGCGAATCAACGGAATTACGATCAAATGGCGATTTCCGGTCATTTCTGACACACTTGCCCATATTAGGAACACTGCAAGTCATATATACCGGCTTCCCAAGACGCTTCATTGCAGCAACAGCTTTTGATTTAGGAAGATAATTGCACGCGTCGCTACCAATAATCAGAATATCTACTAGATTCTCTTTGCACCATGTCTTTACATCTATACCAAGAACGTCACAGACCTCCAGTGAATCAGGAATATTAACCGCTATCAGACGCGGCTTGCCATGTCGGCGTCCGATTTTCTCGGCTTCGCTGCGAATTTTACGCATCATAGCGGTAAATATAGCTGTATCTTCCGGAGTTGCCCGTCCCCTCCAGGCCACACTTTTAAACAGAACCGGCCAGCGATTAAAATCCAGTTCCAGCCCATTAACATCGTAGTTATCCATGAATTCCTTACATATTCCCACAAAACGTTCACGAACAGGTTTCACGGAAAAATCAAAAGCGGTCCAGGCTCCGAAATAAGGATGCTTCTTCCGGGACCCCACAATATATCCGGGATTATTTTGCTTGAAAGGAGTCAGTTTGCCCTTTCCCCAACAATCATGGATATCGTTAACGCGCAGAGAGGCAAATATCTCAAGATTGTTTTTGCGGCAGAAATTAACCGCCAGTTCCAACGCATCAGTGCCACGGGCATGCAGTTCCTTTGTTGGATTATAGGTTTTCTTGTTTAATCCATTCGCACCCGCATAAAAAATATCCGCAACCTTGCTACGGGTTATAACCCGCAACCCAACACAAAACGGAGTGTATGAAATTGTATCGACTCCTTTTCCAAGCAAAACATTCATGCGTTTGGCATTGAATTTTTCCTGAGTAACCGGTTTGTCCTTTTTCAACCACAACCAGGTAAGATCGCAACCGTCATTGTTCACAATGATACGCCGGGGCCTTTCAAGCGCTTTTCTCTTTAATTCCTTCCACTCCGTATCACTAACTTCGGCCCGCAGTCCACTCGCCGTCGCGCTAATCATTACAAGCAATATAAAAAATACCTGCAAAATATGTTTTAACCGCATCCTGTCCATCCTTTGTTCCATGATTATTCTGAATGTCCCGAGTGATTTATCAATCTGGAATTTTTAACCATGGCGCGGTACCATGTATCAGCAATTTTCACATTTCCCTGCTGGTTCGGATGAACACCGTCTTTAAGTATATCACTGCCGTTCATTGCAGAATACATATCCACCAGAAAAAGATTTTTATGCCTGTAATGCAGTTTATTAATTACCCCCGGCAGCGACTTATTGAATTTAACAACGCTTTTCCAGCCGGGACGCGGTGCTTTCTGAGGAGGAATAGTTGCAACGAAAAGCTCTCCGTTGAAATGATCTAAAATCGTTTTAATGAGAATGTCTCTATCCTTGCTGTTTAGTCCGTTTGAACCGGCCATAAGCAATATAATATTGGGTTTATTATGCTTTATCGCCGCCACAACTCCCGGTACTTTGATTTGTTTTATCCCTTTTTTCCGAAGTATATCCTGGGGAGAAGGAACAACTCCACCATTTAATATTTTTCGGCAACTGAATCCGGCAAGCCCATGATGATTCGGAGAAAAATTCGGATCAACAACTCCATGATCGCCGTATGAAAAATAGTCAAGTTCTCCGACAAATTCATAGGTTATTCCTTTTTTTTGCAACTTATCCTGCAACAGCTTACGCCAGCCTCCTCCTTTCTTGTTTGGCAGACCGGTATAAACAAGATATGCTCCCCGGGTTATGGAATCTCCTATCGGCATAATTCTTATTTCACCGGCAACGCTTTCCGATATCGTTCCGCCACAAATTATGACCAAAAATATGAATAATTCACAAAATCTGAATAAAAAACACTTCACAACAATTCCTCCTGTAAAAATTCTTAGGAAATGGTTAAAAATACTTATAACGAATGTATTTGTGCAATTAAGGACGCCATTCGCCAAAAGGATGACTGGTATAACTGCCGCCAATTCCTCCTTTGGGAATGTCATAAGGAGATCTCACTGTTCTCGCACTCCCGTCTATATAGGCAACATTCGCACTTCGGCCATTTACATGCCTTAAGTCAACTCCGCAATCTCTATTACCAACCCCTAAAGTAACGGTTCCCAGAAAACGGTTCAACATATAATAACCCCGCCTGTCTGTATCGGAGACATGAACAACTGTATCCACAAAGAGTTTTGAATCCGCCCCCACTCTTGCAATTCGCTTGCTGGACATATAACTGTTCATCCCATAGTGCGTAAATACTGAGGTAATTCCATAAGGATATCCCTTTACCAATGCCCCGGGACAAGTAATAATACTGTCCTTTAATGTTTTAGCGACATCATAATCTGTCGCGTTCGGTGTCACATAGGCATCCAGAAGATAAAAAGCCCACACGCCGCGCCAATCGCTGTATCCCATGTGATGAACCGAATGAATATACCCGTCAAAATCTCCTGTGTAAATTGTAGTAAGTCCGCCAAGCTGTTTTAGATTGCTTGTACATTTTATGGTTTTGGCTTTGTTTCGTGCCTTACCGAGTGCCGGAAGCAGAATACTGGCCAGAATAGCTATGATCGCTATCACAACCAGGAGTTCTATGAGTGTGAATTTTTTTGTTTTTTCCATGTTCTTTCCCCTTTTTTTGTAAATTATTGCTCAATACTGTTAAGAATAAAAACTCTTATAATCGTAATATCTCATATATTCAAGTACATTATTGTTTTGGAAAGTTTACTTTCAATGCAAGGTCCGCCAGTATCGCACCGCCATTGAGATTATAATAGATGTTTTTCCAGACAGAAACACCTTTCCCCTTTTTTGAGATAGAACCTATCGCAACCAGGCTTTTGAAATCATTATTATCTGCTTTTGAGAACAATGCTTCTTTCGCCTCTGGAGAATCAACCCTTTTAACCAATGGTGCCTTAAGGACTACTTTATTATCTGCCTTTACTATAATATTGCGTGGAACCATCTCTATGACATAATGATGAAAATCATTCTGAGTATTGAAAGGAACCGATTTTTTTGCAAATTTTAGTTCTATATTATCTTTATTGAACATCACAATTTCCATATCAGCACCATTTGCCAGCATACAAGCAACTGCTCCCGGAGTATCACATTCTTTCACCTTAAGCTTAAAATCTACTTTTTGAGTACCGTTTTTACGTGCGGGAAGTTTATAGGCAGCCAATACAGCATGTTCTTCTGATTGATCATTTATAATGCATGTGTGGTTTTTCGCCTTGATCGAACCAGGAATATATGTCAGGAATGACCATGGCGTGGGATTATTCCAGTGTGGAACGTGATTACTATCTAGAATCATACGTCGCGGCAGGTTACAGTTATACCCCGTATCCTTTATATCGATTTGATTGAGTCCCTTTCGCAAAAATGCCGGGGAAACAGAAACGTTATAAATATTGCCCTTTTTCTCCAAAGGCTTGAGTTTATTTCCATTAATAGAGACCTGAAGATTACAGTCATCGGCTTTGATTGTTTGCAAATACAGGGTTATTTCAGGTTTTAAAGCTGCCTGCTTTCTAAAATCATCACCTATTTCCATATAGAAGACAGCATTTTGTCCAACCGCAATGGCTTTCTTATTTTTAGGATAGAGCACAGAACATTTACGATAATGATCCCTGTTTTTTACTCCCATATTTATTCCGCCGGGAGTTAAATAATAAATTTTGTCCATACCGGCAAGGTCATCAAGATTTCTTTTGATGCTTTGTATGTTTTTCTTCGGATCATCAACATAGAACTGATTGAAATAATGCAGGCCGTCCGGCTTTGCAGACAACGCCGCGGCAGCCGTCCCCACCCATGCGGCAACAGTGTTGCGACCAAAAATGTTTTTTCTATCATTTCGCATACATCTTCCCATATCAGGATCGCAGCAGGAAAGATAGACAGGCTTTTTCAGTTTTTTCATTTGCTTTACGGCATATCCTCTAGGCAAAAAGTTGCCGGCATCGCTGCCGATAATGATCAAATCAACATAATTCTTTTTGCACCACGCTGGAATATCCATTCCGGAATCAATACAAAATTCAAGCGAGTCTGGAATATTTATCGCCACCAGCCTTGGCTTACGGTGCTTTCTGCCTATTTCTTCCGCAGCATCGCTGATTTCTTTCATCATGCCTGCTATCAATTTAGTCTCTTCCGGAGAAGCTTTTTTACCCCAGGCAACACTTTTCAATAATATCGGCCAGCGATTAAAGTCAAGTTCAATGCCGTCAACATCATAATTATCCATCATTTCTTTTGCGATCGCCACCAGTCTGTCGCGAACTTCCTTATGGGCAAAATCATATGCGCTCCAGGCTCCGATATCGGAAGGAGGGTTGCTCCTGGAGCCAATAAGATATTCCGGATGTTTTGCCTTAAAAGGAGTCGGCATCCTTTTCCGATCCCAGGCATCATGATAGTCATTAACTCTCAAAGAGGGAAATATCTCAAAACCGTTTGCCCGACAAAAATTGACCGCCAGTTCAAGCGCATCTGTCCCCTGATCATGCAGCTCTTTTGTAGGGTTATAAGTTTTTTTACCCAACCCGTTGGCTCCTTCATAAAAAATGTCTGTTACCTTACTGCGGTGAATTGTTCTCATTCCAACCCCAAAAGGAGCGAAAGTGATCGTATCAATTTCATTGCCAATAGCCATATTCATTCTTCTGGCATTAAATTTTTCCTGTGTTATAGGCTTATCTGATTTTAGCCACCCCCAGGTGACTTCCACCGCGTCATTATTAAAAATGACTTTTCTGCGACGTGATAAAGCCTGTTGCTTTAACTTTGCCCAGTCCGCATCGCTGATTTCATCACCGGCGTAACTGGTTATCACAAATACCAATAGATATAATATCGTAATAATCCTCACAACTAAGTCCTTTTTTAGAAGAAAATTTTTTAATCTCTTATAATTATAATTTATAAGACTCGTGCGAAATGCAGTTTATCGGGTGGCTCTCCGTAACCGTCAGCGATTTTGTGCCTGAGCAAAGAATCCCGGGAGACGGTGTGCTACAGAGTCCGCCCTACCCAAATTCGATCATCTCGCAAGACTCTTTATAATTTAAACCAACAACTACTCTTTATACAACCACCCCGGATTTTCTGTTGCCAGAATCCATTCACGATATCTTTTCCAGGCGGCGGAACCATCCGCAAAAACAAAGTTTGAACCTTTTAAATGGCGAGTGGGAGCAAAATACAGAAGATTTGCCGTATCGGAAGATGATACTGTCCCCATGGTTCCACTAGGATTTCGTACCATCGGCATATCTCGATTAGCATCACAAAGCATTGCCATCTCAGGGGGCACTTTTATAATTCTATTGCATCCCTGGCTTCGAAATGGCGTCCAATCTACTTGACTATTGGCAATTGAACTTCCATGTCCGTTGGCACCATAAGTATATATATAAGGAGCAGTAGGAGTTAATCTTACGCTCGGACAACGTAATGCCGGTTTCCAATTTATGTTATTGGAACCGAGAAAACGGTCATTGCTTGAAGCAGAGATATTAAAATAGTTAACCGAATAAACAACCGCCCAACGCTGACTACTGTCTGTGTGAAAACCGGGAGGCAGATAGTCATCGAAATCATTTGTATACATTGCACTGGTCTGCCCCAGAGTTTTTAAGTTATTCAAACAACTAATACTTTTTGCTTGTTCCCTGGCCCGCTGTAAAGCCGGTAGAAGCATCGCTGCAAGAATAGCTATAATACTTATCACAACCAGGAGCTCTATAAGTGTGAATCTTTTTGCTTTCTTCATATTCTTTCTCCTTCTTAATAATCTTAAAAAAATTTCTGATTAATTGCTCATTAAAAAAAAGCATATGGATTTTGACAGATTTTTATAATCTCATTTCCAGGATCCCCCCTGTTTTTCTAAATATATTTTCCTTAGATCAAAAACTTAAAATCATTCATCCAAGATAATCCCATAGCTCCAGCCTATGCAAGTCGGCAATCAATTCCTGTTCTGTTTCATCAGACATATTTGACTGCGGCAGTCGAACCGGACCAACATCCACGCCAGCTAATTTCATTAATTTCTTACTGGTCGAGCCGTCATATTTCTGAAGAAGGGTCACCAGCAACTGACTTTTTCGCTGCCAGGCTCTCGCCGATTCAATATCACCCCTCTCAAAATCCTCAATAAGTTTATGATATATTTCCGGAATATAATTGAAAGTACTACCTACCGCAGCTTCTGCTCCCATAGCCAAACCGGCAAGAAATGCTTCATCACGTCCGAACATCATTTGATAACGCCCCATTTCGGAATCATGGCACAACTGAAAATCCATCATATCTTCATAGGTATATTTGATTCCGGCAAAATTTGGAATGTTTTCCAGCGCCGGTTCTACAAAGTCAATCATCCTGAAATTAACTCCGGTCAAACACGGAATATGATAAAAGTAAAACGGCAATTCAGGAGCTGCATCAGCAATCACTTTTAGTGAGGCTACTAATTCATTAATATTGCCCGGTTTGAAATATGACGGCGATACCGCTGCGACCGCAACTGCGCCCGCCTGCTGCGCATGAGCAGCAAGCTGCGCTCCTTCCCTAACCGAATTTGAACCTACATGGACAATAACCGGCAACTCTCCGGCAGCCTCACCAATAAATGTTTCAGCCACAGACAGCCTTTCTTCATTCGTTAAAGTCGAACACTCCCCAGTTGAACCGCAAACAAATATCGCCGCTAGGTTTCTCTTTTTATAATATTCAACCATGGTTGGAATCTTATCCAAAGCCACGGAATAGTCATCGTTAAACGGAGTAAATGCCGCCGCGATCAGACCTTTAAACTTCATTTTCATGTTAATCCTTATTGCCTCTTTTTAAAACTTTTATTCACTCATCAAATTTCGTATTTCTGTTTTGAACAGCGGCGCAAACACAACATACAACCCAATCAATTCAATTTTATTACTACTTATAACGTTAAATCAAAAATGATCATTCATACTTATGTCGGACCAAATGCCTGCGCATCATCCCTCTGGCTAACTCCAGATTTTCATTCTGAAGTGCCTCAACAATCACCAAGTGCTCACGTGCTGAACGTTGACTATCTTCAATTGTTCCCGGATGCGCCTCAAGCTGCCTGAAAAAATTCTCCAGTAATTCGGAAAATGCCTGTAAAGCAGAATTACCTCCAACATCAAGCAGTTTACGATGAAATTCATAGTCCGCCTGGATCGTTCCGTCAACTGCTTTCGACGAATTACTATTACGTCCGCACCGGACCGCTATTTCATTAAGTTCCTTAACACTTTCATCCGTAAGTTTCCGGGCCGCAATCTCCAGCTGACTAACTTCCACCACCAGGCGCGCTTCCAGTAACTCCTGCTCGGACATGGAACTGAACGCCAACTGAAAACCCACGTATTTCGCCAGGCGACTAAAATCCATACACGCAATCGTTGTTCCCCGGCGCGGCGCAGAATCCAGCAGTCCGAGAAATTTCAGACCATTCGTGGCTTCACGGATGCTGACGCGGCTGACATTGAATTTTTTGGCCATCTCTTCTTCGCTTGGTAAGCGATCCCCCGGTCCCAACCCGGATTCAACAGCATACGCCATCAACTGCCTGGCCGTTTGTTCACTTTTTGATTCTGTTTCATTGACAGATATCATAATTATCCTTCTCGTTTATTTGTAATACAATTAAATTATAATATAAAAAAAATCATTTGCAATAGTTTAAATAAAAAAAATTAAAAATTAATACTCCACCGCAAAAAACGAACAAAAATAAGCTCAAAAAATAAAATCTCTTCTTAATTGTATTACAAATCAACCTGTCAATTCCACCATTTTAATAGTATTACAATTAAACCAAATCTTAAATATTTACTTTTTATTCAAAAAAACAGCCAAATCGATATTGACTTTACGAAAAAAATATTGTATTATTTATTCATAATAATAAAGTTACAACTTCACAATATGGAATTAAAATGAAATCCTTACATAAAAGTCTTGATATACTGGAATGCATTATCAACGCAGAAGGTAATCCTTTAACCCCCGCTCAGGTTGCAGAAAAGTGCAACATCAATGCGGTTACAGCGGTGCGGATTATGGGAGAATTGACAAAGAGGTCCTATTTACGCAAAGTATCGCGCCATACCGGCTATACATCCGGTCCGGTCATTTACGCGCTGGCAGACCGCCGCTGTTTTTACGGCTGCATGTCAAACGCCGCAAAGGATCCCCTGAAAAAACTGGCAATTGCAATGGATATCCAGATCAATATCTCCGTACTGAATGGCGGATGCCGCTACATTCTTCATCATTACAGCACTACAATGGAACGACCGGTTCAACGAGAAACAGTCCATACCATGGATTTCTATACAACCGGCACCGGACGCATACTTATGGCATATGCGGAATCAAACGATATTGACGAAATCGTGGCACGATGCGGACTACCCGGGGAAAACTGGCCCGAAGTAAACAGCCGTCGTGACCTGGATATGCATCTAAAAAGAATAGCGAAAAACAGCACTACCGTATTCCCCGGAAGCAGTGGAGCCAACATACCGGTGAACATTTATGGCGTTGCGGTTAAAGTAGAAGGGTTCCCTGTATGCGCCATCGGAACAAACGTTAACGCAAACCGTTATACCCCAAATCTACTAACAGCCATACAGGAAACAGCCGAAGAAATCAAGACCAATTTTAATTACGAACGGAAATCCTTTTAGCGCGATCAATCGGAATTCAAGAAAGAATCTCACACTTACATATATTAAATTTTTAACAGTAATCAAGAGAATTACAACGGAGAAGAAAAAAATGGAACATGTAATTGAAAACCAGCAAATCAGAGTAGTATTGGGCGACAATGGAAGTCTGCTGTCTCTCGCAGATAAACGCAGCGATATTGAGTACGTCAAATCTCATGGTTTATGGCGACTCATTATTAACGAGGGAGAATCCTTGGAAATCGAACTCAAAGCGGAAAATTCCCAGGCAGAAGTAAGTATCAACGAAGAAAGCTTCAGCATTTGCTATAATCAGCCAATGACCCACACTGGACATCATGTCGACATAACGGTCCAGGTTAACGGCAGGCTCGAAGGAGAAGATATCAAGCTTGATATCTCCATGGACAATCGTAGCAAAAGCATTATCCGCGAATGCCATTTTCCGATAATAGAACTCTCAGATCAGGCTGGAGAAATGGACCTGCACTCATCCCACAAAGGCGGCTGTGTATGGAAACACCTAAAAAATCACTTAGACAATCCCAATGACGTAAAACTATATAAAGCAATGGAATATGTTTATCATCGAAAAACATTTTCCTACCCCAGTTCCGATGCAGCCACAAATTCCCTGGCTCTGGCAGATGCCGACCAGGGACTCTATTTCGGCTGTCACGACAATACATTTAAATTCACTGACCACATAGTTGAAATTGAAGATAAGGCACATCTCAATCTGGCTATGGTACAGTGTCCGTTTGTAAAACCGGGAACGAGCGACAGCATTTCTGAATTCAGACTTTCCCCCTATCAGGGAGCCTGGCACAAAGCGGCGGACAAATACCGCACCTGGGCGGAAACCTGGTATGACTTTAAAAAAGCTCCTGATGCCATTCGTACAACTTTGGGCTGGCAACGTATTATCATGCGTTCTCAGTACGGGGAAAATTTTTATACCTATGACCAGCTTCCGCAAATCTTTGAAGACGGCATAAAAGCCGGAATTGATACCCTGTTTATGTTCGGATGGTACAAGGGGGGACATGACAACGACTATCCCAATTATACCGTATCCGAAGATCTCGGAGGGTATGAAGTACTAAAACAGAATATAGCAGAATTCAAAAGACGAGGCGGCAAAGTCATCCTGTATTCCAACGGACAACTAATCGACAGAAACAGCGATTACTACCTCAACGGCAACGGGAAAAAAGTATCCGTCAAAGACCACAACGGCAATGAGCAACAGGAATTTTACGGTTTCAGCGGACGCGGAATCTTTAATAAAAGATACGGCAACCGGACTTTCGTTACGGGATGCTCTGCATCGGAAGACTGGTGCAAACAACTGATGAAAGTTGTTGATACAGCCGCCGAACTCGGTTGTGACGGAGTTTTTTATGATCAGCTCGGTACCTCGGCTTATTTATGCTGCGACCCAACTCACGGACACCCGGTTCCTTTCTTCGGCATAATGAACGCCCGGCGCGACCTGGTGAAAAAACTCAGGGAATACGCGAAATCAAAAGGTCTTCATTTCGGCATTGAACTAATAACCGATATAACCGCACAGCATACCGATTACATCCACACATTGGCGGGCGGAGCGACAGTCACTGATCCATTATGGGAGAAAAAAGGGGAAAAACCAAATGTAATGATCAATATGGATTGGTTCCGCTATATCTTCCCGGAAGTAATCATTTCCAATCGTGAAATCCGCGACGATACCGATATTGAACGACGTGTAAACCGAATGATCATGCAGAACCTGATCTCGGACGTAGAAATTTACCGCTGCCAGAAAACCATTGCTGAAGCTCCACACTATCAGGAATACCTCGGGAAAGCCAATGCCTTCCGGAAAAAACACAGTGATTTAATGTCCGGAGCAAAGTTCCGCTCAACTTCACTACATAAAATCGACAATGATCAGGTAGATTCTGAAGGTCATATTGCACCGGACGGTTCAATCGTTGTCATGGCAACCCAGTCGCATCTGGATTCAGCAACCGTAAATATCAACGTTCCGGGCCGCGCCTTGAAATCACATGATTTCCTCAATAACGGAACACTTAACACTGACGGCTCGATCACACTCGAACGTCACGGGCTGGTTATGTTGATATTCGGCTGAAAATTTAATGCCCTGCATCCGCAGGGCATTAAAATCAATATTCAAGGAGAGCATAACCCCGGGAAGCAATATCAACAAAAATCCTATCATCTTCACGATGGAGCATGACTTCTTTATTTATTAAGAAAGTGTAATTATCAAAATCAGAGTTAAAACTGAACGATGCTAATAAAGGCTCCCGGGAGGAATTCACCAGAACCAGCAACCGCTGATCATCACATGTCTTGGATAAAATCAGTAAATCTTCCGGCTGATCATGCTTGATCCACTCAACTGAACCTTCCGACAAAGCCTTACAGGAATGGCGCAAAGCAATAACTTTCTTCCGGAATTCTCTTCGTGCTTTTCCAGCTTTCGTCAGAGCCCGGGACCAGTCAATATGCAAATTGTGTCCATAAAACCGGTTCGCGTAAATACTATGTCTCGCAGTATCAGCTATTTCAGTACCGTTATACAAAAACGGAATACCATCCATCATTAAGTTCAAGAACAGCGCTGCCTCTACGCCATCGGCACCAAAAGTAAGTTCATGACGATTCTCAAAGCAGTCATTAGCAGTATCGTGATTATCAATTCCACGCAACAGCCGGGCTCCTTCCGGATGAAAATCCCGCGAAACCTTCCAGCAGTCATAGATCAAATGCTCCGCGGTATTATCGCCTTTAAAAAGATCAATGACACCATGCTCCCACCTTTTACAATAGTTTACATCAAAAGCAAAAAGCTGATCATCGGGATTCGTAAAACCTTCACAAAGCATAATGCAGTCCGGCTTGAGCGTCTCAATACGTCTGCGTCCCTCTTCCCAGAAAGACAATCTCACCCGGTCCCCCACATCACAACGATAACCGTCAACATCAAGCTCTGTTACAAAATATTCCATATTAGACCAGAGATATTCGCACAGCTCATCCGAATCAAAATTAAGCTCAGGAAAGTTCCATTCGCCAAGAACATTTCCAGCGTCATCACGCCTCACCCAATCCGGGTGTTCGCCAATAAGCGGAGCAGAAGGCCCGCAATGATAATACACTAAGTCAAACAACACCCGCATTCCCAATTCATGAGCACACTCAACAAACTTTTTAAGGTCCGCCTCCGTACCGTATTCAGGATCAACCGCAAAATAATCTTTCACCCGATAAGGATTGCAGGGATTTCCAAAATCGCATTCTTTCTGGCGGGCACTCCAGAATTCGGTACGCATATCATCATCCTGCAGAGTAACAGGACACAAATAAATAATATCAATCCCCAGATCAGCAAGAAACGGCAGCATGTCAGTCCCAGCCTTAATGGTTCCAGCTGAAGTAAATGACCGCAGGAACATTTGATATATTACCGAACCGGATAAATAATCCGGTGATTTTCGAGCGATTGCCTCCATAATATCCCCCTGGAAGATCTAATTTTTCACAACTAATTCAGGTTTTATTATATATCATGGCAGACGCACAAGGTAAATAGCAGAAACACTCATTTTTTTTAACAATTGCGATTATCACTTACAACAAAGAATTAACTCAAAAGATCATCACTCGGCAAAATATGGCTTTAATTCAGCATCAATCTTGCCATTGGTAGCAATGATGCCCTTACCAGAAAAGTCGGAACCGCCTTCAAAATCATAGAGTTTTCCTCCAGCCTCTTTTACCATGAGGATACCGGCCGCATAATCATAGGGTTTCAGGTTCATTTCCCAGTACCCGTCAAAACGGCCCGCAGCAACGTAGCAAAGATCAAGCGCCGCGGAACCATGACGCCTGACACCACGTATTTCCGGCATGATCCGGTTAAAATACTTTAAGTTGTTATCTTTCCAATTCTCGCGAAGACAGGCAAATCCCGTCGCAAGCATGGAATTAACCAAACGTGCACGTTTCGATACCTTCAGACGTTTCTCATTGAGAAATGCCCCATGCCCTTTCTCGGCATAGAACAATTCTTCCAGCCGAGGGGCATAAACTGCCGCCTGAATGGTTTTACCTTTATGCCGCAAAGCGATTGAGACCGAATAAAATGGCAGTTCATGCACAAACGACGCCGTACCGTCGATGGGATCAATAACCCACTGGTAATCGCTGCCATTCTCAAGCATTCCTGTTTCCTCTCCATATATGTCATGATCGGGAAACTCCTTCTTTATTCGACCGATGATATACGCTTCCACCTTCCTGTCAGCCGAAGTCACCAGGTCTTTTTCATTTTTAAATTGAATATCAACATCCCGAAGCCGGGCAAATTCCTCCAAGCTCAATTTTCCCGCTTCATGTGCCAAAGACTTAATATAGTCCATAACAAATCACTCCTTGCATTCACATTCCAACTATATATTATAATTCCCTAAGCTGCAATTTCATCATCATATTTCATTAAAATCACAACGTTGATTTGTGTATTACTAAAAACGGAGTTAAAATAACTCAAGTTTTAAGTTATAAGTAATTAAGTTATTATAAGCAACCCGAGAAGAAAGAACTATGCCTCAAATCGGAGAAATTTTAAGTAACAGTATCCTGCAGGATGACTACCGGAAAGTTGAGTTTTACGCTCCGGAAATCTGCAGCAAAACAAAGCCAGGACAGTTTGTTCACGTACAAATTGCCGGACTGAAAGACCGAATACTGCGTCGTCCCTTTAGTATTTGTAATGTAACAGAAGACGGAACCCTGACTGTTGTCTATAAAGTAGTGGGCACCGGTACCCAGGTACTCGCAGTCCTGAAACCAGGAGAAGTTTGCGACCTGCTGGGACCACTTGGGAATCCGTTTTCTCCTTGTGCGGACGATGAATATCCTGTAATTGTGGCCGGCGGTTACGGTTCGGCGGCAACCTGCATCCTTGCCCGTGAATGCGCAACCAAAGGCGTACTGCTGCTGGGGGCAAGATCAAAAAATGACTTAATCCTAACCGATGAATTCGAAAAACTCGGATTTGAAGTCAGAACCTCAACTCAAGATGGCACTTCCGGACATCAGGGACTGGTAACCGAGCTAATCGAACCGGTAATCAGAGAAAACCCGGGCAAAACACTGCGTTTTTACGGCTGTGGACCACACGGCATGTTGATGGCACTGGGAGAAATGCTGACTGGAATGGGATTGGACGGAGAATTGAGCCTTGATCACCTGATGTGCTGCGGAGTGGGCGCCTGCTTTGCGTGTGTGGTAAAAGTTAAGGATGGAGAAACCGGCTGGCGCTATGCCAGAACCTGTAAAGAAGGTCCCGTATTCAAGGCCAGTGAAGTCTATTATGGCGGAGAGGAGGAATAATCATGGCTGATCTTTCTGTTGATCTAGGAAAACTTAAACTGAAAAATCCGGTAATGACCGCAAGCGGTACTTTCGGATACGGATTTGAATACTCGGAATTTTTTCCGCTGGATAAGCTTGGAGCTGTGGTAGTCAAAGGCATCCGGATGGAACCCAGCCACGGCAATCCAACACCCCGCGTAGCAGAAGTCACCAGCGGCATGCTCAATGCAATCGGCCTGCAAGGCCCCGGAGTAGAAAAGTTCCTCCATGGGAAAGAATACATGCCGTTCCTGCGTACAACCGGCGCAACTGTAGTTGTAAATATCTGGGGTAAAACCATTGAAGAATATGGCGAAGTGGCCGCCAGACTGGAGGCGGAAAAGGAAGGGATTCACGCCCTTGAAATCAATATTTCGTGCCCGAATGTAAAAGAAGGCGGAGTAGCCTTCGGCACTGATTTAAAACTTGCGGCCAAAGTAATATCCGAAGTAAGAAAGTCAACCAGCCTGCCGCTGATGACCAAGTTGAGCCCGAACGTAACCTGTATTGCCGACTTTGCCAGAGTAGCGGAAGCGGAAGGCAGCGATATGGTATCGCTGATCAATACACTGACCGGCATGGCAATTGACATAAACACCAGAAAGCCCAAAATCGCCAATATAACCGGCGGCCTGAGCGGACCGGCTGTAAAACCGGTAGCAATTCGAATGGTTTACGATGTAGCACGCGCGGTAAAAATCCCGGTAATCGGTATGGGAGGAATCATGAGCGGCGCTGATGCTGTCGAGTTCATGCTGGCAGGAGCCAATGCGGTAGCTGTAGGCACCGCGATTTTTGCCGATCCAATGGCGCCGATCAAAGTAATCAATGAACTGAATGACTATCTGGACAAGAATAATATCAATAAAGTTTCCGATATTGTTGGCCAGGTGGAAGTGTAATCTGCTTCACAGTCAATTCAGCTAAATTTTCAGTAAGAACAGTCGATAAAAAGAGAACTGACATGACAGGAGAGGTTTGCACAGGGCAAACTTTTCCTGATGAATGAATCGGTCATTAAACCGTATCCAACAGAGCTCAGGAAAAAACATGGCTATGGAAGAAGATAAAATCGAACAGGAACAAACATCACCTGAGTCATCACTTCTGTCTAAAGGATCAGTCATCGGCGAAGTATACGAAGTACTGAAAGTCATCGGACAATCTGCCATTGACGATGCATATCTGGTAAAAAATAAAGTAACCGGCAAACGTTATGTGTTGAAATTACTGCTGAAAGATTTTACTTCCCACCCTGATTTCGAGGACTTTTTTGATGAAGCCAAAACTAAGATCAGTGATTTTATACATCCGAATATTGTCGGGGTACATAAGGTCGGACGAAATGATGAGGATTATTTTCTAGTCAGTTCCTATGTGGCGGCTCTGGGCGGAAAATCACGCACTCTTTTTGAAAGACTGAGCCGTCAGGGAAAAGTTCATGAAT
Source organism: Victivallales bacterium (assembly GCA_963677165.2). GTDB lineage: Bacteria > Verrucomicrobiota > Lentisphaeria > Victivallales > SZUA-371 > JAFGXT01. The sequence continues at coordinate 91,035 of CAXXSX010000001.1, read as the reverse complement.
TTCAGGCAAAAAATATTTTTCTGCAGATCTGCGGCGGCTTGCATTATGCCATTCACGCCGAAAAAAGTGCGACTCCGCATTATGATTTAAAGCCATCTAACATCTTATTTGACAATGCTCTGGTAAGACTGTCTGATTTCAATAAAATATGTATGGTTCCCGAAACACATTTTTCTGAGCTTTTAGAAGACACCGACATGAGTCGTGATTCTCTGCGAGAGCATGGGGTTCCTTTAAGAATGTTACCTGGAGTCTATCTTGATGAAAAAACACTGGCAAGTACGTCGAAAATCGACATGCAGGAATATGCTGTTATCGGTGTGGAAGATACGGTTCACCGTCAAAACGTTCTGAATAAATTACGCCAGCGCACCAGACTTGACGGCAAGAAAACCCGCGCTGACCATATCCGTGACAAACGACTTACATCACTGCTTGAAACTTATGAGTTTATGAGTCCTGAACAGAAAAGCGGTCAGACACCTGATGAATTAAGTAATATATATTCACTGGGTCTAATTTTATATTTCATGTTAACTGGGAAAAAAATTTCTCTTAGAAAATATATTCCGCCATCAAAATGCGGTTGCAACAGCGTCTGGGATGAGATCATAAAAAAATGTATAGACCCCAATCCTTCAAAGCGTTATCAAACGATCAACAAATTGCAACACGACGTAATCCAGCGTAAATCTCACAGATGGCATTACTTGTCCTCATTGATTTATACCTGTAGTCTGGCCCTTATCGCTACGATAATCTTTTTTGCGGTCAAATGGATATATTATCCGAGCAACCTGCTTGAACAGACAGAGTTGCTGAACCGGGCCATCAAAGACTCCGGCGTAGATATCTCCAAAAAGTATTCCGTCTTCGACTTTAAGATTGAACCGAAAGGAGCTTTTGTGGAAATAACCAAAGATCATATAACAGTCAAACGCATATCATCGTTTCCCGGCAAACCAATGAAATTGGTTCTACCTCCGGGAGAGTATATGCTTGTGGCTAATATGACCGGCTACAAACCACTTCAAGAAAAACTTCACCTGAGCGCCGGGAAGTTTCAGGTATTTTTGGCTCTAAACAAAAGTATGGCCCTTACCGCCAAACAGTATGTATATAAGAAGAATCTGAAAAAACCGGAATCGGGATTTCCGTTTACCCTTCCTGATTTGAATGTTGAAATTCTGCCGATTGACAGAGGTTCTTTCGTCATGGGAACATCAAAAAATGTGATCAATCGCGGAATCCACGAACAAACCAGAAAAAAAGCCAAAATCCCATACGGCTTCTGGATCGCCAAACAAGAGGTCACGCAGGAAGTCTACGAAAAAATCATGTTGGAAAATCCAAGTATATATAATACCGGCGAAATCAATCGTCCGGTGGAAAAAGTCAGTTGGAAAAATGCAGTGGAATTCTTCAAACGGTTGAACGAAAGAGAAAGCAAAGCCAAACGTCTGCCGAAAGGATATGTCTACCGCATACCGACAGAGAAAGAATGGGAATACTGCTGTCGCGCGGATACAACATCTGATTATAATTTTGGCAATATTGCCAGCATGCTCAAAGATTACGCCTGGTATGCCGGAAACAGTTATAATGAAACCCACGAAGTCGGAAAAAAATTACCGAACCGCTGGGGACTATATGATATGCACGGGAATGTCTCGGAATGGACATATTGTTCTTATCCGGACAAAGAGAAAAAACAATATATCCTCAGGGGCGGCTCCTGGAAAGACACCCCTGCCCGCCAGCGTAGCAGCGCCCGACATGAAATCGACTCCGAACAATATGCAGATTCCCACACCGGCCTGCGGATTGTCCTTGGCCCGATCCTGAAAAAAGGCATGGCCGACGCGAAGTAACTTTTGCACTAAAGGAAAGCCTGAATCTAATAAGGGACAAGTCCCTTAACCCTGCGAGATGCTTCGCATCTACCTCCGTCCTGCGGACGGTGGCTCCTGGCTTCGCCGTCGCCGGGAAAAATAAAAAACGCTTTTGTGATAGAAGTGTAAAATAAAGACACTAAAGTCCTTGTAGATTCAGGCTTGCAGTGAACTTATCTGTTTTTTAAATCACCGATAAATATTTGCTTATTCCATAAACTCAAATCACTTGTAATTTTCTCAACATCTACAATGGGTACCTTAAAATCAAAAACAATCGCAACTATCTCATAATTTTTCACGAAATCGGGTTTTATTCTTTCTGAAATATTTCAATAAAACTTTTTTTCTTTCCGTATCATATTTAACAGGTCGTGTATTATTAATGTTTTTATCGTGTTCAACACTCCATCCCTGCCATTCGCGATATGCATGATAGGTCCATGAACAGTTTAACTTTTCCAGGCAGGAGGCCACATCGTCGATATATTGCGCTGCCCCCGGAGCCCAGCGGATAGCGGAGAATTCACCGCAGAACAGTTTTGCCCGGTATTTCTTTTGAAATTGTCTTACGGGCAACAACATCTTCCACAACGCGGCATGATCAATCATAGTATCACCACCCATTTTTGAGGGATATTTTAAGACATGTCCCGCCTTGAACTTATCAAGGCTAGCTTTACCCACCCCCTGGTGAGTATAAACTCCCGGAGCATAAAAATGAAATTCATAGAAAATATTTTCCAAAGGAAGCGGCTTAAAATATGCAAACGTATTAATATCAGCCCATTCGTCTGACTCTATGATAATTGGAATTTCCGGTTCAACCTTACGGATCGCCTTTGCCGCCTCGTATTGAGCCTTCAAATAGTTATATCTGACTTTTTGGCCTCCGGAAGTAGGCTCGTTCAACAAATCATATCCCCAAATCACATCAATATTCTTGAGCCGTTCTGCAATATGTCGCCAAGCTCTCACATATAGATCGAAATAAAAATCTTCCATAAACAGCCGAAGGCAGGCAGAACCATCAAGTTCGGCAAGCGCCCCCGCCGTTCCCAAAACAGCAGGTTGCTTATATCGCCCTCCCGGGGGAGAATGCATATCAAAGACAACTTTGATTCCGGCATTTTTAAAATCCGGGGCAAAAGAGATCAACTTATCAATTGAAGCATCCAGAGCTTTTCGGTATTCATCAGGAAATCCAGCCCGGTGACAAATAAATTGCCAGCGAACAAGATCAGCTCCCCACTCAGCAAGATCATGGATATCCTTTCGAGTCATGACGCGGGGATCCGGAGTCATCACTCCTCGTGAGACCGGCGCATTTCGTACCGACTCGGAATATTCACAACGATAATTACCTGGAAGTTTGAAAGGGACCGGACGAAATACTTCCTGAGGAACAACACGTATTTTGAAATCGCGAAAATAAACATTGCCGGTGGAGTCCTGTAGGCCGAAATTAACAGTCGCGTTCTGGATATTTGAAGGAAGGGCAACAGTAAGCTGAAAACGTTTGAAATCAAAACTACCGTAAAGCCCATCCGTTGCGCTCGGCCAATTCGTTACTCCATTCACTTTATGCGGAAGCATGAACTTAACTCCAAGGTATCCGACTTTTGGCTTGGACACATCAACCGCTTTAATTTCAGTAGAAATTTCAACCAGCTTCCCCGCATACTTCTTCAAATCAAGCGGCAGAGCCGCAAGTCCGCCTTTTCCCTGTTCACGATTAACAACATGCAGCACACAACGTCCTTCCGGATCAAACGTCCAGTCAAATTGTGCTGGAAGTCTCCATTTTTTCAGGTCAGTCTTTTTCCGGGGCCATACAAAACTCTCCTGTTTGATTACCTGAATCTTCAAATTACGAAAATAGACATCACCTGTAGAATTCTGCAATCCTAAAATCAGTTGGGCTGGCTTCTCCATTCGAGAAGGAACTTTGATAGTCATCGAAAATGCCTTATAGTCAAAGTTTCCATATTTTCCATCCATTGCCGCAGGATACTTCTTCTTACCGTTTTCTTCATACGGAAGCATGAATTTAATTCCCAGAAATGAGGCCGAAGGCTTAGATACATCAACAGCCTTTACATCTGCCGACAATTTGATATGCTTTCCGGCATATGGCCCTAAGTTTAGGCCACGAACGGCAAATGCGGCTCCATTGGAATCGCTATTTGCAATGTGAAGAATTATGTCTCCCTTTTTATCCGTTGACCAACCAGCGCCACGAGGTAATTTCCATCCGAAAGATTGTTCAGGAGTTGACGGCCAGACAGCCTGTGTCTCGCGCCCCAATAGTATAAAAGAAAAAAGGCAACAAATTATGGTATAAAAAACTTTTCTCACGATTAAATTTCCATATTAATATAAAGGTTTTATTCTTTCAGGCCCAGTTGTCAATGATAAAGAGGCCGCCAATCGGCAGAATTTGCCTCAATAAGCCTTTTACTGAAGCGACTGTCTGCATGACCATCAATATAACAGCAATTGGTTCTGGCCGAACTCGACAAGACGGAAGGGTCTGATGACTGGGCAAAATGCGCAATTTTTGAGATACCTTTCTGGTTTTCATTATACCAATCCAGCGCAACCTGCATTTTATTATCCATAAAAACAATGGATAGGGAATTTTTTACTCGGGTGACTTTATAGGCCGTCAGATCTGCCCACATGCCAACTCCTCCTTGAAAAGCTCCTCCAATATAACAGTTCATACCGTAAATCCCCCAGGTGCTTCCCCCAGAATAAATTGGAGTTGACGGCAAACCAGCACGTATAATGCCGCATGGGCATTTCATAACTTTTGACCAGTTGCCAGCGTTTCCCGGCTCAAGGTATTGTACAAGCTTAAGAGGCCAACTACCTTGATCCCAAGAGCTTGAAGAATAGGATGCGGGGATATATACTCCGTCATAATCATTCACATAAAAAGCAATCCCCGTTCCCATCTGTTTTAACACATTAATACATTGAGTGGACTTTGCCTGATCCCTTGCCCTTCCAAGAGCCGGAAGCAGCATAGAAGCCAGAATGGCTATAATAGCGATAACAACCAAAAGCTCTATAAGCGTGAAGTTTTTTTTCATTGTATTCCTTTCTCCGTTTTTGATAAAATTAATATTAATGACTGTATTTTAACCGACAAGTACTGCGGTGCCGGATTGTCTAGCTGCTGTTTTAGCGACCGGTCGCGAGGATTCGCGTATCTTCAGCTCAACTGGCAAAACTTTGTTCCAAATCCCATTGTCCGAATTGAGCCCGACTGCCATTTCAATGACCTCTTCCCCAAGCTCTCGATGAGATGCCCGGACACTACTTAATCTCGGCTTCTGGCGACGACACAATTCAAGATCGTCAAATCCCACCAGAAACAAATCCTTTCCTACTGTAATATCCAACTTAGCGGCTATCTGATGCCCTGCCAGGGCAATATAGTCGTTACTGGCAAATATCGCGGTTTTTTTCCTTTTCCGTTCCGTCAGAAAACGTTCTAACTCGGTCCGATAAAGATCGTGAACAGGTCCCAGCTCACAGGGAATATCATCGTCAAATCCCGATATACGGTATTTTTCAAGTTCAAGATAACCGGATTCACGCATGGCGGTTGCCCATCCCTGATAGCGTTTCCGCATTGACTCTGGTTTACAGGCATCACCTAAATAATATACCGGCAGATCATGTTCCCGAATAAGGTGCAAAGTCGCCTGCAACCCGCCGGAAAAATTATCAAAAGTAATCCCAGGACTCGAAACAGCCTCGTTAATCCGATCAATCTGAATAATTTGAACACCTCGCGCTATAAGTCGATTAATACCGTCAATAATTTCCGGTTCATCCAGCGGAAAAAGCACAATGATCTTAACATTGGCCGGAACATGATCAAGAATATCTTTATATGCCTGTACTCCACTGCTGGCATCAGTCATGGTAATTTTAAACGAATTCGCCAGCGGGGCATTTACTAGCCCCTCATATGTCTCAACACTCAGAGAATCATTGCTGATCCGGATAAACATCAGATGAGACTTTTCATGACCGTGGTCAAACATCTCCGGCGATTTCTTCTTTAAAACGATTCCGGCCTGCGGCTGTACCTCAACCAGCTCTTGCTCTTCCAGCCAACGTATCACATTGTAAGCGGTAGTACGCGATACATTATAACGTTGAGCCAGTGAACGCGGATTTCCCAGAGAATCGCCAATATTAAAATGTCCGGACGCAATCTCTTTCGTCAACGCGGACAACATTTCTTTCTGTACTTTTCCCAGTTTTCCAGCCATCTGTTTACTCAATTCGAATTTGACTCATCTTATTTTATACCTGAATACAAAACAGGCTTCCCGTGATATCAATCATTATAAAGCACCCACCAGTAAAAGTCAACATTAATTAAAAATAAAAACAATAAAAAAACAACAAAAAGACAATAAATTAGATAATGTGCACAAATGTAAATGTAAAAGCAAACAAAAATTGCTAGTCCGGACAAAAGTTTTCACATGAAGAACGGAAATACTTTTGAAATTGCCTCTACACATTGATTAATGTTTAAAACGGTTCTATATTACCTAGACAGCAGTAGTAGGTGATCGCACTGCAGCCTTGAGCGGCGGTGAGGAAAGTCCGGACTGCACAGGACAGGGAGTCCTCCTGTAGTGGGAGGATGCCGCGGACGATATGCCGCGGAAAGGAAAGTGCAACAGAAAATATACCGCCGTGCCTTATGGCAAGGTAAGGTTGAAATGGCGGGGTAAGAGCCCACCGGGTGCAGGAGAAATCCGCATCGCATTGTAAACCCCTCCTGCAGCAAGGCCAAATAGGGAGCGAGTTGTGGTCCGCAACGTTATAAGTTCCGGGTTCTGGCCGCTAAGATAGATGATTGCCGGTCCGTTTATCGGACAACAGAATCCGGCTTATTCTGCTGTTGTCATTGACGTACTGATATTTATAACGTATATTAATTCAGATTTAACAAGACCAGGAATAGCATGAGTATAGAAAAAATCATGGAGGCAATCCGGGACGTACCGGATTTTCCCAAACCGGGAATCATATATAAAGATATTACTCCATTATTGAAAGACAGTGAGTTATTTGCGGAAACAGTTAATATTATAGCTTCCGGATTAAAAGAAAAGCCTGATTATATCGTTGGAATTGAAGCTCGTGGATTTATTCTTGGCGCGGCGCTGGCTTTACATTTGGGATGCGGCTTTATACCTGTTCGCAAAAAAGGGAAACTGCCTTATAAAACAGTTGAAGAATCGTATTCACTCGAATATGGCGAAGCTACGGTGGAAATCCATTCCGACGCAGTTAAACCTGGTGAAAAAGTTTTTATTGTTGATGACGTTCTGGCAACTGGCGGAACTGCGTCGGCGGCTATACAATTGTTGAAAAAAATAAATGCTGAAATTACTGGCATTAGTTTCCTTTTGGAGTTATCTTTTCTTAACGGAAGAAAAATGCTGGAAGGGATATCTGTAAATTCACTTATAACCGTATAATATTAAAAAACTAACATAAGGGCTGATAGTTAGTACTTTCAGATACTGGATTCGAGATGAAGTATGCTATACTGAGTGACATACACGCAAATTACGACGCATTGGAAGTGGTACTGGCGCGTTGTAAGGAAATGGAAGTCGACAGTTATATCTGTCTTGGCGATATAGTTGGCTATAATGCAGAGCCCCAACGCTGTCTGGACACAATCCGGGCTCTGGATTTGGTTGGTTGCGTCAAAGGCAACCATGACGAATATGCAACGAATGATGATGAAGCCATGGAAGGGTTTAATCCTCACGCCCGCAAAGCGGTTTTATGGACTAAGAATAAGTTAGACGACAGCGGCAGAGCATGGCTGCGTGAATTGCCGATGCGCCAGACAATCAGGAACAGTAACATTACGATTGTCCATGCTACACTGGATTCCCCCGAATCCTGGGGATACATCTTTGATGTTCATCACGCAGCTGACAACTTTGCTTATCAGTTTACTCAATTATGTTTTTGCGGTCACTCGCATGTACCGATTGCTTTCTGCAAAAAGCCGATAACACACGCTTCCGAAAAACCAATCCAGGAAATCTGTGACTGGGCATATAAACGGAATGAAGGAGCAGTCCCAAGGGATCCGACAGTTATGGACTCCATCTCTATCGAGATAAAACCGGGGTTCAAATACCTCATCAATGTCGGCAGTGTGGGTCAGCCACGCAATAATGATCCTCGAGCATCCTTTGCCATATATGACCGTGATCTGCAAAAGGTTACCCGGCACCGTATACCATATAACATCAAAGCGCAGCAGGAAAAAATCAGAGCCGCAGATCTTCCGGAAAGACTGGCGCTGCGTCTTGAAACCGGCAGTTGATATACTACCGAACCAAATGAGCAGCAATACCCGATCAAACCAGGAAACGATGCGTATCCTGATAATTAAGCCCAGCAGTCTGGGAGATATTTTTCATACCTTCCCGGCTGTCGATTTATTGCTGGAAAAATATCCTGACGCGGAGATTGACTGGCTGGTTAATCCAAGCTTTTCAGAAGCGCTTGATTTTTGTCCAAACCTTAGTCGAAAAATCATATTTCCCAGACGTGAACTGGGTAAATTTAGTTCATTTCTCCCAGCGTTTCTCAAATTACGGAAAGATTTAAAACAGAAAAAATATGATCTGGCAGTGGATTTTCAAGGCTTGTTCCGCAGCGCATTCTTCGGAAGCATGGCCCAAACCAACCGTTATGTAGGATTTGCCGCTCCGAGGGAAAAAACAGCAGCGATCTTTTATAAGGAAAAGGCACAAATTCCAACAGACTGTATTCACGCGGTGGACCGTTATTTGGCGTTGGCGGCTTTTGCAACGGGAAAGGATAATGTTCCAGCCCAACACAAACCATTGGCAATCTCAAACAAAGCTGAAAAGCAGGCAACTGCAATGCTTGAAGAATACGGCATACAGTCGAACACTCCATTTATTGGAGTATTACATGATGCCCGCTGGGAAAGTAAATGCTGGCCAGAACAATTTTTCATTGATACGTTAAAGGAGCTTTTCAGACAACGTCCCGAACTTAAAGCAGTTGTACTCGGAGCCCCATCATCAATTAATTCGGCCAATACCATAACCTCGGCATTCGAAAATACCGGTCATGTGTTTAACCTTGCCGGAAAAACCAGTATTACAGAACTGGCGGAAGTCTTGAGAAAATCACGTGGGATTATAGCTAATGACAGCGGGCCTATGCATATTGCGGCAGCGGTAGGCGTCCCGGTTTTCGGTCTATTCGGTCCAACTAATCCGGAACGAACCGGCCCCTATGGGAACAATCATTTGATACTAAAGCCAAACTTGTCGTGCCTGAACTGTCTAAAAAGAGTCTGCCCGAAAGGAAATCCTCCTCTATGTCATGGAAAGATTGACCCGGTAAAGGCTGCAACTGAAATTTCAAATAAAATCTAATAAACAAGGAGCTGAAAAATGATAAGGCGTAATGGAACAGCACAATGGCTGACTGTTGGATTAATTCTTCTGGTCGGACTGACAGTCAATGCTCAGGTGGCAGTAAAAGCGATTCTCAACCATAATAACTTCATGCTCTATGAACCGATTATGGCCAAAATAACACTTCGAAATTTCAGTGGACACCCGCTTGTCTTCGGAAAAAACAAAAAACTGGCGGGTAAAGTTCAATTCCAAATACTTGGCCCTTTAGGAGAATTGGTTTCAAGCGCAAAAGACAAACAACCGAAAATCGAAGGAATCCTGATTCAACCGGGAAAAAAACAAGATGTCGTAATCAGACTTTCAGACTACTATTCCCTTTATAAGGTCGGGCGCTATACCCTCAGAGCCTATATATCTCATCCTCAATTAAAAGACAGTTACCAGTCTTCCCGCATTAGTTTCACAATTTCCAAGGGAATCATGATCTGGGACCATCTTGTGGGTGTACCTGATGTCAATAACAAAGGCAATGGCCGTATTGAAAAGCGAAAATACAGCATAACATCCATGTATGACGGAACCCAAAATTATTATTACCTGATCGTAGAAGATGATGACAATATTTATGCAGTACGCCGGATAGGCCGCGAAATGAGCAGATACAAACCGGAATGCCAAATTGATCGCCTGAGTCGACTGCATGTTCTGGTGGCAACAACTCCGCGTGTATTCGCTTACTATATCTTTGACCATAACGGCAAACTGGAGCATGAAGGTGTATATCGGAAAAGCGATACAACCCCGACCCTTGTACGCAATTATGAAACCGGTTCGGTTTCATTAGTTGGTGGTACGCAGGCCGAAAAAGGCGTTGACTACGATCAAGCTCCAACCACACCGTTCGAAAATCCTAAAGATTATGAACCCAAAAAACATAAATCATTGTTTGATATAACCGGGAGACCTGAAGATGCTTGATCCTGTCAGTTGGAAATTGTCAACGGGAAATGTTATAAGAGCATTTAACCCCGACATAACCGATTACCACGGCTGTTTACGCCTGATCGACCAAACCTTGCTACCAGGAGAATTGAAATACATTGAAACTTCCGATACGGAAGAAATATTTGACTGCATTAAACGCCTGGTCGTAAGAGGAGCACCGGCGATCGGCTGTTCCGCCGCTCTTGGCCTGGCGGCTGTCGCCTTTGCGAATTCCAGCATAAATGACAAAGAATCTCTATTCAATTTGATCGAAAAAACAGCGAAACGCCTGGCGGAATCGCGGCCTACTGCGGTAAATCTTTTCTGGGCCCTGAATCGCTGCGTAAAAAAAGTTCAGGAAACAAACGGTACAGATGCCAACTCCATGCGAATGATTTTAGTTGAGGAAGCGCTGGATATTCTGGAAGAAGACATCGCCATGTGCCAGTCTATTGGCAAACACGGTGTAACTCTTTTTAAAGAAGGTATTGGAGTACTTACCCACTGCAATGCCGGAGCGTTGGCCACCGGCGATTACGGTACCGCTCTATCGCCAATGTACACCGCCCACGAACAGGGGATGAAATTTACGGTCTATTCAGATGAAACCCGCCCATTGCTTCAGGGATCACGTCTCACAGCATGGGAACTGAAACAAGCCGGTGTAAATGTCGTTACGATTTGTGACAACATGGCGGCACAAGTGATGAAAGAAGGAAAAATAAACCTGGTTATCGTCGGAGCCGACCGCATAGCCGCCAATGGTGACGCCGCTAACAAGATCGGCACCTACGGCGTTGCGATCCTGGCCAAGTACCATAAGATCCCGTTCTACGTAGCAGCCCCCTACTCTACAGTGGATGTCACGCTTGAACACGGCGGACTGATTCCAATCGAACAACGCGATCCCGATGAAATACGTCGCGGCTGCGGCAAGCTGACTGCTCCCGCCGATGTACAGGTATATAATCCGGCTTTTGATGTCGTTCCCAATGAACTCATCACTGGAATCATTACTGAAAAAGGCATCCTGACTCCGCCGTTCACCGACGGAATAAAAGAGCTGACCAGTTAATCAGTCATTGCTATATTTGAAAAAATAGCGGGGATGGATTACTTTTAGTACATGTTAAGAAAGGGGAATGGTTTATATGAATGATACTTTCAGATTTGTCATTGCCGGTACCGGCAATATCGCCTCATCGTATCTTCAGGCGGTAAGTCATATTCCTGACGTAGAGATCATCGGCTGTGTTTCCCGTAGCGGCAAACGCCCCAAGGACGCTGATAAATCCTTTGAAACAGCACTTTCTTTCCGGGAGATTACCAGTGAATTCGACGCAGTCATTCTTGCTGTCCCCAACGGCCTGCACCGACAGTATGCAGTCGAAGCCGCCAGTATCGGCAAGCATGTTCTGAGCGAAAAATGTCTTGAAATATCATTGGAAGCAATGGACGAAATGATCAATACCTGCGACGAAAACAACGTCAAACTGGGCGTAACCTTTCAGAAACGCATGTATCCCGATAACCGACTGGTAAAGACCCTGCTCGACAACGGCAAACTTGGACGAGTCTTTTCGGTAGAGCTTGATATAAAATGTTATCGTGACCAGGCATATTACGATTCGGCCCCCTATCGCGGCGGCTATGCTATTGACGGCGGTGGCCCCTTTATGCAGCAGGGCGTTCATGACGTTGACCTGCTGACATGGTTCTTTGGCAAGCCTTCGCAATGTGTAAGTATGCTGGATACGTTTCAGCATGACATAGAGGTGGAAGACCATGGCGTGGCTTTGCTGCGGTACCCTGATGGAATGATAGCTTCCATCACCGCCTCAACCTGTACCTGGCCGGGCTTTCCTCCCGTAATGCATATCCATACCGACAAAGGTAGTCTGATCATGGAAAACGACCGGATCGCGGAATGGAACTTCAAAGATATCCCAAAACCGGAAAGCACAGAAGACGTTGAAATTCATAGTACCGCGTCCAGCCACAGAGTTAAACACACCGCCGGACATGAAGCCGTAATCCGTGACTTTGTTGCCGCTGTCCGTGAAGACCGCGAACCGGAAATATCTGGCCGCCGAGCCCGACTCACGACAGAAATAATCCTCGACATTTACCAGAATAAAGTATAATCAGTAGGGGCGCCCCATTTCGTAGAGTCCTTTAATTTCACGACTGGAAAATTCACGGGTAAAAATACCAACTTCATCAATGACTCCATTAAATGATCGCCCTGCACTCTCAGCTCCGCCCACACAGGCCTGCCCAAAATAGAAGTCTATCGCTCCATTCATGGTTCCCTGCTGAACCAGCTTTCCATTTACATAGAAATTCAGTTGATGAGTAGTGCAGTTATATGTAAGCGCAATACAATACCATTTTTGTGGATAAAAATCATAATCAAAAGTTACGTTATCACTAAACTGCGTCCCTTCTTCACTACTGTTATTACTATTACTGCTATTGTTGCTATTGTTGCTATTGTTGCTGTTGTTACTATTGTTGCTGTTACTACTGCTGTTGCTACTGCTGCTGTCGTTAGTGCTGCTACTATTTCCTCCGGCATTACTAGTACCACTATTTCCAGGGGAAGTCCCGGCATTTCCTTGAGTTCCACCGCTTCCTCCCCCCGGATTTCCTGAATTCGTATTATTGCCTCCGGCATTACTGTTTTCGCTGTTACCATTTCCATTGCTGTTACCGCCTGCATTACTACTTCCACTATTCCCTTGAACAGAAATAAAGCCGTAACGCGAAAATACCGAACCAACAGCTCGGTTGATTATTCCACCTAAATCAATTCGAACAGGAATACTGATGTTTCCCACAGCAATTCGACTGTTCACCTGTAAGCATCGGGTCAAAGCAACCAGAGGATTAAAATAAAATCTATTTTCTATCGGCAAGTCATTTGAAACAGTGGTAGTTCCAGCCAGGAAACTACTCGAAAGACTAATCTTTCCATTCGACATCACAACATCCAGAACAGAAGATTTCCCATCTTTCCCCATAAACTGCAACAAAGTCATACTATTGTTAACAGAGTACGGATAAACCCAACATTCAATTGTAAAATCACTGTAAACCTGTCCAATCTTATTGTTTTCCGGAATAAGGATGTTACTATCCATACCATTAAAAACAAGGGCGCCTTTGCCTTTCCAACGCCCATTTCCCCATTTCGCGTCATTAATGGTTCCATTGAGCTTAGACTGATCATAACCTTTCCTGTCGAGCCCAAAAGCTTTATTGGCTATTTTATCTCCACTGCCATCTTGAAAATCAAAATACATCAACATTGAAGTATCGTTTTTCAACCCATTCTTATATCCCAGCCAACGCCCGAATTTACCGCGAGCACGGGAACTCATCACCGCCGGCAGTAACATTCCGGATAATAATGCGATAATGGATATAACAACGAGGAGTTCAACGAGAGTGAACTTTTGAGTATATTTTTTATTTTTCATCATATCTGCAGCCTCATTTCTGTTTTTCTACGGAAGGTTTCATGTATTGTGTTCTTGAAGATTTGCAGAATGGACATTTTAATGAATTTTCGATAAAAACATCCTGTTCTTTCACATTCTTTATTTTTGAAACGTCCGGTTGACGCCATGAGAATGTCTTACCGCAATCCCTGCACAGCATGCTATAACCGACATCGCCACCACATTTAGAGCATTTAACCGTACTAATATCCAAGACCGGCCTCACCTCTGAAAATCCACACTTGCGGCACATAACCTTGACCGGCGGAAGATTTTCCTTTTCTGCTGGAGAATATTCAAAAGCAGAATAAATCAGATATCCTATTGTATTAAAAACAAGCCCCAATATAATAACAAGAACAATTGCCTTTAACCATGGCAGCTTGTTCTTAGATATACTTGTTGGCCTGGCACGGTCCGACAACAAAAACCCAAAACTGGCCTCCCCGATTTTATCAAAAAACGCAACAGCTGTACCCTTTTCCTCTGGAACAGAAAGTTCTTTCAGAGCATTTATATTGGTTTTCGTTTTCGAAATAAGTTCTTCCGGGTCAATAACCACCGTTTTATCAAACTGCGGATATGTCAATAACGATTTATTGTTCTTCTCATAGCAGTTGCAAATAACGGAAAAACCATATTGAAGTTCTTTGAGACTCATTCTTTCAGAAGGGTCTTTTCGCAGCATTTCTGCAATTAACGCGGAAAACTCCATTGAATAACCATGTTTAAAACCTGAAATGTAGGGAGGATTTAAATTAACATGACGATACATCGACACTGTCGCTTTATCGGACAAAAACGGGTTATCGCCAGTCACCATCTCAAATAAAGTAACGCCCAGGCTATAAACATCACTTCGAATATCCACCGACTCAGGAGAATCAAAACTTTCAGGGCAGGCATATGCCGCAGTACTCCATATTTCGGTTTTCAACGGAATCGTACCGGCTCCGCGACGCGTCACCATACCAAAGTCAGAAAGCTTGTATCTCCCCCCATGAAAAATAATATTTTCAGGTTTCACGTCAAGATGGCAGAGCTTCATATAATCCAGTTCAAGCAGCGAATCAACAATATCTCGTCCAATCCTGGAAGCATCATATTCGGAAAGCTGTCCACCAGTTCCCTTCTTACGCAAATCCCCTTCTTCTGCATATGCCATGATCAAATAAATCTGATCATTATGCTGTCCGTAGTCAATAATCTCAAGGAAATATTCTGTTGGAATCTTACTATATTGACCGACAAGCTCAATATAACGCTCAAGAACTTCTTCCTCGGCAATACTCTCATTGAGAAGCTTGATTGCCACTTGTTGCGGCTCATACTGGTCCTCCGCCAGAAATACGACTGAATGCGAGCCATATCCGAGAACTTTTACGATTTTATAACGATCAAGGAATACTACATGGTTCTTTACCAATTCGAATTCCTTTCCATGGAGAGAAGATGTTTTCAGGAAATTCTTCAGCTTGGCAACCAGGGCAGTTTCCCGAACCGGCTTTAAAAGATAATCATTCGCCCCGGCATTAAACCCGGCAGCAATATCTTCTTCTGAGTTGTTTCCCGAAACAATAATGATCGGTACCTTAATACCGCCAGGGAGTTTTCTGATTTCACTACACGCTTCCAAGCCGTCCATTATAGGCATGGTAATATCCAGAATAAGCAAATCAGCCGGCTCACGGCGAAACGCGTCGACCGCTTCCTGTCCATTCTGACATATCTCAGCATCGTGTCCAAGATTGTCTAGAATGTAACTGTAAATCTGCTTCATGGCAAGATCATCATCTGCCGCAATAATTCTGGCCATAGTCGTCCCACTCCTTTTTATTTTTCAGGCAAACTCATATAATATGCATTATAGCTGTCCAATATTTTTTTTCAATAAAGAACAGGGAATGACATCATTTTGAGTTCAATCGAATAATTCCGTCCCAGGATGAATCTGGAGCTGTGTCCTGATACTTACTGCATCTCTGAAGATGAATTGCTGATGGCTGGTCATCAGGGAAACGTTCAAGAATCTGCCGGTATAACACAGCGGCTTCTTCCCATTCGCAACGCATAAACAATTCGTAGGCTCTGCTGAAGCTTTCACACAATTCAACATTCTCTTCTGACGCAGAATCTCTTTCCGCAACCAACTCGTAGATCATCACGCCATCAATTCTGCCTTTCACGGCAACTTTATCAAGGGGACGCAACAGAAAGAAACCATTCAGTTCATTCCGGGTATATTCACTAATGATAATTCCCGTCCCATATACCTTGTTCACGCCTTCAAGCCTGGAGGCTAAATTAACATTATCCCCCAGAATAGTATAATTCATACGCTCACTGCTCCCGATATTACCTACCGCAACCGGACCGGAGTGAATTCCTATGCGAGTCTTCATTTCCATCTTTCCGGAAACTTTCCATTGGCGGTTAAGTTCACGTAATTTGTTCTGGCAGCACAATGCCGCTTTACAGGCATTGAAGGCATGATTCACATCATCAACCGGAGCATTCCAGAACGCCATTACCGAATCACCGATATATTTATCAATGGTACCGTTATTCTCCATAATAATCGCCGACAATGCATCAAAATATTCAGATACATGAGGTAACAGTACTTCCGGAGGAACATTCTCCGCACCATTCGTAAAACCTTCGATATCGGAGAACAGCATCGTCAACTCTCGCCTAGAACCGCCGATTTCCGCCTCTTGACCGGTTAGAATAAGCCTCCGAACCAAAGATGCCGGGACATATTTTTTAAAGGCCCTGAGCCCGGACTTCATCGACTCCAGCGCATCAGTCATCATCTGGATTTCCAATATGGAAGTTTTCAATGAAATCTTATCATCCAAGTGAAAATCCTGAATTTTACCAACTTCTTTGGTCAGCAAAACCATTGGATTGGATATACTGTGCGACAACCGGATAGAAACCAGAACCGCAACAACCAGAATAATCAAAGAAATAAAGAGTGTCGTCAAATTGGTCTCGTCAATTACTGCAGTAAAATCCCTTTTAGGCACAACAATCCCAATTTTCCACGGCTTCCCCGTTATACCGGAAAGATCAGTAAGGCTGCCAAGATACGCTTTCTTATCAGAAGAAAAAGTAAAGTTTCCGTTTTTATGGGTTCCAGCCAAACGAATGAAATCATACACCCATGGTTGTTTTAGTTCAGTAAGCAATGCCGGACGAACCCCATTTTTACCGGCAACCGTTGTTGCTGACAATTCAGGAAAAGCAATAAGTTCAAAACGCTCGTTAATAATAAAAGCCAATCCGGAACGACCGATTTTCAGCCTTTTCAAAAAACTGGAAAGATTACTCAATGCAATATCCATCCCCACAACAGCTTGAACTTTACCATTCTTATCAGCCACTGGAAACGATGCACAAATGCCAGGTTGTTTACTGGCAAAGAAAATATACATGTCGGTCCAGAATAACTTACCACCATCCTCAGCCCCCCTGTACCATGGCCGGAAACGGGGATCATATTTCACAACAGTGGTCTTTTCTGTTTTTATAACCTTTCCAGAAGCATCACGGTACTTCCAGATAGTCACTGGCGGCGAAGCAGTTCGATCAACGACTTTGGTAGCAAGGGATCCATCAACCTGCCTTGTCACCATCAGGAAGTTTCCTTGATTATCACCAAAATCAAAAATTGCAATCTGAGGATAAATGCGACAGATACTCAGGCCATAATCTTCCAGTCTGTCGCGTTTAGAAAAAGACAGCATACCGGAGCCGGCAAGCCGGGAACTCATTTCCGCGACTTTGGCAACAGGCTCAAGAAAACGCCCGGTTTTCTCCTCAATACTTCTGGAAACCTGATTGATTAAATTACTTGAAATTGAAATAAGTGCACAAGATCCCCGATAATAGGTAAATCCAGCAATAATAAGTACAGTAATTATTAGAAGACCTAAAAAAGCCATCAAAATAGTTACTTTAAGTCTTCTTTTACCGGGCAATATTGAAATCTTGCTGATATCGTCAGCCATTATATTTCATCCCCCATGATTAAATATATAATCGAAAATATACCACAATTTCAATAAAATCAATTAATTTTCAGCCTAAACAGTTTTTTTTACGAAATCAATTTTGAAAATCACTGAATAGTAAGATATTATTAGATATTATATTTTGATTCGGGAATTATTATAAACAGGAGACTATTATGAGATTTCCAGTTAGACTGGCATGTATGCTAACCGCCGCTTTCATCGGAACTACCGCCTTTGGAGCAGAAGAAAATCAGACAAAACAAGTCGAAGCAAAACCAGCGACTAATGAGATCTATGACTGGGTTGGTTTCCAATGGGGTGTTTGTCCTTATCTCCAAATCTTTAATGAAAACACTAAAATCAACGGATTCCGATTGAGTACTCTTTACTCAAAAAACACCGAGATGACAGGATTTGATCTTGGCGTATTTCCATGCGCAGAAGACGCAACCGGACTTCAAATTTCCGTAGCCAACGTAAACACAGGAACTACTATGGGGGCTCAATTAGGAGTAGTTAACACTTCCGATGGGAAAATGGATGGAACACAGATTGGAGCAGTAAATTCAGCAGGCAGTGTTAAAGGCGCTCAGCTTGGTTACGTTAATATTTCTGATAAAGACAGCTACGGCACCCAGCTTGGAATAGTTAATATCAGTCCTGCTAATTTCTGTGGTTTTCAGCTTGGATTCATTAATACCAGTGGTGATGAAAATACTGATAATGGTGATAAGAAATGTTTCCAGCTCGGATTCCTTAACTTCAATAAACACGGTTTCCTACCGTTTATGATTCTATTCAATTTCTAAAAAAAATGTCCGTTCCGGCAACCCTTTCCGGAACGGACAAATTCGCAAATAACACTGAAATTATTTATTATCCCTGAAGTTGATCCAACACCTGTCCCGGCAATTGATTAGCCTGTGCAAGCATTGCGTTAGCAACCTCAGTAAGAATTTCATAAGTCGTATACTCTGTTGTTTCCAGCGCCATATCAATATCCATAATATCGCTCTGCGCGGCATTCAAATTATCCTGATAGGTCAACAGAGAACTGTCTGTATATTCCAGCCTGGTCTGTTGTGCAGCAAGCTGAGCCCGAGCATTGGAAATATAATCAATCGCCAGGGAAATCATCTCTGAAAGATCATCTGTGCCAACGCTGGTCATACTGGTATCAATGATGCTGGTCCAGGCAACAGTAGTATGTGTCGATCCAATAACAGTGCCTGAAGAATCATAAGAATAAGAACTAACAGTTCCTACAGTATCAGTACTGCTCGTGCTAATGTTGGAAAGATTGATATCAATCGTCTGATCGGTTGATTCGCCAATTTGAACAGTTAATGATCCTCCCTGGAACAGATAAACACCATTAAAAGTTCCGGCAGCATTGGTATCAGAAGTAATACGAACGATTTCTTCCTGCAGCTCTTCATACTCAGCCTGAACATTTTCTAAATCAGTATCGCCAAGCAATCCACCATTAGCTTCAACGGCAAGCTCTTCCATACGGGAAAGGATGTCTGTAATATCCGAGAGCCATCCATCGGCAGTTTGAACAAGAGAAATACTATTATCAGTATTTTGTCTGGCACGTTCAATATCATTCAACTGAGTAGTCATACGCTCACCCACACCAACAGCAGCCGGATCATCCGAACTTGAAATCAAACCGGTTGAAAGACGGCCCATAGAAGCCTGCATCTTACTCAGGTTGTCACTGTAACTACTCCAGATACTCAATGAAACTGTATTTGTCTGAATTCTCATGGTATTATAACCTCCGTGTTAAATTCCGCGGCTGTCCCTGCCAACAGCATTTGTCCATTGAACTTCGCGGTCCAACTGACAACAAGACATCATTTTATTTCGTTTATTCACTATATTTTTCATTATACTTTTGTTATTCGGCCTCACCGAATTGCTGTTCATCTACAATTCAAGTTACAGAATGAAGCAGTCTCTATGCCAATAATAATTTCGATTCGTATATTTCATTAACTTTACGAATAATTTATGAAGCACATATCATGCCGGAAGATTGCTGCCCCAAGAAAATAGAATCTCTATGAGAACAACGTAATTTCATATTCAGAGCAAAAAACTACAATTGTCGCCAATCACGACAAATCAGACCGTTGATATAACAGGAATTTTTTTCCCTACTCCACGGAAATGGGAAAAAATGACAAATTAAAGGGGTTTCTTTTGAGTTTTATTTAAAAGATATTTGGCAACAATAAAAAAAGTGTGCTAAATTACATGTCATGAATTTGATTAGATAAATAAATAATATGGGAGTCCCAGATGACGACTGAAGAGGTAAAGCAAGCTGTTATTGATATTGTTAACGACATTCTTCCTGAAGGGGATTGCGCGGAAGTTGATCCTTCAATGCGCCTTAGAGACCAGCTTGACCTGGATTCAATGGATTTTCTTGATATCGTAATGGAACTGCGCAAACAGTATAAAGTTGAAGTTCCTGAAGCTGATTATCCGCAGTTAGCCACATTGAACAGCTGTGTAGAATACCTGGGTCCCAAGATGAAAGATCTCTAGTATTTCAACTTACTTAAGATTTATTTAGGCCGCGATTAAACCTCGCGGCTTTTTTATTGCCCACACTTTGTAGACAAAAAAAAAGCCGCCGGATAAATCCGGCGGCAAAATATCGAATGAAATATATTATTCCGCGTCTGTCTTATCAATGTCAGTTTCGACATCCGTCTCAACGGCTTCACTTTTTGAAGCTGGTTTAGACTTCATTCCTTTTGCCGGACTGAAAGTGAGAGAGATATTTCTTCCCATCAGCTTCGGCTTACTGTCAGCTACACCAAATTCCTTGATGTCTTCAGACACACGCTCAATCAATTCAAAACCAATGTCCTTATGGGCCATTTCACGCCCTTTGAACATCAATGTTGCTTTGAGCTTGTATCCCTTGCCGAGAAACTCTTCAGCATGTTTGATCTTGTAGTCATAGTCATGCTTGTCAATATTAATTCGGAACTTTACTTCTTTGACTTTCTGAGCGTGACTGTGCTTTTTCTGCATACGCAGATTGCGCTTCTGCTCGTACTGTAATTTTCCGAAGTCCATAATACGGCAGACAGGAGGTTTCGCTTTCTCCGCAACCAGCACCAGGTCAAGTCCTGCCTCTGCAGCAAGTGAGCGGGCCTTAGAAAAAGAAATTAATCCTACTTGTTCTCCATCCGCTCCTACAACTCTGACTTCGGTGTCGTTTGTAAAAGCGCGGTCTCCAGGTTTCAGCAACTTAGCTATGTTTCAATCCTCCAGTTGTTTTTGGATGTAATAATAAAAATGTATTTTAATTGTGTAAACACAATAATTATATCAAACATTGGTAATAATATCAAATCTTTTTGTCGACATCATCACTTATTTTCGCAATAATATCGGATATCTTAAGTTCACCAAGCTGATCTTCGCGACGTGAGCGCACTGAGCAGGTACCATTCGCCATTTCACTATCGCCAACTACCAGCATGTACTGAAGACGTTCATGGCGGGCATCCTTGATCTTAGCTCCGATCTTAGCAGGACGTTCGTCCACTTCAACACGAAGCCCGGCCTGACGCATTTCAGCGCAAACTTTCTTGGCATAATCAAGCTGTTTTTCCGAGATCGGCAGAATCTTCGCCTGAACCGGCGCCAGCCATACAGGAAACGCTCCGGCAAAATGTTCCACCAGGATACCGAAGAAACGCTCAATCGAACCGAACAGCGCACGATGCACCATATACGGCTGATGACGCAATCCATCTTCTCCGATATAAGTCATATCAAAGCGTTCCGGCAAATTAAAGTCAAACTGAATGGTAGTAGTCTGCCATTCTCGACCAATCGCGTCCTTGACCTTAAGGTCAATCTTGGGACCGTAGAAAGCGCCGCCGCCTTCATCCATCTCACATTCCAGTCCAGCCTTTTTAACCGCGTTTTCAAGTGCTCCAAGCGCTTTCTGCCATCTTTCGGGGTCACCGACAGACTTTTCAGGCATGGTTGCCAGATATGGCTTAATTTCCTTAAAACCGAAAGTTTTCCAGATATTCAGACTGAAACGAAGCACTTCCGCGATTTCGTCCTCAACCTGCTCCGGCGTACAAATAATATGAGCATCATCCTGAGTAAAACCACGAGCACGCAGCAAGCCGTGCAGAACCCCACTGGCTTCATAACGATAAACCGTTCCAAGCTCAGCCCAGCGGCATGGCAGCTCACGATAGGAACGCAGCCGTGACTTATAAATTTCAATATGGAACGGACAATTCATCGGTTTCACAAAATATTCGTTCTCATCGATTTCCATCGGAGCATACATATTTTCCTTATAGAAATCAAGATGTCCGCTGGTCTGCCACAATATACTGCGGCCGATATGCGGAGTATACATCAGCTCATAGCCATTGGCATAATGCTCATCTTTCCAGTAAGACTCGAAAGTATGGCGAATAAATGCCCCTTTCGGATGCCAGAGCACAAGGCCGGGACCAACGTTATCAGATACACTGAACAAGTCGAGTTCCTGCCCCAGTTTGCGATGATCGCGTTTTTTAGCTTCTTCAACCATCTGCAAATGGGCGTTAAGATCTTCCTTGCTTTTAAAAGCAGTACCATAAATACGCTGCAGCATCGGATTTTTCTCATCGCCATGAAAATATGAACCGGCAATGGAAAGCAGCTTAACGGCTCCGATCTGTCCAGTATGCTCAACATGCGGGCCACGGCACAGGTCAATAAATTTGCCGCAAGTATAGAACGTGATTTTTTCTCCTTCGGGAATTTCGCTGAGACGCACCAGTTTATAGTCCTGATTGTTCTCTTTGAGCATCTTTTCCGCGTCTTCACGAGTCATTTCGGATGTTTCAAAAGGAACCTTTTTACCCATCATTTTCTTCATGGCTTTTTCGATCTTTTTGAGATCTTCCGGGGTAAGGCGGTGTTCCATATCGAAATCGTAGTAAAACCCGTCTTCGGTGGCCGGACCGATGTCAAATCGGACATCCGGATACAGTTCCTGTACTGCCGCGGCCATCAGATGCGCCGCACTGTGACGAACAGTACTTAAAGGAAAATCGCTCATTATTGTCTCCGTTGCTTCGTTAAATTCCGGTAAAATCGGATGATTTGCCGGATTACTCCGTATTTAAAATTAAATTTTGCTCTAAACTTCTCAAATTCCTGCTTCCGCAGCGCAAAACGCATAGTATGAAGCAGTACTAACGCCATCCGTTGTACGAATCATAAATTGTGCCGAAATAACCAACACAATATAAACATCTCAAAAAAAATATCAAATTTCCGTACTCAAAACAATTCCAGCTGTTCCGGCGGCGGATCAATTATTTCCCTGACCGGACCAAATGACTTCCGGTGCAGTTCACAAATACCGTGCTTTTTCAGTGCGGCAAGATGTTCAGCAGTACCGTAGCCTTTATGCTTTTCAAAACCGTACTGCGGATACTGTTCCGCCAAAGATTCCATATAACGGTCCCTGTGCACCTTTGCCAATATACTGGCCGCCGCAATACTCGCCGATTTGCTGTCGCCTTTCACAACTGCCAGATTTGGAACATCGAATCCCGGAACCGGCAAACCGTCAACCAATAAAAAATCTATATCGCCAAGCTGTTTCACCGCCCGGCGCATCGCTTCCCGTGAAGCTTCAAGTATATTGATTTTGTCAATATCCTCAGGTCCAAGCTCTGCAATACCGTACTTCACCCCCGGTATTGCCAAAATCATATCATACAGCTCATCACGCTGTTTTGCAGTCAACTTTTTCGAATCGTTGACAGCGGGAATACTTTCCTCTTCGGGGAAAGCCACTGCCGCCGCGACAACCGGCCCTGCCAGCGGCCCGCGTCCGACTTCATCTACTCCCGCAATAACAGAAAACCCCTCAGCCCTTTTTTCGCGTTCAAGGGTGAGGAGTTTATCATTTCCGGATAAAAAATCCATAGTTGTATGGATACTTACCTGGTATCTTATCGATCGCTTCTGCGTTCTTTTACTCTGGCAGCTTTACCAATCTTATCACGCAGATAGTAAAGTTTAGAGCGTCTGACCTTACCGGCCCTGACAACTTCGATCTTGTCGATACGCGGTGAGTGTACCGGGAAAACACGTTCAACACCCTGACCGAAAGAAACACGTCTTACGGTAAATGTTTCCTGAACACCGGAATTGTTTTTGGCAATAACCACACCGGTGAAAACCTGAATACGCTCGGTGGTGCCTTCGACAATGCGGGTGTGAACCTTCACGGTATCACCTACATTGAACTCGGGAACATCCTGCTTGCACTGTTCCTGATTGATCTTATCAAGAATATTCATTATATGCCTCCAAAATTATGCATTTATTTTCTTCATCAAAATTACCCCCGACTGGACTCATTATCCAGCAAATCGGGCCGTCTCTCAGCTGTTCGCTTACGCGCCGTTTCACGGCGCCACTCTTCGATTGCTCCATGGTTACCGGATAAAAGAATTTCCGGAACCATCATCCCCCGGTACTCCGGAGGCCGCGTATATTGCGGATATTCCAGCATTCCGTCCGAGAATGACTCGTCTACACTTGACTCATCTGAACCCAACACGCCCGGCAGCAACCTTACGATTGCGTCGGTCATTACCATCGCGGCCAGATTGCCGCTGGTCAAAACATAATCACCAATAGACAGTTCCCGGTCAACCAGTCCACTTGTGCGGAATCTTTCATCCACACCTTCATAATGCCCACAGACAAACAACAAATGCTTTTTGCCTGATAGCTCGCAGGCGATTTCCTGAGAAAATCTTTCGCCTTGCGGACTGGTCAGAATGACCACTGTATCTTCATTTTTCAAATCCTCGACCGCTTCAAATAACGGTTCCGGCTTCATCAGCATCCCGGGGCCACCCCCGTAAGGCTTATCATCTACAGTTTTACGATTATCATGAGAATAATTTCTCAGATCCACCGTATTTATTTCAGCAAGCCCTTGCTGTCTGGCCCGACCGATTATACTTTCGGCGAACGGACCAAAAAAGATATCAGGAAACAATGTAACTATGTCGATCTGCAATTAATCAACAACCTCGACTGCTACACGTTTCTGAATTCGGCCGGCCGCACCGCTCACGAGAGAACGGATCGCCATAATCGTCTTGCCTTTTTTGCCGACAATCTTGCCGATATCTTCTTTTTTACAGTTGATTTTAATAACACTGGAGCCACTCTGTTCTTCAGAGTTGACTTTCACCGCTTCAGGAGAATCAACCAGAGCCCTTACAATATAATCCACAAAATTCTCAAGGTCTCTGATACCGCCTTCTCCGGGAGAATCGAAGGTTCTTGCAGGTTTAGTCGCTTCGTCATCGCTGAGTCCGAAAAGTTTTAAAATTCCTTTAATCACCTTACAATAACCTCAAATTAACGTTGTTTTACGCTTCAGCGTCAGCAGGTGCTTCGGCTTCTGCGGCAGCAGCTTCAGCAGCGGCTTTCGCGGCTTCTTCAGCAGCTTTCTTTTCTTCTTCCGCTTTGGCAATTGCTTTCTTTGACGGTTTTGCAGGTTTTACAATGTCAGAAAGTTTTTTGCCTTCTTCTGCTCTTTTGATGATAGACTGAACAGTTTCACTGGGCTGTGCACCCTGGCTGAGCCAGTACTGTGCGCGATCCAGCTTAATGTTCTCTTCCTTATGACGCGGATCATAAAGACCGAGATATTCAATAACCTTTCCATCTCTCTGAGCACGTACATCGGCAACGGCAATGCGGAAACACGCATTATTTTTGCTGCCGGTCTTTTTAAGTCTGATCTTGACTGCCATACTTAAATCCTCTTTTTTCTCAAATATAATTTAACTTCAATTGTCTCTAACCAACTCTTATTTGCTGTTCACACCACGATAACAGCCCGCAAAAAGACGTATAATATACTGCCCGAAACCCCAACTGCAAACATCAAAATGTTTTTTAACAGATTTTTTTTCTTTTTATTTATTCGTGTTTTCACAAATGTAGCACATCCTTTATTAAAAGAAAAGCGGAAGCTCCCTGGCGCAGCGAATTGGATTCGATCAAATTTGGCAGGACCATCTGAGAGATGGATATAATATTCCCTCCACAGAAAAATCCAGCTTACCGGAAACGAGTTGCGTCAGACAGAAAAACACCACCGTCATCCAAACGCCCTTCAGACACTAAAAAGCCTCAAAGTGAATCCTGATAGCTTTGAGGCTTTCACGAAAAATCCCGCTGGAATTTATCCTCAAAAAGCAGCCTTGTACACAGAAGAATTTGGAACAATATAATATTTTGAATCATATTCAACCCCAGTTGTTACACTGGCAAAATAGAGCTCATTTTTCATATCTCCTGGAGCGATCGGAGCAACATGTCCATCAAAAAATGCCACGTTTGCTCGCTTGGAATGGATCATATTCAATCGGCCATACGAACCAGAAGTATCATGCAAACGCAATGAATATCTTGCTCGATATCCTGAACTATCAGTAATCGCACTGCACCCCAGAAGCCATGCGGCGGAAGGGTATTTACCGAATGCATGAGTCTTCAAACTCAGCATTCCCTTATATTTCACCGCAGGCATATAGCGTGCACCATATGAATAATATTGCCATTTGTCAGTATCAGGACCGCGCTTAGTCCCGTTAATTGTCACCGGGAAATTGAAGCCGGTACAAAACATTATATTTTTATTTTTAATAAATCCATTTTCATATAACTGATAACTCCATATGGTCAATTCAGAATCCCCTGAATAGAAATAGTCATCATAGCTGTCCGCATAATACTGAACCGCTGTTCGAGTCTGTTTTAGATTATTTGTACATGTGATTGCTTTTGCTTTGTCCCTGGCTTTATTCAGCGCCGGCAATAACATCGATGCCAGAATTGCAATAATCGCGATTACCACCAAGAGCTCGATAAGTGTAAAACTTTTATTGTTCTTCATTGTTTGTTTCTCCTTTTCGTTGTGATATTTTTAAAAGACTCGTGCGAAATGCAGTTTATCGGGGGGACGGTTCTCCGCAACCGTCAGTTATTTTGTGCTTAAGCACAAAATCCCAGGAGACGGCGCGCTACGGAGAGCGCGCCCTACCAGAATTCGATCATTTCGCATGACTCTTTTGTGATATTTTTAAACGGTTGAAATACATCTTTTCTTTTATGGCAGTTTTACAGGCTTACAAGTAAATTGACAAATAATTTTCCGCCAGGATTCTATGGTTTCATTCTCAGGAAAACAATCTAACGACAATGGTGGCTTTTGCCCAAGACTTTCATAACTTCCAGTAGCCAGCGGATTATACGGCTCGATATTTATTTCCACCACATTCTCCAATCGTTCGGCAATTCGAGCAATCCCCTGCAAATGTTCCTGACCGTCATTCACTCCGGGAATCAACGGACAACGTAAAATGATCTTTCCTCCATCTGCACTTAACTTTTCCAGATTACTGAGAATGATACGGTTGTCAACGCCAGTCAATTCCTTATGCAGCCGCGGATCAGTCACCTTGTAATCGAACAGGAAAAATTCAGTATAAGGCAGCCACGACTCCAAACAAGCATAATCGCCAAAACCACAGGTTTCCACACAGCTCGAAATCCCTTGAAGAGAAGCCTCCTTTAACAATTCAAGCGTAAAATCAGCCTGAAACAACGGTTCACCGCCCGAAACAGTCATTCCGCCCCCGCTCTCGTCATAAAACATCTTATCTTTCAATACTTCTTTCATTACTTCCTGCACTGTCATCTCAGAGCCAGTCATACGCAAGGCATTCGTTATGCACTGCGTAGCGCACTCGCCACAACCGGAACAGTTTGCTCGATCAAAGACATGCCTGCCGTCAACCAACTGATGACAATCATTCTGGCATGCCGAAATACATAGACCACATGAACTGCACAATTCCTGCTGAAACAAAATCTCACCGAACGACTGCTGAGACTCTGGGCTGTGACACCAGATACACCGCAAAGGACACCCTTTCAGAAAAACAACCGTACGAATCCCCGGTCCATCATGAGTTGCAAAATTTTCAATATTGAAAACCATCCCTCGCACTGTTATCGGCTCCTTTTTTCAGCTTGAAAAATATAGGCATCCTGTTCCCTCTTCGGCATACTGTTCCAGAGAACATTCCAGCCACAAATTCGAACCTGTAAGTCCCGGAACTTATCCGGTTCCCGCTGTGCCTCACGAAGAATTACCGGATCCATCACGTTAAAATGTATAGCATGCCCAAATTTTTTAACATAGGTCATCAAGATTGCACGTATTGCAAAAAGACCGCTGTCACCATTAACTTCAGACGGATGCAGCATCACATCCACCGAATAATCCGCCATAAAGAGCGTTGAGTCCAGTTTCAAAACCGAAGCAATCAGCGCGGTAGCCCCCTTGGCGGCAGCCCCCTGAGTCGCCGACATGTTTTTATTCAACTCATCACCACGCCGCCGTCCATCCGGCGTAGCTTCAACCTTTCCAGCCCACTCAAAGAAACGATTAGAGGAATGCAGCGACACCGTATAAACTCCGCCGCGTCCGTTAGGTTTTCCATGATATCTTCGGGCAATCGCTTCGGTAAAGTTTTTCGCGATCCGATCAGGCTCATCAAGATTATTACCAAATTTTTCCGGGTCATGCAGTAACTTCATACGCCATGATTCATAGCCGCTCCAATCACAGTCCAGCATAACGGCCAGTTCTCTAAGCGTAAGAAGTTTTCGCTCAAAGACCCAGCGTTTAATCATCATAAGCGAGTCCGTAGCTGTAGCCGGCCCACAAATCCACAAGTTGGAATTATTATATCTGGCCCCCCTGGCATAACCATCCTCCCCCCGTTCCAAACTGGACTGAAAAGTTCCAGACAGCATCGGCGCTGGATTAAACTGATCAAGCTGATTCTCAAGACGTTCAGAATATCCCATTATTTTATCATACAGGTAAAATATCTGCTGTAAAAACGCGTCATAAAACTGATCAAAAGAGGAAAAATCCTCCGGTATTCCAGTTTCAAGTCCAAGCTTTTTACCGGATATCGGCTCAATTCCATTATGCAGAATCAGACCAATAACTTTTGCAGTATTAACGGTAACCGGAGCGGTCTCAACGGTTTCGCCTCTCACACAGTACTCATAGCATCCTTTAATATCAGCCGTCCTGGCTTCAGCGTCAGAATACCCCTGTTTTTGCATGGCCCGCATGATACATGGCTCCCCCACAAATACGATACTGTTATGCCCGTGACGTATCATATTCAGAGCTTTGTCAACAAAATCAACCGGAGTATTTTCCGAAACTTTGATCTGGAGCTTGGGGTCATATATCCCCATTTTATCATACTCATCCAGGATCAGATAGGAAAGTTCGTTGATAGCGGATGATCCGTCGGCGTTGGTTCCACCAAAATAAAAAGGATGCCCTACTGCGTAATGCATCGCCGTCGACTGATACATAAACGAACGAAAAAACCCGCGAATATCTTCTTCAGTATAACGCCCGGAATCAATATCGCGCCGATAATAAGGGTACAATATGCGGTCGAGATTACCGAATGAACGGGTTTGAATTGAATCAACAAACTCTGAAAGCTGGAAATAAAGCCAGATTTGAAGCAAAGCCTCATAGGTATCAGTCGCCGCGCCATCACGCAATTGGCGCAAAGCAAAATACATCTTCCCTCCCCTTGGAGACGCGGAAAACTTTTCCGCCTCAACACAGAGGCGATCCATCAAATGAAGAACCGCTTGATATTCAATGTAAATCGCCTCAAAATAATTTCTTTTATCAACAGTCAATTCCTTATTTTCCTGATGCCGGCATTCATACTCTTCCGCACGCTTGAGCAGTCCGGAGAAACCAAATGACAGAACAGCATCCCAATCAGGCACAGAATGATCATAATCAACCCGAAGCTGCGCCACACAGGTTTCATTGAACATATTAATTTCTTCCAACTCTTTTGTCGAAAACGTATTCTGAAAACCTTCGTTCAGCCACGGATGAATATAAATTCCATTCAGCGGTTTTTCGAGACAGGTTGCAATGCCAACAAACCAGTCATGTTCGGAAATCCTTATTTTCACTTTCTCCATGACCTCTCGAAATGCCGTTGCTTTGGCAAGTACATGCGGCAGCTCCCGATCCCGTTCAAAACACTGCTGCAGGTGTTTTTTCAACTCAGGCATAGCAAGCCCCGGGCTATTATCGTAAAATGAGGGATCAACAAATTTATGTTCAAGATATTCTCTATCCGCTTCAAAATCCGGATTCATGTCTAACTCCATATTCCTGTTTTAATTCAATTATAAGGCACGACACAGGAAATGGAATGTCAAAATCAGGCAAAAGAATATCTTTTTCTGTATATTTTCAGTTGAAAAGAATATTATTAATATTATACTCTTATCAACACAAAGTTAATCAATCGGCATAAAAAGATGGAAATATATCAACACAATCTGCTGTCATTAAGCAACTGTCTAAACCTGGAATACCGAAACTTTTTCTTTGGGGTAAGCAACGGTAATTTTTCCACCCGATATCCATACAACCGCCTGTTATTCTCACTAGGTTCCGAGGGAGAAACCATCATTTTCGATGCGGCAGACACGATTGAATTCAAACGCGGCATGTGGTTATTGATTCCAGCAAATCACGAAGCAAAACACGCTCACGCAAACAGTCGACACCTTTCAATTCATTTCAGCTATTCCATATTGCGTGGAATTGAAATACTCACCAGCATAGATAAGTTACTATACGGTAAAAACGAAAAGCTTACCCAGCTAGTCGAGGCCATCATAGAATACCCTGCCCCCTTACGTTTTATCAGCGGAATTGAATTGCTTTGCCGGGAAATTTTGCATGAAGTAATGGCAGCAAACAGGGTGAATATGGAACAATTTCATCTTGGATTTATCAAATATGCAAAATTAACGGAATACCTGAATCAAAACTGTAAATTTCATATTACCGTATCAGACATGGCAAAAATCATGGATATGGGCGAACAAAGTTTCGCAAAGAAATTTTCAACAGACACCGGTATTTCTCCCCGAAAATTTTTTGACCGACTCCTGGCTTCGCATGCGGCAACCATGCTAACAAGTACCGAATTATCCGTAAAAGAAATCGCCGATGAAATGGAGTTCTGCAATGAATACTATTTCTCCCGCTTCTTCAAACGTCATTTCGGACTTCCCCCTACTGAATTCAGGCAAAAAATGCGGCAGGATGAAAGCAATACTCCTGCCTTCTCTTCCTGACCACAGAAATTAGATTCAAAAAAAAGCGACCATATAAAAAGGGAAAGCAGAGGCTGCTTTGCACAGCCCCTGCTTTGTATTGGGGGGAGGGGGATTTAATTGTATTTATTAAACGGGCTTACCGTTCAAATATATTTGTTCTCGCTGTTTGGGCATATACTGCTCCATCCAATGTTCAACAACCGGTCGGAGGATAAAATCCTCTAGCTCGGACGAACGTTCAAAATGATAATCACAGAACGGACAGCGCGAATAGCTTTCAATGTCCGTCTGCGAAATCGTTTCGAGACACTTTGGACATACCAGCATTTTGCTATGTGCGTGACCACTGTTGTATGTAAAATTTAGTTTATTCATCATTTTATCCGTTTTTTTATATTTTCTTCTTACACTACTATTATATATCGGCAAACTGATTAAGTAAATTAGTTTTTAAAAAAAAATTAGTTTTTTTTCAATTTTTATTTATATAGTTTTATTTTGAGCTCAAAACCTTCCATTTTTCTAATTTTTCCTGATATTTAAGCCGCGCATTTGCCGGACTTGTCGACGGCAAAATTGTCAATATCAATTTTTCTTGATGTAGTTTAATGTATGACTTTTTATAAAATCCAAACGCCGCCTGACCGTTAAAATATATCTTTTTTATCTGCGGATAGGTGGTCAAAAAGTCGGCAAAATCATTCGGAATACTGTTGCGAATATTAGAATCAAGACTCCCGTCCCGCGTACATCCGGCAAGAACATCCCACAAAGCAACACCGCTGGATCGTAAAATTTCAAGCCTTTTGGGATACGGAGTAGCATCACGATCAAACCCGAACAGATCACCCATTATATTCCAGAAAGCATTACGCGGATGCGCATAATATTGTTGATCTCCAAGTGACCTGACCGAAGGCATGGTTCCCAAAACCAGACGATCGCAACCGGCATCAACACTCGGCGGAAAAGGATGACGAAGCATTGTCATATTGTCTGCCTCCGAAATATATCAGGAGAAAAATGATTCGGCCAGTGTCGGACTTCAATCGGTCCCAACCGCCCCAGACGAACCTCAATCAAATCATAACGACATGGCACCTTGGGATACTCTATCTGACGCAGATACCTGCGGGAAGCATTGAGAATACGCTTTTTCTGCTTAAGCGACAGCCCTTCAGACGGACGGGAAGATGTAGTATAGTAACGGGTTTTAACCTCGACAAAGACTAGAGTTCGTCCATCACGGGCAACAATATCAATCTCACCGGAGCTGTATTTACAGTTTCTTGCCAGAACACAACAATGCTTTGAACGCAGCAATCGACATGCGACATTTTCGCCGCGATGGCCAATTCTAAGATGTCGTGCCCGCAACAGGCCGAAGCCCTTGCTGTTCATTATTTGTTCTCCACCTTTTTCGGCGAAGAAGATTCCTCTGATATAGAGTTTATCAGATTCATTATGATCGGTGTAAAATTCAGATCCTGACGAATTTTCGGCATCCCTGCCCTGTCGGCAAGCTCCCCAAGGGTTCTCACCGCCAGGTCTACATCCTGCTGAGTCAGCTCCTTAAATTCTATCTCTTTACTCGGATCCTGGGCATCACCCTTATAACTATGAATTTTATCAAGCTGCTCCGGCTTATTCAAAACAATCTGATTGAATTTAACCATTCCGGAAGGAGTTATTTTTCCGGAAAGCAGTCCGTTCAACACCCGGTTTACAGTCAACGCAGCAGCCTTGTTTTCTGGCTTTATACGTTTTGCCTGAAAAGAAAGCAACATCAACACCTCAGGGAGAGACGTGTGATATGCAGCCTGAACCAGCTTAACACTTTTTATCGCGTCAATCTGACCGATTCTCATTTTATCCGCAAGAATCGCCATTGGGGCAGAAATACTTTCTTTTTCATGCTTATTAAGCGGCAGGTTTTCCAAATTCGCCTTAACCGCATACTGCATATACTCAGCGCTTTTCTTATTTAAATAAGACTTCCAGCCGCCGGCTTTCTGCACAGAACGATAAATAACAATCGCACCAATAGAGCCGAGAACCAGCAACACAATAAAAGTAATCAGGCATCCTTTACCTAATTGTTTATAACAACCGGAATTGCCGGAAGGAATTGAATCATACTGATCGCTCTCCAGCTCTCTGGGAGCTTCTTCAGTTTTCGGTTCAGTATCCATTGAATATTCTCCGTTTTAATAGTTAGATCAGGTAAAATTAAGCTATACCCTACTCGTCTTTTGTATCTTTTCCAAGCGTAAACTGAAGAATAAAAGTTAAAATAAGACAAACTCCAACCGTCCAGAGAATTGCGGAATTAAGCGACATATAACCATCAAGTTCATTATGATACTCTACCGGACGGGACCAAGAATAAATCGTGTCCGACAAAAAACCGGACATTACACTTACCGCCGGGAACGCCAGCAGAAATCCGAGAATAACCCACAACGAAAAGACCTTACCGGTAGCCAGTGACGCGACCGCGGTAATCGGAATACGTCCACAAATGGTAACGCCCAGACCGGCAATAACTCCACCGATCAGCGATCCCCAGAAATACGCCTTACGAATATGCAGATCTTCGTAACCCGCTTTATGGCCGATAAAAAACAGCACACTGCCAATCGCCACAGAAAAGAAGAAAACCTTAAGAGCCAACCCCTCTTTCAACAACAGCATATTAACAATTTTTTCGCGCTGATCCAAGCTGGACTTCACCAGCCAGACTCCAACCATAATTCCTATAATAACCGCAGCTGCCAATTTCGCGTTACCGTTAAGAGCCAGAGGATGCATAATCAGTTTCCTCCTTCCGCAGAACGGCGCGACAACAAAATAGTGGCAATCGAACCGGTTACAAAAAATGAAATCAGGAATATCCACGCACCAGCAGACATCTGCATGGCGCCTGCCCATTGTCCAAATAACGAATCACCGGCAAGCTGTAATCCAAGCATCACCAGGAAACCGCCGCCGAGACCTTTAATGATAGACATCCCGAAAGCCTTCACTGCGTCATTTCCCGCGTCTCCGGGAAACAGTGAAAACTTCCAGTCTCCGCAAATCAGAGCCGTAATCAACGCGCCGACAAAAATACCGATCAGGAATCCAGTCTGCCAGTCAATCACCGGCGGAGAACTGATCTCCTTATCCCGGAGGACCTCTCCGCAGTATTCAGAAAGCGACAAATACCCGTTACTCATCCCCACCGGACTGTCAAACAGGTACAATGAAAGATTGATTATAAACGCCATAAGCACAGCGCTTACATAGAACGACCATTTTCCCGAAAGGAATTTCATACCATGCCACCCTTCCCTGCTGATTATTAAAATAATTTCATACTGGTGACGGCATCAAAGCCGACATTCCCGGAACAATAGCAAGCTGCCCATGACATATCGCCAGCGCCAATGCATCAGTCGCGTCATCAGGAATATCCGTTACATTGATCCCCAGGCGAACTGCCATCATAGCCGCCACCTGATCTTTTGAAGCCGCACCCGAGCCGACTACCGACTTCTTGGCCTTACGGGGAGAATACGGATAAACAGCAACTCCGACCTCAGCCAAAGCGGCAATAATCGCTCCCCGAGCCATACTCAGCACCATTGACGTCTTGATATTTTTACCATAAAACGCTTCTTCGATTGAAACGCAATCCGGATTAAAACCGGCGACCAGTTCCCGGATTCCACCGGTCAAACGCCGCAAACATTCACTATGCGGCATTTTCGGCTTATTGGAAATGACTCCGCAGTCAAGCACGGCAATACGGTCTGACGATTGCATGTCTATCACACCGTATCCGGTACATCTTATTGCGGGGTCAATCCCGAGAATGATCATAAAAACGCCTTATTCGCCATGCGATACCGCGATCAGATTTCATCTAACTGATCAGCAATTTCGTCGGCAATTTCAAAGTTGCTGGAAACCAGCTGAACATCATCAAGATCTTCAAGCTTATCAATCAATCGCAATACCTGGTTAGCTTCCTTCACATCAGTAAGCTCAACGGTGTTATCTGGATGACGAACGGTATCAGCTTCTTCAGTAGTAATTCCGGCAGCTTCAAGAGCCGCGGCAATATCAACAAATGATTCAGGAGGACCAAGGATAGTCGCAACCTCCTCATCCGCTTCGATATCTTCAGCCCCGGCATCAAGAACAATGTCCATAAGCTTGTCTTCATCGGCATTTTCACCGGTAACAACGAATTTCGCCTTGCGCTGAAACATAAAACTAACCGCGCCGGAGCTGGCAAGGTTACCGCCGTTGCGGTCGAGAACCATACGCACTTCACTGGCGGAACGGTTGCGATTATCAGTCAGAACGTCAATAATCAGAGCAACACCACCCGGAGCATATGCTTCATAAACAATTTCTTCAAAAGTAACGTCGCCAAGCTCACCACACCCTTTTTTAATAGAACGGTCGATGTTAGCATTAGGCATATTCTGAGCTTTTGCAGATGCCAGAGCGGAACGCAGTTGCGGATTTAGCTCCGGATCACCACCGCCATTTTTCGCGGCAATCATAATTTCCTTAGCCAGACGAGAGAAAATCTTACCTCTCTTCTTGTCCGCTGCTCCTTTTTTATGTTTAATGTTAGCCCATTTACTATGACCAGCCATAAAAGACTCCTGTTGTTTGTTTTATTTATAAATACGATATTTTTACTATAATAACCGCAGATAAGATACCTGTAAAACCCAAATTATCAATTCAGAATTCTAACAAAGCACAGGAAAACACATAAATCAATAAACAAGAAAAGGGCCGGACTTTACTGTTTCCAGCAAAACCGACCCTTTAAAATTTTTCGCTATATTAAGCTACTGAAAAATCATCCTTTCCTGCGCCACATTCCGGACAGGTCCAATCATCCGGCAGATCAGCAAAAGCTGTACCCGGTTCGATTCCGCTGTCAGGATCGCCAACTTCAGGATCATAAACATAACCACAAACATCACATACATACTTTTCCATGTACCAGTCTCCCATTTGATTTTTTGAAGGAATTTACTACGCAGATACAAATGATCCCCGTTATTATAAAAATAGTAGACTTTATCAAAAAAGCAATATGCGCCAGTCGAATTTATATATTATTATTGCATAAATTTATGCCGAAACACAAAATCAGTTATTTATACGGAGATACAGTGCGTCCAGACTTTCCAGCGGCTTGTTATATGTCCAGCAATCTTCTCCAGCCGGAATCAACGCGGCAGACTTCCATTGCCCGTCAATGTCAAGAAACTCCGCGTCATCGCCAGGGAAATTACCTGCGGCAAAAGTTATTTTCTCCGCGTCATCACGAAGCGGATTCAGTATGGCAATAATATCATATTCCGAGGTAAGGCAGCGATAGACATTCAGTGGAAGATCCAGCCCCATCGCAATGTCGTCGCCTTCCGCCAGGACACCAATAATCCGCTGCATGAATATTCTGCGAAAATTATTGAAATACCCCATATAAAACTGTCCAGTCTCCAACGGCCAGGCACACGAAACAATACTGCCGCCCAAATCATTTATATAACTCAACAATCCGGGATAAAGCCGGGATTTGTCATAACGGAAAATAGTGGAAAGTTCCACGGTTTCTTCATCCGGTGTAATGGCATAAAGTTCCAACGCACAGCGATTCGCGCTCATCCGGGGATATTCCAAGCCATACGATTCAGCATCAGTACTGTTTACCTGTTCGTACCCATAACCATCCTGCTGAAGCGTACGCAACTCAATCTCTTTTACCCCGATATATTTTCCAAAGCCACGGCGTACCAGCAATTCGGTAGACGGCCCATCTAAGATCAGCCTTCCTTCCAGCATCTCCATAATTTCATCATCAGAATAAGCGGAAAGGGTCTGCCCAGAAACAGCGGTGACCCGGTCAGGATCGTATTCTGCCGTAAGACGATGTGAAATCCCGAGAATCCCAAACGTTCTACTCCAGGCCACAGAATTATTTACAATTCCAAACAAAGAGAAGTCCGAAGTAGACTCCATAGAAGCACTGACTTCCGAAGAGAAAAGCACATCGACCCCCTGCTGGTCAAGCTCACAACATCCGCATGCAACCAGAGCATCAAGACGGCGCTTGATCTTTTTCAGCATCGTCCCGAATCGACGGTCCAACGCAATTCCGTTCCCCATCATATCGTAATGATTAATGGTAATTCCCTGCGAACCATACAACGGAGAAGCCAGACATTCAAAAGCGGAATAGGCCATGCTCTTCGAATACGGTCCCGAACGCGGAGAATTCTCCAGCTCAGGATAAATTTCGATATCCTCAGGATTGTATTCCGCCACAGTCTGACGTGTAACCGCCGGGAAATTAAGCAAAGAGTTATCCTCGGTATAAGGTGGAAGATGCGGACGAAGCAGCATCGGTTCATCGGGAGAGAACGCCCTTTTCAAACGGTTCCAGTCACGTCCTTCGGCTGCCTGAGTATCAGGAACCGAGCTCATAAGCCCCAGCTTAGTGGCTGGATTTGCAATATGAATACTGCTGTATAGTTTTTCTGCCGGTTCCACCAAAGTATCCTGACTCAACTGAATCCATTTTTTTCGCCATTCCAGATTATTTTTCCCCAGGATTTCGGAAAGCAACTCTTCACGAGTAGTCTCACGCCCAATCGCTTCACCAAAGCGCCTGATATGTTCTTCGCAGAAACAACCGCCATAATTCATATCGGCTTCATGATTATGCAGCCGCCAGTCATCTTCAATCCAAAGCGCACAGGGATCCAGCTCTTTACAGAACTTACTGAACAAATCGCATAAATCCTGCTGCCAGTTTTCATCCAGCGGACAACAACTGATCGGCGCGACGGTACCGGTTTCTCCGGTCATGGTTCGGTAGTGCTTAAACCGGTCAGATAAATAACGTCCTCTGGAAAGATGCACGGTAGTAGTCCACGGATTCAGACTGACCGCAATATCATTCTCTTTCAGGGCTCCAACGATCTTACGCGCGACAACCAGCCATTCCTCAATGGCTGGTTCTTCCTGAAATCCGGCGAATAACTCCTCCGGATTATAAAACAGCATGACTTCTTCAACGCATGAGTCGTGGCAAAATTTTATCAGTTCGGCGGTACGGTCTTCTTCATGAAACCCCGGATCAATATAGTATCTCAATATATAGCGATAGGAGGAATTATTTTTCATATTTTATATTTTTATCAGGTTAATTAATATTGCATGTAAATATAAACGCTTAATTCCCATTTTCCTATCAACAAACGGCTTTTTCACACAAAGCGACAAAAGCATACTATAACGATACAGTCTCATTGGTTCGCTGATTAGCAACTTCAATCTCTGCTGGCGCATCAACCTGAGCAACACTGCCTTTTTGAGCGGAAACAGTAACAGGACCATACACGGTCGGAACGGTTCCTTTGACAAATTCAAGGTCGCCAAGATCAGGTTCAACCGTAATCTTGCGTCCTCCCGCTTCGGCGAATTTCACGCCCAGAATACGGTTCGTCAAAAATGAGGTCGGCCCCGAGGCCCAGCCATGGCAAAGACTGTGCCGTAATCCTTTATAGCAATAATTTCCAAAATCGGCATGAAGATCATCTTTACCCGGTTCAGGCAACTCAGTAATCAAAGTTGCGTTTTTTATCCAGTTAAGATCAAAATCCTCCCAAAAGGTAGTGGCGCCATAGTCCAGCATTCCGCCCCAGTATTTACGAATCACTTCAAGAGCAACATCAGTCGGCTGAGCACAGATCATGTATGAACCATAAAATG
The DNA here is from genome assembly GCA_963677165.2 of Victivallales bacterium. Lineage (GTDB taxonomy): Bacteria > Verrucomicrobiota > Lentisphaeria > Victivallales > SZUA-371 > JAFGXT01. The sequence goes on along the minus strand of CAXXSX010000001.1, from coordinate 52,096 downwards.
TACTCATATCATGAAAGGGATCGTTAATCAGTACATCCGACCGGTCAGCAATACCGCTTAGAGTCAGCATCGCGGCGGCGGCTTTACAGTCACCGCAATCCGGCACGTATTTACTCATTCTCTTCATCACACTCTGACACAAAGACGCGTCCATGCCAAGTGCATTCAGAATTCTCTCGCCGCATTTGAATGTCCAGAAGAGCAAACCATGTAACCCCGCATGAAGTCCGGAAACATTACCATTATTAGGCCAGTCCAAAAAACGCCTTTCAGGGAGCATTTCCGCGCCATTCTCTCCAACAAATTCAGCGAAATTCCGGAGCAGCAAATCAATGTAATCCTTTTGTTCGGCCAAATAATTCAAGTCACCCGTGTGCCAGTAATATTCCCAGTGACTGATGACAAACCAGCATGAATAGGATGGAATATTATTCATCCATCCGGGCAGCGGTGCGCTTTCTCGAATATAATCCAAGGTTTTTTTTACCAGCGACGTATCAGAAAAGACCGACAATATCGTTCTGATTTCGGGGTTCAAGTCCCCCATCCACGGCAAGCGGTCGCGCTTGGCGCCATCGTAGATATAATCCTGCATATTGAGTTGTACCGTATAAGCGCCAGTCTGCCAAATCTTGTTCAAGCGTTCATCGGAAGACTCAAAACTGCCGACCCAATCTAACTCCAGAAGCAGAGAAACCGCCAGTATATTCTGAAAAATCAAGTAGTTTTCATTTTCCACAGAATCGATTCTGACAAAACGGAAAGCGGTATTGCCGTATTCAATCATTCCATTTTGAGGAACTTCAATAACGGTATCATGTATCGCATGATCCTGATTCGGCTCCTGCATCGCTTCGCTTACTGATTCGCCAAACCGCACTCTGACCTTTCCACGATTACGGGAAAGCAGCCGAATGCCACCATGCAATTCAACTCCATAATCAAGCAGAATCCATCCGCCCGGTTTAATAATGCTCTCTCGATTAAGATTTCCCCATGGCGATACCTGCGTCTCAAAATTGCAAAGTACCGCTTCCGACTCAACAACATTCTCATATGCCACCACCCGCGACGACGGCACATAACGCCTGGCCCGTTCATCACGGATCGAATTATGAAATATACTCATTTACAAATCACCTACCAAATTCTTATTCATGAACCCAGCAATATCATCGTTACAAATCGCCACGTCCCAAATTGATCCTTACTTTTTTACAACAGCTGAAATATTCGGCAGAATTTTTAACGACCAGAATATCTGCATTTTCCGATTAGAATCTGATCCAGATGATTTGCCGTATATGAAAAAGCGAAGGAAACCACAATATGCAGGTTTTCCTTTCTGGTAGCGAGTATACCAATAACTTAATTTCTTTACCTGCCCGGGATTTAATGTCAATAAAACACCATCAGTTCTCTTTTCCCGTTTCAAAACAATTCTTCCAGTACAGTTCCTAAGATTAATGTTGTCTGCCTGCCAGTGAAAACTGCTCTTGGACCCCATAACATATTCGGACCAGGAACCATCTTTCTGTTCAATAAAGAGAACAGGATAAAAGCCAAATACTCCTTTCGCCAAGTCAAACATTATGTTATTCCTGAACTCATAAGACTTCCTGCCTTGCGGAGTAAGAGTAAATGCGCTGGACAAAACCCCCTTAACAAGGGAAACCTTTTTTTGAACGGAATATTTTCCTTTCCTGACAGCTCCCAAAGTCACAGCATTTTTCTTACTCTTCAGAAGTTTGTATTCACTAATATTAACACCGTCGACGTTTTCCAGAGTAGTGCTGAACATAGGGTATTCCGTAGACAGTTTGTTATATAATTCCTTCAAAGGTGCAAATCGCAACGTATTATTCCTGAAATCAAAAATTCGTCCTCCAACCCCGGGAATAACAACGGCTTGAACATTACCTTCTCTTAACAACACAGCCGGATACGCTTTCCCCATCTTATCAATGCTAAGTAAAGCCGGATTGAATTTTCTCAACTCACTGAGTGCATTAACATGATGCTCCCGCATATATTGCTTGACCAACCGACTGTATTTATGACGCAAGGCACCCTCTTTCATAGGAACAGACCATGTACGGGAAGTCGGATTATAGCGTCCGATATCACGGAATCCCAACCAGAAGTCTGCCCACAGATATGGTATCCAGGCAAAAGAAAGATGGTTCTTATATATCCCCGAAGGAAGTGAATTATATGTTTTTTCAAAAATATTATTGATCTTTCGGACTGTACTCGGATTTACATAATTTGGAACAATGCTTCCATTATTGTGTTTAATAAAATTGCCCTGTTTGTCATAAATATTCTCATGAGCCAATTTAAATGCCTGCTTAACTGCAGGAGCAGCTGGTCCATAATAACCGGAGATGAATTCATCAATTAACTGTTGAGTATCCAAGGTCGGGTTCCACATCAGCCGACTGTATACCCATGTCCTGAGATTCATTGATTCCGACCCAAAAGAATTACCATGTCCTGAGATTTTCGCCATGATACTGTCAAAACCATTTCCAGCACACCACTTTATATTATCAGCACCAGTATAAGTACAAGGGGCTGGTGACCAGTAATCGTCAAAAGGAAAATACAGATAAACATCCATATGCTTCACAATCTTTTTCCATCCTAAAAATGCTTCCCGCTGCTTTTTTCGGGCCGGATCAGTTGCAATCGGCAAAAAGAAACTACCCATAGGACAAAACATGACCATGATATTATCTCTGGCTGTCATGTTTTCAGGAGGCTTCAGTGTCCAGTTGTAAGCCAAAGTCTTGACTGTACGTCCCGGTAGTTCTTTTTCTAAAGCATCAGATAACTCATTCGCGAGCTGCAGCATTATAGAAGATGGCCGATCGCCATGAGCTTTATAGAATTCCTTACATTTGTCGCAAGTACAGTAAGCAGAGCCATCGTTTTGTCCAACCCATATTGTTCTTTTCATGGGATGCTTCCGGGCATAATCAATTGTTCGTGCAACGACATACTTCCTTACTTTTGGATTACTCAGACATAATCCCCATGTTGTTCCAACGGGAAGTTCTCTTTTACCGTTTTTCATGCAGAGCCAGTCCGGATGTTTTTTCAGCACTGATTTTGAAATCAACCGCCAGAAGGTATGCATATCTGGACCGGATGAATAAGGAAAACCATACTTTTCACCTAAAGAGATCCAATCATGTTTTTTCGTCAAATGAGACCATGAGCGCCACTGCATTGTTCCATTATTTCCAACAGGAACAGAGCGTCCCAACACCGAAGGAGAGTAGCGATAAGAAACTTGAGGCAATGGAACATTCGTAAGCTTGGGTAACTTTTTAAATTCCGGAGTAAACCAGCGCATTCCCAGACGATAGAGATATTCATAAACGGCATATAGAGTTCCAGCCGGACTACCTCCGGCAAGCAATAAAATATCCGAAGTCGGCTGAATCAGCAGTTCCTGATCATTTAATTCACCAAAGGCGGCCGGAGATAATGCCGAAGGAAGTTTTGAATTGAATCCCACTGCAATCATCGGGCCGGACTGATACTGATCCGCTGTTATAATTGGCAGGGTAACACCAGTAATTTCTCTAAGATTATCTTGAAGAAATTCTGCGGCATACAGTTCTGCCTTCGCCGAATTCATCGACAAAACAATGGGATAATTCGCTTTATTGTTACTTATAATATTGTGCGTATCATTGCCCAGCTCCAAGCTTTCCACGTCCTTCCCGGCGGCTAAAACTAATCTTACCTTAAAATCACCTTCAAGCGGTTTTCCCCCACGCCATCCACTAGCAGCATAGCCATTGGTATTACGGCTATTTGAAAAGAGAAAAAGCTTCAAGTAAGATTTAACGGGATTACTGTTTGTAAACAATTCAATACGGTATTTTCCTGTAGGCAAATTCAGCCCTTTCACAGATATCCAGTCAGTTTTCTTTTTTATTTGATTACAGCGGACAAGTTTGGTTTTAATCAGTTTTTGCGAACTGTCATAAATCCTGAGAATCAGGCTGTGCTGGGGAAAACGCTTTACTACATTGCCTGAATCCAGAAAAAAATCGACTTGTGTACAAACCCTTTTATAAGGAACAGTAAAATGCTGAACACCTACCCCTATATCACTAAGTTTTATTAATTTACTTTTTCCCTTCTGGCTATAAACATCAAAAGTCTCAGCAAAAGATACCATTGAGAAAAATGTTACTAAAGCCAAAATTGCCGCCAGGCGGTACGTTTTTTTTATGCACAACATACTATTTCCTTATCAAATTTTGTTTTTTATACAATAATGATCTTGGCACTTTATGACTCAAACGATTCATAAATTCAAAGAGCTATAAATATTATTTAGAAACACTCTATTGCGACTGCCATAAAAGGCAAGTATTCCAACAATAACCAAGAACTCCGATAAACGCAACATTATTAACTTTCTTTTAATTATCGAACCGGACTCCAGATACTGTAGTTGTTTATAGGAGCTCCAGAGTCACTATAATTTGCAGTCGTCAATACCTGAATATCAACCTTGCCCGCATGACCATCGACAAACATGACATTAGCTCCTTTCTTGTGACGCCGATAAGGCAAAAAATCTCCCCATAATGATGTGTCAGGAACCGCAACAAAATATCCTTCAAGCCCCGTATATTTAACCCTGTAAGAATCTACCAGCGCCAGCATATTGGACGGGCTTTTGATTTGGCTGAGCTTACAGCTGAATAGAGAAACGGTTTTACCATTTAAAGGATTATAGTTAGAGGAGTAAAATCCCAATCCGAGAATATTATAACCATAGCTAATGAAACGATCATCATCAGACCAGTTTGACTCCTTGCGATTACGGTCTGAAGGACAATAAAAGATCTTCTGTGGTAGACTATAATCATTATTAAGGTGCGTCTCCCAATGAGGATCCACTGTTGAATTTGCTATAGGAAACTGTTCTTTATTGTCGTCGATATAAAATGTCAAGCCTTGTCCAATTTGTTTTTCCTGGGTTAAGCATTTAATTGCACGAGCCTTTTCACGAGCAGAACTCAATGCCGGCAGCAGCATGCCTGCCAGAATAGCGATAACAGCAACAACAACAAGGAGCTCTATGAGTGTGAATGTATGTATTTTGGTTTTCATTATATTTCCCCCTCTAAAATGATTCAACAAAAGAATGTTTTTTATTCAATAACAAAATCAAGAGTATATTCATATTTTTTATTTGTACTGATTAGGATGCTGCCAGAAGATACATGCTTCTGAGCCTTTTGTATTGATTAAAGTAAGCGGAAGAGTCTCAATTCGCGTTGCATGTCCATCAACATAAGAAACATTAATTCCTTTCAAAGGACCTTTATGCCGATATTCCGCCCCGGCTCCAGTCCCTCCAGCACTGGAAATACTCCAGGGATTTGCATTATGATCATCTGTAGAATCCAGAAAAACAACAGCATTAGACGTATTTTTGACTCTACTTGGCTTATAACGCCAGGTACTCAAGTATACACTCATTGAATAAGACCCCAAATTATCAGGCTTCAAATCGGAAGGACATTGCAATATCCAGTTCCTAACCACAGCAGAACCGGAGTCTCCCGGTCTAACAATATACTTATTCTCCATTAACCGGTTACACCAATAGCGGTTTCCAGAAGCCCATTTCGAACTATATGACGGCGTATAATATCCATTATTATCTCCAACATAAAAAGCTTCCGCCGTACTAATCTGTTTTAAATTCGATACACATTTAATCCCTTTTGCTTTTTGTCTCGCATTATTTAACGCCGGCAAAAGCATTGCCGCAAGTATCGCAATAATAGCAATCACTACGAGCAACTCTATGAGTGTAAAATTATTTTTTACTTCATCATTTTTTTCTCTTTCCATTGTTCCTTTTCCTTATATTTTATTTTTAAAGTAAAAACTTCTTACATAGTCGATTCCGACCAGATCAAATTCGCTTTAACATATTTCACCCAATCAGCATTCCTCCCTTGGTCTATTTCTATCTTTTTCCATATATGTTCAATAATATGTTTTGCTAATTCCTTCGCGTTATAGGAAAAACCGGAAAAGGCCGGATCGGCAAGTTCGGCATACTCTGAAAGATTGGCGCTGAACAGTGCAATATCCTGCGGAACTTTTAGACTGGCTTTTTTCAAAAGCCTTAATGCCCGAAACATATCAGCATCTTTACTTACAATCAATGCATCCGGTTTTACTGCCAGTATTTCCGGAAAACTTTCGGTAAAACTGGATTCAAACGGCAACCAGAAGCTTTCTTCAAACGAAATGTTGTTTGATTTGTAAGCGTCTATTACTCCATCCCGTGCCTTGAAATAGCTGGGGTCCTGATATGCATTACGACGCGCACAGCACACAATTCGCTTACGTCCGCGCTTAATCAGGCCGGATACCGCATTGAAATAGTTGCTGTAGTGATCGGAGGCTATAACCGGAAATTTAGTTTCAACAAAAGGTTCCTCAAGAAATACTACGTTGCTGAAAGATTCGAACAAGGCAGGAACTTTTGAACCGAATTCAGGATAATTATGCGTTGCGCAAATAATATGATCAATCCGGCTGCCTAGAAAATCATCTACATATTGTTTAATGGAATTCATATTTTCATGGACAATACCAACCTGAAGCCGCCAGTTCTTGTCATTCGCCAGTTGTTCCAGCTCTTTCATTACATCTCGATAAAATGCCGGAGCTCCGCTGTCGATCAACATCCCGATCACATTATTTTTCTGGCTGGCAAGCTGCCGTGCCGCCAGATTAGGACGATATCCCAACTTACCGGCCGCCGCACGTACTTTCTCGCGCGTTTCCTTACTGGCATGATTCAGATTTTTCCCGCCCATTACATTCGACGCAGTAATCAAACTCACCCCGGCTTCTTTCGCAACCTCTTTTAATGTGACTTTCTTATAGCTCATTTTATATTTTATGTTTAATTATGTGTAACGCTACACATATTATATTTCAAACCTTTACAAATGTCAATAGTTTCTTTTAACAAAAATAAAATAATGGGTCAGACTGAAGTAATGGGTCACTCCTGTTTCCCTCACCATGAAGAGCACGAAGAACCACGAAGATTTTTAAATTTTTCCTTTTTTTTAGAAAGATTTTCACAATGCAACATTCATAAACGTTTAACTATTAATTCCGTAAGGTGTTAATCTAACGGCTTCAATTTTAATCAGCGCGAAGCCCTTCTTGGTAGGGGCGATTTTCGATGAAAACGCCCGTCGCACCAGCGACAGTAGGATCGTTTTTATTTTTCATGGATAAACTGCCGTGCTGATGCACGGTGTGCCGGTTTTATCAAAACAGGCACTACTTTGCTCCCGCATTTTTTTAATTCTTAATTCCTTTGGTTGCGGCGCCGCTGCTCTAGGGTTCTTCGTGCTATAAGCAAGCCAAAGTGACGCGTTATCAGACTGAATACAAAATGGGCCTGAATTTCAACGCAACCAATATACAGACGAAGGAGAAAATCATCTGCAACAATTCCAGACCCAAAACCCTGAATCTGAATTGCCAATTAGCGGTTTGAATATATTGAAACTCAATTTAAAATCACAAAAAAGACTAATTAAAATTTTTCCAGAGATAGGAGAAGACCCTTTGGCTTTTTATTACCGAATCTATTTTCTCAATAGCTTCGGCTAGCCCGATCGTCATATCATAGAATTCCTGGATATCAGTCAATCGGTCACGGCGACGCGAACAACCGAGCACGGGGGTCATGTCGTCGCGGAATGCCGGAGTATAGATCGGACGACCTTCCCACCCCATTAATGTCAACATCAGGTGTGCGGAACCAAGCTCCATTGGTCGATCAAGTTTTGTCAGGGCAATGATATATTGTCCGTCAGTGATAGTATCGTTCTTTAGGGAAACGGTTCTTACATCAGGACCAAAGCAGTTAATCTTTAGTTTCAGACCTTCCTCGGGTCCGAACGGAGTGTATTTAATACTTTCGATACGATCACGATAGAGCTCCAGGAATTCATGAAATAACGATCCCTGTTCAGTTCCAAAAAATTCTTCCGGTTTACTGCTTGCTTGATACTTTGTCGACACTTCCATTTCATCTAATCCCCCATCCGTACGACGGATTGCGTTTGTACTGCTTCATACTTCGCGCTTTGCGCTACGGAAGCAGAATTTTAATTATGCGAAAGCAGTACCGGAAGATCGAATACACAAAAGAGGCGCATTCAATCACACCTGATTGAGGCACGCCAATGCCCGAACAAAGATATGGTGAATGCGCCGAAAATGAAAGATACGCCCGTTTATAATACATCGATTATAAACGAGCGCAACTCCCAACATTCTGTTTCTTTGTTCTAAAAATTTGGCGTTTTCAATCAGAAACGGTAATGCTGAAAGCCATCGCTATTAAAAATGACTTATGATTGTCTTAAATTCGGTAATCTATAATAAAATTCCTTAATCAATTAAGCACTAAAAACTCATGCGAAATGCATTTTTCCGGGTAGGGACGGTTCTCCGTAACCGTCCGCTATTTTGTGCCTAAGCACAAAATACCAAGAGACGGCGCGCTGCGGAGAGCTCGCCCTACCTAAATTCGTCTATTTCGCAAGACTCATTAAATACTAATATATAGTTTAATCCCCATTCATAAAAAAGCAAGTTGCAATTGCAGACATGTGAAGCATATTGAAGAAAGACGTTTTGTTTTTCGGGGAAAGTAAAGACCTTAACTGTCGCACTTGTAATTTGAACATTGAGTTTAATATAATATGAAAAATATCATTTTAGGTATTAAAATTTGTTCTTCTTTATTACTGTATTGGGGAATTATTGCTATAATTTTCCTACTATCAGCATTTTGTTTTAGTTTTATTGTTAATCTTTTTTTATCTGATAGATTAGAAATCGATAGATTAAAAAATAGTTCTATGGCTTTTTCATTATTTCTCGTTTATGTATTTCTTTATCTCGAAGTAAAAAATAAGTCAAAAGTACTTAAACATATTTTAAGAGTTTTTAAATTGAATTGTAAAGTTGAATGCAAATATAAATCTAACTCACCCCCAAGCGACAAGGAATTGCTATAGCATATTGGAATCAGTTCAACTCAGTAAAAGAAACGAAGCAACTCGGGTTCAGTCGTACACATAGTCACATTTTTTATTTAAGGAGCTTGGGGAAAACATAAGGAGCGCCAACGGTAACGTCGTTAGATGAGGCGAATATTATTGATGGAACTCTAGTTTCTAATGAGTCATGCGAAACAAGACGCAATGAGTAGGGCGTGATCTCCGAGCGCGCCGGCTCCAAGAATTTTGTATTTAGACACAAAGTTGCGGACGGTTGCGGAGAACCGTCCCTACCATGTGGATCGCTTAAGGTAGAGCATTATTGTCCTAGGGCTCGCGTTGGAAACATCATAATCGAACGCAATGTTTTGTTTATATCTAACACAGGAGAAACAGTGAGCAACATACTCAAAAAAGAAGCGAGAGATTTCCTTAAAATTTTTTTAAAGAATAAAGGCATCGTTATTTATGTGATAGTTCTTTCACTATTCATTTTTCTTATATCGTTAACAGCGAAATCAAAGCTTTTGTCGGTAGCCTATCTTGTATGTTCATTAGGTTCTTTGTTTAATTTAAAGTCATGCGACCCAAGTAATGAAGAGAATCAGAAAAAAATTAATGAAGTATATGATATAGATACAGTATGCGAAATAAAGAAAATTTTTTATGTAGTTGTTCTTACTATTGTATCTTTCGGTTTTTTATTCGTTTATTAACTCAGGAAAGTGCATCTCGGAGTCAGGGGAATTCGGGGTCAAACCTGATGGAACTCGGGGTCAAACCTGTACATGGATTGGAACTCGGGGTCAAACCTGTGGAACTCGGGGTCAAACCTGGAAAACTCGGGAAAACTCGGGGTCAAAAAACTCGGGGTCAAACCTGAAAACTCGGGGTCAAACCTGTACATGAAAACTCGGGGAAAACTCGGGGTCAAACCTGTACATGGAAAACTCGGGGTCAAACCTGGAAAACTCGGGGTCAACGGAACTCGGGGCGGAACTCGGGGTCAAACCTGTACGGAACTCGGGGTCAAACCTGTACATGGATACATTTTTGTTGAACGGAACTCGGGGTCAAACCTGTACGGAACTCGGGGTCAAACCTGTACATGGATACATTTTTGTTGAAACTCGGGGTCAAACCTGTGGAACTCGGGGGAATTCGGGGTGGAATTCGGGGTCAGTCGTGCACATCGTCACATTTTTTAGGAAATTCGGGGTCAGGAAATTCGGGGTCAGGAAATTCGGGGTCAGGAAATTCGGGGTCAGGAAATTCGGGGTCAGTCGTACACATCGTCACATTTTTTAGGAATTCGGGGAGGAACTCGCTTATTATATTGACCTTTCCCGAGACAATATAAAGAACAATGCCAAAGTTGACTTATACCTTCTTATGGGAAGTACATATCGAAAGTTCAGATCAGATTTCGATTCCTTAAAAGACTACTATATTCACTAAGATATCTTAAGTAGGTTTTCCTTAGGTGTTTACTTTGGAATGCTTGAAAAAAGTGCAGAAAAGGCGTAAATCATAATCGTAGGGAACAAAAACTCCGTCAATAGATTTCCGTTGTTTTTTACGTTGGCTTCTCCACTGAATTCAGCATTTATTGTCATTTCATTCTTTACCATGCACAGTGTCGTCGGGGGGGGGGCAAACAACGGGGAGTAGGATGTTGGAGAGGACATATGTTGATAAAGATGAAAAGGTGTGAATTACACCATTTGAAATACAGGAACAACACGATATTAAGACGAATATTTGAAATCAGGACAGGCGCAATTGATTTTTAACGCCTGTCCTAAAGATGATTTAATCTACCATAACCATAACGTTAGACGCTTTGATCACAGCATAGGCTACGCCGCCTTCTGCCAAGCTCAGAGAATTAACTGCATCTTTAGTAATGATTGATGTTACAATCGTTCCACCAACATCAATGAGCACTTCACAGTTAACTACGCCTTCTTTGATTTCAGTAACTTTGCCTTTGAATGTGTTTCTTGCGCTGAGTTTCATTGTGTAACTCCTCTCTGTTGTTTGTTTTCTGGAGAATATTGCTCCATGAATGCGGGAGCCGATAAAACGATATTACATGTTCAGCGTAAAAAAGCTATATGCGTTTTGTAAAATATATTTTTAATGCTTATTTTTTTATATCAAAAGTTGTAATTTCCAGATAGAATAGGTATAATCATCAGTCCAATTGTAATTTTAGTCAGGAGAGCGAAATGCTTGATACCCAGTATGCACCGGCGGAGAGAGAGTCTGTTGAGACTTGTATTCTTCAGCGGGAAAAGCTTAACAAAAAGCACATATTCAAGTCGGTTATTGATGATATGCCATACTTGTTTATGGTGTTGAATGATTGTCGCCAAATAATATATACGAATAAATCCGTGCTTGATTTTCTGAATTGTAAACTTGAAGATATTCAGGGGAAACGTCCAGGGGAGGCTTTGGGTTGTATTCATGCGGATGAGTATGATGGCGGATGTGGTACTAGTCTTTTTTGTAAGAATTGTGGAGCGGTAAACGCGATTCTGAGTGCACTCCAAAGAATGCAGAAAATGGAAGAATGCAGGCTTACTACTGTTGGTGGAGTCTCCTTTGACCTTCGGGTTTGGACCTATCCATTGCCAATTATCGATAAAAAGTACGTTGCTTTTATCTGTAATGATATTAGTGATGAGAAACGTCGCCGGGCGCTTGAAAGAATATTTTTTCACGATGTATTGAACACTGCCGGCGGAATTCAGGGAGCGGTCGGAAAATTATCTGAGCAGACATATCACACCCCAGAAATTGCAAGGTGTATTATGGATATGACTAGTGAGATGATTAATGAAATCAAGGCCCAAAAAGACCTTGCGGCAGCTGAAGCAAATGAACTGCTTGTTAATCAAGAAATGGTAAGTACACGTGATATGATTGCCCATGTTGTTCATTTATATCGCAATCATTTGGTTTGCAAGGATCGTCACATTGCAATATCACCGGATTGTAGAGAATATACTTTTTACAGTGATACCGTTTTGCTTTTTCGTGTACTTGGAAATATGCTGAAAAATGCATTGGAAGCGTCAAAAAACGGAGAAACCGTTACGATAAGTTGTTGTTGCCGTGGAAACCGGATTCTCTTCGAAGTTCATAATCCGGGCTATATTCAAGAAGATGTTCAGCTTCAGATATTCCAGCGGTCATTCTCCACAAAGGGCAATGGGCGTGGATTAGGGACTTATAGCATGAAAATGCTGAGTAGTCGTTACCTTGGCGGGGATGTATACTTTACCTCTACACCAGATCAGGGAACTGTTTTTACAGCTTCATATCCTTTATAAAAAAGGGAACTCGGGGTCAAACCTGTACATGGGGAACTCGGGGTCAAGGGAACTCGGGGTCAAACCTGTACATGGATACATTTTTTGGGAACTCGGGGTCAAACCTGTACATGGATACATTTTTTAGGAATTCGGGAAAACTCGGGGTCAGTCGTACACATAGCCACATTTCTTGCAAAAAGTGAAATATTTCCAATCTTCAGTTTTTTATTTTTTTCAAAAAACATCTTGACAAGTAAACGGTCGTATACTAAAGTAAACGATCGTTTACTTAATGCAAGGATATTTTTATGGGAGATACAAAAGAGAAAATACTGATGACGGCACTGGAGCTATTCGCGCGAGACGGCTATGAAGCGGTTTCGGTCAGCGCCATCGCCGGCAAGCTTGGCATGACCAAGGGGGCACTGTACCGTCACTACCGGAACAAGCGGGATATCTTCGACCGGATCGTGGAGCGGTTGATTGAAATCGATGTTGAGTGTGCCAAGACGCACGAAGTACCTGAAGAAACCTTCGATCAATGCCCGGAGTCTTACCGCAATGTCGCACTGGAGCCCATCAAAGATTTCACTCTTGCGCAATTCAGGTTCTGGACAGAGAATGAATTCGGGCGGAACTTCCGCAGAATGGTGAACCTGGAGCAATACCGGAATCCGGAAATGGCGGATTGGAAACAGAAAGTTTTTGCCGGAGGTCCGGTCAGCTACATGGAAGACCTGTTTCATGAAATGATGGCGCAGGGCGTCCTGAAAACCGGTAATCCCAAACTGCTGGCAATTAATTTTTACGCTCCATTCCTTTTACTGCTCAGCATGTCGGACGCGCCGTCCGATGGGGAAAAGGCCATCGATCTTTTAACGGCGCATATAGATAGTTTTATACAGAAAAACACACAAGTAGAATCATTAACAGATAAGGAATCATAATCATGGATATTCCACGTATTTTTAACATTTCCGAGAGCGCTCACCGCATTCATAATCCATTTACACCGGAAAAGCTGACCACACTTGGCGCGGCGTTACGCATGGAACAAGGGACTCGTATACTCGACCTCGGCAGCGGTTCGGGCGAGATGCTTTGCACATGGTCACGCGATCATGGAATTTCCGGCATCGGCGTCGACATGAGCAAATTGTTCACCGAACAGGCAAAACAACGGGCGGAAGAGCTTGGCGTCGCCGACCGGATTGAGTTCATCCACGGTGATGCCGCTGGATACATCACCAACGAAAAAGTCGGCGTAGCAGCCTGCGTCGGCGCCACGTGGATCGGCGGAGGAGTCGCCGGAACCGTTGAGCTTCTGGAGAAGAACCTTCTCCCCGGAGGAATCATCCTCATAGGCGAGCCTTACTGGAAGAAACTACCGCCAACAGATGATATAGTCAAAGGATGCGGCCTCGAATCAATCGAAGAATTCCTCACCCTTCCCGAGCTCATCGCATCATTTGGCGAACTCGGTTATGACGTGGTGGAAATGGTTCTCGCCGGCCAGGAGGGCTGGGACCGGTACGAGGCAACCAAGTGGTTCACCATGCGCCGCTGGCTCGAAGCAAATCCCTGCGACGACTTCGCAAAAGAGGTTCGGGATCTACTGACCAATGAGCCAAAACGTTACGTCACCTACACTCGGGAATACCTTAGCTGGGGCGTGTTTGCACTGATGGCACGGTGAAGCAAGTCAGCCGGGATGTTCACGAAAGGTTTCCCCTTCGAACGACCGGGATTTATCATACGTTAGAACCATTGCTCCATCACTCACCTGGTGGAGCAGTGGTTCCATTTTATAAAGATTTGTCCCTAACTCAATCTGACAATAGAACCTTCCCTGCGTATTTCCAAATCAACAAGAATCATTCCCCAATTGAATCTCTTCATAAAGTACTACTTTTGATGGCATTATTTCATATAAAAGTCGCATAGCAGTGCCGTACAGCAATGCGCATTTTTACATTTCAAAAATAATTAATTCAATTTTGCGTCTCAATAAAAACTAGCAAAATGAACTTGCAATACGCATCCCGTCATCATCAATAATCACAGAGAATTTAAATGATAACATTCAGGTCTTGAAAAATTGTCGATGAGTGAGTAGGTTGTTTATAGTTTAACTTTTTACAGGGAAGAACAGTGGAAGAACGTAAAAGAACAGTATTATATCCGGGAAGTTTTGACCCGCTGACCAATGGTCATCTTGACTTGATTCTTCGGGCTACCAGGATATTTGATATTATATATGTAGCGGTCGCGCGCAATCACAGCAAGACGCCGACTTTTTCTGTAGACGAACGCATGAAGCTGGTCGAACAGGCCAGTAAGGATGCCGGTGTCGGCGATCAAGTCCGGCCGGTATCGTTTGACGGCCTGTTGGTGGATGCCATTGATACTTTCAAGGCATCGGCCATTCTCCGCGGCCTGCGGGCATTCTCAGACTTCGAGTATGAACTGCAAATGGCATTAATGAACCGCAAATTGAAAGACAAATGCGAAACATTATTCATGATGCCAAGTCAGGACAATTCATTTATCAGTTCAAGACTGATCAAGGAAATTGCATGTATGGGTGGAGATTTTGAACAGTTCGTTCCTCCGGCTATAGCCATCGCACTAAAAGAAAAGTTTAACCTTCCAGGCTGATCCGGCCAGGATCGTAATTATCAACCGACCGAGGTGTTATTATGATTGTAATAAAAGTTCATACCCTTGATAATAACTGGAGCGATTTTGAAGGAACCGAACCAATCAGCCTGCTTGAAGTGGAAGATTCTGAAATGATGAGCTTTCCGGAAGACATCCATTACAAGCTCAAAGCAACGCTGGTTACCGGCGGAATTCTGGTTGAAGGCATGGTTGAAACCAAAATCAACGCTCAATGCGGACGCTGTCTTGAAAACTTTTCAACGCAGATTATCAATAACAAGGTCTGTCATTTTTATGAAGATGTTACATCCGACGACCTGGATATTACAGAAGACATTCGGGAAGACCTGCTGTTAAACCTGCCGATCAATCCGTTGTGCTCAAACGATTGCCAGGGAATCTGTCTCACCTGCGGAATAAATCTGAATAAAGAGTCATGTAATTGCGATGATAAAAACTCCGGGGATGATATTTGGGGTGATTTAGACAAAATAAAGTTTGAAAAATAATTATACCATGCTAAGTTAAACGTTCCTGCTGTGAAAAACCGCAGGAATTTCGGTGTCTGGATTACGGGAAAAATGTGTAACAGACACGTATTTTTATAGGTTGAAATTTATATTTACAGTAAATTTAATCAGGAGATAACAGAAAATGGCTGTTCCAAAAAGAAAAACTTCCAAGATGAAGAAGCGCATGCGCAAGGCAGCAAACAGATATAAAGGCGTACAGGTAACCCTGTGCCAGGTTTGTTCCGCTCCAGTCATGCCGCATCGTGTATGTCCTTCATGTGGTAGTTATAAAGGCAAACAAGTAATTAACGCAGACTGACGAATATGAGAATTGCCGTGGATGCAATGGGAGGGGATTATGCCCCTTCAGTAGTCATCGAAGGAATTGCGAGCGCGATTCATGATTATCCTGACATCAAAGAAATAGTTGTTGTCGGGCATCAGCAGAAAATTGCTTACTACATGGATCGTTTTGGTCTTGACGATCACGCCAAGATCACGAAGATTCATGCGGAAGAAGTCGTTGAGATGAGTGACATGTCAACGGTTGTATTGCGTGCGAAGAAAAATTCTTCGATGACGATTTGCGCCAAGCTGCTTCATGACAAGAAAGTCGATGCTGTTGTCAGTGCCGGTCATACCGGCGCGGCAGTTGCCTCAACAAAAGTATTGGTGCGTACGCTTCCGGGAATTGAACGTCCCGCGATTGCGGCGATTATGCCATGCGAACAAGGTCATTACATATTGATCGACGCGGGAGCAAATACTGACTGCAAACCGATTAACCTGGCTCAATTCGCGGTTATGGGAGAAGCGTATTCGCACTTCGCATTCGGCACTGACAGCCCACGGATTGGATTGCTCAGCGTCGGCGGCGAAGACGTGAAAGGTAATGACCTTACCAAGGAAACGTTTAAGATGCTTTCCTCAATGCCAATTAATTTTATTGGTAATGTTGAGGGAGATACAATATTTGAAGGCGCTGCGGATGTAGTAGTGTGCGATGGATTTATCGGCAATGTACTATTGAAAGGCAGCGAAGGACTCGCCAAGGCAGTAATGCATTGGATGAAAAACGCATTTGGAAAAGATCCGATTCGAAAGACCGGAGCAATTCTAGCTAAAAACGCGTTCAAGGAATTGAAGGCTGTAGGAGATGCCGAAGAATTCGGCGGAGCTCCGCTTCTTGGACTTAACGGCGTATGTATTATCGGTCATGGTTCTTCTACCCCGAAGGCCATTAAGAACGCAATTAGGGTTGCGGCCGAATCAATACAATATGGCATCAATGACTTGATTGCCAAACGGATGGCGGAATGCGGTCTTGAAATTAATAATAAGAAGAAAAGTCCGGTTAGTTAAAAAGAACACGGAATTTCAGTAATTTATAAACATCACAGGGGCAAACAATGGGTATCAAAATAGCTGGAGTAGGTTCATACGCACCGGATAAGGTGCTTACCAATTTTGACCTGGAGAAAATGGTTGATACTTCGGATGAATGGATAAGAACCAGAACCGGCATCAAAGAACGTCATATTGCGGCAGACGACCAGATATGTTCCGACTTGGCTTTTGAAGCAGCAAAGCAGGCCCTTGACAACGCCGGACTAACCGCTGACGACCTCGATTTTATTTTAGTGGCCACAATTACCGGCGACCATATCTTTCCAAGCACAGCTTGCGTACTTCAGAGCAAACTCCAGGCAATGAACGCCGCCTGCCTCGATATTCAGGCAGCATGTTCCGGCCTGCTGTACGGCATGGAAATCGCTTCCGGCTTACTGCTTGGTCATAAGAAATATAAAAACATTATGATCATCGGTGCAGAAAAACTTTCTTCCATTGTTGATTGGGAAGACCGTAATACCTGTGTACTGTTCGGTGACGCTGCTGCAGCCGTTATTCTCCAAAAAACCGACGGAGATGAAAAACTGTTCTGCGGCTCGGAAGTGAAAGCCGATGGTAATTACGGCAAAATTCTTCAGTTGCCGGCTGGTGGTTCCGCAATGCCTCCATCACACAAAACTGTTGACGAAAAGATGCATTATATGTACATGGAAGGCCAGGAAGTATTTAAACTGGCAGTTAACGGTATGGTTGGCAGTTGCCGCAATGTTCTGAAAGAAGCCGGGGTGACTCCGGATCAAATAAAATGGCTGATTCCTCATCAGGCCAACTACAGAATTCTGAAAGCAGTTGCTTCACGACTTAAAATTCCGGAAGAACGGGTATATATGAATCTTGACCGTTACGGAAACACCTCCGCCGCATCCATTGGATTATGTCTTGCGGAAATCTCTCGTGACAATCAAGTTCAGAACGGTGATTATGTTCTCCTCACAGCATTCGGTGGCGGCCTTACTTTCGGCTCCATGCTGCTGAAATGGAATTCATAATTCTTACTGACATTTTATAAAATTCAAGCTTCGGGAAACCGGAGCTTTTTTTATATTCCACTTCCTGAATTCTATTTTTTTATGGAAATATATTGATTTTAAAGATATGGACGTTTAAAATCATAGTATTCGGTAACTGACTGGCTGCAAGCTGTACAATAACCTGGAAAGGATGTATCGGCAAGTTGGTTGATCACCAGAAAACATCAAGGATTACTTTACCGTTTTCCAGGTCGGTAAAATTGAATCCGATGGGCGAGGAATAGTTATGGACAATAATTTGAATTGCTATCTGGAGTTACAGATAAGTGGGATTGATCATACTCTGGTTTACCATGTAAGGGCAGAGACTTGGGAACGACTACAATCTATTCTTGACGAAAACGAACAACTTGACGATGAGTTCTGCTTCTTCTCGTTTGATACTGAAGACGGTCGCTCTGTAAGCTTGTCCGTGAACGACCTTGAATACGTCAAATATACAATGAATCCGGCTGAGCCTGCCGACAAAGGCGAAAGGAAACGCCGTATTCAGTTGTTTTTCAGGGGACGAAAGGAACCGGTTACCGGGCAGGTTGAAGACGAAGATGATGCCTATTACCTGGAAGCAAATATCATCGGATCGTTAAAAAATGAATCATTCCTGACATACGTCGACAACAACGGCGACCGTTGTTCATTCAACGTCGAGCACCTGGTACTGATGGAACTTCAGACAGCTCAGGTCACCAAAGGCGGCAAGCAGATTGAGAAAGAAGAATCCGAGGGAACCACTCCCGAAGATTTGCTGTGTTCATGATCTGCCGGAATCGAGGGAATCGACAAACTTGTGTAACGATTCCCAATAGAGTTTATAGTCTCTAAGATTATTGTGATTGCCGTTCGAAAATTTAATAAAAGTTTTCGGCTCGGAAGCCTTTTCATAAAGAGCTCTCCCGTGCTTGTACGGAACCACGCCGTCACGAACTCCATGAAAAAACAATTTCGGCATGTTAACATTTGCTATCCGGTCAATATTCCTGAACTTATCAAAGGGGAGAGGAAACGGCACGACAACTCTGAAAGGACTCATAAACCCTCCTTCGAGGATTAATCCGGCTGCTTTTTCTTTTTCCGCCAGATAACAGGATGGTCCACTGCCGACAGAACGCCCGTAGATAATGATTCTCTCCGGCGGAATTTTAAGGGTTTCGGTCATATATTTGTAAACAGCATCAATATCACGGTAGCAACTCTGTTCAGTCGGAGACCCGTCACTGAACCCGAATCCTTCATAATCATAAGCGACAACAGCATATCCCTTTTGAGGGTATTCCGCAATCATACGACGCTGGCGAACCAGGTCTTCCGTATTGCCGTGACTGAATAAAATCGTATATTTGGACTTCTTACAAGGAAGATATCGCAATGCAATGTTTGTTCCTGGAGCAACCTCAAGCATGGTCATGTTTTTCTTCTGATCAGGACGAACCGGCTGAGGATGAAAAATTAATTTATCAGAAAAAACAATGGCAAAAGCCATCGCGATACTTAACAAAACAACAAAAACAACAATATCAACCAACAACCTTTTCCATATTGAGATTTTTGCTTTTTGCTTTCCGTCACCAGGTTCAACATCAGACACCATAATTATCATTCCTTAAAACAAATTATCAACACTACAATATTTATTGTCCGTATGACGGACGGCATCGATACCGCTTCAAACTCCTGTCGCTAACGCTCCTTGCAAAAACGAAAAAGTTTGAAATTAAAAAAAAGCTTTTATGATAAAACTGTAAAACAAACATATTAGGGTACAACATAATTGCGTATTTTCAAACAATCCAACTGATATTAAGACCAGTCATCATGGAAAAAAACGTATCCACCATTGACTTGAAAATAATTTAGAATATAGTAATAAGATTTGAGTTTATTGAATAATTTAACCATTTACAGGATATTATCATGCAAATGCAAGGAGTATACACCGCTCTGGTTACTCCGTTTTCCAGAGGCGCAGTTGATTTTGACAAGCTGGCTGAACTGGTAGAATTCCAGGTTTCCGGCGGCGTCGATGGTATTGTACCGGTCGGCACAACCGGTGAGTCACCTACGCTATCAACCGATGAACATATTAAAGTCATCGAAAAAACAATTGAAGTTGCCAACGGACGCTGTAAGATTGTCGCCGGAACCGGCGCCAACAGCACCGCAGAAGCAATCGAACTAACTATGGCTGCCAAAAAGGCCGGTGCAGACGCGACCCTTCAGGTTACTCCATATTATAATAAACCGACCCAGGAAGGTCTTTACCGTCATTTTTCAGCAGTGGCTGATTCGGTTGGACTTCCGGTAATGCTTTATAATGTTCCCGGGCGTTCGGGTACTCCAATCGCAATTGATACCATTGCCAGACTCAGTTCAAATCCGACTATCGTAGCAGTGAAAGAAGCTGGCGGTTCAGCGGACCGTGTATCACAAATACTGGATGTTTGTGATATTACCGTCATGAGCGGAGATGACAGCTTGACCTTGCCGATGATGTCCGTCGGAGCCAAAGGGATTGTCAGTGTAGTGTCGAACCTGATCCCAGCTGAACTGAAAGCAATGGTAGATGCGTTTGCAGCAGGAAAAATGTCTGAAGCTCTTGCCATTCACAAGAAATATTATGCGTTCTTCAAAGATGTATTTGTTGAAACGAACCCTATTCCAATTAAAACCGCAATGGCAATGAAAGGAATAATCGAAGAGGAATTCAGATTACCGCTCTGTCAGATATCTCCATCTGGACGGGAAGTGTTGACAGCTGCATTGAAAAAGTGCGGCATCCTTTAGATTTATAATGTTTCCATATTTTGACAATGGAGCTAAAATATGAAAACTCTTGTTTACAGAACACGAAAAGAAGCAGGTTGAAATTATGGCGGAACCAGTAAATATCAGGCAAAAAGTATATGACGCTATCGCGGAAAGCGGGGAAATTTCCCGTATTCAGTTATCCCGGAAATATCATATCCGCCTGGCGACTGTTACCGAAGTAACCAGAAAACTGCTTGAAGACAATCTGATAGAGGAAGCCGGGGAAGAAAAATCCACCGGCGGCAGAAAACCGGTACTGTTAAAGCTGAACAGCCACGCGTTTTATACAATTGGTATCGGTTTGTCCAGAACAAGTTTAACATGCGGCTTGTTTTCCTCCGGCCTGGAAGCACTTTGCACCGTTGACGAACCTACTTACCGAGATATGAACGGTGATGAATTAATCAACCTGCTTTCAAATCTGATTAAAAGAGTTATCAAGGAATCCGGCATCAATAGATCAGCTCTGAATGGTATCGGTATTGGTCTTCCCGCCGGCGTAAATATCCAGGAAGGTATTTACAAAGGCGCGGCATATTATCCGAATTTAAATAACGTTCCAATCCGTGAAAAACTTGAAAAAGAGTTTAAAATTCCAATTATTGTCGACCATGACGTATCTCTGATGGCAATGGCAGAATATTATTTATCCGGACAGGATATTCCAGACAATCTTGGAGTTCTGTTTGTCGGCTGGGGTATCGGATGCCGTTTTATCCTTAACGGCGAACTTTATCGAGGTGTAAATAATAAGGCCAGCGAATTCGGTCATTTATCCCTCGACTACAACGGACCGGAATGCTATTGTGGCAACCGGGGATGCTTGGAACGTCTCGCCAGCGTCGCGGCGATTGAGGCTGAATATGGCGAAAGCAAAACCTTTGAAGAAATAGTCGCTCTTGCTGAAAGTGGCGACCAACGGGCTTTAAAACTATTAAAACGGGCGGCCGAATATATCGCTCAGGCAATTGCCAATATTATCAATCTCATGGATGTAGAAATGCTGATCATCAACGGCGATATCGTCATCGCCGAACATTTGATTTCAGATGTTTTTCATGAAGCGTTGCAGAAATATTCACTGACGCGACATTCGGATATTGCACTTCGTACCGGATTCAGCCGCATCGGGCGCAAAGTAAGAACTTTAGGGCCAGCCTTAATGGCAGCGGACAGATATTTTAACAAAAAAGATATAAATATTTTTTTTAAAAGAAGATAGCTCTAGACAAATCAGCGTTTTAATATTACAATTACCTTATAGATCTCCTCGTTTGCGTCGCTGGACATTAAGTGGGGCGCTTAATGTCCTCGACGTTCTTTTTTTTAAATCTTCGTTTTCATTTTACGTGTAATAATTAATGTATTTTCGGGTTAGTACTTTCAGGCGGAAAATTCAGGTATACTTAGAATGCTAAAAAAAGCGAAGGGAACTAAGATGAAATTTGCAATCACAATAGTCTGTTGGGTTACATTCGCCATATCAATTCTTTCAGGAGCCGACAAGCCAGACTATGTTATCGTTGATACAGGCCAGAACCAGTGCTACAACAATTCAGGAAAAATTTCATTTCCAAAACCCGGACAATCATTCTTCGGACAGGACGCAGAATATCTGGGAATTCAGCCTTCCTACAAAGATAATCATGACGGGACAATAACGGATATTAATACCGGTTTAATGTGGACAAAGGTTGTCGATTCCCAAAAACAAAGTCTGAAAGAGGCAACGATCACGGCTCAAACGGTTCGAACAGGCGGCTATTCCGACTGGAGGGTTCCAAATATAAAAGAACTATATTCTCTCATTGATTTTCGGGGAAAAACAGGTAAACAGTCCCCACATTCAATGTACCGTGTTCCCTACGATGCAATCCCCTATATAAACACAGATTATTTCGACTTTAAATATGGAGACACGGAATCAGGAGAACGCTTTATTGATGCACAATGGCTGTCATCAACCAAATACGTCAGCACTACAATGAATGGAGCCGAAACTTTATTCGGAGTAAACTTTGCTGATGGCAGAATAAAAGGATACGGCTACAAACATCCAAACGGAAGAGGTCCGGGAAAAGAGAAGAAATTCTATGTACGCTATGTCCGTGGAAATAATAAGTACGGAATAAATAATTTCCAGGATAATCAAAATGGAACCATTACCGATCTTGCTACCGGACTCACATGGATGAAAAGTGATAGTGGCAGAGCCATGTCCTGGCAAGTCGCACTTAACTATGCCGAAAAACTAAAATTAGCGGGACACAGCGACTGGCGGTTGCCTAATGCCAAAGAGCTTCAGTCAATCGTAGACTACACCAGATCACCAGATACCACACGCAGTCCCTCAATCAATCCGATCTTCAAAACATCATCAATAAAAAACGAGGCAGGACAAATCGACTATCCATATTTCTGGACGTCAACAACTCATAAGGACGGGCGAACAGATGGAAGCCAGGCCGTTTACATCGCCTTCGGTCGGGCTTTAGGTAAAATGCATGGCAATATTATAGATGTACATGGTGCGGGAGCCCAACGCAGTGACCCGAAAACCGGTAGAAAAACTTTTCGAGGACCTCAAGGAGACGCATTAAGAATCAATAATTATGTAAGATGCGTCAGAGGAGGAAAAGCCAACCTGATACTTCATCCGCCGGTCACAATACTTGGAAAATATCCATACAATCAGAAAAGATCCGTCAATAATTTCGATTCAAATTCAAACCAGCCTCCTATTAGACATGATAAACACGGTCCACATCCCCCTTTCCCGGGACCTCCTTTTTAAATAATATTACATATAAAATTGAAAACAGGGGTTGAAATTAGTTGAAAAGTGACAATTTTATTCTATATAGTGCTAAAAATATTTACATTAGTCGATGATAGCTTAAAAAAATATTGAAAAAAAACCTTAGCGATTATATAATTAAGTGAAAGATTGTCGATTAATAATAAAAAATAACTTTCTGTTTTCTAGCAGGGAAGGAGCCGTTAAAAGATGAACTACGAGCCCGCTTGTGTCGAGTCTGTCGTTGAAACTTTCAGTTCTATGTGTGGAGTTGAAGCAGAGCAGATTGCAGAATCCGAAGAACTGGAGACTCCACAGACGTTCAGAACAGATGAGTTTCTGGGTATAATCGGCCTTTCCGGCGAAAAGAAAGGGGATATCATGATAACCATGCCATCAGGCGTGGCCATGAAAATGGTCGGAGCTTTTATGATGGAAGACATAACGGAGGTAAACTCCGACTTGCTGGATGGTTTCGGAGAAATTATTAATATTATCGCCGGTGCATTTTCCGCTAAACTTGAAGGTATTAGTTTTGAACTCGCACTGCCAACCGTAATGGCTGGACAATTGCAGATTCACATTCGGGATAGCGTAAGATGTATGTCAATTCCAATGGGAGCTGAGGAATGGGGCGAATTTAAAGTTTTACTTATGATGGAGGAATAATGAAAGTACTTCTTGTTGACGATTCGGCAACTATGCGGAAGATTCAAAAACGTCTTCTTGCACAGGTAGGGGTTGAGACTATAATTGAAGCCGGTAATGGAAAAGAGGCAATCACGATGCTGGAAGACTGTAATTATCAGGTTGACCTTGTATTGTGTGATATGAACATGCCGGAGATGAATGGTATTGAAACTTTGACTGCAATTAAAGCCAGTCACAAGGAAGTACCAGTTGTAATGTGTACTTCCGTAGCGGAAAAAAGCGCGGTGATGGAAGCCATTAAACTAGGTGCCAGCAACTATTTGGTTAAACCATTTGCTCAAGATGCGTTCATCGCCAAAATAAAGGCTGTTCTAGGCGGATAAGCCAATTTATAATTACAAATGTTTAAAGTCCGTGTGATAATCTCATTCGGACTTTTTTTTATTTGGATTTGGCTTCATTTTCGACCGGAGCACTTTCGATTTCCTGCGGATTCGTTTTCTCTGTGTAGTCAACATGCTTTTCTTTTCGAAAACAACCTTTGAAAATTTTAGCGAGGTATTCCGCCAATTGTTGATGATCTTTTTCAGACAGATTGTTTATATTGGTCTGCCGCCAATTGTAAATCACACCGGCAAGAATTCGTCGGGGGATAAGTATAACACCATACTTGTCAGCCATTTCACGTTGAACCTTAATAAAACTTCCGCCGGATGAAAGACGAGGCAGTTCAAACATCATAATGACCCGTCGATGTCCGGAAAGCGTCTTCAACAGCTCCTCCAATTCCCGGCGAAAATCACCATAATCGTCCTGCATCCCCAGTTCCAACAGAATCAGAATATCCGATGAAGAAATCAAATCGGCCTGACTCATGGCCAGAGAAGGAGTATTTCGGGGTTCAGATAAATTGAATGCTTTAATTCCATACTTCTTCTTCAATATATCGACATAAGACGGTCCGGAATGAGCCAAACTGAGTGAAGTTCCAATTACATACATCTTTTTCAGGTTATCACGGCGAATCACAGGACTTTTACGATATTTCAGGTCAGTAGCGGTAAGATAAAAGACACAGCAGATTAAAATCAATCTGGCAATCCAGAAAAAGAGACGAGTTTCTTTCCCCTCGAAACCGGTAAAGAAATAAAGCCCGGCAACCATCACCGCCATAAGGCTGAAAACAAACATCGGAATCGGAACACCAGATAACAACACCAACAAGATTCCTATGAGAAACATTATTCCGGAAGTGACTTTAAACGTATTTTTCGTGCCTTTCATTGACAGAAAAGCACCAATGATCAATAAGACGGCTCCCGGATAAAATGCAGCTCCGGATACAAAGAATTTTATAAGCAGATTCATCGGGTAATGTCCAAACCTTTCACCAATACGGCTTCCTTTGATTACTGTTCCACCGATACGACACCTTTATCGGCAACAACCGGACTTAACACCGGAAAAATCCCGGAATATTTGTTATTATATCATATAATATAACCGAAAATCGCTTCAAAACAAGCATCAATCAGGAAACAGAGGCTGATATTGGTATCTTAAAACACTCCTGGCAACCTTTTCATAAAAGCTTATTGAAGCCTGTCCAATCCGGTTGTATATTATTTTTGAATGAAATACAAAGCAAACCAATGGGGATAATTATAAATGAGCAACCAGTTGAAAGAACGGCTCTCAAAACAAGTAGTAATTTTTGACGGAGCGGTGGGCACCGAGATTTACCGTCACAACTTTTTTATCAATACATCGTTTGAAAGTCTCTGTCTCAGTGCACCAAAAATAATCGGTGAAATCCATAAGAGCTACGCGGATGCCGGCGCAGAAGTAATTACCACCAATACTTTTAACGCCAATTTCAATAAGTTATCGCGTTTCGGACTCGGCGATAAAACAGCTGAAATAAATATGACAGCAGTTGATCTGGTCCGGGAATACGCCGGGAATGACGTACTTATTGCCGGTTCAGTAGGTCCGATCGGTGAGATTGACCACGGCTCTGGAATTGATGATAAACGCATTGTCGAAATCCTGGCGGACCAAATCGAAGCATTGGAAAAGGCCGGTGCGGATTTTATCGCTTTTGAGTCGATCGGTTCAGCCAAAGACGCCAGATACGCAGTCAAGGCGATTGCTCTTCGTTCAAAACTTCCATACGTACTAAGTTTTTCTCTTGACCGCAACGCGGAAACCGCCAGCGGCGAAAATCTTGATGTGCTGATGAAAATAGTCAGCAGCATGAAAGGGCACAAGCCAACAGCTCTTGGCCTCAATTGTGGAGAGGGCCCGGAAAGTACTCTTGCCGCACTGGAAATCTTTCATAAAAAAGCGAATTATCCGATCATTGTTCAGCCTAACGCAGGAGTTCCAAAGAAAATCGATAACCGGATGATCTACATGACCAGCCCGGAATATTATTCCACTTATGCCTTACGCTATGTTAATCTCGGAGCCCGTGGCGTCGGCGGCTGCTGCGGAATCGGTCCTGACCATATCCGCGACATGGCCAGAAGTATTAAACCTCTGGCAGCATCCGAATATAAGCCGGAACTGACCGTCGTCGTT
This sequence comes from Victivallales bacterium, assembly GCA_963677165.2. GTDB lineage: Bacteria > Verrucomicrobiota > Lentisphaeria > Victivallales > SZUA-371 > JAFGXT01. Next base: position 25,237 of record CAXXSX010000001.1, on the reverse strand, counting down.
AACGAAGAAGAGATGATGGAGCCGGTCCCGACTGCGGAAAAATCGAATTTCGGACGCAAGCTTGCCGCTGGTGAATGGGTGACTACTGTAGAAATAACCCCTCCCCGTGGGTTTGACCTCACCTCAACCATCGAAAAAGCTAAATTGTGCCGCGATGCAGGAGTTGACGCAATCAACCTTCCTGACGGTCCCCGGGCCAGTTCGAGAATATCACCGTTGGTAACCGCTATTGAGATCCAGGAAAAGGCAGGTATCGAAGCAATCCTGCATTTTTGCTGCCGTGACAAAAACCTTATCGGCATGCAAGCCGATATTCTGGGCTGCGCCTGCAAAAATGTTAACAATGTACTGTTTATTACTGGAGATCCCCCGAAACTGGGTGATTATCCGTTTTCATCCGGAGTATTCGATGTCGATTCCATTGGGATGGTAAAACTCCAGAGCAAGCTTAACCGCGGGCTCGATATCGGCGGCAAGCCTCTCGGAGTTCAAACCCGGATTCTAAGCGGCGTGGGAGCCGATCCCAACGCAATTGACATGGAACGGGAATATCGACGGACCTGTGAAAAAGTTGAAAGCGGCGCAGAATTTATTATTACTCAGCCAGTATTCGCGGTTGAACCACTGCTGAAATTTGTTGAAAGCATAGCGCATCTTAAAACTCCGTTAATTGCCGGAATATGGCCGCTGGCAAGCTTTCGCAACGCCGAATTCATGCGCAATGAAGTTCCCGGGGTAGTTGTTCCGGACGAAATCATGGAACGCATGGCAAAATTCAGCGCCCGTGAAGAACAACGCGAGGAAGGAATACGAATTGCCCGGGAAAGTATCGCTAAAATTCGTGACAGTGTACAAGGCGTACAGGTCAGTGCCCCGTTCGGTAATGTAAACACTGCAATTTCAGTGATCAACAACGAATAATAAAATACATGAAGGAGTGTACATATGGACTTAGTCAAGGCAATCAAAAGCAGAAGAACAGTTCGTAAATTTAAACAGCTTCAAGTTGATAAAGATACGTTATATAATTTGATTGATGCAGCACGACTTGCATCCTGTGGAGCCAACCTTCAGCCCTTAAGATATATTGTGGTTCAGGAACAGGAGTTAGTAAATAATCTTCTTGACCAGACCAACTGGGCCGGCAATGTTAAACCACGGCGTAACCCTATTAAGGGGGAAACCGCTCCACTGACTTTTATCGTTGTCACCAAAAAAGCCGGAACAAATCCGGCAGTCGATGCAGGTGCGGCTATTGAAAATTTACAGCTTATGGCTTGCGGCCTCGAACTTGGCTGTTGCTGGATTGGAGCTTATGACCACAAAGCCGTTGATAAAATACTGGAGCTGGATGAAAATACCGAATCAATCTATCTGGTAGCGGTAGGCTATCCCGATGAAACTCCGGTTTCAGAAGATATTGAGCTTGATCAGCCACAAAAATATTATCTTGATGATAATGACGTGTTGCATGTTCCCAAATATTCGGTCAATGCCATAACCGAATGGCGATAATCCCCGTAAAAGGAAATGAACATGCTCTTTGAAGAAAATACCCTTGCGGGAATCCAGTTGAAAAATCGAATCGTCCGTTCTGCCACCCACGAAGGACTCACTCTCGACGGCGGTCTGGTATCTCCTAAGCTAACTGAAATGCTTACTCAGCTGGCCGATGGCGGAACCGGCCTGATCATAACTGGTCACTGCGCAGTAGAACTGGCAGGAAAGGCCGGACGCTGGCAAACCATGATTGACCGCGATGAGACAATTCCAGGTCTGACAGAACTCGTTAATGCTGTTCATGACCACGGCAGTAAAATCATTGTTCAACTGGCTCACGCAGGTGCTGCCGCAATGAATCCTGAAACTGCAATGGGACCTTCTGAAATATTTCGTTCCATTGATAAAAAAACTTCTGGAGCAATGACGGTCGATTATATTCATAAGCTGGTAAAAAAATTTGGACAGGCCGCAGTACGCGCCCAAAAAGCCGGATTTGATGGTGTCCAAATTCATGCGGCACATGGTTACCTGCTGTCACAATTCCTGTCGCCCCACTACAATCAACGCAATGACGGATACGGCGGCGAACTGGAAAACCGTGAAAGGATCATCATTGAGATCCTTAGGGAAATCAAGCATCAGGCAGGACATGACTTTCCTGTCATGATCAAAATCAATTCGGAAGATTTTATTGAGAATGGTTTTACTGTTGATGAAATGCTTCGGGTTTGCCGCATGCTTGAATCCAACGGTATTGATACAATTGAACTCTCCGGCGGAACAATGGAAAGTCCCAAACATCTCAATCCAGTAAGAAAACCCGACAACTCACAGTGGGAGGAAGGCTACTACACCGAAGCCGCAATAAAATTCAAAAAACAGATGCAGGTACCACTTATCCTGGTAGGAGGAATTCGTACCTGCCAGTTTGCCCAATGTTTGCTGGATGAAGGAACTGCTGATTATATCGCTCTTTCGCGTCCGCTGATCCGGGAACCGGATTTGCCGAACATCTGGCGTGATAATCCAGCACACGACTCAACCTGCCTGTCATGCAATTTGTGTTTCCGTCCGTTGTTAACCGGTCGCGGAGTATCCTGTCTGGCGGCCAAACGCCTGCAAAAATAACGAAAGAAAACATAGAATCCGCAGCAAAACGACAGCGGACGAACTTGCTAAAATATTAGCGTATAAATAATAAAAAAATTTTACGCCTTGATTTTTTGTCATTTAAAAAATATAGTAAACAAAGATTAAATGGAGAAAATTATGGCAGTAAAATGTCAACAACCGCAAATTATTAGCTGTACAGCCAATGCTGTACGGTTGTTTGCTATTACCTCCATTTCAAACCTACTACGACTTATCTGCGCCAATCCGGTGTAGACAGGTTGCTGATTTTGCTTTTCTCGCATTTTTTATAACCTTGTACTGCCTGCTGGATTGGCATACTTCTCTTGCGCATCCGGCAACCATAGACCCATTGTATTTTCATTGTCTTTTTCATCGTGCCGGTTCTACGCACTATTTTCACCCGAAACCATCGATAACGATGGATGATTCAGGAATAACCGTCACTTTGAAGGAGAACAAAAACAATGACGACATTCCCAAAGTACAAAAGCAATGAACCAATACTGTTCGACGCCCGAACCTGGCCATCGCGCAGAATTACCGCGCCTCCAATATGGTGTCCGGTTGATTTACGCGACGGTAACCAGGCTTTCGCCAATCCGATGAATGTTGAAACCAAAATCCGCTATTTTAAAATGCTGACGGACATCGGATTCAAGGATATTGAACTTGCATATCCATCAGCCTCCAGTGAGGAATTTGAATTTGTCCGGCGCCTGATTGAAGATGACTTAATCCCTGATGATGTGATTATTTCTGTGTTTACCGCCGCAAAAGAAAATCTCATTCGTCGTACAATTGATTCCCTGAAAGGCTGTAAACAGGCATCAATACACTGCTATATCGCAACCTCTGAGCTGCATCATCGTTTTGTGTTTCGGAAGAATGAACAGGAAATTATCGATATGGCAACAAACGGAACCAGAATGATCGCAACTGCAGTCAAAGAAGCCGGGTTGCAAAACCGGATACGTTATCAATTTTCGCCAGAGGAATTCAGTGACAGCAGGCTAGGATTTATTGTGGAACTGGTAACTGCGGTCCAGGAAATCTGGAATCCGAAGAACAAGAAGGCTTTCATAATTAATCTGCCGGCAACAGTTGAACGCAGGCCCCCGTATGAATATGCTGATATGATCGAATCTTTCACTCAGAAGTTTCAGGGAATGGACAGAACAACACTCAGTGTTCATACTCATAATGATCAGGGGGGAGCAATTACCTCGGCAGAAATGGCGGTACTTGCCGGAGCGGAACGAGTAGAAGGAACATTGTGCGGTCACGGTGAACGTACTGGAAATATGGACCTGATTACCTTTGCGTTAAATCTCAAATCCCGGGGGATCGAACCGGGACTGGATTTTTCAAGCTTGCAGGAAACGGTTCGTTTCATTGAGAAAGTATCGAAAATCCATACCCACCCTCGTTCTCCATATACAGGAGAACTGGTGTTTACCGCATTTTCAGGGACCCATCAGGATGCAATAAGCAAAGGAATGGCACAACGCGACATTATCAGCCAACACTTCAAGCAAGGCTGGAAAATGCCGTATCTCCATATTGATCCGATGGATATTGGACGAAACCATGAAGGCTTGATCAGGATTAATAGTCAGTCCGGCAAGGGCGGCATCGCATATATTCTGGAACAGATGTACAACATCAGTATTCCCCGGCAGATGCAGCCACAGGTAGCTGATCGAATTCAGAAGCTGGCAGAATCCAGCAGAAGAGAATTGACTCCAGAAGAGATATTTTCAACCTTCTTGCAGGAATTTGTAAATGTTCCAGGAAAGACATCGGTCAATGGCTACCGAATCAAACGTTCTTCTCTGGAAAACTCGGGCAGCGTTAGTATCGAACTAACAATATCCCGGAATGGTAATGCAAATAAAGTAAGGGGTAACGGCAACGGTCCAATCGAGGCAATTGTTTCTGCAATACGAAAAAGTCCGGAAATTCCGGAGTTTCGTCTTGAAACTTATAATGAACACGCCCTGAAACAGGGCGCTGATGCAGAAGCGATTGCATATATCGGACTCAAAACTTCGGGGTCATCAGTCTGTACATATGGTTCGGGAATCGACAAAAATGTGAATATTGCGGCACTTAACGCGATCGTTTCCGCGTTAAACCGCCAATAATTAGCTCATTTGTGTGGAATAAATCGGTTAGCAGTATATTTTACTATGTGGAGGCAATCGTGAAGTTATCTCGCGATTGCCTCAAAATTATTTTTATACCAATTTCGCAGGGATGTTCATATGCTAAAAGAACTTGCCGATCAATATAGACACGAAAACAGCAGCCTCGCTCCATATGCCGTGAGAAACCGGGATTCACATGGACGCCGCTGTCCCGAACAATCGCATCCATTCAGAACCAATTTCCAACGCGACCGTGACCGGATTCTTCACAGTAAAGCGTTTCGACGACTTGAATACAAAACTCAGGTATTTCTTAATGGAACCGGTGATCATTACCGTACCCGTCTGACCCACACAATCGAAGTCGCGGCAGTTGCCCGCACAATCGCCCGGGCTTTGTCACTGAATGAAGACCTGGCGGAAACAATCGCCCTTGCTCATGACCTGGGGCATACCCCTTTCGGGCACGCTGGCGAACGTAAAATGAATAAATTGATGATTAACGACGGCGGCTTTGACCACAACATGCAGGCCCTGAAAGTGGTGGATGAACTGGAAATCAAATATCCCAATTACGATGGGCTCAATTTAACCTGGGAAGTGCGTGCCGGACTGCTCAAGCACCGCGAACACACCGATATGTATCTTGATGACATTAAACTGCCGGGCTGTCCCGTTCTGGAAGCACAGATCGCCGACCTCGCCGACGATCTAACCTATTATGGACATGACGTTGATGACGGTATTGACTCAGGCCTCATCAATCAGGATATGCTCATGGAGTTGGAAATCTGGCGTCGGGCAGTACGCTTTGCTGAAAAAGCCGGCCTGACTCCCGGCAGCGAACGCTATATGTCATTTACGGTCCGCAACCTGATCGACATGATGGTGAGAGACGCAATTACTAACTCGCATAATGCGTTGAACTCATCTGGCGTAAACTCTGTCGAAGAGGTACAAAACTACGATTCTCATTTAATCGTTCTCTCGCAGGAATTCCGCGAAATCACCGACATACTGCATCAGTTCTTATTTGATTTTATGTATTTTCACCCGGATGTAAAGGCAATGAATAACCGGGTGTCGGATAAGATGGAAGGACTCTTTCTGGAATACAGTGTAAATCCGTCACTGATGGGCGAAAACGCCCAGGGACGCATTGAAAAAGTCGGACTGAAACGGGCAGTCGCTGATTATATTGCCGGTATGACGGACCGGTTTGCGGAACTGGAATTTGCCAAATTGTTTAAAGAATCTTAGAGGAAAAGTGAAATTTTATCAGAAATATGATGTCAAAGTACCTATGCGCGACGGCATAAAGTTGTCCTGCGACATCCGTATGCCGGATCAATCCGGCAGCTATCCCGTTATTCTGCTGCGAACTCCCTACAACAAGCAGCTCAATCCTGACTCTCCAGCGGTACATAATATGCTGCATCTGCTGGAAAAAGGCTATTGTACAATTCATATGGACGTACGCGGCAAATACGAATCGGAAGGCATCCCGGCAGTAATACAATTCGATCAGGAAGGACGCGACGGAGCCGATGCCATCAAATGGATCAAGGAACAACCTTGGTGCAATGGTAAAATAGCCACCACCGGCGCATCCTACTGTGGATTTGTTCAGATGACCGCGGCGGCGGAACAGCCTGACGGACTTGTAACCATAACTCCGGGAGTATTTGGCAATGACGGCTTCAGTAATACTGCCAGAAAGGATGGCGTTCCACAACTCCCGCTTCTGATCTGGGGAATCTGTAATGCCAGCGGCAGAGTATCGAAGGTACCGCTGGTCGACTGGCAATCCGTAATGATGTCTGTTCCGCTAATGGAGATCGCCAATAAATGCGGCGTGGAAAGCCAGGCGATCAAAGACTGGCTGCTCCATAATACAGATGGAGATTTCTGGCACAGAAAGGGCGACAAACAAATTCTGGACAAAATCAACGTACCGGTATTGCTGACCGGCGGGTGGTACGATGTTTATTCCACCTCCATGCTCGAAACCTTCCAGCTTCTGACCCGGCGCAAGGAAATGCATGGAAAAGTTAAAGTGGTATTTGGTCCCTGGGCTCATTCCCTGGGCTCACGGGAAGTCGGGGAACTCGATTTCGGGATAGATGCCGAGGTTGATATCAACTGGCTTAATACTGAATGGATTAATATCTGGGCCAAAGGCGAAGGCAATCCGGATGAATGGCCCAACGTCAGAATCTTTATGATGGGTGAAAATCGCTGGATCGAATCAGACTGCTGGCCGTTAGAAAATACGGTGCCGACCGACATGTTTTTCACGTCTGACTCCGGCGCAAACGGCAGCGGCGGCGATGGAAGGTTGGAATTCTTAAAGTCGGCAGGAAGTGATTTGGACTATTTTGATTACGATCCGGTAACGCCGGTAATGTCCGTCGGCGGCAACATCCTGTCCGCTGGCGGCGCCCTGAAATCCGGTCCCTGCAATCAGGCACATGAGGAAGTTCGTGAAGACATGCTGATCTATACCAGTGAAGAACTAACCGAAACGTTTCGTATTGCCGGACAACCTGTTATGGAAGTCTATGTAGAATCCACCGCACCGGATACCGATATTATCGTCAGACTGTGCGACGTCTATCCGGACGGACGCTCTATCAACCTTTGCTGCGGAATCTACCGAACCCGTTACCGTGAAGGATTTGATAAAGAAGTAATGATGACACCGGGACATGTTTATAAACTGAATATTCCGCTCGACATAACCGCAAACGCATTCCTACCCAAACACCATATTCGCCTGGAAATCTCCAGTGGAAGTTTCCCGCTTTTTGCCAGGAATCACCAAACTGGCGGCGACAATGTAACAGAAACTGAATTCGCTGCGGCACGGCATACAATTCATCATTCAGCACAATATCCATCCAGATTGATTCTACCCGTTGTCAAGACAGGCGTAAATTGATCTCTTTTTGCCGGTTTATTTTTGAAAAACCGCTGTTTACGGCTACATTACAGTTTTTGAATAACAAACGAAAATTTAACATAATATAACCGGGAAACAGTTACTTATGAACTTAGAAGAATTGTTTATTGAGGCCGCAGAATCTACCTCCGAAGAAATTCTTGGTAAACTTCTTGATATGCTGAAAAAGCAAGAATCCATTGACAGTGATGAAATCGCTGAACATATCAGTTTTCTGATTGAAAGCTGGAGCGAAACATTAAATCCAGTCCGCAGCGAATTTATTATCTGCCTGGCCGAGCTTGGACCTAAAGATTCCGCTGTTCTTCGTAAAACAATCAGTGACGCGGCTAAAAAGTTGCTGCCACCGTATCTTAATAAAACCGGCTTCTTCCGTGCCCTTGGAATTCGAAACAATGAAATTGATATTGCTGAAATCGCATCACGCTATCGGACTTTAGTTCAGCTTAAAAATGGTGTATTCACTTATCAGCCGGAAACCCATGTATGGGGCTCTGTTTCCAACATCGACGAATTTGCCGGCTCTGTCGCAATCAGCGCCCTGAATGGTTCAAACGCCTTCGCTGTTCCGCTTGAAGTCGTTCTGGCCGATGTTAAACTGTTCCACCCCGGACCGGAAACGAAAAAACTCGTCCCGATCACCAAACCATTGCGTATTGTGGCAAAGGAATACCGCGAAATTGCGATGAAAAATATTCTTAACGGCCTGACAGAAGACGAGCTGAAAAAAATTGCAATGTACACAATTATACCGGAGTTTCTGCCCGCAGATCAGTTCGAAAGCTGGTGGAACTCGGAAGCAGGCAGTGTTGTCGCAGGAATGGGACGCCGTCCAAGCGAGGCCCGCAGTATTCAGGAACTTCAACTGCTGCTGCAAAAGCTTGAAGGTGTAGAAGGATTTGAATTTAACGATGACGATGCCGATAAGCTTACGGCTCTGTTTACCCGTGTGAGACTTAATCCTGCCTTGAAAGATTCCTTAATGCTAGTGGATGCATTGGCACGCCTTGCAGGATTCATGGATAAGGAAAAGCTCAGTAAAGCTCTTGAACCACTCAAGAACAAAGTTATATTCTGGCCGAAATCTCTTGACAATATAAATCTGAACGATCTCGAAGTATGGGGTAAAGTTCCGGTCAAAACCATGCCGGATTTTATTAAAGCCTGTGGAGATATTTTCCCGCCGGAATATTTCGCTCGCTACGCTACTTTCCTGCCGCTGCGTTGTCTAAATTTATTCTGTGAAAATATTGACGATGAACTGCTTTCACAGGTTATTCTCGACTCTAAAAATTTCAGCAGCGATATCCTGCTCTGGATTTGGAAAAACCGTAAAAACCATTCGAAACATCTGGTTGGAATGGTCAATATCAGAAACGTGGCCACCGCATTGTCAGAAGCCAACCTCCCGGCGGCATGGGGAAATGCACAGCGCGAACTAAAAAAACAGCTCATCGATAAAAAAGATTTCCAGGGACACCTGATTGATATGGAAGATGATCCGGCGGAAATTATTTATGCTCTACAGGGAGCCAGATTCTTCCAGCCGGGCGAACAACAGAGTCTGCTGGTAAAACTGTCTCGCCTCTCTGATGAACTTCGCAACATCCTGGAAAGCGGACACGGTAAAAAATTAATGACAGGCGGAAGAAAAGAAAAAGAAAACGAACATGTTGATATGGCCCCTCAGCCAACAATTACTTCTGTTCATTCGCACAAAACTCTGTTGAAAGAACTCGATGATATCATTAAGATTCATATCCCGGAAAACCGCGAAGCGCTCAAAGTCGCTCGTGCCCACGGGGACTTCCGGGAAAATGCAGAATACGATGCGGCAAAGGAAAGACGTAACTTCCTGACCAACCGCAGAAATGAATTGGAAGCGGAAATCCTTAATATCCAGCCGATCAACTTCAGAAATGTTGAGCTTAACGACAGGATTGTTATCGGTTCGACTACTGAATTTGAATACGACAACGGCAAGACCGAAACCTACTACGTTGTAGGTGCATGGGACGGAAATCCTGATAAGAACTGGCTGTCCTACAAGACCCGGCTGGGCGGCTTGGTTCTGGGTAAAAAAGTCGGCGACTCATTCGAGATGCCTGACGGACGAACAGCAAAAGTTCAGTCCATCAAAGCACTGCCATTTGATATCGTTGAATTTCTTGCGGACGGAGAATGATCAGCCCTCGGGCAATCTTTGCGAATCGTGAGCTACTGAAAAAGTGGCGCAAACTTTCCGGCTACCATACAAGAAAACTTGTAAAACGGGGCCGGAAAGTTGATCTGATCGAATACGAGATTCCGGTGCGACAAAAAGAGCTTGATGGAAAAACTATTTTTTTCTTTTCTGACCTGCACTGGAACCAATCGTATCAAATCGGCAAAGACCTGGTAGATCTCTGCGAAACGTCCATACCGAACTGGGTAATTTGCGGCGGTGATCTCATTTCATATTCTTGTTTCCTGAATTCGGCGCTTGATCTGGTAAAAAAGTTAAAGTCAGAAAATACCTCGCTGGCAGTTCTGGGCAACTGGGATAAAAAACGCTGGCAATGGTTTTCATTGGAAAACTGGCGTAAATGTTATGCTAAAATCGGATTCAAACTTCTTAACAACGAAGAATCTATTGAAAACGGCATACGTTTCTGGGGAGCAGACGACTTTAAAATCGGTTCACCTAAATTTATTCCGCCTGACGATAACAGCAACTACTCCTTAATGATATCACACAACCCGGATACGGTGGTTGAAATCAACGACGCGTTGAGTTCCATCGACCTTATCTTATGCGGTCACACACACGCCGGACAAATTCGCATTCCATGGCTTGGAGCATTGCGTACCTCATCACGCTACTGGCGTAAATTCGACTGTGGAGAATACCTCAACACCGACACAGGGACCCGATTGATCATCTCCGCCGGCCTCGGCTGCACCGGGGTTGATTTCCGACTATTCTCCCGCCGCGAAGCTACTTTAATCCGATTTGTTCATCAGCCCTGAAAATCAATTTTATTTTTTCAAATATGCCTCTTGAATAAAAGATACAAACATTTACAATCTATAATATAATCATATTGCAACACTCATGACATTTATTTGGGTAAAAACAAATAAAAAATGGAGGGAATAATGACTAAGTTACAAGCTGGAGATACTGCTCCTGAATTTACTTTGACGGATCAGAATGGAAAAAGTGTAGCGTTATCTGATTTTAAAGGCAAAAAGATCTTATTATATTTTTATCCCAAGGCTATGACTCCGGGATGTACAACGCAAGCATGCAGTATTCGCGACGCCAAAGATGAATTATTGGGTAAAGGAGTTGTCGGCATCGGCATAAGTCCCGACCCATACGAACGTCTTAAAAGGTTTGAAGAAAAACAAGGGCTTAATTTTACGCTGCTTTCCGACTCTGATCATAAGATCGCCGAAGCCTACGGCACCTGGGATAAGAAATCCCTCTACGGCAAAATCGTAACCGGAATCGTACGCTCATCGTTCCTGATCGGCGAAGACGGTAAAATCATCGACACCTGGTACAAAGTAAGAGCCAAAGACACCGTACTCAAGGCGCAGGAAATGCTTTAATACTTTCGCCTTCGGCGACCAGCGATCCGCCGCTGGACCGCGACCGGCAAGGTGCCTGTGCCAGATAATGCTGTTGATTTGGCTGAAAGTTCCTTTCAGACTCAAATCAACAGCATGAGTGCAGCCTAAATCGCTTCGCGATTTAAAAGAAAAAGCCGTCAGATACCTTAGAATACCTGACGGCTGACTATATAAATCATGCTTTCGCAGGGAGTAACGCAACTAAAGTTTGCATTACTCACCAGCAAATGCTATTTGCTTATCCGCGTTTGGACAAAACTGATTCTTCGTAGGCTTTCACTTCCTTGAGCCATGCAGGACCCACCGGAACACCGGATTTTTCGCAGTAGTAATCCCAAACCGCCGCGAACGGCAAAGACTTAAGTTCTTCCAGCATTGCCAGACGAGAAGTCAGGTCACCAGAATTTTCAAAGCCACGCAGAGTTTCAGTCGGTTCGAGCAATGCCATCAGCAATGCCTTATTCATATTGCGAGTACCGATCACCCATGCGGCAATACGGTTGATGCTGGCGTCAAAGAAGTCGAGGCCGATGTGAACGCGATCAACAAAGTTGCCACGTACAATTTCTTCTGCAATCGCACGAAGTTCATCGGAAAGCGTAACCACGTGGTCACTGTCCCAACGAACTCCACGGCTGACATGAAGCAGTACTTCGTCAACCCACAGAAGAGCGGAAGAAATCTTGTCGGAAATAACTTCGGTCGGATGGAAGTGACCGGCATCCAGACAAAGCAGTTTCTTATTTGCCATAGCATAACCCATGTAGAACTCGTGAGAACCAACAACGTAGCTTTCTGAACCAATACCGAAAAGTTTACACTCTACAGCGTCACGATTGCAGTTCTGGTCAATATCCACAGCAAAAATCTTATCAAGAGAATCTTTCAGGCGCATACGCGGAGCCAGACGGTCAGCCGGGACATCTTTATAGCCATCCGGAACCCAGAAGTTGGTAATACAAGTATTGTTCAGGGCACGTCCCATAGCTTCAGCAATTTTACGGCTGGCAATACCATGTTCGATCCAGTAGTTTCTAATTCCTTCATCAATATGACTCAGGGTAAAACCGTCGGATGCTTTCGGGTGAGAGAAATAGGATGGATTGAAGTCCAATCCCATATCGTTCTGTTTTGCCCAGTCGATCCAGCGGGAGAAATGTTCCGGCTGAAGTTCGTTGCGATCAACCTGTTTGCCATCAGTTTCGGCATAAATCGCATGCAGGTTCAGGCGAAGTTTACCAGGGATCAGGCTAGTTGCTTTGTCGAGGTCCGCACGCAATTCATCGGCATTACGCGCTTTGCCTGGATAATTACCGGTGGCTTGAATACCACCATCAAGAGCGGAATCATTTTCAAAACCGGCGACATCATCGCCCTGCCAGCAATGCAGGCTAACCGCGATCTTACCAACTTGTTCGATTGCCTTGTCGGTATCAATACCGAGACCGGCATAGGTGGCTTTCGCCAATTCATAAGCTTGAGAAACTGAAGTCATTTTCCTTCTCCGTTGCTACTTTTACTACGTTAATATTTATAATTCACCTCTAAACACGTGTATATTTTAGCAGAAAAACAACAATATTCCTTGACTATATTGGCAAATAACAGCATAATATCGTCATGGATAACAATTATTTAAAATCTGATGATTTCATTCGCGACGCTTCGCTGCCGATCACGGTAATCCGACGCGATCCGCAGCCCCCCTACCCGCTGCATACCCATGAATTTTCCGAACTGGTAATCGTTTATGAGGGGTCCGGCATACAATTTAACGAGTACCAGGAGAAACAGCTTGAGGCCGGACATGTTTTCGTACTGCATGGCAATATGAAACACGGTTACCGGAACCTGAAAGGATTGAAGCTGGTCAATATTATCTTCGATCTGGAGTTTATCGGCTCTCCGTTGGCGGAACTGCACAGTTTTCCATCGTTCAACGCCCTGTTTTCACTTGAACCGGAATATGAAACAGCTGCCGCCGATTTAAAATTAAGCACATCCCAACTGGATAAAGTAATGAATTACGTGACTGAGATCGAAGAAGAGATCCGAAGTAAACATGCCGGCTACCGAATGATGATAACGGCGCAATTCATGCAATTAATCGCATATTTGTCAAGGTGTTATGAAAAAGCGCCACCAGACAAGGCGGAAGCAATTATGCGGCTGGGAAGGGTACTCAGTTACATAGAACGTAATTATGCAACTCCAATAAAATTAAAGGAACTCGCAAAAATCGGAAGGATGTCAGAAAGCGGGGTAACCCGCGCGTTCCGTAAATATACGGGGAAAACGCCCGTAGAATATGTAATAAGTATACGAATTCAACGAGCGTCCATCCTCTTGAACAAATTTCCCGACAGAAGCATCTCTGAAATAGCTTTCGAGACCGGTTTCTCCGACAGCAATTATTTCTCCCGTTTATTCAAAAAATCAACGGGAAAGTCCCCGAGGGAGTTCCGCGGTAACCGGGCGCTCGAAAGTTATAATTCATCACGCCAGTTATAAGATTCCTCAAAAACGGTCTCAAGGCTGTCGTCTTCCTCGAAATCTTCGTCATCCAGCTCATTGTAAGAATCAACGTCATAGATGTTCTCATCTTCGTCAAGATCGAAGGAATCGAAGTCATCGTCTTCCTCAAGATAGTCTAAGTGATCAACCCCAAGAGAATCTTCCAGCTCAGAAATAATGTCGTCAAGGTCTTCATAATCTTCGTTGCTCATACTGCTCTACCTCATTTTAAAATTACATCTTAATAAAACTCCCTTAAGACACAACAATAAGAACAAAGCGCATACGGAAATCTGGCCTTGAATCCGCTCCTTCCGCGTCCGGAAAAACGAATTATCCGCTGCAGCATTTATCTACTGATTTTATAAAAGGTCATAGCAAAAAAGTCAACCCATTTAAATTAATGTCATATAAAAATATCGTGATTTTTCCTTACAATTATATTGATTCAGGTTGAAAAAAGCTGTGAGCAAATTAAACTGTAAGCATAAACTTAAATATGGAACATATGTGCAATGCATAAAACCCCGGAAGAACTTGAAACAACTCTTGCATTTCAGGAACGGAAACTGGAAGAGCTTAGTGGAGTTATTTATCGCCAACAGCGTCAGATTGATTCACTGGAACGGGAACTGGAGCAGATTCGAGATCAATTCAAAAATCTAAGTGAAGATATTCAGGATAAACGTCCTCCGCATTATTGATCAGCATCAGCCCTAAATACCTTGACGACAACAGGAAGTAGTTATGTCTGAAAATTCGAAAAAAATTGTAGCAGCAATGAGCGGCGGAGTAGACTCGTCGGTCGCCGCAGCTGTATTTAAGGAGAAAGGTTATGAAGTTATCGGCGTCACGCTGCGACTGCGTCCTGATAAAATTGCCGGTATCTCTGATGGCTGCGCGTCACGCGAAGATGAAGAGCATGCTGCAAAAGCTGCAAAACTGCTTGGGATCGAACATCGTATTCTTGATTTTTCAAAAGAATTTACCGACGAAGTGTTGAAACCATGCTGGCAGGAATTTGCAAAAGGCAGAACACCCAACCCCTGTACCCTGTGTAATCCAGCCATAAAATTCGGATGTCTGTTAAATTACGCCTTCCAAATTGGTGCCGAAGGCATGATTACCGGACATTACGCAACAATAACCTGCACAAACGGAATTTACACCCTCCTGCGCGGTTCTGATCCGGCAAAGGATCAAACTTATTTTTTGTTCGGGTTGACTCAGAAAATGCTTTCCCGCATTCATTTTCCAATTGGAGAGTTAACCAAAACGAAAGTACGGGAATACGCGAAAAAAATCGGACTGAAAAATCACAATAAACAGGACAGTCAGGATGCGTGTTTCACTTTTCCCGGCAACAGCTTTCAAGAAAGCCTCAGGAAAGTACTGAATGGAAAACTAAAACCAGGAAATTTCGTTACTCCTGATGGGAAAAAACATGGTCCTCATCAGGGAATCCATCAGTATACAATCGGACAGCGCAAGGGACTCGGGATCGCCTTGGGCGAGCCTGCTTATGTATCAAAAATTGATCCGGTATCCGGGAATGTCACTGTGACAACCAGTAACGACGATCTCATGTCGAATCGTTTTGAGATCATCTCATCTAACTGGCAATCCGGAAACCCGCCTCAGGAACCGTTTAAATGCAATATACAGGTAAGATATCGCAGCCGTCCGGTAACCGGCACAGTCATTCCCGGCCCCGACAAAACCGCCGTAGTAGAACTGGATGTTCCTCTCAGGGCTGTAACAACCGGTCAGGCAGCAGTATTTTTCGACGAGAACATACTTATCGGCGGCGGCTATATCGACAAGATCAGTTAAGAATAATAATATTCGGGAAGCAAATGATGAAAACAGAAATCAGACATGCATCAGAAACGGAACTCACCATTGTAGAAAGTCTGGCTCGTGAAATCTGGCCGGAATCCTACAAAGGCATTATTACTCCGGAGCAAATTGAATATATGTTGGGCTGGATGTATTCTTCAGACACCATGAAAGATGAAATTCTGAACAAAGGAATCAAGTTTGACCTGCTCAGCTGTGACGGCATAGACGTTGGATATATATCATACGGCCCGTATGAAAACGAACCTGGAACGATAAAGGTTCACAAACTGTACCTGAAACCGCAATATCACCATAAGGGACTGGGTTCAATGATGCTGACGCACGCAAAAGAGCAGGCTCGTTCCATGGGCTGCAACATGCTGGTCCTGAATGTAAATAAGAATAACCCGGCAGTTAAGGTCTATCAAAGAAACGGCTTTTCTGTACGCAAATCAGTCTGCCTTGATGTAGGTGACGGCTTTGTCATGGACGACTACATCATGGAATGTCCGGTGTAACAGGTCATCCGGTTTTCACAACTCCTGTAATCTTAAGAATCACGCAGAGCAGAGCAAGTATAAATACGAGCAGACAGAAGACGGAAAATATCTTAAACTTAATGCTTCCCGGCTTCTTAAAGGTTATGATTGCGGGAAGAATTCCAAACAAAATCACGATCCCCACTCCACCGACAATATCAATTGCTTTCAGAAAAATATCCGGATTGATCAAAGCAATAAGCAACGGCGGCAGAAAAGTAACAGCGATAATCAGCGGACGACTTTTGACCTTGAAAGTATTATTTACCAGGTCAGTAACAAATCCCATGAGCCCGAGTCCGTTGGAAATATACGATGTTACAATCGCGATTATTGAAAACAGCGTGGCCGCAGCAACAAACACACCGGAATTCAGTAATTTTGTCATTGGAACCGTAGCGGGAAGATTATTGCGCAATGCATCATCAATCACATGCAGCGGCATATCTCCAATGGCAACCATGATCCACAGGAAATTCATCAGGAAACCGGCGGATATACCAATCCCGATAGCAAGCCCGATGGACTTCATATCCCATTTCAAGTGGTGACAAATATTGGGAATAATGTTATGAAAAAGAAATGCGGTGAAAAGAATCGGCAGAGCAAACAGGTCCATCTTCCAGTTCTCATATTTCAAGTGGAAAAACTGAACATGTTTTGAGGCAATACAAATGATAACAATGAAAACTCCCCACATCGTAATAATCAGAACAGCATTACATCGCCTGACAATCGCCATTCCTCCGAGCGCCAGGGAAGACAAAATAACAAACAGTCCCAAAACTGCACCTTTAAGAACCCAGGGAGAATCAGAATTGAGCAATTCGGCAATAATTGTAGATCCCGCGGCAAGATAAGCAACCAGCAGCCCGTATAAAACAATCATATTGGCACCGGTTGCAATCCATTTTCCCCAACTCCCCAAATATTTCTGAAACAAGCTGGGAAAATTAAACTCCTCCTGCTTCTCCACAATTGCCTCCCTGGAAAGAACAACCGCGGAATATGACATGGCGCAACATGCCACCACCATCGCGATCACCGCCGGGAAAAAACCGGCAACTCCAGTTTCAACAGGCAAACCAAGGATTCCAACTCCTACCATATTTCCAGCAACCAACAATCCAACAGATATAATCGACAGAAAAGAATTTTCCAATCGCATAAATTTTCCCTTTCCCCGTACAGATTCAACGCTTTATTTATCGTTGCAGATTATACTACCAAACAGGAAGATAATGCAAATAAAATTTACACTATTTTCAATACTTCGACAAGAATATTCAATGTGTCATTGCTTCATAAGGGTTTGTCACTCGTGAGACACCAGATGTAATGCTCAATTCACCTTCATAATTCCGGTAAGTTTAATAATAACAAAGACCAGAGTCAAAACAAATACCAGCATACACACAACAGAAAAGACTTTAAACTTGATACTGCCGGGCTTTTTCAGGGTAATAATTGCGGGAAGAATTCCAAACAAAATCACAATGCCAATCCCACCGACAACGTCAATAGCTTTCAGAAAAATATCTGGATCAATTAAGGCAATCAGCAATGGCGGCAAAAAAGTTATGACAAAAATAAGTACACGACTTTTCTTCTTGAAGGTATTATTTACCAAATCTTTAACGAATCCCATAAGCCCGGTACCGTTAGCAATATATGAAGTGGCTATGGCAATCATGGAAAAGATTGTAGCGGCTACAACAAAAACTCCGGAACTCATCATCTTCGTCATCGGAACGGTTGCAGGAAGACTCTGGCGCAATGCCTGATCTATCTTTTGAATCGGCAAATCACCAATAGCAACCATAATCCACATGAAATTCATCAGAAAACCCACCAGCATACCTATGCCAATAGCAATACCGACAGATTTCATATCCCACTTCAAATCCTGACAAATATTGGGGATAATATTATGGAAATGAAAGGCGGTCAATAGAATAGGCAAAGAAAAAATATCCGGTCTTTCACGCCTTGTACCAGCGCATCGGCATCGGTCAAAGCACCGCGACTGGTGTTGATCAGCATGACACCGTCTTTCATTTTACTCAAGGCGGTTGCGTCGATCATGTGATGGGTTTCCGGCACCAACGGCACGTGCAAGGTGATGATGTCGCTTTGCCGGTAAAGCTCATCCAGTTCAACGTATTCGGCGCCATACTCTTCGGCCTGTTGATTCGGGTAAGGGGTCGTACGCCAGAACGTTTAAGCCCATGCCGGTGAGGATGCGGGTCATTTCCAGGCCGATACGACCGGTGCCGATGATACCGGCGGTTTTACGGAACATATCGAAGCCCAGCAGGCCTTCCAGGGTGAAGTTACCATCGCGCACCCGGATGTAAGAGCGATAGGTTTTGCGATTCAAACTCATCATCAACGCCAAAGCGTGTTCCGCCACCGCCATCGGCGAATAGGCCGGCACGCGTAAGACGGTGAGTTTGTGTTCGCGAGCTGCGTCACGGTCGACGTTATTGAAACCGGCGCAGCGTAATGCGATCAGTTCGGTGCCGCCGGCCGCCAATTGTTCGATGACCGGGCGTGAAAGGGTGTCGTTGACGAACACGCATACCGCGCGATAACCTTTCGCCAAAGGCACGGTCCTTTTCGTTGAGGTGAACGTCGAAATAGTCGAGATCGACCGGATAATCGGGAGACAGTTTTTCGAAGAGGGCTTTATCGGTTTTGGTGGTGCTGAAAAAGGCGACTTTCATGGCGGTGTTCCATTTGAGTGGATGAGTAACCACTATAGCATAAGGGGTTTTAGAGCTGTCAAGTGACCCTTTTAAAACAACGCAAAACAATCGAAAACCACCAGGCCTGGTCGTTTTTTGTGGCGTTTTATGCCACAATAGCGCCTTCTTTTTACGTTCGGTTTGAAAGCCGATTTTTTGATTCCAGCTTCCCAAAAGGATACCCATTTTGATTTCAACCGCGAACATTACCATGCAATTCGGCGAAAAGCCGCTTTTCGAAAACATCAGCGTCAAATTCGGCGACGGAAATCGTTACGGTTTGATCGGCGCCAACGGCTGCGGGAAATCCACCTTTATGAAAATTCTGGGGGGCGACTTGGAACCGACCAGCGGGAATGTCAGCCTCGACCCGGACGATGTATTGGGGAAACTGCGTCAGGACCAGTTCGCGTATGAAGAGTTCAGCGTAATCGATACCGTGATTATGGGCGATGCCGCGCTGTGGGAGGTCAAGCAAGAGCGCGACCGCATTTACAGCTTGCCGGAAATGTCCGAAGAAGACGGCATCAAAGTCGCCGACCTGGAAGTGGCGTTTGGTGAAATGGACGGTTACACGGCTGAATCCCGCGCCGGCGAATTGCTATTGGGCTTGGAGATTCCGGTGGAACAACATTTCGGCCCCATGTCGGAAATCGCGCCGGGCTGGAAGCTGCGGGTACTGTTGGCGCAAGCGCTGTTCGCGGATCCGGACATCCTGTTGCTGGACGAGCCGACCAACAACCTCGACATCAATACCATCCGTTGGTTGGAAGGCGTGTTGAACGAACGTAAAAGCACCATGATCATTATCTCGCATGACCGTCACTTCCTGAATTCGGTTTGTACGCATATGGCGGATTTGGACTATGGTGAATTGCGCGTCTATCCGGGCAATTACGACCAATACATGTTTGCGTCCACTCAGGCACGTGAGCGCTTGTTGGCCGATAACGCCAAGAAAAAAGCGCAAATCAATGAACTCAAATCCTTTGTCAGCCGCTTCTCGGCCAACGCGTCCAAAGCCAAGCAGGCCACATCGCGCTTGAAGCAGATTGATAAAATCGAGCTGGAAGAAGTGAAGCCGTCCAGCCGGGTGAATCCGTTCATTCGTTTTGAGCAGGACAAGAAACTGTTCCGCCTGGCATTGGAAATCGAGCATTTGACTAAATCCTACGATGACCTGACGATTTTCAAGGACTTGAATCTGATGTTGGAAGCCGGTGAAAAAATGGCGGTCATCGGACCGAACGGTATCGGGAAAACCACTTTCCTGAAAACCCTAGTCGGCGACACCGATATCGATTCCGGTACCGTGAAGTGGTCGGAAAACAACCAGATTGGCTACTATGCACAGGATCATGCGCACGAATTTGAAGAAGATTTGAATTTGTTGGACTGGATGTCGCAATGGAAGCAGCCGGAAGACGATGAGCAGGCCGTACGTTCGGTATTGGGTAAGATGCTGTTTTCCCAAAAGGAAATCGATAAGTCGGTGAAGGTGCTGTCCGGTGGGGAGCAAGGGCGGATGCTGTTCGGTAAACTGATGTTGCAGAAACCGAATATTCTGATTATGGACGAACCGACCAACCACCTGGATATGGAGTCCATCGAGTCTTTGAACCAAGCGTTGGAAGAGTTCGAAGGCACCGTCATTTTCGTGTCGCACGACCGTGAATTTGTTTCCTCTCTGGCGACGCGATTGATGGTGATGAAGCCGGATGGCGTGGAAATCTATCACGGTGATTACGAGTCGTACCTGGCCGAAAACGAATAAGCGTCAGTTGACACCATTGCCTGGAATGGAATCTCAGGCATAAAAAAAGCCGTTCCAAAGAACGGCTTTTTTATTGGCAATAAGCGTGAGGGCTTATTTGGCTTTTTTCGGCGGATATTGCGCCAGCAGCTTTTGTACGATTTCATTCACCTGTTCGGTGATTTCTTTCGGGTCGGCATGTTGGTCGACATCCGAGGTGCTGATGCCGCGCCAGACCAATTTTTTGTTGCTGTCCAGAATGTCCAACACCACTTTACCTTGTTGATACTCTTCGATATCGGAACCGGTTTGCACGCCTAAACCGCCGTAGCCACCGTAAAAGCCGGTACCAAAGCCAATCGATGTGGTGACCGGTGTGGAACGGATTTTAGAGCTGACGCCGACATGGTAGGTGATGTAGGCATTCGGTTTTTCGGACACGAACTGATAGCCTTTGGCGTTCATGTTGGCCAAGACGGCTTTTTGAATGCGTTCCGCGATGAGCGGGTTTTTCTTTTCGAACTCTTCCGCGGTGGGTTTGACCTGGTCGCCAGCCGGTAACCAGTTATAGGTTTTCAGCTGACTGAAATCCGTGCCGGTATCGTAATCGTCACTGACCTGAACCGTGGAGCAACCGCTCAAACCGAAAACCAGCAATAATGTCCAAAGTGTTTTTTTCATAAGGTGCATCTCTTTCAAGTAATAATGATTCTTATTTTAACGGTAAATTCATTTATAGCAAGTGTAGCACTTCTACTTAGCGAAAAACAGCCAGGCCTGGCTATTTTCTTATTAGCCAAGCGTTTGTGATTTGGGCTTCTGAGTAATGAAATAGCTACCGATAATAATGGGCAGAGCGCCGAGAATTTGCGACCAGGTCGGGACTTCGTTCAGGTAAAAATACGCCAACACCAGAGTGAGCAGCGGCGAGAAGGCAAACAGCGCATTCACTTTGGTGATGGGCAAAAGGTGCAAGGCCTCCACCCAGAAGATTTTCGAAATGAAAAACACCAGAAAACCGGTCAGGAACAGCCAGAGCCATTGCGCTTCAATTGCTTCCCAGCTGGGCGTGGTTTCGAAGGTCACGGCCAAAAGGTAGACGAACGGCAGGGCGATGAGGCTGCGCGTCATCAGGATGGTTTCCGAAGAGACCTGAGCGCGGGCGCGTTTCTGGAAAAAATTGGCAATCGGCGCGATAGCCGCGGCCAGCAAAGCCAAACCGTCGCCGAGGACCAGGGTGAATTTATCCGGGAACAGCACGATCATGGCCCCGCCGGTCATGAGTATGACGCCGATCAGGTGCGTGCGGTCCAGGGTTTCGCCCGGGCGGCGGCCGAGAAACAGGTAGCTGAACAAGACTTGCAGGAACAGAATAATGGCCACATGGCTCGGTGAGGTGGTTTGCAACGCCAGAAATACCAATGCGAACAGGGTGGTGAGAAACAGGCTGGTCAATGCTAGGTTTTTATACGCCTCGGTGCGCTTGAGTTCGTGCCGTTTGCCCCTTGCCAGAAACCAGATGATGAGCACGACCGTCGCCACCAGCAAACTGTAAAAATAGGCGTGCAAAGCACCGAGCGCGGCGACAGTGAAAAATGCGAAAATCGGAAAATGCGCTTCCAGAATGGACAGCGCCAGACTGTAGGCTTCGCCTTTCAGTTGGTTTTTGTGTTGCGGGGATTTTAACGGTCGGGGCATAATTGTTTGGTTAAAGTGCTGCAAGCTCGGCTCGGTATCAGACCTCGCTTGTCAGGTGTGTCGCTCGAAATTGTCGGAAAGATTTAACAATATCATATTGCTCGATATTCGGTCGACTATTCTGTGCCCATTGACGACGAATGTCATCCTTCGTCAAAGCTTCGTGTAAGGCGTTTTTCCAGGTGTCCAAGTGGTTGGCTTCAAGCACTTGACCGGTTTGGTTCGGGTCGATCAGCGTTTGCGGGCCGCCGACATTCGAAACCAAGCAGCCCAAGCCGCTGGCCTGCGCTTCCATAATGACCTGCCCTAAAGTGTCGGTGACGGACGGGAAGACGAACAAATCCGAGGAAGCATAGAGTTCGGAAAGCGTTTGTACGTTGCGAATCGGTCCGAGGAAATGGATGTGATGCGGTTTCATTTTCGGCGCCCATTTACGGAACCGCCCTTCGCCAACCAGAATCAAGTCGGCCGGCAGGTCGGGGAATTCCGCCAACAACGCTTGCCAGGTTTCCAGCAGGAATGGCACGTTCTTTTCGATATTGATTCGGCCGACATACAACACCTTTAAGCGCTGTGGCTCCAAGTCGAAATCCGACCAGACCTGGCGGCGTTGGTGTTTGGGGTGGAATTTAGCCAGATTGGTGCCGGGGAATAGCGTGGAAATGTGTTCTCTCGGTAGTTTCAAATCCTGCTGCATAATGCCGAGATAGGCATCCGAGCGAGCGAAAACATGCTGGAAGGAACGGTAGAATTTGGCCATGGTGTTGTCGGTTTGTTTTTTCACCCAATGGGAACGGGTTAGGTCGTACAGATAAGCCGGAAAGTCGGTGTGGTAGGTGCCGAACAACGGCAGTCCCAGCTTTTCCGCCTGACGTTTGGCCGCCCATCCGAATGGACCGGGGGTGGAAATGTGGACATGATCCGGTTGATAGCTTTCCAGAAAATGGCGGATGGCGCGGGTATTCGGATACACCAAATCCAACTCCTGATAAAACGGCATCGGTAGGCGAAAACGGCAGGGCAGGTTATGGATGTAGGGCGTATCGGGAATGGGTTTGGCGGTGGCGGTGACGATTTGCAGGTCAAAGTCTTCGTCGGAGTGCTGTGCGGCTTGTTCGCCCATGTCTTGAATAAAGCGCGAGACGCCGTTTAAATCTCCGAGCGTATCGGTAAAAAGGCAGACCTTCATCGTTGTTCCTTATGGTTTTGTTTGGATGAAAGGTTTTATTCTAAAAAGCGCCTTCAATTGTAGGATGACAGCTTATTGAAGCCTTTATGACGGTTTGATGTGACGGTGGTTCTTCTTGTAAAACACGCCAGGCCTGGCGGATTTGAGGATTCGATGGCCGGGGTGTGAGGCGTGATTCAATATGGTGGCAGCATTAAATCGCCGAAACCCCAGATCAGGGTGCCGATAATAATGGTGACATGGGTCATGCGGAATTTTTTACGGTGCCATTTCGAGGGACTGAGGTCGGGAATGTCGTCTTCCGCATCGATTTGGTCCAAGCGGCCGTAAAGGGTCCGCAACTCCACCTGAAGCAAGCTGAATTCGCTCATCACGGAAAACAGCACCACCAAACTGCCGAAGCGGGCAAACCATAAAGAATCGAATACCAACCCCATCACAAGACCGATCAAGCCCATCAACCAGGCGATGACCAATAACAATAAAGCTTTATTTTTCGGCACGGTATTTCCCTCGATAAACGGTTTTGTGTAACAGCTTATCGGTATTTTAAGAGATTTTAACGGCCTTGTCTGCCGGTTGGCGGGAATCGACCTGTTCAATGAACGCCAGATGGTCGACGAACTGCTGCGCGGCGCCTTGCCAGGTGTACTGTGGAATGGATTGCGCGATCTTGTTTGGATCTTGCTTCAGTTGCATGGCTTGCTCGATGGCCGTTTTCAAATCCCAGCTCAGCACGCCGTTGACGCCTTCGGTAATGATGTCTTTGGGACCGGTGACCGGAAAGGCCGCCACCGGCGTGCCGCACGCAATAGCTTCCAGATTGACCACGCCGAAGGTATCGGTCAGGGAGGGGAACACGAACACCGTGGCCGAGGCGTAGTATTGCGCCAGTTCCGTACCGTACTTGGGGCCGGTAAAATCAACGTCGGGGTAGGTCTGCTGGAGTTTTTCCAAGTCCGGCCCTTTGCCGACCACCACCTTGCGGCCGGGCAACTCTAAATCCAAAAAAGCGGCGAGGTTTTTTTCCGGCGCAATGCGTCCGACGTAGAGGTACATCGGTGTGTCGTCTTTGGAAGTCCGGGCGCGGGTTGGGTTGAATATTTCGGTATCCACGCCGCGCGTCATCAGCACTACGTGCTGAAAATGACGGTTTTGCAACTCCGTTAAAATGGATTCGCCCGGAACAAAGGTGTTTTGCGCCGGGGTGTGAAAGCGGCGCATGATTTTATACACCCAGTCCGTCGGCACCGGAAAGCGTTCGTGAATGTATTCCGGGTACTTGGTGTGATACGCCGTGGTAAAAGGCAAACCGTGTTTGCGTGCAATGCGGCGTGCCTTCCAGCCTAAAGCGCCTTCGGTGGCGATGTGGATGGCATTGGGTTGGAAGTCTAGCAGGCGTTTTTCCAATCCGTGCGCGCGCCAAACCAACGGAATTTCCGGGTAGGTCGGTAAGGGCACGCAATCGTAATCGTTGGGGTGGATGACGTCGACTTCTATGCCTTGCTGGCGAAGGTGGGCGACCAGTTGCGACAGGGTGGTGACCACGCCGTTCACTTGCGGTTGCCAGGCATCCGTGACCAGGGAGAGG